>CBINBI010000029.1:0-37173 GCA_966248875.1 uncultured Rhodanobacteraceae bacterium
CGTTGAGGCGATCCATCTGGATCTCGTTGTCGAAGTGGCCGATGTTGCAGACCAGTGCGTCGTGCTTCATGCGCTGCATGTGTTCGAGCGTGATGACGTCCTTGTTGCCGGTGGTCGTGACGTAGATGTCGGCGCGGCCCAGCGTGTCCTCGACCGTCGTGACCTCGAAGCCTTCCATCGCGGCCTGCAGCGCGTTGATCGGATCGATCTCGGTGACGATGACGCGCGCGCCGAAGCCGCGCAGCGAGTGCGCCGAGCCCTTGCCGACGTCGCCGTAGCCGCAGACGACCGCGACCTTGCCCGCGACCATGAGGTCGGTGGCGCGCTTGATGCCGTCGGCGAGCGACTCGCGGCAGCCGTAGAGATTGTCGAACTTCGACTTCGTGACCGAGTCGTTGACGTTGATCGCGGGCACCAGCAGCTTGCCGGCCTCGGCGAGCTGGTAGAGGCGGTGCACGCCGGTCGTCGTTTCCTCCGACACGCCGCGCCAGTCCTTTGCGACCTGCTTCCAGAAGCCCGGGCGCTCCTTCGCGGTGCGCTTGAGGAGATTCTTGATGACCTGTTCCTCATGGTTCGACGACGGCGTGTGCACCCAGTCGTCGCCGTCCTCCATCTGCACGCCCTTGTGGATCAGCAGCGTCACGTCGCCGCCGTCGTCGACGACGAGCTCGGGACCCTTCATGCCGGGATGCGTGAGCGCGTCCAGCGTGCAGTCCCAGTATTCCTCGAGCGTCTCGCCTTTCCACGCGAAGACGGGAACGCCGCTCGCCGCGATCGCGGCGGCCGCGTCGTCCTGCGTCGAGAAGATGTTGCACGAGGCCCAGCGCACCGACGCGCCGAGCGCGGACAGCGTCTCGATCAGTACCGCGGTTTCCTTGGTCATGTGCAGGGAACCGGTCACACGCACGCCCGCGAGCGGCTTCTGCGGCGCGTACTTCGCGCGGATCGACATCAGGCCGGGCATTTCCTCCTCGGCCATGCGGATGCGCCTGCGGCCGAGATCGGCGAGCGCGAGATCGCGGACCCTGAAGTCCTGGGCGGGTGAATTCCTGACGACAGCGTTCATGGATGACTTCTCCGGATTCGAACGGGCGCCGTTGAAAAGGATGCCTGCCAAGCCTGGCCCGTTCGAATGCCGCACATGCTCGTGCGGCCGCCTGCGAGTTGCAGGCTCACCGGGTCGCAGCGCCCCTTGGCGGGCGGGGGAGGGGATTATATCGCTTGTTCGCGATGAAGCGATATTTGGCGGCTCGGCCCTCCCGCCGTTCTCAGCCGATTAGGCAAATCCAGCGAGCAGGACCCGGAAAAAAAACCGCCGTCCCGAAGGACGGCGGCGCAAACCTGCTTCGAACCGCAGGCGAGAGGATTACTCGCAGACCTCGATCTTGAAGTTGTCGATGATGAACCCGTTCGGCGCGGGCGCTGTCGTGTTGCCGTCGGTCGTCATGCGATAGCGCAGCTTGATCGTCTGGCCGATGAAGCTATCGAGATCGACGATCGAGTGTGTCGGCTGGTTCGAGCCTGCCGGGCCCGGGAAGCACCAGCCCTCGCGGCTGCCGACCGGCGTGTCGTTCGACGCGAAGCCGTTGTACGGATCGGTGAAGAAGTGGCCGCCGTCGAGATACTCGAACGTGTTGCCGTCAGTCGAGTACTCCATCGAGGCGACGTCCCAGCAGAAGCCAGGGCCGTTCTGCTCGGCCTTGTGGTAGGCGTCGAACGAGAGGATCACGGACTGTGCGGAGGCGGGCAGCGTGATCGACGGCGTATCGAGCATGCGATCGCTGGTCGTCGAGTTGTTCGGGATCAGCCAGGCGGTCGTGCTCATGCCGGTGCCGGAGGGCGGCGTGTTCTGCGTCCAGTTGGTGCCGCCGGAGCCGCTCGTGGTCCAGCCGTTCGTGCCGTTTTCGAACGCGTCCTCGTAGAGCGGCGACGCGGTCGTGCCGGACGGGCACTGGCCGGGTACGCCGGTCGTGAACGAGAACGTCGCCGAGACCGGACCGTCGCCGCAGTAATTGTGCGGCGTGACGCGCCAGTAGTACGTCGTGGTCGAGTCGAGCGTGACGTCGGCGGTCCAGGTGGTCGTCTCGACGGTAGCGCTCGCGACGACGTTGGTGAACGCGCTGTCGGTCGCGATTTCGACCGTGTAGCTCAGCGCATCCGTCGTGCCGCCGGGCGGCGGTGGGAGAGGCGTGCCATCGAAACCGTCGCCGAAGAGGCGGTCATTGACGCCGCTGCCCCAGCTCAGCGTCGGACGCACCTTCACTTCGGCCGCGGTATCCGCCGGCGCAATCAGCTGCACTGCCTCCGGCGCATTCGCCGAGACGCCGAGCGAGAGCGAGAGCGTGCGCGTCGACGCGCCGCTGGTGCCGTCGACCGTGATCGGATACTCGCCGGAGGGCAGCGCGGCACCGCCGGTGATCGTGAGCACGCTCGACCCCGGCGCGTTGATCGGATTGGCCGAGAAATCGGCCGTCGCGCCGGCGGGCACGCCGTTGGCCACGAGATTCACCGGCCCGCTGAAGCCGTTCAGCACGCCGGCGCGGATCGTGTACTGCGGATCGGACGACGAGGACGCACCGCAGACCTCGATGCGGCGCGGCGAGTCGGCCACGAGCTGGTAATCCGGATCGCCGCAGCTCGGGAACTTGAAGGTGCACACGCGCGTGTGCCAGGAGGCGACCGACGTGGTCGGGTAGTACTCGGTCGTGAAGTAGAACGTGCACTGGTCGACCGGGTCGACGCTCATCGACGAGTAGTCGCCCCAGCGATTGGCGTTGTGAGTCTGCGAGCCGTTGGCGAGCCCTTCGACGCAGTTCTGCTCGTCCTCGAGCGTGCCCGGCGGATCTTCGGAGGTGCGGCCCGAGATCATGATCTGCGGGTGGATCGACTCGCTCGACTTCGAGTAGCCGACGCCGATGTTGCCGCTGCCGTCGATGGCGATGCCACCCATCCAGCGGTTGTCGGTGTCGGGCGCGTACACGCCTTCCTCGATCAACGTCTTGTCCAGCGGCGTCGGCTGCGTGAACGGCACGCCGTGATCGTCGAGATTGAAGTGCAGCCAGTTGACGCCGGCCTGCGTGTCGGCGCCCTGCACGACGTGGTTGACGACCAGCGAGATGCGCGTCGGCGCATCGGGCGGGAACGCGCGTGCGTTCGCGCGGTACATGATGTGCGTGCCGAACGAATCGAGGCCCGCGCTGGTGCCCTGCTGCGGCACTTCATCGAAGTACGGCACGAACGGTGCGCCCTGGATGCGCGTCGGCGACGAGATCGTCGAGTTCGCCGGCGTCGCCCAGTCGAGGCAGATGTCCCAGAAGAGGTATTCGCTGGTGTTCGCGTCGAAATGCGTGAACGCGCCGCAGGCGTTGGCCGGCGCGTCGATCGTGCCGACCAGATTGAGCGGCTCGACGCCGTACGCGTCGTTGCCGCCGAAGCGCACCATCGCGGCGGTCGGATCGCCGGCCAGCATCTTGTCGCGCTCGAGCGCGATGAACGCGGCGCCGAGGAAAGCCTGACCCTGGAACTCGTGCGTGGTCAGGAGGTAGGCGTCCTGGCTTCCGGAGTCGTCGGTCCAGACGCCCATCTTGGGATAGTCGCCGAATGCGGACCAGTTGAACTCGTAACGGTCGTAGGTGCCGAGCGGGTCGGAGGTCTGCGACACCGCCACGCACTGCGCGAACGGCGCGCTTGTCACGAACTGGCTCATGACCCAGCGTTCGGCGCGCGGATCCCAGAGGGCGATCGGGTCGCCGGAGTTCGTCGTCTCGCACTTGCCGCCGAAGCCGACGAAGAACGAGTTGCCGTTGGTCGGGCCCTGCACGACCGAGCCGTCGGTCTTGTCATAGACCGCCCAGCGCGAGTTGACCCACTGGATGTAATGCTGGTCGCTGACGTCGCCGTTGGTGTCGGGCGGCAGGCAGCCGCAGCCCGAGGTCGACGAGTCGATGGCTTCGAAGCTGAGATCGATGGGCGGCGCGCTGATGCCGAGCGGCGCGCGCTGAATCGTCGGCAGGTTGGGCTTCTTGCCCACGATCCCGCTCGGCTTCAGGATGAAATTCGGAATGAGGTAGGGCTCTTCCTCGGTGCCTTGCGGCGCCTGCGGCGGCATGTTGCGCACGATGTCGCGCATCGGTGCCGAGACGTCATGCCGGCTCGCATAGATGACGGTTGGATGCTTGTCCGGCGTGATCGCGCCGGCCGTGCCGGATGCGCACAGGGATGCCACACCGAGCGCGGCGGGCAGATAACGCAGCAAAGGCATTGTCGGATACTCCCCAACGATTGACGTAGCGGCTCACGAGAGCTTCGATCGCGGACAGCCGCCGAATCCGCGTCGAGATCACGATCAGCCGGATCCTTCCTTCCGCGCCTTCTTCCGCTCGTCGATCCGATCGAGCTGGCGCAGATGATCGTTGAGGAATTTGCGGGTCGCTTCCGGCAGCCTGGGATCGGCCAGCGCATGCTGGATCGTCGATCGTTCCTCGCCGGGCGCTTCCCGCCGCAACATCACGCAAACCCGCTCGACCAGCGGCGGATTCGGGTTCCACACCCAGCGCTTGAGCGTCTCCGGCGGAACCCGGACCTCGTACCGGTCCAGCACTTCGAGCGCAGTGAGAACCAGCAGAACTGGGTCCGAAGCCGCATCAGAATATCCGTCCACGGGCGTAGTTGTCACTATCTCGAGCGCGGCGCTCCGCCACCAGTCGCCCAAGGTCTTCGGCTGCCGCGCCGCTCCTTCGAGCAGCATCGCGCGGACGTTCACGGGCGTCTTTACATTCCGCACGGCCCGCTCGATGGCCGCGCGGTCGGCGTCCTTCAGACGCTCGCCGAGCTCGGGCTCATAGGCAAATTCGCCGGCGGCGAGGTTTTTGAGCTGCGGATCGTCCCCGGCGAGCGCGGCCACGAGGAGATCGATCAGCTTGCGCGACTCGCGCCCGTGCTCGCTGCGTCCGGTCTTCAGAATCGCGCGGATTGCCTTGGTGTCGCGGAACAGGGCGGGCTCGATGCCGGGACGGACCAGCACGACGGCGCCGTCCGGATTCGGCGCCATGCGCCCCGGATTGCGCGGGTCGCGCCGGAGCGTCGAATACGCGATCACGTAGCGCTCCCCGACGACGAGGCTGTCGAGCACTTCGCGCGGCACGCGCGCGTCGATCTTCTCCGGCGGGCGCGGCTTGCCGTGCAGCACGTCACCGCGCTCGATGACGATGCGGCCGACCGGGTTGATTTCGACCAGCCGCCCCGAGACGATGGCGGCGTCCGGTGCGTACATCTGCTCCAGCGGCGATTCGAGGCGCTCGGCATGGGCGCGTTCCGACGCGAGCAGCGCGATCGTGAGGGCCGGGGCGAGCAGCGCGCGCAGGAGGGAGCCGGCCGGGAATGAGCGCATCGTGTCACCTGATCGGGAGCGGGACGGAACGTCCGCGGACCCGAAGCCGGATGCGGACTGCGCCGATAGGCTACTTCAACTGCGATCACGGCTGAACCCGAGCCTGCGACCTCGGACAACAAAAGCCGCCCGAAGGCGGCTTTTTTCACATCCATCGCCGTGATGGCGGGCTATTTCAGCTTCGCCTCCGCGCGGAGCAGCTCCGCCTTGTCGGTCTTTTCCCAGGAGAACGCCGTGAACGCCTCGCCGTTGTCGAGATTGACGTTGTAAGGCGTGCGGCCGAAGTGGCCGTACGTGGCGGTCGGCTGATTCATCGGGTGCACGAGGTCGAGCATCTGGAGGATGCCGTACGGGCGCAGATCGAAGTGCCTGCGGATCAGCTTCTCGATCTTGTCGTCGCCGATCTTGCCGGTACCGAACGTCGTCACCGAGATCGAAGTGGGATGCGCGACGCCGATCGCGTAGCTGACCTGGATCTCGCAGCGGTCCGCGATGCCGGCGGCGACGATGTTCTTCGCGACGTAGCGCGCGGCGTACGCGGCCGAGCGGTCGACCTTCGACGGATCCTTGCCGGAGAACGCACCGCCGCCGTGGCGCGCCCAGCCGCCGTACGTGTCGACGATGATCTTGCGTCCCGTCAGGCCGCAGTCGCCGACCGGACCGCCGATGACGAACTTGCCGGTCGGGTTGATGTGGAACTTCGTGCCCTTGTGGACCCACTTCGCCGGCAGCACGGGCTTGATGACGTGCTCCATGACGCCTTCCTTGAGGTCCTTGTACTTGACCGAAGGATCGTGCTGCGTCGACAGCACGACGGCGTCGATGGCGACGGCCTTGCCGTCCTCGTAGCGCAGCGTCACCTGCGACTTCGCGTCCGGGCGCAGCCACGGCAGTGGCGACTTCTTCGCCTTGCGCACCTTTGCCTGCTGTTCGACGAGCCGGTGCGAGTAGTAGATCGCGGCCGGCATCATCTCGCGCGTCTCGTTCGTCGCGTAGCCGAACATCAGGCCCTGGTCGCCGGCGCCCTGCTCCTCGGGATTCTTGCGATCGACGCCCTGGTTGATGTCGGGAGACTGCTTGCCGATGAGGTTCAGGATGCCGCAGGTGTGGCCGTCGAAGCCGACCTCGGAATCCGTGTAGCCGATGTCGTTGATGACCTTGCGGGCGAGCGCCTCGATGTCGACCCACGCGTTCGTCGTGATCTCGCCGGCGACGATCGCGACACCCGTCTTGACCATCGTCTCGCAGGCGACGCGCGCACGCTTGTCCTGCGCGAGGATCGCGTCGAGGACGGCGTCGGAGATCTGGTCGGCGACCTTGTCCGGATGGCCTTCGGACACCGACTCGGAGGTGAAGAGGTAGCTCGTCATCGCGGCGAATATCCTTCTATACGGATGAATGGATAAAACAAAGGGCGCGCATCATACACGCCTTGCCACCGCGGTGCAGCCGGCAGGCAGGGAGGGATTCTACGGAACTCGCGCGCGGCGGGCTGCGCGCGGCTGCCTCCGGCGAACGGCGCGGAAGTGGGGCGGCCGCTTACGCGCCGGCGCACGGCGGCGGAGCAGCCCTCGCGGAGGCCAAGACTCAAGCCTTCTCGCTCAGCCGGCGCGCAAGCTCGAGAGTTCGCGTCGCGCAGGTGAACGCGGAACCGGCCGCGATCACGATCGCCGCGGCGAGCAGTGCATGGCGCGTCCCGTTCCAGTGGAGCTCCGCCGCGCCGATGAGGCAGGCAGCGGTCAACACGGCCATCCGCTGCGGTTTCGCCATCGGCCCGCGAAAATCCTGCGCGAAACCCAGCGCGCCTCCGGTCGCGCGGACGTAGGCGGTGAGCGCTGCGAGGAGGGCGCCAAGCCAGCCGACCCATGGCACCCACGCGGCGTAGCCGAGCGCGACGATGAGCAGGGAATCGGCGATGCGATCCGGAAACTCGTTGTAGATCGCGCCGACGGGCGATTGCTTGCCGCCTTCGATCGCGACCATGCCGTCGATCAGATTGCAGAGAAGCCGAAGCTGCACGCACACCGCGGCGCCGATCAGTGGCAGAGGCCGCGCACCGACGAGCGCCCAGGCGCCGAGCCCGGCGAACACGACGCTGAGCATGGAAATCTGGTTCGGCGTCACCGCTGATCGTGCGAGTGCCGCGGCGAGGCGCCGCGCCCACGCCGTATCACGCGATGCCAGCGGCCGGCGGTCAGCAGGGCTCATCGTTCTCGTTTCCGAACACCGATTCCCGCATAGAGCGGGCTTCGGCCCACCACCGGTTTCGCGCGCCATCATTGGAAACCACGGTGGGCTGAACCCAGCCTATGGTGGGACGCGCGGTGGCGTCAATCCGGCCACTCGTTGACGTGCGGCCCGAACGGCTTCCGCTGCTGACGCACGACGCAGAAGCGCTGGCCGGACGGCGCTTCCATGACGACCCAGCGTCCGCCGTGCGGCGCCGCGACGCGCTTCGCACCCAGCCCCTCGAGGCGCTTCACCTCGGCCTCGATGTCGTCGGTTTCGATATCGAGATGCACGCGGCTATCGTGACCAACCTTCTGCAACAGGATGATCGGTTCGTCCGCACCCGTCGCGAGCCGCGCGTATTTGCCGTCACCGTCCTCGTCGTACGATTCGACCGGCTTGCCGAACGCGCGGCTCCAGAAATCGGCCGCGGTTTTCAGATCATCGACGCGGCAATCGATGACGATCGTGCTGAGGCGGCTGCGATGCATGGCTCACGCGTTCATCGTATGGACGAAGGCATCTCCACCGAAATGATCTCGTAGCTTTTCCCGAATCCCGAATCCCGAATCCCGGCTTCACTGCGCCAACGCCAGGTCGTCGAGCATGGTCCTGAGGAACCGTGCGGCTTCGCCGCCGGTCGCCGCGCGATGATCGAACGTCAGCGAGAGTGGAATCACGCGGTGCGACTCGAAGCCGCCCATGACCGGCGTCATCTGGTAGCGCCCGCGGCCCGCCGCGACGATCGCGACACACGGCGGCACGACGACAGGTGTCGCGTAACGTCCGGCGAACATGCCGAAATTCGACAGCGAGATCGTGTAGCCGGTCAGCTCGGAGGGCGCGATGCTGCGGTTTTCCACGTCGGCGCGCAGGCGGTTCACCGCGGCACGCACGCCCGCGGCGTCGAGCATATCCGCGTTGCGCAGCGCCGGCACGAACAACCCGTCGTCGGTGTCGACCGCGATGCCGATGTCGACGTGCGGGTGCAGCGTGCGCGTGAGGTTTTCGCCGTCGAACCACGCATTCAGCGCGGGCACGGCCTTGCACGCGCGCACGATCGCGCGGATCAGGCGCACCGTGATGTCGTTGCCGGGCAGCCAGGCATTGATGTCCGCGTCGTCGGCGAGCGTCGTCGGCACGACCTTCGCGTGGGCGTCGGCCATCACGCGGGCCATGTTGCGGCGCACGCCCTTCAGCTGTTCGGGCTGGCCCGTCGCCTTGACCGTCGGCGGCATCGTGCGCATCGGCTTGCCTGCCGCGGAAAGCTGCGTTCTTTCGCCGCTTCCCGCAGGCGTGGCCGGCGCGAACGTGCCGGGTGAGGACGCAGCGGAACGCGCCGGCGCGGCGCCGAGCTTCGCGGTGCCCGCCGCCGCTGCATCCTTGACGTCCTTCATCGTCACCACGCCGCCGGCGCCGCTCGGCGCGACACGCGCGAGATCGACACCGAGCTTCTTCGCCAGCGCGCGCACCGCCGGCACGGCCTTCACGCCGCCGACGCTGGTCGCTTGTTCGGCGTGCACGCGATCGCTGGTCTGCATCGCACCGACCACCGTGCCTTCGTCGGCGCGCCCTGCGTCGTCGTTCTCCACGATCTCGCCGCCTTCATCCGATGCCACCACACCCTTGCGGTCGGGCGCCTCGCTGCCGGCTCCCTTGCCCACCGCGGCGGCTGCGCCTTTCGCGGGCTTTGCCGGTGCATGGTGGTGGCCCGTCGCTTCGGCCTCCGCGCGCTGCGGCAGCTTCGGATCGATCTCGAACTCGGCAAGCGCCGCACCCGTGGCGATCACGTCGCCGGCCTGGCCGTGCACCTTGACGAGCTTGCCCGAGAACGGCGACGGCACCTCGACGACGGCCTTCGCGGTCTCCATCGAGACGAGCGGCTCGTCGAGCTTGACCGCGCCGCCTTCCTTGACGAGCCATTCGACGATCGTCGCGTCCGGTAGGCCTTCGCCGAGGTCGGGGAGGTGGAAAGTTTTCAGATTGGCCATGTTCTTTCCCGTCGTCCCGGCGAAAGCCGGGACCCATTGAGCTTTTCCCGCCGAAACTGGATTCCGGCTTCCGCCGGAATGACGGCGGGCGGTCGCGTCAGGACACCGCGAGGGCGCGTTTCGCCGCCGCGACGATCCGCTCGACGCTGGGAAGATATTTCATTTCCAGCCGGTACAGCGGAATGTGCGTGTCGTAGCCGGTCACGCGCTCGACCGGCGCCAGAAGGTCGTACAGGCATTCCTCGGCGACGCGCGCCGCGATCTCCGCGCCGAAGCCCGCCGTGCGCGGCGCTTCGTGGACGATGACGCAGCGGCCGGTTTTCGCGACCGATTCGCGGATCGTGTCGAAGTCGAGCGGCTTCAGCGTCGCGACATCGATGACTTCGGCGCCGATGCCTTCCTCGGCGAGCGCGTCGGCCGCCTCGAGCGTCTCCTTGACCTGCGCGCCCCAGGTCACCAGCGTGACGTCGCCGCCGTCACGCAGCACGAAGCAGACATCCAGCGGCAGCGCTTCGCCGTCGTCGGCGACGTCCTCCTTGTACTGACGATAGATGCGCTTGGGCTCGAAGAAGATCACCGGATCGGGATCGCGGATCGCCGCGAGCAGAAGGCCATACGCGCGCCCCGGCGACGACGGCAGCACCACGCGCAGCCCGGGAATGTTGGTGAAGAGATGCTCGTTCGCCTCGGAGTGGTGCTCCGGCGCGCGAATGCCGCCGCCCCACGGCGCGCGGAACACGGCGGGGCAGCTCATGCGCCCGCGCGTGCGCGTGCGAAGGCGCGCCGCGTGACAGGCGATCTGTTCCATCATCGGATAGATGAAGCCTTCGAACTGCGCCTCGGCGACCGGTTTCATGCCCTGCGCGGCGAGGCCGACCGTGAGCCCCGCGATCGTCGTCTCGTCGAGAGGCGTATCGATGACGCGCTCCGGGCCGAACTTCTGCTGCAGGCCGACCGTCGCGCGGAACACGCCGCCGTTGACGCCGACGTCCTCGCCGAGCACGACGACAGAGTCGTCGGCCTTCATCTCGTGAGCGAGCGCCTGCGTGACGGCTTCGATGAGAGTGATTTGGGCCATGTCTTCTATTTTCCGTCGTCCCCGCGAAAGCGGGGACCCAGTGCCTCTGTGTTGCGAACATCAAGTCGCTAGGTTCCCGACTTCGCGGGAACGACGAGCTAGTGAGGTTTCTCCGCGGCCAGCGCCGCATCCCGCTGCGCGGCGAGATCCGCCGGCAGTTCCGCGTACGTGTAATCGAACATCGCCTCGATCGGCTGCGACTTCGTTTCGAGGTAGGCGTTGACTTCGGCGTCGACGCGCGTCGCGCAGTCGGCTTTCCACGCTTCTTCCTCTTTCTCGGTCCAGGCGTTGAGCGAGATCAGGTACGTCTTCAATCGCTTCAGCGGCTCGCGCTCCCAGGCGGCCTTCACTTCGTCGTCGGGGCGATAGCGCCGCGCGTCGTCGGCGGTCGTGTGATCGGAGAGGCGGTACGTCACGGCTTCGATGACCGTGCCGCCGTGCCCGTGCCGCGCGCGCTTGATCGCGTGGTCGAGCGCCGCGCGCATCGCGATGAGGTCGTTGCCGTCGGCCTGTACGCATTCGAGACCGGCGGCGATGCCCTTCTGCGCCAGCGTTGCCGCGCCGGTCTGCATCTTGCGCGGCACCGAGATCGCCCACTGGTTGTTGACGATGACCGCGACGAGCGGAAGCTGCATCGCGCCCGCGACATTGATCGCGCCGTAGAAGTCGGCCTTCGACGAGCCGCCGTCGCCGACGGCGGTGACGGCGACACGCGGCTCCTTGCGGATCTTGAAGGCGAGCGCAGCGCCCGCGCCGTGCAGGCACTGCGTCGCGATCGGCACAGCCCAGGCGAAGTCGTGCGGCGGGCCGGAGAAATCGTTGCCGCGCTCGTCGCCGCCCCAGTAGAGCAGCACTTCGCGCGGCTTCACGCCGCGGTAGAACTGCGCGCCGTACTCGCGGTACATCGGCGCCAGCACGTCGTCCTCCTGCATCGCGCTGCCGATCGCGACGTGCGCGGCCTCGTGGCCGAGGCAGCTCGCGTAGGTGCCGAGCTTGCCGGTGCGCTGCAGCGCGATGGCCTTGCCGTCGAACACGCGCGTGAACACCATCAGCTTGTAAAGCTCGACGAGCTGCTTGATGTCGCGCGCGAACGCCGGCAAGTCGTCGCGGACGAGCTTGCCGTCCGCGGAAAGGTACTGCAGGTATTCGATCTCGAAAGTGGCGGCGATCGACACGAAACCTCCGGGAATACGTCGCGAGGGCGCGGTGCAGGCGCCGCTCGCCGGGCGGCGCCGTTCCGGCGCGGCGGGGCTGGAACAGTAAGCAAGGCGCCCATGGCCGCGCAAGGCTCGACGCAGCATTGCAGGCCGGATTTACGGAAACGCAACAACGCGTTTCCTCCCGCTGTGCGAGCCGCAGCGGCGATCTCGTCCTGGCGCGACGTCTTGCCGCGAGCAGCCGCAGGACATGCTTTTGTTACACTGGGAATCTTTCTTCCCGCCAGCGCGAGCCATGACCGACCCGGAGAATCTGCGCCCGCTCGAGCAGGGCATCGAGCTCGACCTACGCGATCGCGTGTCGTACGGCGGCTATCTCAGGCTCGACACGCTGCTGACCGCGCAGCAGCCACTGACCGATCCGCCGCACCACGACGAGATGCTGTTCATCGTCCAGCATCAGGTCGCTGAGTTGTGGATGAAGCTGATCATCCACGAGCTGCGCGAGGCGATCGCCCGCCTGCGCGAGGATGACGTCGACACGACGCTCAAGGTGCTGGCGCGCGTCAAGCAGGTGCAGCGCCAGCTGTTCGAGCAGTGGGCCGTGCTGGAGACGCTGACGCCTTCGGAATACATGCAGTTCCGGCCGCTGCTCGGCGCATCGTCGGGCTTCCAGTCGCTGCAATACCGCCAGCTCGAATTCCTGCTCGGCAACAAGAACGCCGACATGCTGAAGGTGTTCAGTCACGACCCGGCCGCGCAGGCGACGCTGCGCAAGACGCTGGCCGAGCCGAGCCTGTACGACGAATTCCTGCGTTATCTCGCGCGGCGCGGGCATGCCGTGCCGGCGCACCTGCTCGAGCGCGACGTGTCGCAACCACACAAGCGCGCGCCGGAGCTTACGCCGGTGTTCAAGCGCATCTACGAGAACGCGAAGGACTACTGGCCGGAGTATCACCTCTGCGAGCAGCTCATCGACATCGAGGAGAGCTTTCAGCTCTGGCGCTTCCGCCACATGAAGACCGTGGAGCGCATCATCGGCTTCAAGCGGGGCACCGGCGGCTCGTCCGGCGTCGCATTCCTCAAGAAGGCGCTCGACCTGACGTTCTTCCCCGAACTGATCGACGTGCGGACGGAGATCGGCTCCTGATCCGCGGCCGGCGGGCCCCGGCCCGGCCCGTTCCGCGATGCTCCAAGCGACGGGCGGCGCGCCAGCGACCGCTCATATGCCTCGCCGCGATTTGACGGCGGCCCCCGGCTCCGGGTACACCGCGATTTTTCCGAGCCGATTCCCAGGGGGAACCATGTCCGCCACCGCCAGCGAGGCCGCCACGCCGCCTGCGTTCCCCGAGACCCTCGGTCACCCGCGTCCGCTCTGGATGCTGTTCATGACCGAATTCTGGGAGCGTTTCGCGTTCTACGGCATCCGCTGGGCGCTGGTGCTCTATGTCGTAGCGCAATTCTACGCGGGTTCCGGCACCGGCGAGGCGCCGGCCAACCTGATCTACGGCGCCTATCTCGCCCTCGTGTACGCGGCTTCGATCGGCGGCGGCTACATCGCCGACCGGCTGCTGGGCTACCAGCGCTCGATCCTGCTGGGTGCGGTCATCATGTCGGCCGGCCTGTTCGCGATCGCGTATCCGAGCATGGAGGTGTTCAAGCTCGGGCTCGCCACGATCATCGTCGGCAACGGGCTCTTCAAGCCGAACATCTCGACGATGGTCGGCAAGCTCTACGCGGCAGGCGACCGCCGCCGCGATGCGGGCTTCACGATCTTCTACATGGGCATCAATCTCGGCGCGTTCGTGGCGCCGATCCTGACCGGCTGGCTCGCCAACCGGGTCTTCGGCAGCGAGACGATGCCTGCTTACAAGGTGGTCTTCATGGCCGCCGGCATCGGCATGCTGATCAGCCTCGTCTGGTTCTGGTTCGGCCGCCGCCAGCTCGGCGAGATCGGCCGGCCCGCCGCCGAGCGTGCGCCCAAGCAGAACGTGCTCTACGTCCTGATCGGCGCCATCGTCGCGGTGCCCGTCGTGTTCTTCCTGCTGGAGCTCGACGCGCGCTCGCTGCAGTGGATCCTGACCGCGATGTTCGTCGGCCTCTGCGCGATGATCCTCGTCGAGGGCGTCCGCGAAGGCGCCGTGCAGCGCGACAAGGCGATCGCGATGCTGATCATCTTCGCGTTCAACGTGCTGTTCTGGTGCTTCTTCGAGCAGGCCGGCAGCTCGTTCAACTTCCTCGCGCAGAACATCGTCGATCGCGAGTTCGGCTCGTGGACGTTCCCGGTCGCCTGGTTCCAGTCGGTGAACTCCCTGGCCATCATCACGCTCGCGCCGCTGGTCGCGGCGATCTGGGTGTGGCTGGGGCGGCGGAACCGCGAACCGTCCATTCCTCGCAAATTCGGCTTCGGCCTCGTCTTCAACGGCCTTGCGTTCCTGCTGCTGATGTTCGCGCTGTCCCGTCTGGTCGATGACGCGGGCAAGATTCCGTTCTGGACGCTGTTCATGGTCTACGTCATCCAGTCGGTGGGCGAGCTCTGCCTGTCGCCCATCGGCCTCTCGATGGTGACCAAGCTCGCGCCGATGCGCCTGGTCGGCTTCGGCATGGGCGGCTGGTTCCTTTCCACAGGCATCGGCAACAACCTGTCGGGCATCTTCGCCGGCATGGTCAGCGGCGAGACGGGCATGACGACGACGTCGGCCCTGAGCGGCTACACCTTCGGGTTCTGGTCGCTGGTGATCGCGGGTGCTCTGTTGGTGCTGATCGCGCCGCTGATCAACAAGCTGATGCACGGCGTGCGCTGAGTTCGCCAGGCCGAGCGGGCTTGCGCTCATTCCACCGGCGCGAGCTTGTCCAGAATCTGCGTCAGCACGCGCTTCTCGTCGGCCGAGAGGTGAGCGAGCAGCTCGCGCTCGTGCGCCCGCGCGCGCGGCGCGACGGCGTCGTGAATCTTCCAGCCCCTCGCGGTCAGGCGCAGCACCGAGCGCCGCTTGTCGCCATTGTGCGTCGAGCGGCTGACGCGGCCGGCCGAGGTCAGCCGTGCCAGCGCGCGGCTGACGGCCACCTTGTCCATCGCCGTGCGCTCGGCGACTTCGCGCGCGGACAACCCTTCGCCGTCGAAGCGAGCGAGCACGGCCATGACGCGCCATTCGGTCATCGAGAGGCTGAACCGGTCGGTGTATTCGCGCGCGATCGCCTGGCTGACGCGGTTCGAAAGGATCGAGAGGCGGTAGGGCAGGAAGCGTTCGAGCTCGAGCGGGGCGTGATCGACCAAGGTGCCGGCCTTGCAAATGGTTTCAAATGAAACTATAAAGGAGAATCCGGCGATCGTCCATGACGCGCCGTTGCAGCCGCGGCCGCCGGCCGCATTTTCGTCGAAGCCCCACGGAGAATGCCATGAACGCCCAGCCCAATCTCGGCATGCAGGTCACCACGTTCGAGAACCCGATGGGTGTCGACGGCTTCGAGTTCGTGGAGTTCGCCGCGCCGGATCCGAACACGCTGCACGCGCTGTTTCCGAAGCTCGGCTTCACCGCGGTGGCGCGCCATCGCACGAAGAAGGTCACGCTGTACCGGCAGGGCGGGTGCAACTTCCTGGTCAATGAAGAGCCCGATTCGTTCGCGGCCGAGTTTGCCGCGCAGCACGGTCCTTGCGCGTGCGGATTCGCCATCCGCTTCGAGAAGCCGGCCGCGTGGGTGCGTGAGCAGGCGCTTGCGAACGGCGCCGAGCCGATCGCGTCGAAGGAAGCCACCAAGGCGGTCGACGCGCCGGTGATCACCGGCATCGGCGGCTGCATGCTCTATCTCGTCGATCGTTACGGCGACAAGGGTGAGGTCTACGAGAGCGAGTTCGAATACCTGCCGGGCGTCGATCGCCATCCGAAAGGCTTCGGTCTGACCTTCATCGACCATCTGACGCACAATCTCTATTTCGGCAACATGGCGAAATGGGCGGACTACTACGAGCGCCTGTTCAACTTCCGCGAGATCCGCTATTTCGACATCAAGGGCGTCAAGACCGGCCTCGTCTCGAAGGCGATGACCGCACCGGACGGGCTGGTGCGCATTCCGCTCAATGAATCGTCCGACCCGAAGTCGCAGATCAACGAATACCTCGACCAGTACCACGGCGAGGGCATCCAGCACATCGCCTGCTTCACCGACACGATCTACGAGACGGTCGAGGCGATGCGCGCGGCCGGCGTCGAGTTTCTCGACACGCCGGAAACATACTACGAAGTCATCGACGCGCGCGTGCCGAACCACGGCGAGGACGTGCCGCGCCTCGCGCGGAACAAGATCCTCATCGACGCCGATCCCGAGACCAGGCAGCGCAAGCTCCTGCAGATCTTCACGCAGAACTGCATCGGCCCGATCTTCTTCGAGATCATCCAGCGCAAAGGGAACGAGGGTTTCGGCGAAGGCAACTTCCAGGCTTTGTTCGAATCGATCGAGCGCGATCAGATGCGCCGCGGCGTGCTCTGAGGACCTTGATCGCCGGTGGGCCGAAGCCCACCCTATGTTCGACGCCGTGAGGCGGGGTTCGTCCCGCGCCCAAGGCCAGGAGGTTCGACGTGAATCGCATGAGTCGTGAAGATCTCGGCGCGAAGACGGCCGGCGCCTACCAATCGGGCTTCGGCAACGAGTTCGCGACCGAAGCCGTCGCCGGCACGCTGCCGGTCGGCCGCAACTCTCCGCAGAAGGTCGCGCACGGCCTTTACGCCGAGCAGATCTCCGGCACCGCGTTCACGGCGCCGCGCCACTTCAACCGGCGCAGCTGGCTGTACCGGATCCGTCCGGCCGCACTGCACGGCGCGTTCGAGCCGCGCGAGCACGCGCGCTTCCACAACCGGTTCGACGAGGCTCCCGCCTCGCCGAATCAGCTGCGCTGGGATCCGTTTCCACTGCCGCAGCAACCGACCGATTTCCTCGATGGCCTTTACACGATCGCCGGCAACGGCAGCGCGGCGGCCCAGGCAGGCTGCGGCATTCATGTCTACACGGCGAACCGCCCGATGCAGGGGCGGTTCTTCTACGACGCCGACGCCGAGCTTCTGGTCGTGCCGCAGCTGGGGCGACTTCGCCTGTGCACAGAGCTCGGCATCGTCGAGATCGAGCCGCAGGAGATCGCCGTGATCCCGCGCGGCATCCGCTTCCGCGTCGAGCTGCCCGACGGCGAGGCGCGCGGCTACGTCGCCGAGAACTTCGGCACCGCACTGCGCCTGCCCGAGCTCGGCCCGATCGGATCGAACGGCCTCGCCAACGCGCGCGATTTCCTGACGCCCGTCGCGGCCTACGAGGACGTCGACGGCGATTTCGAGCTCATCGCGAAGTTCCAGGGCGCGCTGTGGTCGGCGAAGATCGATCATTCCCCGCTCGATGTCGTCGCCTGGCACGGCAATCACGCGCCCTACAAATACGACCTGCGCCGCTTCAACACGATCGGCTCGATCAGCTACGACCATCCGGACCCGTCGATCTTCACCGTGCTGACCTCGCCGTCGGACACGCCCGGCGTCGCGAACATGGACTTCGTGATCTTCCCGCCGCGCTGGCTCGTTGCCGAGGACACGTTCCGTCCGCCCTGGTTCCATCGCAACATCGCGAGCGAATTCATGGGCCTCGTGCACGGCGCGTACGACGCGAAGGCCGGCGGCTTCGTGCCAGGCGGCGCTTCGCTGCACAACTGCATGAGCGGGCACGGGCCAGACGCCGCAAGCTTCGAGAAGGCGTCCAACGCGGACGTGACGAAGCCCGACCACATCGTCGATACCATGGCCTTCATGTTCGAGACGCGCGCCGTGATTCGTCCGTCACGCCAGGCGCTTGAAGCGCCCGAGCTGCAGCGCGACTACCAGGATTGCTGGCGCGGCCTGCGCAAGAACTTCCGCGCGCCGCGCGGCGCGTGACGGCCGGCTGCGTCACGTGAGCAATGCGCCCGAGCTGATCGAGCGTTTCGGCGCGACCCGCACGCTGCTTGCCAATGACAGCGTGTTCCTGTCGCGCTTTCCGAACAGGCGGAGCCCGTTCGGCCGCGCGTTCCAGCGCGGCGATTTCAGTCACACGTCGACGCTGACGATCTGCAAGATCGAATATCTCGCCATGCTCACCGGCTGCGAGATCGTGCGCATCGCCCATCCCTGCCGCGTCGCGTCGCGCCGTGGCATGCTCGGCGCGTTGCGGCAGCGCTGGAGGGCCTGGCGTCGACGCCGCATCGAGCGGACGATCGCGCGGCTGTACGGCATCCGCCGGTTGCCTCTCGACCCGAATCTCGCCGCCGTGCTGCGCAAGCCGGCGGTTCCGGAATCCAACACGCGGAAGGACGCATGAAACTCGCATCCCTCAAGCACGGCGGCCGCGACGGCACGTTGATCGTCGTTAGCCGCGATCTCTCACGCGCCGTGGCCGCGCGCGACATTTCGCCCACGCTGCAGGCAGCGCTCGATGACTGGTCGAACGCGGCGCCGCGGCTCAACGCACTGTCCGAAGCGCTGAACGCCGGCCGCGCCGACGGCGCGTTCGCGCTCGAATTTCCCGCGCTCGCCGCGCCGCTGCCGCGCGCCTACGAATTCGTCGACGGCAGCGCGTACCTGCCTCACGTCGAGCGCGTGCGCCGCGCGCGCGGAGCCGAGGTGCCGGAGAGCTTCTACACCGATCCCTTGATGTACCAGGCGACCAGCGCCGGCTTCTACGGCCCGCGCGATCCGATTCTCGTCGCGAGCGAAGACTGGGGCATCGACCTCGAAGCCGAGGTCGTCGTCGTCACCGACGACGTGCCGATGGGCGTGAGCTCCGAAGAGGCGGAGCGCCACATCCAGCTCGTCGGTCTCGTCAACGATGTCTCGCTGCGCAACCTCATTCCCGCCGAGCTCGCGAAAGGCTTCGGTTTTCTCCAGTCGAAGCCGCGCTCGGCACTGTCGCCGGTGCTGGCGACGCCGGACGAGCTGGCCGACGCCTGGCGCGGGACGAAGCTGCACCTGCCCATGCGCACGTGGATCAACGATCGCTGGTTCGGCGAGGCCGAGGCCGGCGTCGACATGCAGTTCAGCTTCGCCGAGCTCGTCGCGCACGCGGCGAAGACGCGGCCGCTCGCGGCGGGCACCATCGTCGGCTCCGGCACCGTCGCCAACGAGGACACCTCGAAAGGCGCTTCGTGCCTCGCCGAGCAGCGCACGGTGGAAACGCTGCGCGACGGCAAACCCTCGACGCCGTTCCTGAAATTCGGCGACCGCGTGCGCATCGACGTGACTGACGCTGCCGGCGCGAGCATCTTCGGCGCGATCGAGCAGACGGTCGCGCGTTACGAGCGCCGCGGCTGAGGTGCGCCATACCCGTGTCGATGGCACCGTTGACGGTGCCCGCATCCGTGGCGAATGATCGGCGCGGAGCGGCAGGACAACGGGAGAGATCATGACCGGCGGACTCAAGCTCTACAGCTACTGGCGATCGAGCGCCGCGTACCGCGTGCGCATCGCGCTGAACCTGAAAGGCCTCGAGTACTCGCAGATTCCGGTGCACCTGGTCCGTGGCGGCGGCGAGCAGCACAGCGAGGAGTTCCGCGCCGTCAATCCGCAGAAGCTCGTGCCGGTGCTCGTCGACGGGCGCCGCGTGATCCGCCAGTCGATGGCGATCATCGAGTATCTCGACGAGACTTACGACGGCGAGACGAAGCTCCTGCCCACCACGGCGCGCGACCGCGCCCGCGTGCGCGCGCTCGCGATGATCATCGCCTGCGACATCCATCCGCTCAACAACACGCGCGTGATGCGCTATCTCGAAAACGAGTTCGGCGCCGACGAGCACGCCCGCCACCGCTGGATGCGGCACTGGATGACCGAAGGCTTCAGGAGCTTCGAGGAGCTGATCGCGCGGCACCCGTCCACGGGCCAGTTCTGCGAAGGCGACACGCCGACGCTCGCGGACATCTGCCTCGTGCCGCAGGTCTACAACGCGCGCCGGTTCGGCATCGACACGAGCGAGTTTCCGACCATCGAGGCGATCGTCGGCGCGTGCATGGAACTCAGCGCGTTCGAGAGGGCAAGGCCGGAGAATCAGCCGGATGCGGAGTAGGGGTTTGATCTTTTTCTCCGTCTTATCCGTCGGATGGTTCCTGGCTGGCGATCCCAAGAGGAAGTGACGGGCACGCTCGGGGTAAGGCTGTTGTTCCCGTTGAGGCGCGGAGCCGGGCGCCTTTGGTTTGTGCGCTGTCGCGAGAGGCGACTCGCGTCCTGTGTTTTTTCGTCGGCCCTCCATGGCCGACGAGTTACCTTCTTTTTGCTTGTCCAAAAGAAGGTAACCGAAGAAAAGACACCCTCCTGCACGCGCCCCTTCGGGCTGATCCTCCGCCCGCTCGCCGCGGCCGAGAGGGGCCCGGGGAAAGCAAAAGCGCGGCAGTCCCTGCCGCAGAAGCCAGGCCCGTCGCTGTTGGGTTCCCTCTGTGACGCGGCGGAGGGCGGACGGAAGAGGCCGCGCTCAGCGCGCGGGCGGCGCGAGGGATCGCGCCGCAGTTGCCGCAGGCCAGGGAGGGCCTGTCGGCAAAACCCCGGCCGCCCAGAGCGCACCCTTCGCGCAGCGAAGGGCGCGTCACCGAGGGCGTGTTCTCTTTGGTGACTTTCTCTTGCATGAGCAAGAGAAAGTCACGCGCCGGCCATGATGGCCGGCAAGACCCGCAGGATGCGGCTCGGTTTTTGTGGAGTGCTCACAAAATCAAAAAAAACAGCGCACTCGGTCCCCGCTTCCGCGGGACGACGACACACTCGTGACTCGATCTCGCGCCGCGCAGCGCAAGAGGAACGCGCGCCCTAACCCGCGATATACCTCTGCAACTGCTCGATTTGCTGGCTCTGCTCGCTGATGACGGCCTTGACGAGGTCGCCGATGGACACGACGCCGACGACGCGGCCGCCGTCGACCACCGGCAGATGGCGTACGCGGCGCTCGGTGCAGATGCGCATGCAGGCGTCGGTGGTGTCGTCGGGCTGCACCGTGATCACCGGCGAGCTCATGATGTCGCGTACCGGTGTCTCGGCGGACGAGCGGTTCTGCAGGATGATCTTTCGCGCGTAGTCGCGCTCGGAAACGATGCCGACGAGCTCGTCGTCGCGCATGACGAGCAGGGCGCCGATGTAGTGGTCGGCCATCATGCGGACGGCGGCGAGCACGGGATCGTCGGGGCCGATCGCGATGATGCGGTCGCCTTTTTCCGCGAGCAGATGCTTGACCTGGAGCACGTGCTACCTCCTGGCGCAGCGCGGCGCGGAGCCGCCGGCGGAAGTTTAGCGCGCGTTGCCGGGGCCTGCTTGCGGCCTCGCAGCAGACGCCGGCACCGCGCGGGTGCCGGCGTGTGCGGATGCGGGCTCGTCAGGGACAGTCGAAGCCGTCGCCGAAGCCCTCGCCGATGAACGGCAGGTTTCCGGTCGGGTCGTTGTTGCCGGAGTTTCCGTCGGGCGTATCGGACGTCGCCGACGCCGTGACCGACACCGTATCGCCGTCGAAATTGCGCGGCGTGCAGAGACCCGTCGTGACTTCGACGCTCTCGCCGGCCGCGAGCGTCGGGAACACGCACGGGAAGTCCGTGGTGCAGTCGCCGCTGTTGCCCTTCGTGGTGAATCCCGTCGGGATCGGGCTCGTGAGCTGCACATTGGTCGCCGCATCGGGTCCGTTATTGGTGACCGTGATCGTGTAGTCGAACTGCATGCCGGGCCGCGCGTACGGCGCGGTCACGATGCTGACTGAGAGATCGGCCGTGCCCACCTCGGGATCGGGCAGCGGCCAGGCCCAGGTGCCGCGCGAGCGCGTGTGCGCCGCGAGCGTGGTGAAGCCGCGGTCGATCGAGAAGCTCCAGATCATGACGTGCGGCAGTCCTTCGAAGCGCTGCCACACCGGCGGGTTCGCGTTGATGTCGTCGGTGTAGTAGAGGCCCCAGTCCATGCCGACGAAGACCTGGTTCGGAATCTTCGGATTGACGACGATCGCGTTGGCGGGGATGTCAGGCAGGTTGCCGCTCTTGTCGACCCACGAGAAGCTCGCGCAGTTCGCCGTGCACGTCACCTGGAGCACGTGTCCCGGCGTCGCCGGGGTGTTCGCGTCGAAGCCGCCGACGGCCGCGTAGCCGACCCACGGATTCAAGGGATCGGTCGTCACGTCCTGGATCGGCCGGTTCGGCAACACGGCGTTGCCGCCGGTGACGTCGACGTTGGTCGCCGCGCCGCTGGCGCCGAGGCCGTAGACGTACTGGACGTTGCCGTCGTTGGTGCCGACGATCGCGATGGTCGGATCGCTGATCGAGTAGTGCAGGTTGTTGATGTACGAGCGGTTGTCACCGGCGACGATCAAATTGTTCTTGGTCAGGTTCGGCGTCTTCGCCGCCCAGCCGTTGCCGTTGATGCCGCCCGTCGTCGTTTCCCAGACGCGATTGGAGCCGGCGATCAGGTGCGTGCAGCCCTGCGCGCTGGTGCAGCCGCTGCCCGGCGCGTCGAGCTCTCCGTAGCGATAGATGTCGAACGGAAAGATGAAGCTCAGCACGTCGCTGAACCACCCGCCCGAGGCGTCGGCATCCGCGCCGTTGGGCCCGTTCGTGCTGGCCACGACGTCGCCGTTCTGGCTCGAGTAATACCAGCGCTGCTCGAGGATCGGCTCGATGCGCGAGACGATGCCGTCGCCGCCGTAGGTCGCATTCCACGTCGCCGGGCCCGGCGTGCCCGAGTACACGACGACAGCACTGCCGTTGTCCTGGTAGCCGGCCGTCGCCCCCGGATTCGGAGCGGTGGCGAAATTGGCCGTGATGTCGCCGTGATACACCTCGATTGTCGGCAGCGTGTCGTTCATGGCGACCCAGTTCGCATTGAACGCGCTGGTGGCCGTCAGGGCATTGCTGACGTAGTACACGCCGCCGTCGTTGCCGTTGATCACGCGGTTGGCGTCGCCGCCGACGATCGCGCGCGCGTGGTTGTCCGGGTGCACCGGGCCGCCGCCGTAGGCCTGCGTCAGGTTGACGTAGGTGGTGCCGCCGTCGAGCGAACGGAACAGGTCGACGGTGCTGATGAAGATCACGTTCGGATCGGTCGGCGAGACGGTGATGCCTGCGTCGTACCACATCTGCGAGCCGGCGCCGCTCGGCGTTCCGACTTGCGTCCACGAGTCGCCGCCATCGGCGGTTTTCCAGACGCCGAGGATGCCGCGCGTCGTGACGTGGGCGAACATCGCGTAGAGCGTCAGCGGGTCGCTGGGCGCAACGGCGATCTCGAGGCGGCCGCGCGTCGTGTTCGGCGTGCCGTTGCCCGTGCCTGCCGGGAAACCGTTCGCCAGCAGCGTCCAGTCCGCGACATCGGAACAGCCGCTCGTCGGCATGGCTGCGCGGTAGACGCCGTTGGCGCCGTTGTTGACGAGATCGGGCTGCACCGGCGTCGGCAGGCCGCGCGTGCCGACCGCGGCGTAGAGCACCGTAGATCCGGACTGATCGACGGCGAGGAGGCCGGTGATGTCCTGGCGCTGCGCGTCCGCACCTGTCGTGAAGCCGTTGGTATAGCAAGGGCCGGTCCAGTTGGCGCCTGCGTCGTAGGAGAAATAGAGGCCGGTCTTCGTCCCGACGATGACGTGTTCCGAATCGTGCGGATCGACGACCACCTTGCTGATCGCCTGATACTGCGGATAGCCGCCGGCGGACGGGCCGTAGAACGGATTGAAGACGTCCTCGCCGAGCAGCGTCCACGTTTCGCCGCGGTCGGTACTCTTCAGGAGGCCGGCGGCGCCGAACGAGAACGATCCGTAGCGGAGATCGCCCGTGCCGGCGTAGATCACGTCGTGATCGTTCGGATCGATCGTGATGTCGCCGATCGCCATGCTGGCGATTTCGGGGAAGTCGGTCTTCACCTCCCACGTCGTGTTCGCGTCGCAGCAGTTCGTCGTCTTCCAGACGCCGCCGCCGTCGGAGCCGAGATAGGCGATGGTGGGATCGTCGGGATCGCTCACCACGACATTCGTGCGCCCGGCGTTGGTGCCGATGCCGAAACCCTCGCCCGCGAGCGGTTTCGGGCCGAGCAGCGTGAAAGCGTTCGGATCGAGCCCTTGTCCGCCGGCCGGCGTGCGGTAGGTCTTCGCGCCGCGCGGAACGCCTGCGACGATGTGCCGGTCCTGTTCCTTCGCGGCCAGCAGCCAGCGCGGCTCGAAGCGCATGTTGTGAGGATCGCCGCCGTAGCCGACGCGGATCGCCCAGTAGTCGCCGTCGACCGGCGGGCGCCCCTGTTCCGCTTCCTCGTTCTCGCCGCGCAGGAACATCGGCTTGTTCGCTTCGCGGTAACTCCAGAAACCTATCGCCGCAGACATCACCGACAGGCCGGCGGCCAGCCACGCAACACGCTTGCTCATCGATCTCCCCCGGAAGGTGGGTGCAACCGGCCGTCAACCTCCGCCGTGCGGCGGATGATACTCGTCTACGAGGTACAAGGGGCGCTGCTTGGACTCGATGTAAAGACGGCCGAGGTACTCGCCGATCACGCCGAGCGCGACCAGCTGCACGCCGCCGAGCAGCAGCACGACGACCATCAGCGACGGATAGCCGCGCACGGGATCGCCGAACAGGAGCGCCTTGCCGAACACCCACAGCCCGAACAGGAAGGCGAGCGCGGCGGTGGCGATGCCGATGTAGGTCGCCAGCTTGAGCGGCGCACCGCTGAACGAGGTAATGCCGTCGATCGCGAAATTCCACAGGCGCCAGTAGTTCCACTTCGACTTGCCCGCGTGGCGCGGATCGCGGTGGTAGACCACTGCGAGCTGCCGGTAGCCCACCCAGGTAAAAAGTCCTTTCATGAAACGCTGACGCTCGCGCACCTGCCGCAGGGCGTCCAGCGCGCGCCGCGAGAGCAGGCGGAAATCGCCGGTGTCGCGCGGGATCGGTGTCTCCGAAAGCCGGCCCATGAGCCGGTAGAAAGCCGACGCGGTCGCCTTCTTGAATCGCGTCTCGCCCGCGCGCGACGCCCGTGTGCCGTAGACGACGTCGTAGCCGTCGCGCCAGTGCGCGACGAAGGTCGGAATCAGCTCCGGCGGATCCTGCAGGTCCGCATCGATGACGACGACTGCGTCCGCGTCGGCATGATCGAGGCCCGCGGTGAGCGCGAGCTCCTTGCCGAAATTGCGCGAGAGCCTGAGCGTCGAGACGCGAGCATCGGCATCGGCGAGCGCGCGCATGACGGTGTACGTCTCGTCGCGGCTGCCGTCGTCGACGTAGAGCACCTCGGCGCGCACGTCGAGCGTGTCGAGCACGGCGGCGAGGCGCGCGTGGAAGTCGCGCAGCCCCTCGCTCTCGTTGTAGGCGGGCACGACGACGGTGAGCTTTTGCATGCGCGGAAGGACCCGGTCGGGAGCCCGATGCTAGCCGAGGCCCACGCCTCCGTCATTCGGCGAACGTCCGCCGGACGGCGAGAAACTTACTTCGGCAGGTACGAAGGCCCGCCAAGCTGCGCCGCCTGCCGCTGGATCCACGCCGCGCGCTGCGTCACATAGCCCGAACCGACGCGATAACGGCGCGGATTCGGCAGCACGGCGGCGAGCTGCGCGGCCTCGCCGGCGGTGAGATCGGAAGGCGACTTGCGGAAATAGTGCTCGCTCGCCGCCGCTGCGCCGTAGATGCCGTCGCCGAACTCGGCGATGTTGAGATAGACCTCGAGGATGCGCCGCTTCGGCCACATCGCCTCGATCAGGACGGTGAAATACGCTTCGAGGCCCTTGCGCACGAAGCTGCGGCCGTTCCACAGGAAGAGATTCTTCGCAACCTGCTGGCTGATGGTGCTGGCGCCGCGCAGGCGGCCGCCGTCCTCGGCGTCGGCGATCGCGTCCTGGATCGCGTCGACGTCGAAGCCGTGGTGGTAGGGAAATTTCTGGTCCTCGGCGGCGATCAGCGCGATCGGCAGCTGTTTAGAGACGCGCTCCCACGGCGTCCAGCGGTAGTGCAGCGAGAAGCCGCGCTGGCCGGAGGCGAGCGCCGACAGTCTTCGCTCGATCATGAAGGCCGACGTCACCGGATGCACGAAGCGCATCGCCGCGACGGCGAGAATGCCGAGCGCGAACCAGGCGCCGATCGCGATCGCGAGCCAGCACAGCACGCGGCGCGGCAGCGAGCGTTTTCTTTTCGGCTTGTCCCCGGGCAAGACGGCTCTCCGAAACGACACCGGCGCGGAGGTCCGCGCCGGCATCGTCAAAGCTTAGCCGCTGACCGGATCAGTGGCACACGTAGTCGCCGCCGTCGACCCCGGCCGGCCGCGGCGGGGCGCCGTCGAAGCCGTCGGCGAAGATCGTGTCGTCCCCGGCGGCGCCGTCGATACGCACGCTGTCGAGGAAGAAGCCGGCGAAGTTCGAGGCCGGATCCGACGAGAAGCGCCAGCGGATCATCACGCTCTGGCCCGCGTACGCGGCGAGATCGGTCGTGAACGGCTTGAACACCGCCGTCGCGCCGCCGTTGTTCGGGTCGGCGTTGGAGCTCGCGGTGGTGACGCCGTTGAACGCGCCGTGCGAGGCTTCGAAGCCGCACGCGTTGACCGGCGGGCTCGTGGTCTGCGCGAACGAGCTCGGATAGCCGCCGTCGGGCGGAAGATCCGACCACGTCGCGCCGCCGTCCGTGGAGATTTCCTGCACGACGCCGTCCCACTCGAACTCGAGGTTGTACATCGCCTGGAAGCTCAGCATCGCATCGGCCGGCAGCGTGAGCTCGGGCATCGTGATGCTGGCGCAAGTGAGGTCGGGATAGTTCGCGTTGTCGTTGCCGGTGTGATAGCTGAAGGCGCCGTCCGCCGCCTCGGTGTTCGTGATGCGCCACGGCGCTTCCAGCGCCATGTAGGTGTGCGTGTCGACGTCGTCGAAGAACGTCGCTGGATCGGGGCCGTCCCCGCCGGCCGGCGTCACGTTGAGGATGCGCGACGGCGGCGCGTCGTTGCCGAAGCTGTCCGTCGCGACCACGCGGTAGTAGTAAGGCGTGCCGTCGGTGACGCTCGTGTCGCTGTAGCTCGGCGTCGCGAGATCGCTTGCGATCGTCTGCGCGCTGCCGAAGTACGGATCGGTGTCGCGCAGCACGTCGTAGGTGACGCCGGTGGCGGCGGGACAGCGCGCGCTGGCCGCCGTCCAGCTGAGATCGACGCTGCAGGTCGTGTTGAACGCGTCGGCGACCAGCGAGCCCGTGTCGAAGCTCGGCGCGAGCGTGCAGTCGTCCTCGGAGACGACGTCGACGCAGCCGGACACCTCGCCTTCGACGTCGTTCTGGATGCCGCGCACCTTGTACGCGTAGCTGAAGCCGCCCTGCGTGCGGTCGTCGACGATCGGCGAGGCGGGCGCGCTGCCGACGAGGCGGAAGTCGCCGGGATCGGCGGAGGCGCAGGTGCCGTCGGCGCGATAGAGCTGGAAGCCTTCGGCACCGCCCGCCGCCGTGAACGCGACGGCGACGCCGCCGGCATCGTTGCCGGCGATGCTGAGGCCGGTCGGCGCCGGGAACGGTGTCTGGTCGGGCAGGCCGAAGGCGCCCGAGACGGCGAGCGCGTAACCCTGGCGATCGGACTCGGGGCTGCCGTCGCCCGGCACGTTGGTGCCCTTGACGCGGATCGTGTAGCTGCCCGCGACGGGCGCCGTGAAGCGCACCTGCTCGACCGTGTTCTTGTTGTCGGCTGTGCCGCCCGGCGTCGATACGCCGCCGGAGAAATGGTTGCCGAGATACGTCGTGCTGGCCGGATCGACGACTTCGAGATCGAGGTCGTTGACCAACGTGGCGGCCGCACCCAGCGCTGCCTCGGGGTCGAACCAGGTCAGCGTGGCGCGGAACTCGACGCCGGCCGCGACGTTCTCGATCGTGTACTCGTTGACGTCGCCCGTCTCGAGCCCGGCCGCGTTGGTGCGCTCGAAGATACGCAGGCGGCGGCTGTCGTCGCCGTTTGGCATCGTGTTCTTGAACCAGAGATTGCCGTCGAGCCAGCCGCGTCCCCAGCCGCTGTTGTTGTTCGGCCAGTTCGACAGCGGATTGGTGCCGTTCAGCAGCACGGCCTTCAGCATCGCGCCGCTCGGGTTGTACGTGTCGGCGGCCGTCGCCTCGCCGCGCGGGTAGAAGCCGTCGTCGAAGAACTGGCGGGCGAGGATCGCGTTGCCGGAAATCGTCGGCGCCGCCATCGACGTGCCGGACAGCGTCGCGGTCACCGGCGCCTGCGGCGTGTTGTTGACACTGGTGCTGCCGCGCGCGGAGACCGTGCTGCTGCCGGGCGCCATGATGTCGGGTTTCAGTCGTCCGTCGGCCGTCGGGCCGCGGCTCGAAAAACCGGCGATGCCGGTGAGGCCGCCGTGCAGCAGCGCGCCGACGGTCAGCGCGTTCTTGGCGTTGCCCGGCGAGCCGAGCGTGCGCGGACCCGGGCCGTCGTTGCCGGCCGACATCACGACCAGCATATCCTCGAGCTTGTGCGTCGCGCGATCGAGGTTCTGGTCGTCGCCGCCGTAGTTGCCGGCCGTGCCGGCACCCCAGCTGTTGTTGTGGATGCGCGCGCCGCCGTTGAACGACTGCTCGATCGTGCCGTCGAAATCGAGCACGGTGACCGAGGGCGACGCGTCGGCGCCGATGTCCTGGAGCAGGAGCTGCGCGTTCGGCGCCATGCCGTCGGCGAGCTCGTGGTTCGCCGCGATCGGCGTCGATGCGAGATATGTGTTCGCACCGAACACGCCGGACGCGTCGCCGACCATCGTGCCGGTCGTGTGCGTGCCGTGGAATGAGCCGGCGTCGTACTCGTGCGAGCCCGGCTGCACCCAGTAGCCGATGATCTTGGCGTCGGGGAACAGATTGCCGACCGCCGGCGGCACCGGCGGCGGATTGTCGGCGAACGTGATCTCGACATGATCGCCGCTGCCCGTGTTGAGCGTGGTGAACCACGCCGCGTTTGGCGTCGTGCCTGAGTCAGCGATGCCGGCGATCTGGCCCGAGCCGAAGATGCCGTGATCCCAGATCGGCGTCGGGCCGCAGACCGCACCCGAGCCGGGGCAGTCGGTCGTCGCGTTGCCCTGGATCGCGCCGATCGCGCCGGAGTTGTGGAAGTGGGGCTGGATGAACGGCTCGACGAAGGACACGCCGTCGATCGAGCTCGCCGCTCGCAGGAGACGATCGAGCGAAGCCCCGTCCACCGACGCGCGCACGTATTGCAGCGCGTCCGGCCGCTCGCTTTGCGCAGTAATGCGGGCGTCGGGCGCGAGTTTCTGCAACGCGGCCGTGATCGCCGAGGCCGGCACGCCGCGGAACGCGTGGATGCGGACCTCGTAGGTGCCGTCGGCCTGTCGCGCGGCGGCACGGTCGCCCGACCAGAGGCGGGGATCGAGCTTCATGCCGGGCTCGACGCGACCGGCCCAGCGCACGGCCGGATCGCCGCGCAGCTCATCAAGGCCGACTGCGCCGAGCTTCACGTAGTACGCGTTGTTCGGCACGTAGCCGAGAAACTCGACGCCGCGGTGCTCGAGCGCCTTGCGGTCGACGCGCTGGCCCGGACGGAACTGCACGATCGCGTAAGGCGAAGCCGTCGGGGTCGCGGCGCCTGCGATCGAGAAATCGAGCTGCTGCGAGACGGGATCGAAGATGCCGCCGCGCAGGATCAGAAGGTGCGAGTCCGGGCGCGCCGCCTCGATCGCTTCGGGGGCGGGAGCCGTGGCGGCAATGCGATTGGCGGAAAACGCGGAGGGCGCCGCGAGCGCCAGGGCCAATGCGGCGGCGAGCGCGGTGCGCGAGGGCATGACGGGCATGAGAATTTCCCCAGTAGTGGTGGAACGGACGATCCAACCGGTCGAGTATGCGTCGCCGCCACGCGGCGGAACAACTGAACCATCGGCACAGATTTGTGCCGGGATTGTTACCAATCTCGCGCCGGATGTTCTCCATCCGAAGACGGAGTTGCGCGATTGGATCAATCAATAGACGAAAATCTTCGTAAACAGGTGATCGAAATTGCGCGTCGCGGCATTTTCGGGCCGGTCGGGCGCCCGAAGTCTGCTCGTCGCGAGCGCAAATCCCCGTCGCCTCGAAACATGCCGAGTCCGACTGCGCGTCCCCACTTTCAGCCGGCCCACGGCAACAGGACCGGCGTTTATGGAGCCTTGGCGCGGCTGAGATCGACGAGCAGTTGCCAGCGGCCGTCGTGCCAGCGCCAGATACGGTAATAGCTTCCGCAAGGCTGGCACGCGGCGTCGCCGCCGATCGTGTAGCCGAGATCGCCGCTCGACGCAACGTCGAGCGCACGGCGCGGACCGCTGCCTTGCCGCGGAATGTCGGCGGCCAGCAATTGCAGCGCTTCATCGCCGGTCGCCGGCGCGTGGCCCTGGCGCAGCACGCGCAGGTCTGTGTCGGCCACGCGCCGCCATGCCGACGCCGTGTCGCCGGGCGCGCGGCCGAGCGCGTCGCGCAGCGCCTCGTCGCCCTTTTCGAGCGCACGGCGCCTGCGTTCGAGCTCCTCCGGTGAAAGCAGCGCCGACGCCGGTTCGGGCCGCATGACGACCGCGACTTCGCGGGCCGGTTCGGTCAGCGCGGGATGGCTGATGCCGCCATCGACCTGCACGCGCCAGACGCCGTCGCCGCCCTGCTTCCACACCGAGAGGAAATGGCCGTGGGCGAGCCCGTCCATTCCCGCCGCGTGCGCGCTCCAGGGGCCGCTGGTGAAGCCCATGTCGCCGCTTGCCGCGACGCCGACGAGGTCCGGCCCCCATTCCAGCGGCGAGCCGTCGTCCGCATCGCGCGCAAGCGCATCGAGCGCGGGCACCGGGTACGGCCGGAACAGCCACGAGCCGGCGTCGAAATGCGCGAGAAACGCGAGCCGCGTGCCGAGCCGCCGCGCGTCGGCCGCGAACGCGTTTTCCGCGGCGACGATCGGAGCGGAGAGGTCGGGTGCCGCGGATGCCTCCGGCGTGGCGGCAAGGAGGGCGGCGATGGCAAACGGAATCGGCATGGCGGCAGGCGTCGTGGAGGAGCGCGCATTCCAGCAGACCCGCGTACCACGCGGGCGGCGCGAGCGCGCGCTCCGTCGCGCGCGACGCACCGCGCAGCGCAGGCCTGCGTCGAACGGAAACGCGAGGACGACGAAGCGGAGGGTTACGTGACGGCGCCGAGCCAATGGCTCGCCGGCTGCGGCTGGCCGAACAGGAAGCCCTGGCCGAACTCGCAGCCGAGGCGCAGCAGGAGATCGCGCTGCAGCTCGTTCTCGATGCCTTCGGCGATGACCTGCATGCCGAGCGAGCCCGCGAGCGCGAGGATCGCGCGTACGACCGCGCCCGAGCCGCTCGAGCCCGAGGTCAGCTCGGCGACGAACGAGCGATCGATCTTGAGCGCCTGCAACGGAAACTGGTGCAGGTACGACAGCGAGGAATAACCGGTGCCGAAGTCGTCGAGCGCGATGGTGACGCCGGCCGTGCGCAGCCTCTGCAGCGTGCGTTTGACCAGCGCGGGATTGTCGAGCAGCACGTGCTCGGTCACTTCGACGCGGATGGACTGCGCCGGCACCTTGTGCGCGTTGAGCAGGTCGAGCAGGCGGCCGGCGAGATCCGCCGAGTGGAAGTGCCGGCCCGAGAGATTGAGACCGACGAAACCGCCGCCCGCCGTCAGCGCCGGCGCGACCGCGCACACGCGCTCGAAGATGAGCCAATCGATCTGCTCGCTGATGCCGCTTTCTTCGGCGACGGTGAGGAAATTCTCCGGCATCAGCACGCCGCGCTGCGGATGGCGCCAGCGCAGGAGCGCCTCGTAGCCGACCACCTGGCCGCTGTCGAGGCGCTGGATCGGCTGGAAGTACGGCTCGAACTCCTGCCGCACCACCGCGCGGCGCAGATCGCCCTCCAGCTCGAGCAGGTGCAGCGCATCGCGGTGCAGCGTCTCGTCGAACAGCGCGTAGCGGTGACGGCCTTCGGCTTTCGCGCGGTACATCGCCACGTCGGCGTCGCGCAGCAGGTCCTCGGCCTTGCGGTACCGCGGTGCCGCGACCGCGATCCCGATGCTGGCGGAGGTGAACACTTCCTTGCTGGCGAGACGGATCGGCGCATTCAGCACGTCGATCAGCCTCTGCGCGGACTGCATCGCGTCCTCGTCGTTCTCGATGTCGGTCAGGAGCACGGCGAACTCGTCGCCGCCGAGGCGCGCGACCACGTCGCGCGGCTCCAGGCAGTCGGCGATGCGCCGGCCGACTTCCTCCAGCAGCTCGTCGCCGAGCAGGTGGCCGACCGAGTCATTGATGATCTTGAAGCGATCGAGATCGAGGAACAGCACGGCGAACAGGCGGCGCGGATCGCGCAGGTAGCGCGCGAGCGCCGCGGCGAGGCGATCGAGGAGCAGCGCGCGGTTCGGCAGGCCCGTGAGCGCGTCGTGCAGCGTCTCGTGCTTGAGCTGGCGCTCGATGTGCTCGCGCCGCTCGATCTCGCCGCGCAGCTCGCGGTTGGCCGCCGCGAGTTCGGCGGTGCGTTCGGCGACGCGCTGCTCCAGCTCGGCGTATGCGCGCTTGAGCGATTCGGCGTTCCGCTTGCGCTCCAGCGCGTTCGCGATGTGGTAGGAGACGAACGTCAGCAGCTCCTGGTCGCGCAGCGTGTAGCGATGATCGTCCGCGTAGCTCTGCACGGCGAGCACGCCGACGGTGCGGTCGGCGCAGATCAGCGGCACACCGAGCCAGCACGAGGAGAGCGTACCGAACGAGACGACTTCGCCGCTCGCCTGCAGCCGCTCGATGCCGGCGCGGTCGGCGAGCAGCGGAGTGCCGGTACGCAGCACGTACTCGGTAAGTCCCTTGCCGAGCTCGCGCGGCTGCCGCTTGGGATCGAACTCGTCGACCGAATACGGGAACAGGAGCTCGCGGTGATTGCCCGCGAGCAGCGCGATATAGAAGTTGCGCGCATAGAGAAGGCTGCCGACGACGTGGTGCACCGCTTCGTAGAACTCGTCGAGGCTCTCGGTGGTGTTGGCGAGCTCGGCGATGCGGAACAGCGCAGCCTGCAGGTGCTCGCCGCGCTGGCGCTCGATGACCTGCTGCTGCAGGACCAGGTTCGCCTCGCGCAACGCATCGGTGCGCTCGGCCACGTGCCGCTCGAGGTCGGTCAGGGCCTGCTTGTGCTCGAGCGCGGTGAGGATGTGCTGCGCGACATACGCAAGCAGCGCGCGATCTTCCTCGCCGAAGCGCGCGGACTCGGTGTAGCTCTGCACGACGATGCCGCCGACGACCTCGTTGCCGCGCACGAGCGGCACGCCGAGCCAGTCGATGCACTCCGGGCCGAATGCGGCGAGCGGCTCGCCGATCTGGCGCTCGATCTCCGCCGGCGTGCCCATCAGCGCGCGGCCGCGGCGCAAGAGGTGCCAGGTCAGGCTGCCGCGCATCTCGTCGAGCGGCATCGACTCGCCCGACGGTGCGTCCGGATCGGCGATGTCGACGAAGTACGCGAAGCGCACATGATCGGTGCCGCGGTCGTAGAGCACGATGTAGAAGTTCTCGGCGTACATCAGGCTGCCGACGATCTCGTGCATCGCGCGCAGCACTTCGGGCATGTCGCGGCCGCTGGAGGCCTGGTCGGCGATCGCGTACAGCGCGCGCTGCAGGCGCTCGGCCTGCTCGAGCCGCGTCACCGAACGCTGCAGCATCTCGACTTCGAGCACGGCTTCGAGGCGCTGCATGATCTGGCGCCCGGCCGATTCCATGCGCGAGAGGCGGCCGTTCCGGCCCGGCACTTTCGCCGCGAAGTCGCAGCACAGGATCGCGCGCGGTGCCGAATCCGGACGGGCGCGCAGCGGCATCGCCACCTGCATGACGCCTTCGGGCGTCTCCGCGACGGAAACCTCGGCGCCGCGCGTCAGTGCCTGGCGGACGGCAGGCGGGGCGTCGATGTCGCCGGTGCCATCCTCGGCGGACGCCGGCCAGTAGAGCCGGCATCGCTGGGCGGCGAGGACCGCAGGCAGATCCCGGGCCACGGCCTGCTCGAGCTGGGCAATGCTGTTCGCACGCAGGAGCGCACAGAAGAGCGCTTCCTGCGGGCTGACGGTCGAAACGGTATCGTCCCTGCGCGCTGGCCGGGACAAGGCGGATTCGGTCTGAACGGCTCGCACCCGGCGGTCCCCTTGACTGATTTCGTGCGGGCATCGCTAGTCTAGCGGCGCGATAGGCGGCCAGCGACGCCCAAACCGCTTCGACGGCGGTTTTCATATCGGCGACGAGCGACTTTGACACACCGGGCCGGGGCGGGACGTGATGCCCGTCGCTGTTAGTTTTCCGTAAATCGAGGTAATATTCGGCACGTCTGAAAAGAGGATCCGAGGAACTCCGCCGCGGCTCCGTGTTCCCAAGTCCGCTGCGGTAGTTTCATCTTCGCCCGACCGATGTTTTCACGCATCTCCACCACCGTTCTCGGCCTGGTCCTGGGGTCCCTGGCGACAGCCCAGGAGCCGCCTGCGCTCGCGATCGGCCCGAACGGCTCGGAGAACGCGCTGATCCGGCAGCTGCTTGCGCTGGACAGTGGCTCGACGCAGCGGCCATGGCTGACGGCAGAGCCGAAATCCGTCGTGCCGATCTGGTCGGGAGCGGATGGACATCTTCTGGCCATCGTCGCCGTGCCGGGCCAGTGGGGTTCGCCGCTCCTCGCCGGCGCCGGAGCGCAGCCCGGCCCGGCGAGCTGGTATCTCATCGGCGATCTCGCCCAGAACGAAAGCGGCCTGCGCTGGCAGGCCAGTAACGGCTTCCATATCGACGCGCTGCTGGGTCAGAGCCAGAGCCAGAGCGTGCTGCCGTCGCTGTGCGAGCTGTCTTGCGACTCGAGCCGCCTCGGCGGCGTGACGGGATCGCTCGGCCTCGGCTGGATGTCGGCCGACGGCGGGCTCGATCTTACGTATGGGCTTTCCTGGCTCCAGTCCCGCGATGTCGCATCCGGCTTCCAGGGTATTGGCGCGGGTGTTCCGGTGCTCACGTTGCCGGAGACCCTGACGTCGGCCGGGCTGCAATCGGAAACGGCCCTGTTCGCGCGCGGCCGCTGGCACTTCGACGATGACACCGCGTTCGACATCGGCGCGAGCTACGGCCGCGGCAGCACGCTGCCGTACGGAACGCTGGGCAGCTCGCTGCCCGGCATCGACATCGACCAGCTGTCGCTCAGCCTCGGCGTCGACGCGGGTTCCCTGCGCGGTGCCATCGTGGGTCACGTCCTGCGCAGCGACGATCCGCTGATCGTCGGCAAGAAGTGGACGACTCTCGATCTCGGCGTGTCGTGGCGCACGCCCTGGCGGGGCGAGATCAGCGTCGGCGCCCAGAATCTCTGGAGCGCGCCGCTCGACGTGCAGCGCGATAACACCGATCCGGCGCAGGCGCGCACGCCTTATATCCAGTACCGGCAGGATCTCTGATCCTGTCCGCGAATCCGCGCCGGGCCGCGTCCCAGCAGCCCATCGATACGAGCCCTAGTAGGCTCCTCTGCCTCCAGCGCACCGCATTTTTCGGCGGGCCGGCCGATCGATAAGCGCGTCCGAAGCGCGTCGGGCGGATTATTTTTCCGTTCTCCTGAGGCGATTCAGCTTTGCACGTCGGTGCCAGGCATGTACAAAGACGCTCATTTGCGCGTCTTGTCCAAGTATTTGATATTTATTGATAATTTGCGCATTCGGGCCACTTTGTTAAGCGCCGGCTCAGGGATTCCCATGCCGTAAGAAAGTTGTTAGTATCCGCCGCTGCCGAGGGTTTTAGGTGGGCCGTTTTGGCCGTCCCCAGGAAGGGGAAGCACATGTCCCGAACTGTGACACAACTCTGACGTTGGAGAGTGTAATGAGGCTATCGAGCAACGAGCTTTTCAAAGCCGTGCGCTATGCGTTGTATACGGGCGCGTCGGCGGTGGTCGGCTACGCTGCCCCGGCTCTTGCGCAAGACGCGCAGGACCAGAGCAATCAGCAGCTGGAGACCATCACCGTGACGGGTTCGAACATCCGTCGCGTCGACATCGAAACGTCGAACCCGGTCATCACGATCGACCGTGCCGCGATCCAGAAGACCGGCAAGCTGACGCTGGGCGACCTGGTGCAGCAGCTGCCGGCGGTCACCGGCCCGAACATCAACCCGCAGATCAACAACTCCGGCGGCACAGGCTTCACGTCGATCGGCCTGCGCGGCCTCGGCTCGCCTCGCACGCTCGTCCTGATCAACGGCCACCGCTATCTCACGGGCGACCCGAACTCGATCCCGGCGAACATGATCGAGCGCATCGAAGTGCTGACCGACGGCGCCTCGTCGGTGTACGGCTCGGATGCGGTGGCGGGCGTCGTCAACTTCATCCTGCGTTCGGACTACCAGGGCGCCGAGTTCTCGGCGAGCTACGGCATCTCCGACAAGGACGACGGCGAGAGCACGGGTTACCAGTTCACCTTCGGCCAGAGCACTGACCGCGGCTCGATCATGGCGGGCCTCAGCTACAACAAGATGGACCAGGTGCTGGCCGGCCACCGCGACTTCGCGAAGGACTCGGTGTCGCTGTACGGCACGGTCGACTTCCCGCCGCAGGGCTTCGTCGGCGGTTCGACGTCCTCGCCGTTCGGCCACATCCAGGTGCCGGACGAGTTCCGGAACATCTATCCGTGCGCGTTCATCGCGCGCAATCCGGGCGCGTCGGGCCTCAATGTTGCGACGGACTACCACTGCTACGTCGTCAACGGCAATGAGACGACGCCGAGCGACCGTTACAACTTCGCGACGGTCAACCTGATCATGACCCCGCAGGAGCGCACGGGTCTGTTCCTGAACGGCAACTACAAGCTGACCGACAACGTCGAAGTGTATGCATCGGTCATGCACAACAAGACGTCCTCGGCGTTCCAGATCGCCCCCGCGGTGTACACGACCGCCGGCGGCGTGGTCATTTCGGAGGACAGCTACTACAACCCGTTCGGCATCACCTACGCCGCGGGCCAGGGCAACTTCGGCGCGCGTCTCGTGACGCTCGGCAACCGTCGCGCCGGATTCGGCAACGACACCGATCAGGTGTCGACCGGCTTCAAGGGCTCGTTCTCGCTGTGGAACGACCAGCAGTGGAACTGGGAAGTCGGCTACGACTACGGCCACATCAGCCTGCAGACGACGACCTACGGCCTGCCGAACCTCAACGTCATGAACCAGGCGACGGGTCCGTCGTTCCTGGGCGACGACGGCATCGTGCATTGCGGCACGCCGGACAACGTCATCGTCGGCTGCACGCCGGTCAACATCTTCAACCTCAACGATCCGACCACGATCGCGGTGCTGCAGTCGGCCGGTGCGCCGGCCTCGAGCGGCTTCATGTCGCAGGAGAAGGTGTGGCGCGCGGACGTGAACGGCGGCCTGTTCGAGCTCC
>CBINBI010000030.1:0-36296 GCA_966248875.1 uncultured Rhodanobacteraceae bacterium
CTACATGCTTAGCGCGCCGTTCGAGTCTCGTCCTTCGGCAACACGGCGTGCAAAGCGCACCGAAGGACCAGCCCGTTCTGATTTGACCGCGGGCCGACGGACGGCAGCTCGCAGCGATCCCGCGATAGTGACCCTACACCCACGAGCACGGGCACAAGTGGGTTCGGGGCTTAGGCCTTAAGCGGCCAGAGCGTAGACGTCGTCGTTGGCGTCTGATTGTTTGCCACCGGATTAACGAGGAAGGTGACACCCTCGGCATGCTCCAGGCGATTTCACGGCCCCCGTCGAAACCGATCGCCCCCGGGGACTCGCTCATGGTGGCGGCGCGCGGGCGCGAAATCAAGCTCGGCGAACCCGATGCTCCCGCATGGACGCTCGCGGCGCGCCGCGGCGGCGCAGCTGCTAGCATTCGTACCTTTCCTTCATCTGCTGCGCATGGGCAATATCGTCTGGCTCGCCTCGTATCCGAAGTCCGGCAACACGTGGATACGCGCCTTTCTCGCCAATCTCATCGCGAACCGCAGTGAGCCCGTGCCGCTCGACGAGCTTTCGCGCTACTGCGATGACGAGGCGCGGCCGGAGCTGTTCGGTGAAGTCGCAGGCCGGCCGAGCACCGAGCTCACGGCCGAGGAGATCATCGCGCTGCGTCCGCGCGTGCACGCGCTCATTGCCGCGAGCGCGCGCGGGACGCGCTTCGTGAAGTCGCACAACTTCGCCGGCACGCTCGACGGACATCCGCTGCACAACTCGGACGTGACGGCCGGCGCGATCTACGTGGTGCGCAATCCGCTCGATGTCGCGGTCAGCATGACGCACCACTTCGGCATCACGCTCGACGAGGCGATCGACCGGCTCGGCAACGACGCGGTCGCCACCGCGAACGAGGCGATGTTCGTCACGCAGTTCCTCGGCTCCTGGTCGCTGCACGTGAAGGGCTGGGCCGATCTAGAGAGCGAGCGCATTCTCGTGCTGCGCTACGAGGACCTGCTCGCCAAGCCGGGCAAGCATTTCGCGAAGGTGGCGCGGCTCGTCGGCCTTGGCCAGGATCGCGCGCGCATCGAGCGCGCCGTAAAGCACGCCGGCTTCGGCACGCTGTCGTCGCTCGAGAAGAAGCACGGTTTCGTCGAAGCCTCGGACAAGGCCTCGCGTTTCTTCCGCGCGGGGCGGATGAACCAGTGGCGCGAGGCGATGAGCCGCGAGCAGATCCAGTGCGTCGTCGATGCGCATCGCGAACAGATGGCGCGGTTCGGCTACGTGCCGGCGGGCTATTGATTCCTGTCGCCGGAATGGCGACGCGCTGATGTGCCGGGACGAGGCAGCGGGCTACGCGGAGCGGTTCCTCGCCCGCATCACGCGCTGCTTCTCGCGGTTCCAGTCGCGCTCGCGCTCGGTGTCGCGCTTGTCGTGCTCCTGCTTGCCGCGGGCGAGGCCGAGGTCCACCTTGACGCGGTTGTTCTTCCAGTACAACGCCAGCGGGATCAGCGTGTAGCCCTTGCGCTCGATCGCGCCGACGAGCTTGTCGATTTCGGTGCGCTTGAGCAGCAGCTTGCGCGTGCGGCGATCCTCGGGCACGACGTGCGTCGATGCCGAGATCAGCGGCACGATGGAGGCGCCGAAGAGGTAGATCTCGCCGGCCTTGACGATCGCGTACGCATCGCCGAGGTTGGCGCGCCCGGCGCGAAGGCTCTTGACTTCCCAGCCTTCGAGCGCGATTCCGGCTTCATAATGCTCGTCGATGTGATACTCGTGCCGCGCACGCTTGTTCAGCGCGATCGTCCCGCCGCCGTTGCTCTTTTCTCGGGCTTTTGCTTTCGCCATGTCCGTTACAATCGTTCCGTCATTTACGTGACGGGAATGCACGCAGATCCGTGATCCACATCCGCCGCCACGCGCTGGTCCGCCATTCGCCCGAGGAGATGTTCGATCTCGTCAACGACGTCGAAGCATACCCGACGCTGTTTCCGTGGTGCGCGGCGGCCAGGGTTCTCGCCCGCGAGAGCGATTCGGTGCAGATCGTGCGGCTCGATCTGCGCTTCGCCGGATTCACGCAGTCCTTCACGACGCGCAACACGGGCGAGCGGCCTCGGCGCCTGCGCATGCACCTCGTCGAAGGCCCGCTGAAAAGTCTCGATGGCGAATTCACGTTCACCGCGCTCGGTGCGCTGTCGCCCGAATCGTCGCTGGGGTCCGGACAGGTGGAGCTTCCACCCGCCGGGCGCAACGACGATGGAACGTCCGCTGCAAAGCCGTCGGGGGGCTGCAAGATCGCACTCGCGCTCGATTTCGAGTACGCGGGCCGGCTCATCGGTCCTGCGCTCAAGCTCGGCTTCCAGGGACTCGCCAACCGCATGGTCGACGACTTCTCGCGGGCAGCCGCGAAACGCCATGGCTGAGACGATCGAAGTCGAGGTCGCCTACGCGGAGCCGGCGCGGCAGTTCCTGCGCCGGATCACGCTGCCCAACGGAGCCACCGTTGCCGATGCGATCGCGGCCTCGGGTCTCGCAGCCGAATTCGCCATCGACGTGTCAGGTCTCCCCGCGGGTATCTGGTCGAAACCGGTGAGCCGCGACGCCCGGCTCGCGAACGGCGATCGCGTGGAGCTGTACCGCCCGCTCGCCACCGATCCCAAGGAGGCGCGGCGACGCCGCGCGACGCGTCAGCCCTGACCCTGCCGCCGCCGCTTTTCCTTTTCCTCGTCGGGCCGCTTCTCGTCGGGATACTGGCGCTTGTACTTGCTGGCGTCCTTGATCAACTGGGCCGGGTCCTCGGGGAAATAGTCGCCGTCGATCTTGACCAGCGCGTCGTTCTCGAAATACAGCGTGAGGTCCTTCGATTCCATCTTGTTGCGGCCGCGGCGGATCGTCGAGACATAGTCCCAGCGGTCCTGATCGAACGGGCTGACCACCGAGGGCGAGCCCATCACCAGCAGCACCTGGCGCTTGCTCATGCCGGGCTTGAGCGAATCGACCGTCGCCTTGTCGAACAGATTGCCCTGCTGCACGTCCACCTTGTAGACGAGGCCGCAGCCGGCCAGCGGAACGGAGACGAGGAGGGCGAGCCAGCGGAGACGCATGCGTCGGGAACCGGAAGTCCGTGAAGGCACGGATGATACACTAGGCGTCTGAATGCAAAGCCGAGTGCGGCAGACGGAGCAGCCATGGAATCAACCGATCTGCGCAAGGCGGGCCTCAAGGTCACGCATCCGCGCATGCGCATCCTGGAGATCCTCGATACGCACGACGGCAAGCACATGACGGCCGAGGACATCTATCGCCGCCTCCTCGACCACCACGACGACATCGGGCTCGCCACGGTCTACCGCGTGCTGACCCAGTTCGAGGCCGCCGGCATCGTCCTCAAGCACAATTTCGAAGGCGGCCAGGCCGTCTACGAGCTCGATCGGGGCAAGCACCACGACCACATGGTCGACATCGAGAGCGGCAAGGTCATCGAGTTCTCGAGCGAGGAGATCGAGCGGCTCCAGCGCGAGATCGCGGAACGGCACGGCTACACGATCGAGGATCACAGCCTCGTGCTGTACGTGCGGCCGAAGCGGAGGCGATAAGCCGCCATCCGCGGAGCCGATTGCCTGCCCGGGCCCGTCCGAGGCAGAGAAACCGCCGAAAGATCAGGGCGCGATCCGCGCGGGCTAGGGAACCGCCGGGGCGGTGGCCTCGTTGCACCGGACCGGCTTGCCGTCGACGGTAACGGCGCGCGCTTCGGTTCGCGCCCCATCGCGGATGATCTCGACGAGCGATCCGTTCGCGCATTGCGTATGGCCGCTCGCCGCGTCGGCGGGTCGCGCGGGCGCGGCTGCGCGCGTGAGCGCATCGCCCTTCTGCTGGTATTCGCTGATGCGCGCCCTGCGCTCGGCTTCCGGAATGTTCACGGCCTGCGGCGTCTCGAAGAGATCGGGCCGGATCTGCCTGAAGCGGTGATAGCCGAATGCGGCCGCGCCGACGCTCGACATCGCGACGACGGTCCAGAAGACCTTTTCGCCGAGTGTCGTCTTCACGCCGCCTCTTCCGCCGGCGTTTCAGCCATCGCGCGCAAGGCGGGGTTGTCCCAGCCCGGCCTCGGCCGGAACCGCTCGCCGTGGCGTTCGGCCAGCGTCTCGAGCCTGGCCTTCAGCGTGTCCGCGCCGGTGTCGCGAATGTACTGGATGGGGCCCCCGCGGAACGGAGCGAAGCCGGTGCCGAAGATCACGCCGGCGTCGAGCAGGTCGGCATCGTCGACCACGCGGTCGTTCAGGCATGCGACCGCCTCGTTGAGCATGGGCAGGATCAGCCGGTCCTCGAGATCGTCCGGCGCGACATATTTCGGATCGACCTCGGGTTTCTTGGGCTTCCCGTTCTCCCACGTGTACAAGCCTTGTCCGTCCTTCTTGCCGCGTTTGCCGCTCTTGGCGAGCTCGTCGAGTTCCTTCGGTATGTCGAGGCCGAGGAACGGGCCGAGCTCCCGGCCGACCGAAGCCGCGACGTCGAGCCCGACCGTGTCGGCGAGCTCGATGGGACCCATCGGCATCCCGAATTTTTTCGCGGCCCTGTCGATCACCGGGCCCGGCACGCCTTCCTGCCAGAGCCGCATCGCTTCGAGGAGGTAAGGCATCAGGATGCGGTTGACGAGAAATCCCGGCGTGCCCTTCACCGGCACTGGCAGCTTGTCGATCGACTTGCAGAACGCGAGTGCGCGCTTCTCGTTCGCCGCGTCAAGCGCGTCGTGGCGCACGATTTCGACCAGCGGCATCAGCGCGACCGGATTGAAATAGTGCAGGCCCAGGAATCGCTGCGGCTTCGCGACGGCCTTGCGCAGCTCGGCGAGCGGAATGCTGGAAGTGTTCGTCGTGAGCAGCGCGTCGGGCTTCAACGCGGGCTCGGTCTTGCGGTAGAGATCCTGCTTGGCTTCGAGATTCTCGAAGATCGCTTCGATGACGAGATCGGCGGTCGCGATGCCGCTGCCTTCGACGTCGGCATGCAGACGTGCCAGTGCGGGCTCGATGCGCTCCGGCGTCTTGAGTCGCTTGGCGAAGAGATCGCGTGCGCGGTCGAGCGCCGGCGCGACGTATTTCATTTCCCGATCCTGCAGTGTCACATCGAAGCCGCGCAACGCGCACCACGCGGCGATGTCGCCGCCCATGACGCCGGCGCCGATCACGTGCACGCGGTGGATGCCGTGGTCGGCCTTGCCGCCCAGGCCCTTGAGCCGCTCCTGCCGGAAGAAGACGCGGACGAGATTCCGGCAGGTCGGCGTCGCGGCCAGCCTGGCGATCGAGCGCGCTTCGAGCCGGAGCCGCTGCGCGATGCCCGATCCGCCGCGGCGCCACACTTCGATCAGCGCGAACGGCGCCGGATACTGGTCGGGGCGCGCCTTGGCAGACGTCTGCTTGCGGATGATCGGCGCGAGAACCTGCCGCACGGGCCAGAGGTTTGTCGCCCAGGCGGTGGCTCGCTGCATCGCCGGCCGCTTGCGCGGCTGACGGATCAGATCCTTCGCCGTCTCGACGATCAGCTCGGGCGAGGCGAGCGCATCGACCAGGCCCAGCGATTTCGCGTTCTCTGCGGATGCGGCGCGGCCGGTCAGCATCAGCTCGAGCGCGGCCGGCGCGCCGATCAGGCGCGGCAGCCGGGCCGTGCCGCCCCAGCCCGGATGGATGCCGAGCTTCACTTCGGGCAGGGCGATCCGCGTCGAGGGATCGCGCGAGGCGACTCGGTAGCGGCAGGCGAGCGCGAGCTCGGTGCCGCCGCCCATGCAGTGGCCGTGAATCGCCGCCGCAGTCGGGCATGGCAGGCGCGCGAGCTGCTGGAACACGCGCTGGCCATGCTCGATGTTGTCGAGCACGGTGTCCGCCTTCTCGTATTCGGCGAACTCGTTTAGATCGGCGCCGACCACGAAACCGGCGCTCTTGCCCGAGCGGATGACGACGCCGCGCGGCGGCTCGAACGAGAGCCGCTCGACGATTTCGGCGAGCTCGTCCAGCACGGCCCGCGACAGCGCGTTGACCGCGAGATCGGCACGGTCGAGCGTCAGCGTGAGGATGCCGTCCGAGTCGCGCTCGGAGCGCCAGTGGCGAAAACGCAGCCCCTCGAACATGGTCGGTTCCCGGGGAAAAGGACGATTATGATCCCGGCAAGGCGCGCGCCGGGTCAATGCGACGGTTCTGCGTTGAAAACTAAGGTATTTCGCCCGAAAAATCCGTTAACATGCCGGAGCGGATCAGCCGTGGCCGCATCGTGGTCGTATCGCACTCCGCAGGACCGGGAAGACGCCGTGGCCGACAAAGCCGCCGAATTGCTGGTGACGCAGAAGCTGCTCGAGCAGATCCTGAAGGCGCCCGGCAATCTGATCGCGCTCGAGACGGCGCACGTCGACGATGCGCTGGTCCAGTTCCGCACGCTGGCGATGCGCACCGGCACCTCGATGTATCTCTGGGACCCCGAGGGCGGTATTTCCTCGCTGCGCGAAAGCGGCCTGCGGGTGCCGGGCTCCAAACGGATCACCGACGCGCTGCGCTACGTGCTGCAGAGCATGCACTTCGGCATCTATCTCTTCACCGGCTTCGAGGATCACCTGAAGCCGCCCGATACGGTCCTGCTGCGCCGGATTTCACGTATCCACACCGGCAACGAGCGCAAGATCGTCTTCCTCGGCCCCAATCTCGCCGTTCCGGAGGAGATCGAAGGATCGCTCCAGCGTCTCAACCCGGACAGCGAGGTGCGCACGCCGCCCCGCCTGCGCGACGGCCGCTGGGTATCCTGAGATGACGCAGAACGAAGGCCGCGGCTCCGTCCTCATCGTCGCCACCGACCGCGACGATCGACGCGTGCTGTTCGACGCGCTCGACGCGCAGGAATTCGATGCGATCTACACGGCCAAGGACGTCGCGCAAGCGCGCGCGTTTCTCGAACAGGACCCGCAGATCGATCTCGTGCTGCTCGAGTTCCTCGACGACGCACGCGGCGCGCTCGCCTTCTGCAGCGAGCTGCGCCAGTACCATCCCGGGGCGCCGGTGCCGGTCATCGGCATCCTGTCCGGCAGCAAGGCACGCAATCAAAGCTACTGGGACCGCATGCCGCCCGGCGTGGTCGAGTGGATCACGAGCCCGGTGCACGCCGGCGAGGCGATGGCGCGCATCAACGCCGTGCTCGCGGTGCGCAGCGAGCCCACGCGCGCGCCAGCGGTGCCGACTGCAGGCGGGGACCGCTACCACTTCGCGTTCGACGGCAGTCTCGACGAGCTCGCCGTGGTCGATCCCAAGAGCGGGCGCATCCTCGAAGTCAACGCGACCTTCGTGCAGCGCTCGGGCTTCGCCCGCGCGCAGGTGCTCGGCGCGCGCATCGAGAGCTTCGACGCGGCGCTGTCGCCGGACCAGCGCGCGGAGCTGAACCTCAGGCTGGGCCGGGAAGGCAGCGTGCGCGCCCGCGCGCAGAAGCCGCGCGCGGACGGCACCACGTATCCGATCGACCTGCACGTGCGGCTCGCGGTGCAGGACGGGCGGCTGGTGCACTTCTACACTTTCCGCGAAGTCGGCGAGCTTGGGCGCTATCAGCACGTGCTGAGCCTGCTGGCGCGGCTCACCCAGGCCGGCGGCGGCGACGAGGGCGCGAGCGCGATCGTGCGTGCCGTAGTCGACTGGCTCGCTCTCGACTTCGCGCTGCTCGTGCAGGCGCGGCCCGAGCAGGCCGGCGAGACGCAGACGCTGGCGATCCATCATCGCTTCGCCCCCGCGGCCGACACGCCCGATCCCGTGCAGCAGGCGAGCGTCAAGCAGGTGCTCGGCGGCAAGGAAGTCGTGCAGGTTTCCGACGCGTGGAAGAACCTGACCGAGGACGCGTTCGTGCGCGAGCGGCGCTTCGAAAGCCTGATCGGCCTGCCGCTGATGGACGAGCGGCGCGTCTGCCTCGGCGCGCTCGTGGTCGGCCGCCGTGATCCGCTGACAGGCAACGCCGCCGTGCTGGACGGCCTGCGCGTGATCGCGCACCGGCTCGCGCTCGATCTCGAGCTGCGCCGCGTGCGCGACCAGGGCCGGGCACGCGGCCTGCAGGATGCGCTGACGGGCCTGCCGAACCGGCTGCTCTTCAACGACCGCCTCGAATCGACGATCCAGGAAGCGCACCGCACGGGCGAGATGTTTGCCGTGGTGTTCGTCGATCTCGACCGCTTCAAGAACATCAACGATTCGCTCGGCCACGCGGTCGGCGACCAGGTATTGATCGCGGTGTCGAAGCGCCTTCGCGCAAGCGTGCGCGCTTCGGACACGGTCGCCCGCTATGCGGGTGACGAGTTCACGATGATCCTGCGACACATCGTGCAGCGCGACGACGTCATGCGCATCGCGGACAAGGTCGTGCGCGTCATGGAGGCGCCGCTGACGCTGGCAGGCGGGCTCGAGCTGCACATCACGGCCTCGCTCGGTCTCAGCTTCTACCCGGACGATGCGACGAACGCCGAGCGTTTGCTCAAGCACGCCGACGTCGCGATGTACACCGCGAAAGGCATGGGCCGCAACAATTACCAGGCCTACGTCGCGGTGCCCGAGGAATCGCACCAGCAGCGCCTCGCGCTCGAGGCGAAGCTGCGCCAGGCGGAAAAGAACGGCGAGCTGCGCGTGCACTACCAGCCGCAGGTGGACGCGCGCACCGAGGACATCGTCGGCATGGAGGCGCTGATCCGCTGGGAGCATCCCGAGCTCGGCATGATCAGCCCGGGCTTCTTCATTCCGCTGGCCGAGGAAAGCGGGCTCATCGTGCCGATCGGCGAGTGGGTGCTGCGCGCGGCCTGCGCCGACGCGCGGCGCTGGCAGACGCGGTTCCACCTGCCGCTCAGGATCAGCGTCAACCTTTCGCCGCTGCAGCTGCGCCAGCCGAACCTGGTGCAGCTCGTCGCCGGCGTGCTCGAGGAGACCGGCGTCGATCCGCACCTGCTCGATCTCGAAGTGACGGAGTCGATCAGCGTCAAATCGATCCCGAACCTGCTCGAGACGCTGCAGGCGCTGCGCGACCTCGGCTGCCAGATCTCGATCGACGATTTCGGCACCGGCCAATCCTCGCTGGACTACATCAAGCGGTTCCCGGCCGACCGCATCAAGATCGACCAGGCGTTCGTGCGCAACATCGGCGTGGATCCGGACGACGAGGCGATTGTGCAGGCGACGATCTCGATGGCGCACAACCTGAACCGCGCCGTCGTTGCCGAGGGCGTGGAGATCGAGGAGCATCTCGAATTCCTGCGCGAGCAGGGCTGCGAGGTGCTGCAGGGTTACTTGTTCTGCCGGCCGCTGCCGGCGGCGAGCTTCGAGAATCTCCTGGCGGAGCGCGAGCGGCTGTTCAAGAATCTCGCAACGCCCTCGCGCGCTTGACGCGGGCGCACGGATGCCCAACATCGTCAACCGGACAGTCAGCGCAGGGTGCAGGACGGATGGGTTTTCATCGCACGGATCCGGTGGTGGTGCCGTTCGCGGCGATCCGCGGCACGCACGAGCCGGCCGGCTCCGTCCGGACCGGGCCGGAAACTAATTCCGCCGAACGCGGTCTAGCGAGCGACGCCGGGCCGGATCGGCATCAAGGGAGAACGGCCCGGATGGGCGAAAACGACGTCGACCAGGCGCTGGTCCTGCGTGTCCAGAAGGGCGACAGGCAGGCCTTCGATCTCCTGGTCCGCAAGTACCAGCACAAGCTGGTCAGCGTCGTCGGACGCTACATCAGCGACTGGAGCGAGTGCCAGGACGTCGCCCAGGAAGCGTTCATCCGCGCGTTCCGCGCCATCGGCGCGTTCCGCGGCGACAGCCAGTTCTACACCTGGATCTACAAGATCGCGATCAATACCGCCAAGAACTACCTGGTCTCGCAGGGCCGGCGCCCGCCGACCGACGATGTCGCGGTCGAGGACGCGGTGCTGTTCGAGGGCTCCTCGCGCCTGCGTGAATCGGCCACGCCCGAACGCGAACTTCTTCGCCAGGAAATTGAACGAACCGTGTTCGCCACGGTCGAAGCCTTGCCCGAGGAGCTGCGCAGAGCCATCACCCTGCGCGAGGTCGACGGGCTGAGCTACGAGGAGATCGCCGAAGTCATGAACTGCCCCATCGGAACGGTCAGGTCGCGCATCTTCCGCGCGCGCGAGGCGATCGACGAGACATTGCGGCCGCTGCTGTCGGAACAGGAGTAGGAGCACCATGAGCCACCACATCGAGGAGCAGCTGTCCGCCTTCATGGACGGTGAGCTCGGGCGCGACGAGGCGCGCTTCCTGCTGCGCCGCGTGCAGACCGACGCGGAGCTGGCCGGGCGCTGGTCGCGCTACCACATCGCGCGCCAGGCGCTGCGCCGGGAGAACATCGTCGTGTTGCGCAAGGATTTCTCGAGCGCGCTGATGGCGCGGCTCGATGCCGAAGCGGCGCCCAGGACGAGCGGCCACGCCTGGCTGCGCTGGGGCTCGGGCGGCGCGATCGCCGCCGCCGTCGCGGTCGCTGCGCTGATCGTGACCAAGCCCGCGGACGAACCGGAGCGCGCGCCGGCTGCCGTGGCCGCGAATGCGCCGCGTGCGACCCAGGCCGCGCCCGCCCAGGTCGTGTCCACCAGTCCCATGGTGCCGGCACCGCTGCCGCTCGTGCCGAACTCCCCGATCCAGACAGCGGCCGCGAGCTTCGGAACCGATCTCGCCGAGCCGGTCTCGTTCGATCCGCGGCTGCAGTCCTACGTGATCCGTCATTACCAGGCGACCGGTGCGGCAGGGCAGCCGGATTTCGTGCCGTACATCCTGCTTGCGCAGCCCGTGCAGACGCTGGAGCCGCGCCAGGCGGAGAACCGCTGAAACACGATGCGGACACCGGGTAGCGTCCGTTCAATCGCGTTTTGCGCGATCGCGCTGTCCGCAAGCCTCGCTGCACACGCCGAGGACGCTGCTCCGCAGCTCTTGCTCCAGCGCATGAGCGTGTCGCTGCGCAATGTCGATTTCCAGGGCTCGTTCATCTACCAGCACGACGGGCGCACGGACGCCTTGCGCATCTTCCATCAGGGCGGTGCGGACGAGCGCGAGAGGCTGATCAGCCTCAACGGCGCGCGCGGCGAGATCATCCGCAGCGGACAGACGATCACCTGCGTCCAGCCGGGCGTGGCGCCGACCCTGTTCGCCAATCGGGCCGAAATGAGGCTGCTGCCGCTGGTCCCGAACGTGCGCGAGCTCGGCGCGCAGTACGCACTCACCGTCGTCGGCGACGATCGCGTCGCGGGATACGACGCGCGCGTCGTCGACATCTCGCCGCGTGACCCATGGCGTTACGGCTATCGGCTCTGGCTCGAGCGCGACAACCAGCTGCTGCTGCGCTCGGCCGTGCTCGACGCGGCGCGGCGGCCGCTGGAGCAGTTCATGTTCGTCGCACTGGACGTCGGCACGCGGCCGAGCGATACCGATCTCCTGCCATCGAGCGACGTCGGCAGCGCCGTCGCGCCGGCCGACGAGGTGGCCGTTGCCACGCGTCCGCTCTGGACGGTCACCGACGCGCCGGCCGGCTTCCGGCTCGTGCGCACGCAGAAGCCGTCCGGCAGCGCATCCGGCGCGGAGCATCTGGTCTACACCGACGGCGTCGCCAGCGTCTCGGTCTACATCGAGCCGCACGCCGATTCGGCGCCGGTCGCCGCCGAATCGACCATCGTGCGCGGCGTGCTCAGCATCCATTCGCGCGATGCCGGCGGTGTGCGCGTCACGGTGCTCGGCGACGTGCCACCGGCCACGGTACAGGCCATGGCGCGCGGCGTGCGGGCGGAAGGCAAACGTTGACTGAAATCCGGCTCGAAACCGCCACCGGACGTCGCACCGACCTGGAACTTTGCACCGGCGACCCCATCCAATCGGCTGCGCCATGCGAGCTCGCGGCGAGCGGTTTCGCCGGATGCGCCCGACGGGTGACCGGTCGCTGCCGGACGCTTCCTCCGGTTCGAACGACAAACTAGAGAAAACGACGAGGTACACATCATGCTGAAAGCGAGTAGAGGGATGGCGTCCCGCTGGCTCATCGGTCCGTTGTTGCTGATGCTGCTCACGGCCAGCGCAGCGGCGGCGGATCTGCCCGATTTCACCGAGCTGGTCGAGAAGTACGGTCCCGCCGTGGTCAACGTCCAGGCGACCGGCAATCCGGACAACCTGTCCGACGAAGCCGACCAGGACATTCCGGAAATCTTCCGGCGCTTCTTCGGTCCCGGCATGCCGATCCCGCATCCGCGCGGCGGCCAGCGCGTCTCGATGGGCTCGGGCTTCATCATCTCGGCCGACGGCTACGTGCTCACCAACAACCACGTGGTCGAAGGCGCGGACCAGATCACCGTGAACCTTTCGGATCGGCGCGAGCTCGACGCAAAAGTCGTCGGCACCGACGCGCAGTACGACATCGCGCTGCTGAAGTTGAATGCGAACAACCTGCCGGTGGTCAGCATCGGCGACTCGAAGAGTCTCAAGGCGGGGCAGTGGGTCGTCGCAATCGGCTCGCCGTTCGGCTTCGATCATTCCGTCACCGCCGGCATCGTCAGCGCGGTCGGCCGCCAGTTCGGCGGCGCCGACCAGCAATACGTGCCCTTCATCCAGACCGACGTGCCGATCAACCGCGGCAACTCGGGCGGGCCGCTGTTCAATCTCGACGGCCAGGTCGTCGGCATCAACTCGCAGATCTTCTCGAACACCGGCGGCTTCATGGGCGTGTCGTTCGCGATTCCGATCGACATCGCGATGAACGCCGTCGAGCAGATCAAGACGACCGGCCACGTCAGCCGCGGCATGATCGGCGTGACGATCCAGAACGTCGATCGCGAGAACGCCAAAGCGCTCGGCCTTGCACGGATCGGCGGCGCGCTGGTCAACAAGGTCACTCCGGGATCGAGCGCGGACAAGGCCGGCGTGCAGGTCGGTGACGTGATTCTGTCGTTCGCCGGCCGCGAGGTACGCACGTCGGCGGACCTGCCGCCACTGGTCGGCGCGACCAGGCCCGGCACGAAGGTCGACATCGTCATCTACCGCGACGGCAAGAACCTGACTCTGCCGATCACCGTGGGCGAGCTTCCGGTCGACAAGTCGACCGTGGCCAGCATCGGCGGCAGCCAGTCGACCGCGCCGTCGAATCCGCTCGGCATCGTCGTCGACGACATCACCGCCGACCAGCGCAAGGAACTCGGCCTCGACACGCAGGACGGTGTCGTCGTCACGCGGGTCAGCGGCGCCGCCGCGCGCCGCGCGGCGCTCGCGCCCGGCGATGTCATCCTCATGGTGGGCCGCAAGCCGATCAAGTCGGTGAGCGACTTCAACGCGGCCGTCAAGGACGTCAAGCCCGGCGATTCCGTCATGCTGCTCGTTCGGCGCGAGGACGTCACGAGTTTCATCGCGGTGCCGGTGCCGAAGAAGGGCTGAGGCGGATTCCAGGACGCCGGCAGATCCGGCTTGGGCCGCGAAAGGAAGGGCGTTCGCCGCGAGGCGGGCGCCCTTCGTCTCTACGAAGGCAGGCCTGGACGGTAGCGGTGCGAAGCCCGCCGCACCGACCGGATGCCGGCGGCGGTCAGCGGGGAGGCCTGGTCGCGTACCGCACGGCGCCGGGGAGTTTCTGCGATAATTCCGCTCTTATGTCCGACGCAGCCATCCGGCCGCCTTCGCATCGATGCAGCACATCCGCAACTTCTCGATCATCGCGCACGTCGACCACGGCAAGTCCACGCTGGCCGATCGCATCATCCAGCTCTGCGGCGGCCTGACCGAGCGCGAGATGGAAGCGCAGGTGCTCGACAACAACCCGATCGAGCGCGAGCGCGGCATCACGATCAAGGCGCAGTCGGTGTCGCTGCCGTACAAGGCGAAGGACGGGCAGGTCTACCAGCTCAACTTCATCGACACACCGGGGCACGTCGACTTCAGTTATGAAGTCAGCCGCTCGCTGGCGGCGTGCGAGGGCGCGCTGCTCGTCGTCGACGCGGCACAAGGCGTCGAGGCGCAGTCGGTTGCGAACTGCTACACCGCGGTCGAGATGGGGCTCGAGGTCGTGCCGGTGCTGAACAAGATCGACCTCCCGACCGCCGACATCGAGAAGTCGAAGAAGGAGATCGAGGCAGTCATCGGCATCCACGCCGATGACGCGATCGCGATCAGCGCGAAAACCGGCCAGAATGTCGAAGCCGTGCTTGAGGCGATCGTCGCGCGCATTCCGCCGCCGAAACCGCGAGACACCGACAAGCTGCAGGCGCTGATCATCGATTCGTGGTTCGACAACTATCTTGGCGTCGTCTCGCTCGTGCGCGTCATGCAGGGCGAGATCAAGCCGCGCGACAAGCTGCTGGTGATGTCGACAGGCCGCACGCACGAGGTGGATCAGGTCGGCGTGTTCACGCCCAAGCGTGCGCTGCGTGAAAAGCTGGGCGCGGGCGAGGTGGGCTGGGTCACCGCGTCGATCAAGGACGTGCACGGCGCGCCGGTCGGCGACACGCTGACCCAGTCGCGCGATCCCGCGCAGCACCCGCTGCCGGGCTTTCAGAAGATGCAGCCGCGCGTGTTCGCCGGGCTGTTCCCGGTCGTCGCCGACGACTATCCGGCGCTGCGCGAGGCGCTCGACAAGCTGAAGCTCAACGATGCGGCGCTCTATTTCGAGCCGGAGACGTCCGAGGCGATGGGCTTCGGCTTCCGCTGCGGCTTCCTCGGTCTCCTGCACATGGACATCGTGCAGGAGCGGCTCGAGCGCGAGTACGACCTGAACCTCATCACGACGGCGCCGACCGTCGTCTACGAAGTGCTCCTGACCGACGGCAGCGTGCTCTCGCTCGACAATCCGGCCAAGCTGCCGCCGGCGCAGAACGTCGAGGAGATACGCGAGCCGATCATCGTCGCGAACATCCTGACGCCGCCGGACTACGTCGGCAACGTGATCACGCTGTGCGAGGAAAAGCGCGGCGTGCAGCGCTCGATACACTACCTCGCGACGCAGGTGCAGATCAGCTACGAACTGCCGCTCGCCGAAGTCGTGCTGGATTTCTTCGACAGGCTGAAGTCGGTGTCGCGCGGCTACGCCTCGATGGACTACCACTTCGAGCGCTTCGAAGCCGGCCCGTTCGTGCGCGTCGACGTGCTGATCAACGGCGAGCGCGTCGACGCCTTGAGCCTGATCGTGCACCGCACGGCCGCCGACCGCCGCGGCCGCGATCTCGTCGAGAAGATGAAGGAGCTGATCCCGCGCCAGCAGTTCGACGTCGCGATCCAGGCCGCGATCGGCGCGCAGATCATCGCTCGCTCGACGGTGAAGGCGCTGCGCAAGAACGTGCTGGCCAAGTGCTATGGCGGCGACGTCACGCGCAAACGTAAACTTCTTGAGAAGCAGAAGGAAGGCAAGAAGCGCATGAAGCAGGTCGGCCGGGTCGAGATTCCGCAGGAGGCGTTTCTGGCCGTGCTCCAGGTCGATGGCAAATAGGCGGGCTTCGCCGGCCCCGAACCAAAGGAACGATGATGGATTTCGATTTCGCTCTGCTGCTGGTCGTCCTCACCGGTGTCTCCGGCCTGCTCTGGCTGGCCGATCGCCTGCTCCTGGCGCCGTCGCGCCGCCGGCGTTCCGCAGCGCTCGCCACGATGACCTCGCTGCCCGCCGCCGAGCGCAAGACGCGCGCCGAAGAGGCGCTTCGCGAGCCGGTCGTCATCGAGTACGCGCGTTCGTTCTTCCCGGTGCTGCTCCTGATCCTGCTGTTTCGTTCGTTCCTCGCCGAGCCGTTCAAGATCCCGTCGGGGTCGATGATGCCCACGCTGCTGATCGGCGATTTCATCCTGGTCAACAAGTTCGCCTATGGCCTGCGCCTGCCTGTGCTGAACACCAAGGTCATCCCGATCGGCGAGCCCAAGCGCGGCGACGTGTTCGTGTTCCGCTATCCCGGCTACACCTGCGAGCGCGACGGCAAGGAAGTGCGCAGCGGCCGGCCGTGCGAGTACCCGATCGAGCCGGTGCCGCGGGAGGACTACATCAAAAGGGTGATCGGCCTGCCGGGCGACGAGATCACCTATCGCAACAAGACGCTCTACGTGAACGGCAAGGAGGTCCCGGAGAGTTATCTCGGCCCCTACGTCGGGCCGACCGAGCCGACCAGCCGCATGGACGGCGCGCAGGTCAAGCTGGAGCAGCTCGACGGGGTCGATCACCGCACCATCGAGATTCCGCGGGCGCAGGTCGGCCACGAAGGAACGTGGAAAGTGCCGGATGGTTACTACTTCGCGATGGGCGACAACCGCGATAATAGCCTCGACAGCCGGTTCTGGGGGTTCGTGCCGGAGGCCAACCTGGTCGGAAGGGCGATGATCATCTGGATGAACTGGAGTGATCTCGGCCGCATCGGCACCGTGATCAAATAGGACGCGCAGACCGGGCCGGGCATCGGCATCGCCACAGGACACTCCTTCGCGCGCCGCGGCAGGACGCAGGGCTCGCGAGCCTCTCAACAGGGGAGACGCACATGCAGCGCAATATCCGGGGTATCACCCTGATCGGATTTCTGGTCCTGCTCTGTGTCGCGGGCTTCTTCGCCTATCTCGCGATGCGCCTGGTGCCGGTGTACGTCGAGTACTTCGGCGTCGTCAAGGCGATGGAGATGGTGAAGAACGAGCCCGGCGCGGCGCAGCGCTCGGTCGAGGAGATCCGCCGCGACCTCAGCCTCAAGTTCGACACACAGTACGTCGACGACGCCACCGTGCCGCCGCAGGCGATCCAGCTCCGCCGCGAGGGCGGCGGTGCGACGCTTCGCATCGCCTACGAAAAGCGCGTACCCTTCATGTACAACATCGACCTCGTCGCGACGTTCGACAAATCCGTCAATCTGCGCAATGCCGGTGGCGAATAGCGCGTCCGCAGCGCTCGGCCATACATTCCACGATCCCGCGCTGCTTGCGCAGGCGCTGACGCACCGCAGCGCCGGGCACCACAACAACGAGCGGCTGGAGTTCCTCGGCGACGCGCTGGTCAATGCGATCGTCGCCGAGCTGATCTTCGAGCAGCATCCGCGTGCCGACGAGGGCGAGATGACGCGCCTGCGCGCCGCACTGGTCAACGGCACCGCGCTCGCGGCGATCGCACGCGATGCCGAGATCGGCGACCTCCTGCGTCTCGGCCCGGGCGAGCTCAAGAGCGGCGGCTTCCGCCGCGACTCGATTCTCGCCGACGCCTTGGAAGCCATCATCGCCGCCATCTATCTCGACGCCGGCTGGGCCACCTGCCGCACGATCGTGCGCGGCCTCTTCGCCGGCCGCAGCGCGATCGAAGGCGTCGCGCCCAAGGACGCCAAGACACGCCTGCAGGAACGCCTGCAGGCCAACGCGCTGCCGCTGCCGGTCTACGAGCTCGTCGCAAGCCACGGCGACGATCACGCCAAGACGTTCGACGTCGAGGTCCGTGTCGACGCGCTCGGCGTCCGCGCGCTTGGTACGGGGTCCACGCGGCGCGGCGCCGAGCAGGCCGCTGCCGAGCGCGCGCTCGTCGCCGTCGAGGCCGGCTTGCGCCATGAGTGATCCTGCGCCGGTCGCGCACCGCTTCGGTCACGTCGCGCTGGTCGGACGGCCGAACGTCGGCAAGTCGACGTTGCTCAACACGCTGGTCGGCGCACGGCTCAGCATCGTGACGCCAAAGCCGCAGACCACGCGACATCGCATTCTCGGCATCGCCACGCGCCCGGACGCGCAGATCGCCTTTCTCGACACGCCCGGCCTGCACAGAGGCGGCAAGCGCGCCATGAACCGCCAGTTGAACCGCGTCGCGCGCGAGGTGCCCGCCGAGGCCGATCTCACGGTGCACGTCATCGAAGCCCTGCGCTGGACCGACGAGGACGAGGAGGTCTGGAACCTCCTCGCCCGGCATCCGCAGCCGCGCATTCTCGCGATGAACAAGGTCGATCGCATCGCGGACAAGCCGCGCCTGCTGCCGTTCGCCGCCGAGGTGACTCGCGAGCGGGACTACGCTGCCGTGCACTTCGTAGCCGCGAAGCGCGGCGACGGCGTCGCGGCCCTGCTCGATGACATCGTCGCGCGGCTGCCCGAGGGTCCCGCCGCGTACGGCGAGGACGAGATGACCGACCGCAGCGAGCGCTTCCTTGCCGCGGAGTTCGTACGCGAGCAGCTGATGCTCCGCTTTTCCGCCGAATTGCCTTATGCCACCGCAGTGGAAATCGAGCGCTTCGAGGACACCGGCGGCGTCGCGCACATCGGCGCGGTCATCTGGGTCGAGCGCGAAGGCCAGAAGGCGATCGTCATCGGCAGCGGCGGACAGGCGCTGAAGGCGATCGGCACGGCCGCGCGCCTCGCCATGGAGCGCATGTTCGGTCGGCGCGTCTTCCTCGAGCTGTGGGTGCGCGTGCGCGAGTCGTGGAGCGACGACGAGGCGGCGCTGCGAAAATTCGGGTATGAGGAATGAGGGCGAGGGGCGGGTGAGCGCCTTCCGTCGCCGACCGCTGATGCCGATGCACCGATGCGCACCGAGGCTCAACCCGCCTTCATCCTGCACTCGCGGCCGTATCGCGAAACCTCGCTGCTGATCGAGGCCTTCACGCGCGATCACGGCCGGGTCGGGCTCGTCGCACGCGGTGTGCGCGGCGGCCGAGGACGATTTTCGCGCGCCGCGCTGCAGCCGTTGCAGCCGCTGCTGCTGGACTGGAGCGCGCGCGGGGAGCTCGGCACGCTGATCCAGGCCGAGCCGACCGGCACGCGCTGGATGCTTTCCGGCGACGCGCTGCTCGCCGGCATGTACGTCAACGAGCTGGTTCTGCGCCTGACCAGCCGAAACGACGCCCATCCCGCCGCGTTCGCGGCCTACACCGACTGCCTCGCGCGCCTCGCGGAAAGGCCGGGCATCGCCTGGACGCTGCGCCGCTTCGAACGCGATCTCCTCGCCGAGCTTGGATACGCGCTGATGCTGACGCAAACGGCCGCGGGCACGCCAGTCGACCCGCGCGATGCCTACGCGTACGTCGCCGACACAGGCCCGGTGCCGTGGCGTGAAGACAGCGGGTTCCCGCGCGTCGGCGGTGCCGCGCTGCTCGCGCTCGATCGCGATCAGGAGCCGGCGGAGCCCGAGCTCGCCGAGCTGCGGCGGATGATGCGCTCGGTGATCCATCACCTCGTCGGAAATCTCAACGCATGGGCGCTGTCCGCGCGGCGTTTGAGCGGCGCCGAGCCGGGCTCGCGCGAAGCGAGCCCTACCGGCGACGGCTCGAGTTTCGTCTAGCGCGACGGCACCGAAGCGGCGAGCCGTGCGCGGACCTCCGCACAGGCCGCGAGAAAATCGGCGATCGCGGTCTCCGGCCACGCCGGCGCCGCCAAGGCCGCGCGCAGCTTCGCACCGGCACGCGCGAGCGCGGGCGCGCCGCAGAATCCGGCCGAGGCGTCCAGGCGGTGCAGCCGATCGCGTAACGCAGCGGCGTCGCCACGCGCGCACATGTCGGCCAGCTCCGCCGGCAGCGCGTCCAGCTCGGCGATCAAGAGGCCACGCAAGGCAGCGAGAATCGACGCGTCACCGCCGGTCGCGACGAGAGCCCGTGCGTCGTCGAGATCGCGTTCGTCGATGTCCGTCGTGTGCGCGGAGCCCGGCCCGATTTCGAGATATCGCCCCAGGGCCGTCCGCAAACCCTCGACGGTGACGGGCTTCGCGACGACATTCGCGAAGCCCGCGCCGATCAGTGCGAGGCGCGTGGTCTCGTCGGCGCCGGCCGTGGTCGCCAGCGCGACGGCTTCGCGCGACGGACCGGGCAGGGCGCGGATGCGGGCCAGCGCATCGGCGCCATCGAGCCCGGGCATGCGTGCGTCGAGCAGCAGCAGGTCGAAACGCGAACGCCGCGCCAGGGCGACGGCTTCGGTGCCGTCGCGCGCGCTTTCGCTCTCGAGGCCGATCTGCGCCAGCACGTCCTCGAAAAAGCGAAGACTGACCGGATTGTCGTCGGCAACGAGGACGTTAGGCACGGCTCAGACGGGATTCGGTGCGACGCTGGCAGAATGGCTGCCCATGCGCGCATCGTCAATCACCCAGGGCCGCGTCGGCGTTCAGTATCGCTGTCGGATTTTCGTCGGCGCGTGCGGCCTGCTGATGCTGGCAACGCTGCACGCCCGCACATTGACGTTGCACGCCGACCGGCTGCGCGCGCCGGAGGTTGAGGCGATCGGCATCGATCTCGTCGTCCGGGAAGGCGCCGAGGGCATGCTGCGCCTCGACATCCGCCGGCTCGACGCACCGACGCTCGGCCTTGCGGATGCTCTTGCGTGGCAGTGCATGCTGAGCCCTGCGGAGAACGGTGCGCGCACCTGCGCGGGCCCGGTGCGGCTCGGAGCAGCGAATGCCGGTCGGGAAGCGCAGCTCGGTGTGCGCGTCGGGCGCGATCGTGTCGCGCTGGATCTCGCGCGCGGCGATGCGACCGTACGCATCGCGCTGCCATTCGGCGACGGCGATCCGGTCATGCTCGATCTTGCGAGGATTCCTGCCGCGTGGCTGCGCGCACCGCTCGCGCGTGCCTGGCCGAATGGTGAGCTCCGCGATGGCAGGCTCGATGCGGGCATCGTTCTTGAATCCGGCGGCGCCGTCGACGGCCACTACGCGATCGAGGACGTCACGCTGAACACGAGCGACGGCGCGCTGGCCGGCGAAAGCGTCACTGCGAGCGGTCGGCTCCATGTCGAGGATCTTTCGGCGGAGCCGCACGTCGTCGTCGATGCGTCGTTGCGCCACGGCCGTTTGCGATTCGGAGACGTGCGGTTCGATCTGCCGGACACGCCGGTGGCCTTTGCGCTCGATGTGGCCGCCCAGGGAGAAGAATGGCTCGTCAACGAGCTGAGCTGGCGCGACGCCGGCACGCTGGAGTTCGGCGCGAGCGGCGTCTGGCAACCATCGCGTCAGGACGCGCTGCGCAAGCTCGACGTCCGCATCGACCGCGCCGTGTTTCCGGCAGCGATGCAGCGTTACGCGAGCAGCATGGCGGCGTCGCAGGGCTGGACCGGATGGCAGGCGAAAGGCGGGCTTTCGGGCGAGTTCACGCTGGACGAGGGCCCGCAGCGCATCGCGCTCGCCTTCGACCGCTTCGATCTCGACGATGGCGGGCAGTTCTCGATCCGCGGCCTCGACGGCACGTTCGACTGGAGCGCTCACGGCGACCGGCCGGCGACCGTGCTGCGCTGGACGTCCCTCAGCGCGGGCGCACTGTCATTGGGCGCGGCGCGGGCCAGCGTGCGCACTCGAAACGGCGGGATAGAGCTTGCGTCTCCGTTCTCGATTCCGCTCGCGAGCGGATCGCTCGAGTTGAAGCAGCTCTCGTTCGACCCGCGCATCACCGACGGAATCGCGGCACGCGCCGAGATCGCTCTGCGGAAAATCGGCTACGACAGCGCCGACGGCACGATCGCCGCGGCGAACGTCGACGCGGAATCGACGCTGGAGGCAAGCGGAACGCTGGCGCAGCCGCGCGTGCAGATGCAGACGCGCTTTCACGGCGGCGAATTCCTGTATGGGCCGTTCTACGTCAAGCTGCCGGAGACGGCCGTGGAGTCGCACCTCGACGCACGGCGTGCCGGTTCGCGCTGGCGGATCGATCGATTCGACTGGAATGATCCGGGTGTGCTCGAGATCGCGGGCCATGCCGAAATCGCCCCGGAGGACGCGCGACCGGTTGCGACGATCGACGTCGATCTGCGCCACACCGCGCTCGCGCCGGCGATCGATCGCTACGCGCGCAGCTGGCTCGCGTCGAAAGGCTACAACGATCTCACGGCGAGCGGATCGCTGTCCGGCGCGTTCCGCTACGGCGCAGACGGCCTGGAACGGCTCGCGTTCAGCGCACGCGGCGTCGATGTCGACGACGGCGCGGGCCGCTTCCGCTTCGCGGGACTCGACGGTGGCGTGGACTGGAGCTACGGCCAGGAAGTCCCGCCGACATCGCTTGGCTGGCAGTCGATGGAATTGTTCCGCATCCCGATCGACGCGGCGAGCGCGGAGCTGCGCTCGCAGGATGCCGCGATCACGCTTGCGCATCCGATCGCGATCGGCGTGCTCGGCGGGCAGCTCCGGCTCGAGCGGTTGAGCCTGCAGCCGCGATCACCGCGCGGCGATCGCTACGCCGCCTCGTTCGCGATCGCCGGCATCGACATGGCGCGGCTCTGCGACGCGCTCGGCTGGCCGCGCTTCGGCGGCAACCTGTCGGGCGGCATTCCGGAAGTGGAGCTCTCCGGCGACACGGTCGAGCTGCACGGCGGTCTCGATCTCTACGTCTTCGACGGCTATCTCGGCGTCAGCGGGCTCACGCTCGAGCGGCCGTTCGGTGTCGCGCCGTCGCTGCGCGCCGACATCCACTTCGAGAACTTCGATCTGGAGCAGGTGACCAGCGCGTTCTCGTTCGGCGGCATGAGCGGGCGGCTCGACGGCAAGGTCCGCGGCCTGCGCCTGGTCGACTGGAGCCCGGTCGCTTTCGACGCCGAGCTGCGCTCCGACAAGGGCGGACGCATGAGCTACAAGGCCGTCGACGACCTGACGGCGCTTGGCGGCGGCGGCGGAATGTCGAGCAGCCTGCAGACGATGGCGCTCAAGGTGTTCGACACGTTCGGCTATCGCAGGCTCGGCATCCGCTGCGCGCTCACGGCGGAAGTCTGCACGATGGGCGGCATCGAGCCCGCGGGCGCTACGGATTCAGGCGGTGACAGCTACACTATCGTCGAAGGATCGGGCCTGCCGCGCATCCAGATCATCGGTCATCGCCGCAAGGTCGCCTGGCCGACCCTGGTCGAGCGCCTCGTCGAGGCGACGCGCGGAGAAGGCCCGGTGGTCCGCTAGTCTTGAACGCTGGAACAGCAAGTCACGAGAAGGAGAGGGCATGCGCACGTTGACGATACGAACCCTGCTCGCGGCGGCGGCGCTGGCGCTGCCCGCAGCCTGCGTGACCATCAACGTCTACTTTCCGGAAGCGGCGGCCGAGAAGGCGGCCGAGCAGTTCGTCGGCAAGATCATCGACAGCGACGGCGCGGAGCCGCAGTCGCCGCCGCCCGCCAAGAAGCCGCCCGGTGGCGCGCCGGCGGCGATGCTGCTCGATCTGCTGATTCCGAGCGCGCACGCGCAGCAGGCGAACCTCGACATCCAGACGCCGCAGATACAGGCGATCCAGTCGCGCATGAAGCAGCGTTTCAATGCGTCGTTGGCGAAGCACTTCGCCAGCGGCGCGATCGGCTTCACGCGCGACGGATTGGTCGCGGTGCGCGACGCCGCGAGCGTGCCGCTGGCCGAGCGCGCCGCCCTGAATCAGGCCGTCGCCGACGAGAATCGCGACCGGCAGGCGGTGTACCGCGAGATCGCGGTCGCCAACGGCCATCCGGAGTGGGAAGCGCAGATCCGCTCGACGTTCGCGAGGGAATGGGTACAGAAGGCGAAGCCCGGCTGGTATTACCAGGATGCCGGCGGCGCCTGGAAACAGAAGTAGAAATTTTCGCATTCGAGCCTGGCGGCCCGCCGTCGCGCGGGCCGTTTTGTTTGCTCGCCGAAACGCATCATGTCCTTGCACGAAGTCGAGATCACCGATCTCTCCCATGACGGGCGCGGCGTCGCTCGCATCGATGGCAAGACCGTCTTCGTCGCCGGCGCGCTGCCGGGCGAGCGCGCGTGCGTACGTGTCGCTGCACGGCACCGCAATTTCGACGAAGCGCGCGTCGAAAGCCTGCTGACGCGCTCCGCCGAACGGATCGAGCCGCGCTGCCCGCATTTCGGCACCTGCGGCGGTTGCGCGCTGCAGCACCTCACGGCGCCGGCGCAGATCGCGGCCAAGCAGCGCGTGCTCGCCGAGAATTTCGAGCGCATCGGCAAGGTGGCGCCGGAGCGCTGGCTCGATCCGCTGACTGACGCGCCCTGGGGCTATCGGCGCAAGGGTCGTCTCTCGGTCAAGTGGGTTGCGAAGAAGAACAAGGCCCTGGTCGGGTTCCGCGAGGACAATCCGCGCTTCGTCGCCGACCTTTCGGTCTGCCACACGCTGCTGCCCGAAGTCGGGCAGCGCATCGCCGCGCTCGGCGAGCTGGTCACGTCGCTCGAAGCGAAACAGGGCATCGCGCAGATCGAGATCGCGGCCGGCGACGCGACCGTCGCGCTCGTGTTCCGGCATCTGCAGCCGCTGTCGGAGAGCGATGCCGCGAAGCTCGTCGCCTTCGGCAAGGCGCACGATCTCGCCATCCTGCTCCAGCCTGGCGGGCCGGACAGCGTGCACGCGCTGTGGCCGGAGCAGATGCGCCTTTCGTTCCGCATCGACGAGGCGGATGTCGAGATCGCCTTCCAGCCGCTCGACTTCGTGCAGGTCAATGCGAACATGAACCGGCGCATGGTCGCGCGCGCGCTCGAACTGCTCGATCCAAGGCTTGAAGACCGCGTGCTCGACCTCTTCTGCGGCCTCGGCAACTTCACGCTGCCGATCGCGCGGCGCGCCCGGACGGTGGTCGGCGTCGAAGGCGAGGCAGGGCTCGTCGCGCGTGCGCGCGAAAACGCGGCAGCGAACGGCATCGGCAATACGGAGTTTGCCGCGGCGGATCTCGCTGCGAATCAGCGCGGCGCGCCCTGGGCGACGCGCGACTACGACAAGATCCTGCTCGATCCGCCGCGCTCGGGCGCGGCAGCAGTGCTCGAATACCTGCCGCGAAAGTCGGTGCGGCGCGTGGTCTACGTGTCCTGCCACCCCGGCTCGCTGGCGCGTGACGCAGGGACGCTGGTGCGAGCGCACGGATTTACGCTGACCGCGGCGGGCGTCATGGACATGTTTCCGCACACGGCGCACGTCGAGTCGATCGCCCTGTTTGAGAGGTAGCGCGCTTGGCCCGGGAGATCGAACGCAAGTTTCTCGTGACCGGCGACGTGTGGCGCCGCAGCGCGTCGCGGTGCGAGCGCATGGTGCAAGGCTATCTCGCGGGCCCGCCCGCCGCGCGCTGCTCGGTTCGCGTTCGCATCGCGGGCGGTGCCGCGCACCTCAACATCAAGTCCGCCACCATCGGCATCGAGCGCGACGAGTACGAATACGAAATTCCGCTGGCGGACGCCGAGCGCATGCTGGCGACGCTGGCGGGGGAGCGGGTCGAAAAAATCCGTCATCACGTCGAAGTCGAAGGGTATCTCTTCGAAATCGACGAATTCCTCGGGGATAATGCAGGCCTGATCGTGGCCGAGATCGAGCTCGCTCGCGCGGACGATCCGGTGCCGCGTCCGCCCTGGCTCGGCCGCGAAGTCAGCGGTCTCGCGCACTACTACAACGCCAGCCTGGCCGCGCATCCGTACTCGCGCTGGAGCGCAGCCGAGCGCGCCGCCGCCGATGCGGACACCCGGAGCGACGTGAATCCGCCCGCCACGCGATAGACTACGTTCCCGCATCGAGCGATCGATCCCGAGCACATGCTGATCATCGGGCTGCCCGGAAAAACCCTGACCGAACAGTGCCGTCACTGGCTTGGCGTGCCGCAGGTGAGCGGCGTCATTCTGTTCACGCGCAACTTCGAGAGCCGCGAGCAGGTGACCGCGCTGATCGACGACGTGCGCAGCGCAAGGCCCGATCCCTTTCTCGTCTGCGTCGATCAGGAAGGCGGCCCCGTGCAGCGGTTCCGCCCGGGATTCACGCGCCTGCCGGCGCTCGCGCGGATCGGCGAGCTGTATGCGCGCGATCCCGCCGCCGCAGTCGCCGCGGCCGAGGAGCACGCCTGGCTGATGGCGAGCGAGATGCGCGCGATCGGAGTCGATCTCAGCTTTGCACCCGTAGCCGATCTCGCGCGCGGTAATCGCGCGATCGGCGAGCGCGCGTTCGCGGCCGATCCGGAGATCGTGTCGGAGCTGACGCAGGCGTACCTGCGCGGCATGCGCCTTGCCGGCATGGCGGCCACGCTGAAGCACTTCCCGGGGCACGGCAGCGTCGCCGAGGATACGCATTTCGATACCGCCGTCGATCCGCGCTCGCTGCGCGAGCTGCGCGAGACCGATCTCGTGCCATTCGCCGACGGCATCGCTGCCGGCGCCGATGCGGTGATGCTCGCGCACGTCACATACCCGGCCGTCGACCCGCGCCCGGCCGGATGCTCGCGCATCTGGATCGAGGACATCCTGCGCGGGGAGCTCGGCTTCCGCGGGGTCGTGCTCGGCGACGACATCGGCATGGCGGCGACCGAATCGCTGGGCGGCATCGGCGCGCGCATCGAGGCGCATCTCCTCGCCGGCTGCGACCTCGTGCTCGCCTGTGGCGCCTCTATCGTCGAAGAGGCGCTGGCGGCGAGCCGGCAGGCGGAGCCGTGCCCGCCGGACAAGATCGCCGCGTTGCAGGGCGCCGTCGCGCCGACCTGGCAGGCGCTCGTCGAGAATCCGCAGCGCAACGATTTCATCGCGCGCGTGACGGCGCTCGATGCCGCAGGCTCCGCCTGATGGAACAGCCCACGCTCGCCGCCGCGCTGGCCCGCGCCGACCGCGTGCACGATCGCGACGTGCTCGCACGCGCGATCTCGCGCATCGCCACCGAGATCGACGGCGCGCTCGCCGGTGAGCCCGCGATCTTCATGACCGTGATGCAGGGCGCGCTCGTGTTCGCCGGCCAGCTCGCCACCGCGATCGCCGCGCCGCTCGATTTCGATTACGTGCACGCGACGCGTTACCGCGGGGCGACGTCCGGCGGCGAGCTCGCCTGGCTCAAGCGGCCCTCCCGGGCGCTCGCCGGGCGCACGGTGCTGCTCGTCGATGACATCCTCGACGAGGGCCACACGCTGAAGGCGATCCGCGATTTCTGCCTCGGCGAAGGCGCGCGGCGCGTGCTCATCGCGGTGCTTTGCGAGAAGCGCCACGCGCGGCGCGTGCCGGGCATCCACGCTGACTTCTGCGGCGTCGAGGTGCCGGATCGCTACGTGTTCGGCTACGGCATGGACTATTACGAGCAGGGGCGCAACCTGCCCGCGATCTACGCGGTGGACGCATGAGCATCGATCTCGCCGTGATCGGAGGTACAGGCCTCTATCGCTTCCCGGGGCTCGAGGACATCGAGCGGCAACACACCGACACGCCTTACGGCAAGCCCTCCGGCGATGTCGTGGTAGGCACCGTCGCCGGCAGGCGGGTCGCGTTTCTCGCGCGGCACGGCGAAGGCCACTCGATCGCACCGCATCGCATCAACTACCGCGCGAACGTCTGGTCGCTGCACCGGCTGGGCGCGCAGCGGATCATCGGCGTCAACGCGGTCGGCGGCATTCGCGAGGACATGGGGCCGCGCGTCATCGCCGTGCCGGATCAGATCATTGATTACACCAGCGGCAGGCTTACCAGCTTCTGTGACACCGAGGGCGCGGAGGTCAGGCACATCGACTTCAGCGAGCCGTATTCGCCGAAATTGCGTGCCGATCTGGTCGCGGCGGCCGGCAAGGCCGGCGTTGCCGTGGTCGATGGCGGGTGTTACGGCGCGACGCAAGGTCCGCGGCTGGAAACGCGTGCCGAGATTGCGCGCATGCGCCGCGACGGCTGCGACCTGGTCGGCATGACCGGCATGCCGGAAGCCGCGCTCGCGCGCGAGCTCGAGTGCGAATACGCCTGCCTCGCGCTGGTCGCGAACTGGGCGGCGGGGTGCGGCGACGAAGCGGAAATCAGCCTGCCGGAGATCTTCGCGAACCTCGAGGCAGCGACCGCCGAAGTGCCCAGGATCATCGAGGCGATGCTGGCCTCGTGACCGGCGCGGGCGATCGCTCGCGGCGAGCGGTCCAGCCGCATTTCCTGCATCCCGGCGCTTCTTCCCGTCGTATGTGACTGATTCCGGTCGAAAACCCGCGGATGCGCCGCTGCCCGGGCGGGGCGCCGCCCTCATTCACCGGCCCTCAAAAAACCTCGCGAAGGGCTTGATTCTCCAAGTTAAGCAATTGTTATACTCGCCCGCGTGCAGGCAGCTAATAACTCCGAACGACGTTGCCGGGGGGTGCTCGTGGCGCTGCACGCAGTCCAACAGCTTAGAGGCTTCATCGATGCGTACCGGTACAGTGAAATGGTTTAACGATGCCAAGGGGTTCGGGTTCATCGCTCCCGAAGAAGGCGGGGAGGACGTGTTCGTTCACTACTCGGCCATCAACTCGCAGGGATTCCGCACGCTTCAGCAGGGACAGCGAGTGAACTTCGAGGTGGTCCAGGGGCCGAAGGGCTCGCAGGCTGCGGGCGTGCAGCTGATCAAGTAAGCATTCCCGAAAATTTCCGTATTCGGAGCCCCGCGGCAAGGCGGGGCTCTTTTTTGCGCCGCGCGCGGCGGTCATTTCCCGGAGCCGTGCGATCCGGCGGCTCCGCAAAGCTCGCGCAGCGCCGCGGCAAAGTCGCGGGCCTGGCTTGCGGCATCGCAAAGCCGCGCGCGGACCGCTTCGCGCAAGGCCTCGCGCCCTGCGCGAAGCTCGCCGACGCGGGCCGCCGCCGCGACCGCGCGCTCGACATAATCCTCGCGGTCGCGCGCGATCCATTCTTCGCAGCCGAGCCGCAGCAGGAGGCTCGCGCTCTGCCGGCTGACGAAGGTCTCGCCCGGGAGCGTGATGACGGCGGAGCCCATATACAAGGCATCGCAGGTCGTCGTGCAGCCCGAGAACGGGAACGGATCGAGCGCGATGTCGACTTCCCGGTACGCTGCGAGCAGGTCCGCATACGGGCGCTTCGCGTGCAGAACGAGCCGATCGGCGCCGATGCCGCGGCGACCGAAGCGTTCGGCGAGGTGCGCGCGCGTCGCCGCATCGCCGAGGAGACGGGTGCCGAGCTGCAGCACCGCACCCGGCACGCGGCGCAGGATCGCCGCCCAGGTGGACACGACGGCGTCGTTGAGTTTCGCGAGGCGGTTGAACGAGGCGAACACGATCGCGTCGCCGCCCGCGTGCGTGGCCGGCGGCGCGTCGACGGGCGGCGTATAGCAGAAGCGCCCGGATGGCAGGCGGATCAGGCGCTCGGTGTAGCGTTGCGTCGATCCTTCGGGCGTCAGCCATTCGTCGCTGATCCAGGCGTCCATCTCCGGCACGGCCGTCGTGTCGAACCAGTCGAGCCACGATATCTGCACAGGTGCAACGCGCTGCGAGATGACGCGCAGCCGGTTCGCAGTCGAATGCCCGGCAAGATCGATCGCGACATCGAGTTCCAGCGCGCGCAGGCGCTGGAGCAGGCTCGCGTCGTCGAGGCCGGACAGGTCGAACCATTCGTCGGCGAGCGCGCGCAGGCGTCGCGTCGCGGCGTCCTCGGCCGGCTGCAGCGCGATCAGGAGGTGACGATGCTGCATGCGATCGAATGCCGCGAGCAAGCCGGTCAGGAAGCTCGCGACGGGCCCTTCGTTGAACCGCGGCGAGATCCAGCCGATGCGCAGCGCGTTCCATGCGGAGCGACGCGCCGCGACGAACGGCGGGCCGAAGCGGGGCAGGTGGCGTGCCGCGAAGTCCTGCAGCGCCTCGAAAAGCGAGGCATTGGTCTGTGCCGGATCGTAGTGCATCAGCACGAGACGCCGCGCCGCCGTTTCCGCTTCGCTCCTGTGGCTCGGCAGCTCGCGGTATTGCGCGAGCCCGGCCTCGGCATCGCCGCGGTCGATCAACGCCGTGGCACGGATTTCGAGCGGCTGCACCTCATCAGGCCGGAGCGCATGCGCGCGTTCCGCCCATTCCAGCGCGGCGCTGATCCGGCCGATCTGGTGCAGCGATGCGGCGAGCGCGAGCGCGTTCGCATAGTCGTCCGGATGGCGTTCGGCGCGCGCCGCGAGCAGGCTCGTGCGTTCGGCAAGCGCTCCGGCGCCGGCGAACTCGTCGAGAACAGCCGCGAATTCGGCGGCATCGTCCAGCACAGCGGGATGCATCGCGTCGGTCAGTGCGAGGTCGGCGCGCCCGCCGAGCAGCCGGCACCGGATCAGGCCGCGTCGTGCGAGTGGCGCCTGCGGATGCCGCATGAGCACGGCTTCGAATGCGCGCGCGGCGGCGGCGACATGACGAAGCGCCAGCTCGGCCTGGCCGAGGACGAAGTGCGCGGCGACGTTGTCGGGCTGAAGCTCCGAGGCGCCACGCGCCGCATCGGCCGCTTCTTCGGATCGGCCGAGCGCGAGCAGCGCCTGCGCGCGGACGACCGCGCTGGCGGCATCGTCGTCGGGTCGCTGCCCGAGCTCGGCCAGCGCCTCGGCGGGGCGGCCGCCGCGGATCAGAAGAGAAGCGAGCACCCGTCGAGTCGGCGCATGGCCGGGCGCTTCGCGCGCGAGCGCTCGCAGCGCGGCGAGCGCCTCGGCGAGTCGGCCGCATCGCGCAAGCTCGATCGCGGCGGCCGAGCGCTGCTCGAACGAAAGAGAGACGGAAGCCATCGGTCAACGATAACCCGACCGCGCCGCGGGTTCACGGCGACCGATGTCGCTCGCACGGCCGATGCGAACCCACCGGACGACGAGATCTATGCGGCGAACTGCAGCCGCGCCAGCTCCGCGTACAGACCGTCCTGCCGCACCAGCTCGGCGTGCGTACCCTGGGCCACGATGCGTCCCGCATCCATGACGACGATGCGATCCGCGCGCTGCACCGTCGCGAGGCGATGCGCGATCACGAGCGTCGTGCGACGGTGCATCAGACGCTCGAGCGCCTGCTGCACGTAGTGCTCCGATTGCGCGTCCAGACTCGATGTCGCTTCGTCGAGAAGCAGGATCGGCGCGTCGCGCAGCAGTGCGCGGGCGATTGCGACGCGCTGCTGCTGGCCGCCGGAAAGCCGCACGCCGCGTTCGCCGAGATAGGTGTCATAGCGCTCGGGCAGCGCATCGAGGAAGTCGTGAGCCTCGGCGGCACGCGCGGCGGCGACGATCGCCTCAGCTGACGCGTCGCTGCGGCCGAAGCCGATGTTGTCGGCTGCGCTCGCGCCGAACAGCACCGGATCCTGGGGCACCAGCGCGAAGCTGCCGCGCAGATCGGGCAGCGCGAGCGCGCGCAAATCGATGCCGTCCAGCGTGATGCGGCCCTGCTGCGGATCGTGGAAGCGCAGAAGCAGCTGGAACACCGTGCTCTTGCCCGCACCCGACGGCCCGACCAGCGCGACGGTCTCGCCGGGCTCGACCGCGAGCGAGAAATCGTGCAGCGCGGCGCGGTCTGGCCGCGAGGGATAGCGGAATTCGACGTGCTCGAAGCGCACCGCGCCGCGCACAGGCCGTGCAAGCGGTGTCAGCGTCGCCGGCGAGCGGATGCCGGCCGACGTGTCGAGCAGCTCGCCGATGCGCCCGAGCGCACCGGCCGCGCGCAGCACGCCGCCCCAGACTTCCGTGAGCGCCCCGACCGAGCCGCCGGCGAGAATCGCGTAAAGCACGAACTGGCTCAGCACGCCGGCTGCCATGGCGCCGGCGATCACGGCCTTCGCACCGGCCCAGAGCACCAGCGTGATCGCGCCGAACGTCAGCAGGATCACCATCGCGGTGAGCGTGCCGGTCATCGAGATGCGCCGCCGCGCGGCAGCCAGCGCGCGCGTCACCGCGGCGGCATAGCGGGCCGATTCCTGCGGCTCGCGGGTGTACGCCTGAACGGTGTGCATCGCGTTCAGCGATTCGCTAGCGATCGCCGACGCGTCGGCGATGCGGTCCTGGCTTTCGCGTGAAAGCTTCTGCACGCGCCGGCCGAAGATCACGATGGGCAGCACGACTGCGGGAATCACCAGTGCCGACAGCCCGGCCAGACGCGGGCTCGAGAGAATCATCATCACCGCCGCGCCGAGCAGCATGATCACGCTGCGCAGCGCGACCGACAGCGTCGAACCGACTACGGTCTGCACCAGCTCGGTGTCCGCTGCCAGCCGCGACACCAGCTCGCCCGTGCGCGTCTTCTCGAAGAACGCCTGGTCGAGCGTCAGGAGATGATCGTAGAGGCGCCGGCGCAGATCGGCCGCGACACGCTCGCCGAGCAGCGTCACGCAGAAAAAGCGCACGGCGGTCGCGACGGCGAGCACGGCGGCGACGGCGAAAAGGCCGAGGAAGCTCGCGTTGATGGACGCGGCGTCCGCCTGCGCGAAGCCGCGATCGATCATGACGCGCACGGCCTGCGGCAGCGTCAACGTCGCCGCGGACGACAGCGCGAGAAAGCCGAGCCAGCCGGCGATCAGCGCGCGGTGTGGCGCGAGATGCGGCAGCAGGCGTGCGAATGTGCGCAGGCGGCGCGGTGAGGAGGAGGCGGTCTCGGTCATCTGGAACGGCCGGCTGCGATCAGGGCGACATGCGGGCTGCGGGGCCCGGTTCAAGCTTGGCTTCCACGCTCTATGGATTCACGTCGATGCGGCCGCTGCCTTTGGTCAGGTCGCGCACGAATTCGGTCAGCGCTGCCACGCGGTGCGCGGGCAGCTCGATCTCGATCTCGGCAGCGTCTTCCTCGAAGCGCTCGGCGCGCTTGGCGGCCTCGAAGTCGTGCAGGCGGGCGTGCAGCACCGACGCCGCCGCAAAACCGCAGCGTACGCGCGCGACGGCGCGCGCGACGAGCGGATGCTTCGCGGCCGTACGCAGGCACTCGGCGGCAGCGCCGCCGTAGGCGCGCACGAGCCCGCCGGCGCCGAGCTTGATGCCGCCGAACCAGCGCGCGACCACCACCGCGACGTGGTCGAGCCCTTGCCCGTCGATCGCCTGCAGGATGGGCTTGCCCGCCGTGCCGGCCGGTTCGCCGTCGTCGTTGAAGCGGTACTGCGTGCCGATGCGGTACGCCCAGCAGTTGTGCGTGGCGTCGCGCTCGCGCACGCGGGCGAAGAAGGCCAGTGCGTCCGCCGGCGTGCCGGCCGGCGCGGCACGGACCAGAAAGCGGCTCTTGCGGACTTCCTGCTGGAACGAGACTTCGCGGGGCAGCGTGAAACGTGCGGACATCCGGGCAGCGTATCCGCACCGAAGGCTGCGTGCCAGAACGCGGTGCCGTGGCGTCGCGCCTGCGTAGTGCGGTATCAGCGCGTAATGCCGTCGAAGCCGTCCGCAAAGATCGTGTCGTCGGGCACGCTCACGTCGAAGAACGCCGCGTTCGGCGTGCCCGCATTGCCGCCGTCGTCGACGGCCTGCACGTAGACGAAGTGGCGCCCAGGCGCGAGGCCGGATGTCGGAATCGTGCCTTCGGCCAGTTCCTGCGTCGAGTCGAAGGCGCCGTCCGCGGCCGTGAGAGGTACGCCGGTTGCGCCGGCATCCCACGGCAGCTCGTCCATGTAGGCGAACGCGCTCGCGATCTCGCGCACGGGTTCGACGCCGTTGTCCTGATTGAAGCGCGCGCTGTCCAGCTCCGCGCTGATCGCGAGCGGATCGCCGGCCACGACGGCTTGCGTGCCGGCCGATACGTTGACGGTGTCCGGCCCCCGCGGCAGCTCGTACGGCGCGTGCAGCGTGCGCGCGACGTAGCGCAGCGTCGCGATGTTCGTCGGTGCGGTTTCGGATTCGAAGCTCGCGCAGTCCTCGAAGAAATCGAAGCCGTCGTTCTCGATCGTGAACGAGGCCACGCCGAGCAACCCGTACATCGAATCGACCGTCGTGCCGTCGGTGTAGTACAGCTCGTTGGACTGCTGCGGGAAGTAGCCGGTGAACCAGGCGATGCGGCGGCCGAGCGTCGTCAGCTCCGAGACGTTCGGCGAATCGGCCGAGGTATCGCCCCATGGCCAGAGAACGAGCGCGGCGTTGCTGTGCATGTCGATGAAGACGCCGCTCGTGTCGCTGGGCGCTGCGCCGCCGTCATCGCAGGGCGAGGGGCCGATGCAGTCCGGATTCGTGGTGCCGCTGCGGCGGTCCGCGAAAAGGCCGCCCGTGCAGTCGCCCGCCGCATCGCAAGTGCCTGCCACGTACTGGAACAGCGCCTGCGTTTCAGGCTCGGGCGTGCCCTGGATGTGATCGCGCGGATCGGTGCCGTCCGCGTAGGGACCGTGGAAGGTCTGGTCGCAGGTATCGTCGCTGGAACCCCAGCCCAGCGTGATGTTCCAGTGGAACGGGAAATTGCGGTTCAGATCGATGCCGGGCTGCGCGAAGATGTTTTGCTCCTGGCACGGCCCGTTGATCGTGTCGAGATTCTTGCGCTGATAGATCTGGCTCTCGGCATCGATGCGCGCGTCCGGATTGGCGAGCAGGACCAGGTGGAAGTCGTTGTGGTCGACGACCCAGGTGGCTTCGGGGTCGGTGCCGTAGTTGTCCACCAGCCATTCCGCGAAGCGCGTGCCGATTTCGGCAGGCGTGTACTCGCGCGCGTGGATCGAGAAATACACGGCCATGCGCGGCCGCTCGGGGTCGCCGGCGAGCGTGTCGAAGTTCGTGATACGCATGGCGCGCATCATGAAGCCGTCGTCGGGATTCTGGGTCCGCTTCCAGCTCGGCCCGAGCTCGTCGATCGCGGCGATCTCCGGGTGCGCCGAGGCGAGATCGTCCATCGTCTGGTACGTCTCGTCGACGGTGCGGAAACACTCGTAGCCGGGAATTCCGTTGAGGCCGGCGCCGCGCGCGGCTGCCTCGCGCGCTTTCGAGTAGAACGCGCGAAGCTTCGCGGTGGCAGCGGCGTCGATGCGGACGTCGAGCCCCGCGGCCTGCAGCGCGGCGATGCCGTTCTCGTTCGTGTCGACCCGCAGCACCTGACGCTCGCGATCGACGATGACGTGCTCGAAGCGTGAGGCCGCGCGCTGCAACGCCACGCGATCCTGGTAGTGCGCTTCGACGACCCAGTCCTCCGCGTGCGCAGCGTGCGCGAGCGCGAAGCCGACGAGCATTGCGGGCAGGACCTTGCGCATGATCGCTCCCCCTCTTGGACGGCGGGATCATAGCGGGGGCGGTCAGCGGGGGACAGCGCCCGCGGCGCAAATCGCCGAGCCCGGATCCTTGCAGTCCCGATCGCGGCGACTGCGATCCGGCGGGCCCGGCCACGCCGGGCTGCGGCCAGCCGGTAAACTTCGTGCTCTGCCGTGCAAGGCCTCTTCACGCATGACCCGAAAGACGTCCGACCCGGGCACACCCGCCGCGCGTGCCGCCGAGCTGCGCCGACGCATCGAGGAAGCGAATTACCGTTATCACGTGCTCGACGAGCCCGAGATCGCGGACATCGAATACGACCGCATGCTGCGCGAGCTGCAGGACATCGAAGCCGCGCATCCCGAGCTCGCGACGCCGGATTCGCCGACGCAGCGCGTCGGCGCCGCTCCACAGGGCTCGTTCGCGCCGGTGCGGCACACGGTGCCGATGCTTTCGCTCGCCAACGCGTTCAGCGAAGAGGAAGTGCGCGACTTCGTGCGGCGCATCGAGCAGCGGCTCGACCGGAGCGAGCCGGTGTTCTCGGTCGAGCCGAAATTCGACGGCCTCGCGATCAGCCTGCGCTACGAGCACGGCGTGCTGGTGCGCGGTGCGACGCGGGGCGACGGCACCACCGGCGAAGACGTGACCGCGAACCTGCGCACGATCAAGGCGATTCCGCTGCGCCTCATCGGCTCGGGCTTTCCGCAGGTGCTGGAAGTGCGCGGCGAGGTCTACATGCCGCGCGCCGCCTTCGAGAAATACAACGCCGAAGCACGCGAGCGCGGCGGCAAGGTGCTGGTCAATCCGCGCAACGGCGCGGCGGGCAGCGTGCGCATGAAGGATCCCGCCGAGACCGCCCGCCGCCCGCTTTCGTTCTACGCGTACGCGGTGGGCGCCGTCGAAGGCGGCGCGCTGCCGCCGACGCTGTCGAAGACGCTCGTGGCATTCAGGTCCTGGGGCCTGCCGGTGAGCCCGCTGGTCGAGACGGCGAAAGGTGCCGACGGCTGCCTCGCGTACTACGCGAAGATCGGCCGGCAACGCGATTCGCTGCCGTTCGACATCGACGGCGTCGTCTACAAGCTCGACGACTGGGCCGACCAGCGCGAGATGGGCTTCGTCGGCCGTGCGCCGCGCTGGGCGATCGCGCACAAGTTCCCGGCCCAGGAGCAGCAGACCGTCGTCGAGGCGATCGAAGTCAACATCGGTCGCACCGGCGCCGCGACTCCGACCGCGCGCCTGCGGCCCGTCCAGGTCGGCGGCGTCACCGTCACCAACGCGACTTTGCACAACGCCGACCAGGTCGCGCGGCTTGACGTCCGGGTGGGCGACACGGTGATCGTGCGCCGCGCCGGCGACGTGATTCCCGAAGTCGTGCGCGTCGTGCCGGAGAACCGTCCGCCGCGCACGCGGCCGTGGACGATGCCCACGCACTGCCCGATCTGCGGCTCGGACATCGTGCGCGAAGAGGGCGAGGCGGTCGCGCGCTGCACCGGCGAGCTGACCTGCGCCGCGCAGCGCACGCAGGCGCTGTTCCACTTTGCTTCACGACGCGCAATGGACATCGAAGGCCTCGGCGAGCGCTATATCGATTCGCTGGGCGAGCTCG
>CBINBI010000031.1:0-35461 GCA_966248875.1 uncultured Rhodanobacteraceae bacterium
GGAACGGCGACGCGATCGCCTCGCGCCTCGCGCGCAGCTGGCACGACGTCGCGCTCGATACGCTGGCCGCCTGTGAGGACGTCATCGCACGATGCGCGCGACACGCGACGGAGGCCCGGCGATGAGCGAGGCGAAAACGCCGCCGGCCGCCCCGGCGCTGCCGACGCGCATCCCTTCGCTCGACGGCCTGCGTGCCGTCTCGATCGGCCTCGTGATCTTCGCGCACGCCGCTTCCACGCCCGGCGTGCCGGCGCTGCTCGACCGTCCCGCGTTCGGCTCGCTCGGCAACGTCGGTGTGCGCTTCTTCTTCATCATCTCGGGCTTTCTGATCACGACCCTGCTGCTGCGCGACGTGGACCGCCATGGCCAGGTGCGGCTCGGGACGTTCTACATCCGGCGCGTGCTGCGCATCATGCCGGCGGCGCTGTTCTACATCTTCGTCATCTGGGCCGCGTATCTCGCCGGCTGGATCGATCTCACCTACCACCACATGTCGCACGCCAACGTGGGCAGCGCGATCCCGGACCTCATCCATGCGCTGACGTTCACGGCGAACTACCAGCTCGACTACAACTGGTACTACAACCATCTCTGGTCGCTATCGGTGGAGGAGCAGTTCTACCTGCTCTGGCCGTGCACGCTGTTCCTGCTCGGCCTCCGGCGCGGCTTCTGGTGCGTGGTCGGCGCGATCGCGGTCGTGCCGTTCGTGCGGCTCGCCATGCACCTCTACGGCGACGACGTGGAGATCGCGCTCAGCCGCGAGTTCCAGGCGGTCTGCGATTCGCTCGCCACCGGCTGCCTCACGGCACTGCTTTACAACCGCGTGATCGGCAACCGCTACGTCGCGGCGCTGACGCGCTGGCCTGCGCTGCCGATCGGTCTTGCGGCGATCGCCGTGGGCTACGGCGCCGCGTTCGTGTACCGGCCCGCGGCATACATCGCCGGGCAGACGATCGCGAATTTCGGCATCGTGCTGATTCTCCTCCACGTGATCACGCACCCGGCCTCCTTCGCCGGGCGCGTGCTGAACAGCGCGCCGTTCGTCGCCGTCGGTGTGCTGAGCTATTCGCTGTACCTCTGGCAGGAGCCGTTCCTGTATTTCCGCGGCACCGCCTGGGCCAACGCCTTCCCGCAGAACGTCGCGCTCGCGTTCGGCGCCGCGATGCTTTCATACTTCTGCATCGAAAGGCCGTTCCTCGCGCTCAAGGACCGCTTTTCCGCCAGGCGAGCCGGCGCGCTCGCCGTGCCGCCGATGGATCCGGTTTCGCGCTCATGATCTTTGCCGGTTATCTCTTCGTCCTCGCGCTCACCCTGCTGCATCCGATCGAAGCCTTCGCGCCGGAGCTCGCTGAGTACCGCCCGCTGCTGCTGCTCTCGCTGATCGTATTCACCGCAGCAGCGTTCACGGCCGTGCGCAGCGGACGCATCGCGGCAGCGCCGCGGCATCTCGTCCTGTTCGCCGCGTTCGTCGCCGTGCTCGCGCTCTCGCGTGTGGTCAACGGCTGGACGGGCGGCGCGCTGACCGCGCTGACCGACTTCGGTCCGACCGCGGTGCTGTTCGTGACGACGCTGCTGCTGCTCACGACGACACAGCGCCTGCGCGCGACCTGCGCGACGATCGCGATCTGCATGACCCTGCTCGCCTGCGCCGGCATCGCCGCCGTCCACACCGGCTTCATGGCCGATCAGCTGCTGGTGCACGAAGGCGTCGAGGTCGAGGATCATCTCCAGGGCGGGCCCGACATCGACACTGGCAACGCGGAGGAGCCCGACGACGGGCCGGAGCGCTCGCTCTGGCGTGTCCGCAGCTGGGGCTTCCTCAGCGATCCGAACGATTTCTCGCAGGCGATGGTGGCGACGCTGCCGATGCTCGCCGCGCTGTGGATCCGCCGGCGGCGCCTGCGCAATCTCGTCTGCATCTGGCTGCCCGGCGCGGTGCTGCTCTACGCCATCTACCTGACGCATTCGCGCGGCGCGCTGCTCGGGCTCGCCGCCGTGCTCGGCTTCGCGCTGCTGCGCCGCGCGGGCTATTTCCGCACCGGCCTGCTGCTCGCCGCGATGGCCGGCGCTGCGCTCTTCGTCGGTTTCACGGGCGGGCGCTCGTATTCGGCGGAAGAGGAGTCCGCAGGCGGCCGCATCGAGGCCTGGGCCGAAGGCATCCAGATGCTGCGCGGCGCGCCGCTGTTCGGCGTCGGCTACGGCAACTTCACCGACAACTTCAACTACACCGCGCACAACTCGTTCGTGCTCTGCTTCGCCGAGCTCGGCCTGATCGGCTATTTCGTCTGGCTCTCGATGATCGTGCTCTCGTTCAAGGAGACGCGCATCGCCGCCGGCGCCGGCCCGCCCGAGGCCGACGAGGCGCGACTCGCGCGCGCCCTGCGCATCTCGATGGTCGGCTTCCTGGTCTGCGCGTGGTTCCTGTCGCGCACGTACCAGCCGGTGCTGTTCCTGATGCTCGCACTCTGCATCGCGATTTCGTACTGCGCGCGCCGCACGGCCGCGCCGGACGAACCCGGATGGCCGGCGCCCGTGCGCTGGCCCGCGACCACCGTGAAGCTGATGCTGGCCAGCATCGTCGTCATCTACATCATCGTGCGCCTGCAGAACGTGCTGCTGCGCTGATTCAACTGCGAGATTCCGAAGGATTCCACCCGCCGATGCTCATCGTCGCCGCTGTCGCCATCGCAGCCCTCGCCCTGCTCGCCGCGCTGATCGCGCGCGACGTGCGCCGCCGCAACATCGCGGTCTGGCTGCGCGGCTACCTGCGCCAGGACTGGCGCGCACCCTCGCCGCCCGGCGTCACCCGGCATCTCCTGTTCTGCTTCGTCGACCACTACGAGCCCGGCTGGGGCAAGCCGGGCTACGAGCGCGAATGCGCGCGCGTCGCCCGCTGGCGCGAGGATCTGCCCAGGCTCTGCGAGCCGCACCGCGACGCGGATGGCCGCCCGCCGGTGCACTCTTTCTTCTATCCCGAAGAGGAATACCGGCCCGAGCACCTCGACGCGCTGGTCGAGCTCTGCCGTCTCGGTCTCGGCGAGATCGAGATCCACCTGCATCACGACCGCGACACCGAAGCGAACCTGCGCACGACGCTCGAGCGGTTCACGAACCTCCTCGCCGACCGTCACGGCGCGCTGCCGCGCGATCCTGCGAGCGGCCAGCCGCGGTGGGCGTTCATCCACGGCAACTGGGCGCTGGACAACAGCGACCCCACCGGCTTCGGCTGCGGCGTGAACAACGAGCTGACCGTGCTTCGCGAGACCGGCTGCTACGCCGATTACACGTTCCCCGCGGCGCCGAGCGCGTGCCAGACCTCGACGATCAACCGCATCTACTACGCGACCGACGATCCGGCCCGACCGAAGTCGCACGATACCGGCGAGCGCGTGCGCGCGGGCGGCGAGCCCGTGGGCGATCTGATGATCGTGCAGGGACCGCTCGGCTTCCGCTGGAAGAGCCGCAAGTACGGGCTGGTGCCGCGCATCGAGAACTCGGACATCCGCGCGGTCAGCCCGCCGAGCCCCGACCGCATCGACGCGTGGGTGCGCACTGGCATCCACGTCGAGGGCCGGCCCGAGTGGATCTTCGTCAAGATCCACACGCACGGCACGCAGGAAGCCGATATGGACACTCTGCTCGGCGATGCGATGCACCGCGCCTACGCGTATCTCGAATCGCGCTACAACGACGGCAAGGAGTGGCAGCTGCACTACGTCAGCGCGCGCGAGATGTACAACATCATCAAGGCCGCCGAGGCGGGCCACGACGGCAATCCGGGCCGCTATCGCGACTTCGTGATTCCGCGCCCGTCCTACACCGCGGCGAAGGCCGCGGCCTGAGCACCGGCGGCCATGCTCGTACTGCTCTTCGCGATGTCGCTGGCGCTGATCACCTTCGCGTATGCAGGCTATCCGCTCCTGCTCGCGATCCGGGCGCGCCTCGCGCCCAAACCCGTCGCGCGTGCGCCGTTCACGCCGCCGCTCACCATCGTCGTGGTCGGGCACAATGAAGCGGCCGGCATCGCGGCCAAGATCCGGAGCTGCCTCGAATTGCGCTATCCGCCGGAGCGGCTTCGCCTGCTCGTCGTGTCCGACGGATCGACCGACGGCATGGCGGACGTCGTGCGTGCCGCGACCGCCGCCGATTCCCGCGTGCGCCTGCTCGAATTTGCGGAGCGTCGCGGCAAGGCGGCCTGCCTCAACGACGCGCTCGCCGCCTGCGCGGACGAATTCGTGCTGCTGACGGACGTGCGCCAGCCGCTGGATCCGGACGCCGCTGCGTGCCTGCTCGAGAACTTCGCCGATGCCACGGTCGGCGCGGCGGGCGGCGAGCTCGTGTTCCGCACCGATGATGCCACTGGCTTCGGCGAAGGCATGGACGCCTACTGGCGCTACGAGAAATTCATCCGCGAGAAGGAAGGCATCGTCGGTTCGACCGTCGGCGTCTCCGGCGCGCTCTACGCGCTGCGCCGCGCGCTCTGGCGGCCGATTCCGCCGGAGACCATCCTCGATGACGTCATGATTCCGATGAACGTCGTCGCGCAAGGCAGGCGCGTGGTGTTCGACAGCCGCGCGATCGCGTTCGACCGCCCGTCGCCGACGCCGGCGCGCGAGCGCGTGCGCAAGGTGCGCACGCTGGCCGGCAATTTCCAGCTCGTCGCGCTGCGGCCCGACCTTTTGTCGCCGCGGCGCAATCCGATTCTCTTCCAGTTCGTCTGCCACAAGCTGCTGCGGCTCGCCGTACCGCTCGCGATGCTGCTCGCGCTCGCCTGCAATGCGCTGCTCGCCGCCGGCGGGGGCGCCTTCTGGCGCGCTTTGCTGCTCGCGCAGGTCGCGGGCTATGCTGTCGCGATCGCCGGCCTCGCCGCGCCCGCCCTGTGCCGCTGGCTGCCGGTGAAGCTGATCGCCACGTTCGTTTCGCTGAACGCATTCGTCGTCATGGGTTTCGTCGATTTCCTGCGCAACCGCGAGGCGCACCTGTGGCGCACGCAGCGCGGTGCGACGTGACGGCCATGCCGACTGCAGGGGTCTCCAAAGCATGCTGAGAATCGGAATCGTCGGCTGCGGCAAGATCGCCGATGGCCACGTCGAGCAGATCCGCGCGGTCGGCCGCGGCGAGGTGGTCGCTGTGTGCGACCGCGAGCCGCTGATGGCCGAACAGCTTGCCGTGCGCATGAACGTGCCGGCGCGCTACGACGATTTCGCGCGCATGCTCGACGAGATGCGGCTCGACGTGGTGCACATCGCGACGCCACCGGCCGCGCACGTCGCGCTCGCCTCGATGGCGATGGATGCCGGCTGCCACGCCTTCATCGAGAAGCCCTTCGCGCCCACGGCCGCGGAGGCCGAGCGCATCGTCGAGAAGGCGCACGCGACCCGCAAGCGCATCTCGGTCAACTATCTCTACAACTACGAGCCGCCCGGCCTCGAGCTCCAGGAGCTCCTCGCGCAGGGCGAGCTGGGCGAAGTCGTGCACCTGGACACGGCCTACGGCTACAACCTCGCCGGCGACTACGGCCTCGCCGTGATGACCGATCCGCAGCACTGGGTGCACGCGCTGCCGGGCAAGCTGTTCCACAACGTCCTCGACCACGTGCTCGCCAAGCTCGTCGCGCACCTCGGCGACGAGTTCACCGTGCAGGTCGAGGCGTTCCGCCGCCGGCCCGCAAGCGGCAACGCGATCATCGACGCGATGGCGGACGAGCTGCGCTTCCTGATCCGGAGCGGGGCGGTGACCGCGTCCGGCATCGTCAGCGCACACGCGCGGCCCGTCGCGCAGACGCTCAAGGTGTACGGCACGAAGGATTCGGTCGAGCTCGACTACGCGGCGCGCACGCTGGTGCGCAGCGCGCAGCAGACGCAGCCGAGCGCAGTCGGCCGCCTGTTTCCGCCATGGGTGCAGGCGCGGCGCTACAAGCGCAACTTCTGGCGCAACGTCGGCCTGTTCCGCCGCCACGAGTTCCATTATTTCCAGTGCATGCGCATCCTGCTCGGGCGCTTCTACGACGCCGTCGAGCACGGCGCGCCGGATCCGATCCCGCCGGAGCAGATCCTGCGCGTATGCCGGCTGATCGACCGCATCGTCGACGAAATGAGGAAGACGCCATGAAGGTGCTCGTCACCGGCGCCGCCGGCTTCCTCGGCACGCGCATCAGCGAGCGCCTGCTCGCGGCCGGCGAGCACGATCTTCGCCTGCACTTCCGCAGCGCGCCCAGCGCGAGGATCGCCGAGTGGTCCGCGCGATATCCGGCTGCGCGCATCGAGACGATCGGGGCGAACCTGCTCTCGCGCGGCTCGCTCGATCCGCTCGTCGCCGGCGTCGATTGCATCATCCACGCCGCGGCCGGCATGCGCGGCTCCGCCGCCGACATGTTCGCCAACACCGTCGTCGGCACGCGCAACCTGCTCGAAGCGGCAGGCGAGGCCGGCGTGCGCCGCATCGTGCTCATCAGCTCGTTCGCGGTGTACCGCACGATCGACCTGCCGGACGGCGCGCTGCACGACGAATCCGTGCCGATCGAACCCGTCGGCGCGGAGAAAGGCTCTTATGCATATGCCAAGACGCGGCAGGAGCAGATCTTCGAGGAGTACCGGCAGCGCTTCGGCTTCGAAGCGGTGATCCTGCGCCCCGGCGCGATCTACGGGCCGGGCACGGCGCCGTTCTCGACGCGCGTCGGCGTGCAGGTAGCGGGCTTCTTCTTCTCGCTCGGCGGGCGCGCGACGCTGCCGCTGAGCTACGTCGAAAATTGTGCCGACGCGATCGTCGAGGCCGCGCTCCGCGCGCCGGCCGGCGGCGTCTACAACGTCGTCGACGACGATCTGCCGAGCTGCCGCGACTACCTTCGCGCGTTCCGTCGCGAGGTGCGGCCGATGCGCGTCGTGCCGGTGCCGTACTGGGCGCTGCTGGCAGGCTCGCGCCTGCTCGCGAGCTATCACCGCCGGTCGAAGGGCCAGCTGCCGGCGGTGTTTCCGCCCTACGTCGTCAAGTCGATGTATCGCCCGCTGCGCTACAGCAACGAGGCGCTGAAGCGGCTCGGGTGGCGCCAGCGCGTGCCGACGGCCGAGGCGCTGGCGCTTTCATTCAGCCATTGGCGCGAGCATGCAAGCTAGCGCCCCCGCGGGCGTCTCGCACGCTCGCATAGAGCGCCGCATACGCATCTCGCATGAACTCGATCGAAGCATGGCGCGCGACCCATTCGGCAGCCGCACTGCCGAGCTCCACTCGCCGCGCCGCGTTGCCGAGGAGATCGTCGAGCGCGGCGCGCAGCGCGGCACCATCGTTCGCGGGCACGAGCACGCCGGTGCGCCCGTCCGCGATGATGTCCGGATTGCCGCCCACCGCGGTGGCGACGATCGCGAGGCCCGTGGCGCAGGCTTCGAGCAGCGCGATCGACATGCCTTCGCTCAGCGACGGCTGCGCGTAGACGTCGAACGCCGGCAGCGCAGCCGCAACGTCGGCTTGCGCGCCGATGTTGATGCGGTCGGCGACACCGAGCTTTGTCGCCTGCGCACGCAGCTCCGTCTCGAGCGGCCCGTCGCCGAGCAGCACGACGCGGAGCCCGGGATGGCGCACCGCGAGCGCAGGCAGCTCGGCGATCAGGCCGGCGTGGTTCTTCACCGGCACCAGGCGTCCGACGCAGCCGATCACCGGCGCGTCGGCGGGCAGCCCGAGCATCTCCCGCGCCACCGCGCGCCGCGAAGCCGCATTCGAGAAGCGCTCGACGGGGATGCCGTTCAGCACGATCGTGGCGCGTGCCGCATCGACGGCGCCGATCTCGACCAGGCGGTCGCGCACCTGGCGGCTGACCATCGCAACGCGCGCCGTGCGCCGCAGCGAGGCGACGTAGAGCGCACGCAGCCGCCGGTTGGCGAGGCGCGTGCCCATGTTGTGGCAGGTATTCACCAGCACGGGCGCGCGCGGCAGCGCGAGCATAGCGAGTGCCGCGTAGTAGTTCGGCACGAAGTTGTGCGTGTGCACGACGTCGACGCCACGGCACGCGCGACGCAGCGCTCTCAGCACCGAGACATCGAGCGTGCCGCGCTTGCCGCCCACGACGACGGGCACGCCCGCGGCCTCGAGCACAGCGCGGAAACCGCCGGTCGCCTCGATGCTGAAGACGGCGACGCGGTGGCCAGCCGCCTGCTGCGCGACGGCAAGATCGGTGACGACGCGCTCGAGGCCGCCGGTCTCGAGCGAATCGACGACGTGGAGTATGGCGGCCGGCTGGCTCATGATCCCCGGGAACGTCCGCGCGTGTGCGCCGGCGCGAGACCGGCGATTCTACCCGACGCCTGCACTGTGCTCGCCGCGCGCGCTTTTGCCCGTATCATCCGCGCTTCGGGTGAGCGCGGAAGCGGCCGTGCGACTCCAGCGTGGCCGCCGGGACCAGGACGTCATCGATGACCAATCCGTTCGGACGCCATGCCGCGGTGCGCGCCGCGCTGCAGATGACAGGCTCGACGTACGTCACGTACGCGACGGGCCTGCTCACCAGCGTGTTCATCGCGCGCAGCATCGGCCCGGCGGACTTCGGTCGCTATTCGTATCTCGTCTGGCTGACCGGCATCCTGATGGTCGTCGCCACGAACGGCCTGACGACGTCGGGCATCCGCTTCGTATCCGAAAGCCTCGGCCGCGGCTCGCGCGAGGACGCCAGCAAGGTGCACGGCTGGCTGCGCCGGCGACAGTATGTCTGCCTCGCGCTCGTCGTCGTCGCCTATCTCCTGACCGCGCCGTTCTTCCGCCCCGCGGGATGGAACGCGACCGATCTTTACTTCCTCGCGGTGCTCGTGCTCGCCGGCGCGATCGCGAAGGCCCTGTTCCTGTTCGGCATCTCGATCGCGAAAGGCTACGGGCGCTTCGACATCGAGGCGGTATCGTCGGTCGTGGTCAGTGTGCTGAACGTGGCCGCGGTGCTCGTGCTGGCGGCGATGCACGCGCCGCTGGTCGCGTATCTCCTGCTGTTCGTGACGAGCAACGTGCTGTACGCGGCCGTCGCCGCCTTCATGATGCGTCGCGGCGGCATCGTCGCCGCGCACGGCGCGCTCGAAGGAGGCCTGCTGCGGCGCATCCGCCAGCATCTCGGCTGGACCATCGTGCTGACCGTGTCCGGGCAGTTCAGCAACAAGTCGGTGGAGACCTACCTGCTCAACGCGCTGATCGGCCCCGCTGAAGTCGGCTTCTTCACGATCGCGGCGGCGCTGACGCGCGGCGGCATCGACCTGCTCTGCTCGGGCCTGACGACCGTGCTGATGCCGTCGATGGCGCACGCGTTCGGCGCGGGCGGCCACCGGCGGGTCAACACGATCCTTTCGGAGTCGGTGCGGTATTTCCAGTTCCTCGGCTTCATGCTGGCCGGCATCGGCATCTTCTGGGCAGACGTCGCGGTCCGGATCATGTACGGACCGAAATACGAGGCCGTGATCAGCCTGCTGCGCATCATGGTCGCGGTCGGCGGACTCACGCTGGCCGAAGCCGCATTCGGTGCACTGCTCTCGACGACCGACAATCAGCGCCTGCGCGCGAGCCTGTCGATCATCTCGATTTTCGCCTCGACGGTCGCGGCGCTGATCATGATTCCGAAGTTCGGTCTCATGGGCGCCGTGTACGGCCACGCCATCTCGCGCCTCGCGACGTTCGCCTACACGGTGTCGCGCATCATGCGCGCGATGCAGGTCGAGATGCCGTGGCGCGAGCTCGGCCGGCTGTTCCTCGCCGCGCTGCTCGCCGCCGTAGTTCCCGCGCTGATGGTGTTGTTCGCGGCGGGCAACATCTGGATCCATCTCGCCGCCGGCGCGTTGTTCGCGGCCTCGTATGTCGGCGCGACGCTGCTGCTGCGCGCGTGGACGCGCGAGGACTCCGCACACGCCGCCGCGCTGCTCGAGCGTTTCCCGCGGCTTGCCGGCGTCGGCGCGTGGCTGCAGGCCCGCGCCGCCGGGCGGCCCGAGGAGACCTGAGGCGGCTCTCGGTCGCGGCGTGATCTGTTTGCCGCACGGCACGATGTCAGGCGGATCGGGCGCCGGTCGTCTTTCGCGCCGGATTGGGTCGATAATGCGCGGGCCGGAAAGGCGTCGCAGGACGAGTGCCGCGCCGTCAGGGGTTCCGGCGACGCAGGGAGACGGATCATCGTGAAGCGTCAGCGCCTCGCGGCTGTCCTGGGGAAGACCGGTCTGCGCTCGATCTTCGCGAAGCTGCTGCCCGGCGCAGGCATCCTCGGCCTCAACTACCATCGCATCGGCGAGGCAGGCGCGTCCCCGCTCGACCGCGATCTGTGGAGCGCCTGCGAGGAGGCGTTCGACGAGCAGCTCGCGTATCTCAAGCTGCACTGCGACGTCATCACGCCTGACGACATCGACGAGGTGCGCCGCAAGCCGCGCGGCATCCACGTGCTGGTCACGTTCGACGACGGCTACGGCGACAACTACGAGCTCGCCTACCGTGCGCTGCGCCGGCACGGGCTGCCTGCGACGTTCTTCATCGCGACGGGCTTCATCGACCGGCCGCGCCTGCCGTGGTGGGACGAGATCGCGGCGATCGTGACGTCGACGCCGCTCGATGCCCTCCGGCTCGAGCCCTGGTTCCCCGCGCCGCTGCCGCTCGGCGAGCCTGAGCAGCGACAGGCAGCGAAGCGTGCCCTGCTCGCCGCGTACAAGCGCCTGCCGAATGCCGAAGCGGCCGCCATGCTCGATCACCTGCGCCAGATCGCCGGCGTCGACACGCGCGACCTCGCCGAATCCTTGTGGATGAGCTGGGACATGCTGCGCGAGATGGCCGCCAACGGCATGACGATCGGCGGGCATACGGTGAACCACGTCATCCTCTCGCGCGTGCCGAAGGAGGAGCAGTGGCGGGAGATCGCCGACTGCGCGCGCCGCATCGAGCAGGAGATCGGCACGCCGATGCGGTACTTCGCCTATCCGGTGGGCAAGCGAAACTCCTTCGACTCGGACACGACCGAATGCCTGCGCCGCATCGGCGTTCGCTACGCCTTCACCTACTACGGCGGTTTTGCGACCGCCGACGCGAACCCCTACGATATGCCGCGCATGGCGATCGAGCCGCACGTGGACCGGGAGTGGTTCCGCGCGATGCTGGAAATGCCGCGGATCTTCTGCCGGGCCTGAGGCCGCGGCTCGCGCCATTCGGCAAGGGGTGCCGGCACGGATGCCGGGCAGTTGGGGGAAACGCGGACCTCGATGGCGAACGACACCGATTTTTTGTCGCTCTACCAGGAGCTCGGCGTCAGCCCCGATTCCGGGCTGGCCGCCTTGCGCCAGGCCTACCGTCGGCGAGTTTCCGAGATTCACCCCGACCGGCGCGCTTCGACGGACGCGCGCGGCCTGCAGCGTCTGAACGCGCTCTACGCGGCAGCGGTCGAATTCGAGCGCCGTTACGGCCGCCTCCCCGGCTCGACGCACACGCCCCCGCCCGGCCGGCCTCTGCACCTCGGACCGATACCGTTCACGCCGGCCCCGCGGGCTGCACGGACGGTATCGCGCGCGCGGCGCTGGTATGTGCGCCTGTTCCTCCTCGGAATTGTCACCGCCATCACGATCCTTTTCGTATATATCGACGAGCAGGCGGGACCGGCCGACGACGGCGCACCGGCATTCGACACCGGCGCGTTCAGCTCCGGAGCCGTGCCCGGCGTGCCCGCGATGGTCGATCTCGGCATGAGCGCCGACGAAGTGCTCGCGATCGAAGGCGAACCGATCTCGAAATCGCGCACGCTGTGGGAGTACGGACCTTCGTGGATCGGTTTCGAGTGCGATGTCGTCACGGACTGGTACAGCTCGCCGATGCGGCCGCTGAAAGTCGCCACGCCGCACCCGGTGCAGCGCGCGGCCGGAAGCGTCCGGCCGCACTGCCTGCGCTCGGGCGCGGCCGCGACGGCGGACGCGGGTGACTGGGCGCTGTCCTTGCCGAGCGCCCGCGTGGGGCCGCTGCCTGCCGGACCGCCGGTGGGCACCGGCCGGCACGAGCGCAGCTAGCCAGGCGGAAAGAGGGAGTCCGCCGGCACCCGCCCCGATGGACATGCGGGCGGGAAGAAGAACATCTGTCCACAGGACAGTGGGGGGGCCATGAAGAACGGCAGATTCCGCGCAGGGGATCGGGTGTTCGTCCGCTCCCCCGAGGAGATCCTGTCGACGCTCGATGCCGACGGCGCGCTCGACGGCGTTCTGTTCATGCCGGAGATGCTGGACTGGTGCGGCAAGCCGTATCGGGTGCAGCGGCGCGTCCAGAAGACCTGCGTCGACGGCTACTCGATGCGGCGCTTTCCGGCCGACGACGTCGTCATCCTCGACGGCCCGCGCTGCGACGGCAGCGGCCACGACGGCTGCAAGCACGGCTGCCGCATCTTCTGGAAGGAAGCGTGGCTGCGGCCCGCCGATCCCCTGGCGATGGCCGACGCGGTGTCAACGACTTCGCTGGCGACGCTGCGCGCGCGGCTGCGGACCAAGGCGGATGCGCAGCGCTACTACTGTCAGTCGACCGAGCTTTACAAGGCGACCACCGGATTCCCCGGAAGCCGCCGGCTGCTGACGATCCGGGTCGCGTTGCGCGAGATCCTGAGCGGCGATCTGTCCCTGGCCGGATTCGTGCGCCTGCTCGGCCGCTGGCTCGCGCTGCGCTGGCAGCGCCGCCGCGGCGTCGACCAGCGGCTCGAAGGCCCCTGCAAGCGCACGCCGTCGCAGACGCTGGCGCTCAGGTCCGGCGAGCGCGTGCGAGTGAAAACCCTCGATGAGATCGTGAAGACGCTGAACCACGACCACCGCAACCGCGGGCTCGTGATCTGCTACGAGATGACCCGCTGCTGCGGCAAGGAAGCCGAGGTGCGCTACCGGGTCGACCGCATCATCGACGAGCGGACGGGCCTCATGCGCGAAATCCCGGACACCGTCACGCTTTGCAACGTCGGCGGCGACGCCCAGCTCGCGGAGGAATGCCTGTGCAAGGGCCAGCTCGGCGACTGCCCGCGCGGGGAGCTCATGTACTGGCGCGAGATCTGGCTCGAGCGCGTGGCGGCGCACGATCGTCCCTTCAACGCCACGTGAAATTCCGCGCTTTTCCCCCGATGCCGTGCCACGCGCGCGCCCCTCGGCGCTGCGCGCTCTGCTACGCTTCGGGCACGGAAAATGCTCGCTGCCGGGATGTGCGAACCGGCTCGTTTGCGCCATGGCGCCTTCGAGCGGAATCCTGATTTTCGAGGCGGCGACGACAGGCGGGGGTCATAGGTGGCCGGCGGTCCCATCTCACAGCATCGGCTGGCGGCGAGCGTCGCTGTGCGGGCGCGCGCGACGCGCAATCGCCCGGAGAACGATGCAGCTGGACGAACGGAGGGCCACGGAGGCTGACCGCATGGATGAGGTGATCGACCGCTACGAGCTCTCGCCGATGCAGCAGGGCATGCTGTTCCACGCGGTGAGCGGCTCCGCCGACGGCGTCGACATCGAGCAGATCGCCATGACGCTGCGCGAAGCGCTGGACCTCGACGCCTTCGCCGAAGCCTGGCGGCGCATCGTCGCGCGGCACGCGATCCTGCGCACGCGTTTCCGCTGGACCGACGTGGCCGAGCCCGTGCAGGAAGTGCTCGCCGCAGTCGAGCTGCCGACGACCGTCGTCGACTGGCGCGATGCCGCGCCGACAGAAGCCGCACAGCGCTTCGACACGCACCGCGCCGACGATCGCCGGCGCGGGTTGGATCTTTCCGTCGCGCCGGCGATGCGGCTCTTCGTCGCGCGCATCGCCGAGGAGGAGTGGCGCGTCCTGTGGACGTTTCATCACGCGCTCCTCGACGGCCGCTCCTTCGCCATCGTGCTGCGCGAGCTGTTTGCCGAGTACGCCGCCGCGCGCGAAGGAACCCGCGCCGCGCTCTCGCCGGCGCGTCCGTTCCGCGACTACATCGAGTGGCGCCGCTCGCTGGATTTTTCGTCGGCCCGCACGTTCTGGCAGGACGCGCTGCGCGGCTTCCACGCGCCGACGCCGTTTCCGATCGACGGCAGCGGCACCGGCGAAGACTCGCGCGAGGCGCCGTTCGATGCGCACCAGCGCGTGCTGCCGGCTGCTCTCGGCGCGCGCGTGCGCGAAGCGGCGCGCCGCCTTGACGTCACGCCGAACACGCTGCTGCAGGCCGCGTGGGCGATCCTGCTGCACCGCTACAGCGGCGAATCGGACATCGTGTTCGGCGCGACCCGAGCGGGCCGCGAGGGCCTCGCCGGCGCCGACGCGATGGTCGGGCTCTTCATCAACACCCTGCCGATGCGCGTCGGCGTCGAAGGCGACGCAGCGCTCGAACCCTGGCTCCGCGCGCTGCGCGCACAGCAGATCGCACTGCGCCCGTACGATCAGGTGCCGCTCGCGAGCGTGCAGGGCTGGAGCGCCGTCGCGCGCGGCAAGCCGCTGTTCGAGAGCGTCGTCGTGTACGACCACCAGTCGCTCGACGGGAGACTCGCAGAGGAAGGCTGGCACGGCCGCCGTTTCGAATACACCGGCCAGACCAATTTTCCGCTCGCCCTGATCGCCTACGGCGACGAGGACATGCTGGTGCGGCTCGAGTATTCGCGCCGGCGCTTCTCCGACGCGGCGACGGCGCGGATGCTGGGTCATTTCGTCGCGCTGCTCGAATCGCTGGCCGATGCCGGCGCCGGTGCGCGCATTCGCGACCTCGAAATGCTGTCACCTGCGGAAATCGCGCTCGCGCGCGGCGGCGAGCCGACGGTCGTGCGCTCCGCGCACGCGACCCTGCACGAAGCCTTCGAGGCGCGGGCGGCGCAAACCCCCGATGCCATCGCGCTGACGTTCGCAGACGACGAGGCGCGCATCGAGCTTACCTACGCCGAGCTCGATAGCCGCGCCGAGGCGCTCGCCCGGCACCTCTGCATGCTGGGCGTGCGACCGAACGAGCTGGTCGGCCTGCGCACGGAGCGCAACGCAGATCTCGTGATCGCGCTGCTCGCGATCCTGAAGGCCGGCGGCGCGTACCTGCCGCTCGATCCGGTCTATCCGACCGAGCGCATCGCGTTCATGCTCGAGGACGCCGGGGTCCGCGTGGTGCTGACGCAGCATTCCCTCGCCGCAGAGCTCGCGGCCCTGCCGGTGACGTGCGTCGCGGTCGATGCGCCGCTGCCCGCCGTCGAAAGCGTGCCGGATGCGCCGTGCGCCGGCGCGGACGATCTCGCTTACGTCATCTACACCTCGGGCTCGACCGGGCGGCCGAAAGGCGTGCGGATCTCGCACCGCAACGTGCTGCGCCTCTTTGCCGCGACCGACGCGTGGTTCGGCTTCGGGCCGACGGACGTGTGGACGCTGTTCCACTCGTACGCGTTCGATTTCTCGGTGTGGGAGCTGTGGGGCGCCCTGCTTTACGGCGGCCGCGTCGTCATCGTGCCGCAGGAAACCAGCCGCGATCCGCTCGCGTTCCGCGAGCTGCTGCTGCGTGAGTGCGTCACCGTGCTGAACCAGACGCCGACCGCATTCCGCCAGCTGATCGACGCCGATCGCGCTTCGCCGCGCGGCGAATTCGCGCTGCGCTACGTCGTCTTCGGCGGCGAGGCTCTGGAATTGCAGAGCCTTCGGCCCTGGATGGATCGCTACGGCGAGGAGAGGCCGCGCCTCATCAACATGTACGGCATCACCGAGACCACGGTGCACGTCACCTACCGTCCGCTTGCGCGCGCCGACCTCGACGCCGGCGCGGGCAGCGTCATCGGCGTGCCTATTCCCGACCTTCGCGTTCACGTGCTCGACGTGGACGGCCGCCCCGCGCCGGTGGGCGTGCCGGGCGAGATGTACGTGGCCGGCGCGGGCGTCGCTTCCGGCTATCTGAACCGGCCCGAGCTCACCGCGCAGCGCTTCCTGCCCGACCCGTTCGCGAGGCAAGGCGACACGGCTGCGCGCATGTACCGCAGCGGCGACCTCGCGCGCCGGCTGGACAGCGGCGAGCTCGAATATCTCGGCCGCATCGACCAGCAGGTCAAGATCCGCGGCTTCCGCATCGAGCTCGGCGAGATCGAGGCCGTCATCGCGCAGCATCCGCGCGTGCGGCAGGTCGCCGTGATCGATCGCGAGGACGTGCCGGGCGACAAGCGCCTCGCCGCCTACCTCGTTGCCGAGCCGCCGCGCGAGCCGCTGCTCGCCGAGCTGCGCGAGACGCTGCGCCAGCGCCTGCCCGACTACATGACGCCGGCGCACTTCGTGTTCGTCGACGCGCTGCCGCTGACGCCGAACGGCAAGCTGGACCGCAAGGCGCTGCCCGCGCCAGACGCTGCGCGCGTCGCCGCAGGCAAGCCCTACGTCGCGCCTCGCAACGCGACGGAAGCCGCGCTCGCCGAAGCGTGGAAGGACGTGCTGCGCGTCGAGCGCGTCGGCATCGACGACCACTTCTTCGAGCTCGGCGGCGACTCGATCCTCAGCATCCAGGTCATCGCGCGCTGCCATCAGCGCGGGTTGCGCGTGACGCCGCGCGAGCTCTTCAAGCATCCGACGATCGCCGAGCTCGCCAAGGTCGTGACCACGACGACGGCGCCGCGCCTCGAGGCGGAGGACACGCCGAGCGGCACCGTCGCCCTGACGCCGATCCAGAAATGGTTCTTCGAGCAGCGCTTCGAGGATGCTCACCACTGGAACCAGGCCTTTCTGTTCACGGTGGCGCCGGATTTCGACGCGGATGCGTTCGACGTCGCGCTGGCCGCGACCGTCGCGCACCACGACGCGCTGCGCCTGCGCTTTCGCGAAGAGGGCGGCGCGCGGACCCAGTATTACGGCGAGATGCCCGACGTGCGTGCCGAGCGCGTCGATCTTTCGGAAATTTCCGAGGACGCCCGATCCGAGACGATCACACGGCACGCCGTGCGCGTGCAAGCCTCGCTCGACCTCGCGAACGGCCCGCTGATCCGCGCCGCCTGGTTCATGCTCGGCTCCGGCATTCCGGGCCGCCTGCTGCTGGTCGTGCACCATCTCGTCGTCGACGGCGTCTCATGGCGCCTGCTGCGCGAGGATCTCGAAGCGTCGTATCTCGCCGCGAAGTCTAAGCAGGCGCCGGCACTGCCGCCGAAGACCACATCGATGCGGAGATGGGCCGAGCGGAGCGACGCGTTCGCGAGCACGGCCGAGGTCGGAAACGCGCTGCCGCACTGGCTCGCCGTCGCCAACACGCCGCCGACCGTGCTTCCGGCCGATGCCGATGCCGGCGTCACGAGCGAGCTGCGCCGATTCGTGATCGCGCTCGACGCCGACGAGACACGCGGCGTGCTGCAGGCACTGCCGAGGGCGTTCCGCACGCGCATCAACGACGTGCTGCTCGGCAGCCTCGCGCGTGCTCTCCAGCAGGTCGCCGGCGGCAGCACATTCCGCATCGATCTCGAAGGGCACGGGCGCGAGCACATCGCGGACGACGTGAACGTCTCGCGAACGGTCGGCTGGTTCACGACCCTGTTTCCTGTCGCGCTCGACGTGCCGTCCGGCGGCGACGCCGCCGAAGCCGCGCTCGCGGTGCGCGACCGCCTGCGCGAAGTGCCGCATCACGGCATGAGCTACGGCCTGCTCCGCTACGCCTCGCCCGATCGCGCCGTGCGCGAGGCGCTCGCCGCCTGCGCGCCCTCGACCGTGCTGTTCAACTATCTCGGCCAGTTCGACGCGGTGGTCGCGGATTCGAAGTTGTTTTCGTTCGCGGCGGAATCGACCGGCCCGTGGCGCAGCCCGCGAGCGCATCGCACGCATGCGCTCGAGATCGTCGCGCTCGTGCGCGATGGCCGTCTCGAAATCGAATGGAACTACGATGCGGCGCTGCACCGCGACGCGACCATCTCACGCGCCGCGGAGGCGATGCGCGCTGCGCTGCGCGAGATGCTGGCGGCGGCCGCATCCGGCGCGGTGCGTTTCACCCCGGCCGATTTTCCGCTCGTCAGGCTCGGCACCGACGCGCTGCAGCGCATCGCCGCCTCTCATCCGGGCGCGGAGGATGTCCTGCCGCTGACGCCGATGCAGCGCCTGTTCTTCGCGATGGAAGCGTCGGCTGCGGGCCTCGGGCTGGAGCAATGGCAATTCCGCATCGAGGGCGCGATCGATGCGTCGGCGCTGCGCCGTGCCTTCGAGTGGACGATCGCGCGCCATGCGATCCTGCGCACCGCCTTCATCGACGATGGTGCCGGCGAGCCGCTGCAGGTCGTGGTCCGCGACGCGACGCTGCCGTGGCACCATGAAGACTGGCGCGACCGCGACGATGCCGTGCGCTCGAAGCGTCTCGCGACGCTGCTGCGCGAGGATGGGACTACCGCCTTCGATCTCGCCAGGCCGCCGGCGATGCGCGTCACGCTGATCCGCACGGCGGACGACGCCTGGCATCTCGTCTGGACGACGCACCATCTCTGCATCGACGGCTGGTCGTGGCCGGTCGTGTTCCGCGACGTCGCGCGCGCGTACGCCGCGTATGCGAGCGGTTCTGAACCCGCCTTCGAGGCGGCGATCCCGTTCCGCGACTACGTCGAATGGCTCGCGGCTTCGGCGCCTGCCGCGGACGATTTCTGGCGCGCGCATCTGCGCGGCGTCGATGCGCCGACGCCGCTGCGCGCGCATGCACCGGCCGCGTCCGACGGCACGCTCGTGTCGGAAACGACGCTGACGCTCGACGAAAACATCGCGACGGCGCTCCGGCAGCTCGCGCGCCGTCACCAGATCACGCCTGCCGTTGCGCTGAATGCCGCGTGGGCGCTCGTGCTCGCGCACCGCGCCGACGCCGGCGACGTCGTGTTCGGCGCGTCGTTCTCGGGCCGCCCGCCGGAGATCCGCGGCATCGAATCGATGGCGGGCCCCTGCGTCAACAACCTGCCGGTGCGCGTCGCAGTGACGCCGGACCTGCCGATCTCGGACTGGCTCACGCGCCTGCAGCACGCACAGGTCGATCTCGCGCAGCACCAGTACACGGCGCTCGGCGACATCCAGCGCTGCTCGGCCGTGCCGCCGCGTTATCGGCTGTTCGACAGCCTCGTCGTGTTCCAGAACTACCAGATCGACGCCGATGCGCTGCGCCTCGGCGACGCCGCATTGATGCCGGTCGCGGCGCCCGAGGCGACCAACTACCCGCTGACGATCACGGTGACGCTCGGCGAAGAGCTTCGCATCCGGCTGCTGAACCGACCGTCCATGCTCGCTGACGAGGACGCGCGCGAGCTTGCGGCTGAGCTTCGTCTCGTGCTCGAAGGCATGGCGCGCGCTGCCGATACGAATGTCGCCGCGCTCGCGGCGCTGCTGCCGGCAGAATCGCGCGGCGTCGCGAAGGCAGCGTCCGCCGCGGTGCCCGCACGCCGCGAGGATTACGCCGCGCCGACCAACGAGATCGAGCGCGTGATCGCCGAGGTCTGGCAATCGCTCTTCGACGTCGAGCGCATCTCGCTCGACGATAATTTCTTCGAGCTCGGCGGCCATTCGCTGCTGCTCGTGCGCGCGCACGCGGCGCTTCGGGACAGGCTGCGCATCGACCTGCCGATCGTGGCGCTGCTGCAGTATCCGACCGCCCGCGCGCTGGCACGGCACCTCGCCGGCGGCCACGCGGCCGCCGCGGCGGCGACCGATGCAGCCATCGATCGCGCACGCAAGCAGCGCGAAGCGCTCGCGCGGCAGCGCCAGCTTTCCGGGAGGCGCTGAAGCATGGCCTATTCCGAAGCCTACGATCCGCTGGAGGGCATCGCCATCGTCGGCATGGCCGGCCGGTTTCCGGGCTCGCCCGGTGTCGACGCGCTGTGGCGCAATCTCGTCGAAGGGCGTGAATGCATCACGCACTTCGCGCCCGACGAGCTCGAGCCGGCCCATCGCGAGGACATGCTTGCGCGGCAGAGCCCGAGCTACGTGCGCGCGCGCGGCGTCCTCGCCGACGCCGACAAATTCGATGAGAAGTTCTTCGGCTTCACGCCGAAGGAAGCCGAGATCCTCGACCCGCAGCAGCGCCTGTTCCTCGAAACCGCGTGGGAGGCGATCGAGCACGCGGGCCACGATGCGCAGCGCTTTCCGGGACCGATCGGGGTCTTCGCCGGCGCCACGACCAATCAGTATTTCCTGCAGAACCTGCTTTCGCGCAAGGACGTCACCGATCCGCTCGGCGCGCTGACGATCCTGATGGGCAACGCCAACGACTACGTGGCGACGCGCGTCGCCTACAAGTTCGACCTGAAGGGCCCGGCGCTCAACATCCAGAACGCGTGCTCGACGTCGCTCGTCGCGGTCTGCACCGCGGTGCAGAGCCTGCAGACCTACCAGTGCGACATGGCGCTCGCGGGCGGCGTCTCGATCCAGCTGCCGCAGCGGCGCGGTTACCTGCACGAGGAAGGCTCGATCCTGGCGCCGGACGGCCACTGCCGCGCATTCGACCGTGACGCCGCGGGCACGGTGTTCGGCAACGGGCTCGGCGTCGTCGTGCTGCGCCGGCTGCGCGATGCGCTGGAGGACGGCGACACGATCTACGCCGTCATCAAGGGCGCCGCTCTCAACAACGACGGCAGCGCCAAGGTCAGCTTCACCGCGCCCAGCGTCGACGGCCACGCGCAGGTGATCGCGATGGCGCAGATGCTCGGCGGCATCGACCCTGCGACGATCTCGTACGTGGAGGCGCACGGCACCGGTACCGCACTGGGCGATCCGATCGAGATCGCCGGCCTGACGCAGGCGTTCCGCGCCGGCGGCGCCGAAGGCAACGGGTTCTGCGCGATCGGCTCGCTGAAATCGAACATCGGCCATCTCGACGTTGCGGCCGGCGTCGCCGGCCTGATCAAGGCGACGCTCGCGCTGCACCACAAATACCTGCCGGCGAGCATCAATTTCACCGCGCCGAATCCGAAGCTCGGCATCGAATCGACGCCGTTCTTCGTCAACGCCAGGGGTCGTGCGTGGCCGGCGGGACCGACGCCGCGCCGGGCCGGTGTCAGTTCGTTCGGTGTCGGTGGCACCAACGCGCACTGCGTGCTCGAGGAAGCGCCCGAGGCCGAGCCGTCGGCGCCGCCGTCGCGCGCGGAGCAGTTGCTGCTGCTGTCGGCGCGCGATGCCGAGGGCCTCGATCGCGTGACGCGCAACCTCAAGGCGTATCTCGAATCGGACGACGCGGCGCCGCTCGCGGACATCGCCTGGACGCTGCAGATGGGCCGGCGACGCTTCGAGCACCGTCGCGCGATCGTCTGCCGCAGCCGCGAGGACGCGATCGCCCAGATGACGAGCGCAGATCCGAAGCGCGTCGCGGATTTCGCCGGCGACGCGACGCCCGCGCGCGTCGCTTTCATGTTTCCGGGCCAGGGCTCGCAGTATGTCGGCATGGGCCGGCGGCTCTATGAATCGGAGCCGGTATTCCGCGACGCGCTCGATGCCTGCGCCGAAGTGCTCAAGCCCGAGATAGGCATCGACCTGCGCGCCGTCCTGTATCCGCGCGAGACCGACCGCGAGACCGCGCAGGCAAAGCTGATCCAGACCGCGATCACGCAGCCCGCTCTGTTCGCGGTGGAGTACGCTCTCGCCACGCTCTGGATGTCGTGGGGCGTCACACCCGACGCCATGATCGGCCACAGCATCGGCGAATACGTCGCGGCGACGATCGGCGGCACGTTCGCGCGCGACGATGCGCTGCGGCTCGTCGCACGCCGCGCGCGGCTGATGCAGGACATGCCGCCCGGCGCGATGCTCGCGGTGCGTGCCTCGGCGGCGATCGTCGAGGCGGCGCTGACGCCCGGCGTGTCGATCGCCGCGCTCAACGCGCCGAACCTCACCGTCGTCGCCGGCGACGAGGAGGCGATTGCCCGCTTCGCCGCCGCGCTCGACCGGAGCGGTGTGGCGCACAAGCGGCTCTTCACCTCGCACGCCTACCACTCGCCGATGATGCAGCCGGTGGTCGAGCCGTTCGCCGCCGCGGTTGCGGCGACGCCGCGGCGCGCGCCGGAGATCCGCTGGATCTCCAGCCTCACGGGCCGCGCGATCACCGACGAGGAAGCCGTCGATCCGCACTACTGGGCGCGCCAGCTGCGCGAGCCGGTGCGCTTCGCCGACGGCATCGGCGAGCTGGCCGATCCGCATCTCGCGCTCGTCGAAGTGGGTCCCGGCCAGGCGCTTTCGACGCTGGCGCGCCAGCACGAGCGACGCGCCGCGACGCAGCTCGTCACGACCTCGCTGCACCCGGGCCAGGACGGCAGCGCCGATATCGATTACCTGCTCGCTGCCGCGGGGCGGCTCTGGTCACGCAATGTCGAGATCGACTGGCGCCGCTTCCACGGCGATGCGAAGCGGCGGCGCGTCCCGCTGCCGACTTATCCGTTCCGGCGCCAGCGCCACTGGGTCGATCCGCATCCCGAACCCGCGGCGCCGGTTTTTGCCGGGCCGTTCTTCGCGCCGATGTCCGGCGCGAGCACTCCGATTCCGCTTCAGACCATCGATGCTCCCGCCATGACGCAACAACGATCCGCCGTCCTGCTGTCGCGCCTGCAGGCGCTCTTCGCCGAGCTTTCCGGCGTCGACGCGGCCAGCCTCCGGCCCGAAGCGAACTTCCTCGAGCTCGGCTTCGATTCGCTGTTCCTGACGCAGGCGAGCCATGCGCTGCAGAAGCAGTTCGCGACGAAGATCACGGTGCGCACGCTGCTCGAGGATTGCCCGACATTGAACGCGCTCGTCGAGCGCCTGCTGCCCGAGTTGCCGGAGGATGCACTGCAGGTGCAGGCGCCCACGGCGCCGTCCGCGCCGTTCGCGATGCCGTCCGCGCCTGCGTTCATCGCGCCGGGTGATGCCGGAGCGCTCGCGGGCGTGTTCGCCCAGCAGCTCGCGATCATCTCGCGCCAGCTCGAGATGCTCGGAGCCCGCCCAGGCGCGCCGATGCCGGCGCTGCCGATGCCCTCCGCCACGCCAGTCGCGGCGCCGGCGCCGGCTGCACCGGCCGCGGCGACGACCCGGCCATCGCCGAGCACGGCCGCCGTCGCGTCGACGGCGGCGTTCGGTCCGTACCGTCCACCGAATCGCAGTCAGACCGGCGGCCTCACCGACGAGCAGAAGCGGAACCTCGCTGCATTCATCGAGCGCTACAACCGCAAGACCGCGAAGTCGAAAGCCGCCACGGAAGCGAACCGCGCGCATCTCGCCGATCCGCGCTCGGTCGCCGGCTTCCGCCAGGTATGGAAGGAGATGGTCTACCCGATCGTCACCGTCGGCTCGTCGGGCTCGCATCTTCAGGACATCGATGGCAACGACTACGTCGACATCACCAACGGCTTCGGCATGATCTTCTTCGGCCACAATCCGCACTTCGTGCGCGAGGCGGTCGACGCGCAGTTCGACAAGGGCATCGAGATCGGCCCGCAGACGCCGCTCGCCGGCGAAGTCGCGAGGCTCGTCTGCGAGATGGTCGGCATGGAGCGGGCCGCGTTCTGCAGCACGGGCTCCGAAGCAGTGATGGCCGCGATCCGCGTGGCGCGCACCGTATCGGGCCGGGACAAGATCGTGATGTTCGCCGGCGCGTATCACGGCATCTTCGACGAGGTGCTCGTGCGCGCGAAGAGCCCGGACGGTCGCGCGATGCCGATCGCGCCCGGCATTCCGGCCGCGATGGCCGACAACGTGATCGTGCTCGACTACGGCACGCCCGAGGCGCTGGAGACGATCAAGTCGGTGCGCAGCGAACTCGCCGCCGTGCTCGTCGAGCCGGTGCAGAGCCGGCGTCCGGAATTCCAGCCGCGCGAGTTCCTGCACGATCTGCGCAAGGTCACGGCCGATAGCGGCATCGCGCTCGTGTTCGACGAAGTCGTCACCGGCTTTCGCGTGCATCCCGGCGGGGCGCAGGCGCTGTTCGGGGTGCGCGCGGACATCGCCACATACGGCAAGGTCATCGGCGGCGGCCTGCCGATCGGCATGGTCGCCGGCAGCGCGAGATATCTCGATGCGCTGGACGGCGGCGCCTGGCGCTTCGGCGACGATTCCGGTCCCGAAGCCGGCGTCACGTTCTTCGCCGGCACCTTCGTGCGCCATCCGCTCGCGCTCGCCGCGGCACGCGCGGTCCTGCAGCGACTGAAGCAGGAAGGCCCGGACCTGCAGCGCGGCCTCAACCTGCGCACCACGGCGTTTGTCGAGCGGCTGCGCAAGGTGGTCGCCGAGCTCGGCGCGCCCGTGCAGGTCAACCACTTCTCGTCCTGGTTCGTGGTCTCCTTCCCGCACGACCTGCCGCTCGCGCCGGTCTACTACGCGATGATGCGCGAACGCGGCGTGCACACCTGGGAAGGGCGGCCGTGCTTCCTGACGCTCGCGCACACCGACGCCGATCTCGATCATGTCGTCGCCGCGTTCCGCGCGACACTGGCCGAGATGCAGGCCGCCGACTTCCTGCCGAAGCGCACCGACGCGCCGCGCAAGGGCCGCGACGCATCGGGGCGCGAGGCGTGGTTCGTGCCCGACCCCGAGCGGCCGGGCAAATATCTTCAGGTCGACACGGTGGCCGATGCCGATGTCTGATTCCGCGCGCCCGCATTACCAGCCGGTCGATTTCGATCCGTTCGCCGCGGCGGCCGGTCCGTTCGCGCTGACCGAGCCGCAGCGCGAAATGGTGGCCGCGACGCTGATGAGCGACGAGGCGAACGCGGTCTACAACCAGTGCTTCGTCCTGCGCCTCGCGGGCCCGCTGTCGCCGGAGTCGCTCCGCAGCGCGCTGCGCGAGGTGGTCGCGCGGCACGAAGCGCTCCGCCTCTCGATCGACATCGAGCACGAGCGTCAGGAAATCCTGCCGGGCGTCGCGGTCGAGATTCCGCTCGTCGATCTTTCAGGCCGCGCGCCTGACGAATGCAAGACCGCGATCGATTCGATCATCGCGCGCGAGACGCGCACGCCGTTCGATCTCGCGAAGGCGCCGCTCTGGCGCGCCGAGCTGGTGCGCGAGGCGGCGGATCGTCACGTGTTCGTGTTCACCGCGCACCATCTCCTCGTCGACGGCTGGTCGTCGGCCGTGGTGTTCGGCGATCTCGCCCGGTGCTACGCGGCGGATCGCTTCGGCATTCCGGCGACGCTGCCGCCGGCCGCCTCCTACCGCGAGTTCGTCGAGCGTCAGTCGAGCCCGGCGATCGCAGCAGAGATGGAAGCCGCGCTCGAATACTGGGCGGCGCAATACGCCGACGGCGTGCCGGCGCTGGAACTGCCGCTCGACCGCACGCGCCCCGCGTTCAAGACCTATACCGCCGGTCGACAGGTGCTGGCGATCGATCGCGATCTCTACGGCGCCGTGCGTGCCATGGCGGCGAAACAGGGCGCGACGCCGTTCGTCGCGCTGCTGGCGGCGTTCGAGGTCCTCGTCGCACGCCTCGCGTCCGCCGACGATCTCGTCATCGGCGTGCCGATGGCGAGCCAGGCGCTGGAAGACAACGGGCACCTCGTCGCGCACGGCGTCAACACGGTTCCGCTGCGCTGCCGCGTCGATCCCGCGCTGCCGTTCGCCGAGCACCTGCGCGCGGTGCGCCGGAACTTCCTCGATGCGCAGGCGCATCCGCGACTCACCTTCGGCACGCTCGTGCAGAAGCTCCGGCTGCCGCGCGATCCCAGCCGCACGCCGCTGGTCGAAGTCGTCTTCAACATCGACAAGCTCGGCAGCCCGTTCGATTTCGGCGAAGTCGCGCTGACGGGCGTGGACGCGCCCAAGGCGTTCTACAACTTCGACCTCGGCATCAACGCGATCGACGACGGCGAAAGCCTGGTCGTCGAGTGCGATTACAACGCGGACCTCTTCGATGGCACGACGATCGCGCGCTGGCTTTCGCACTATCGCGAGCTCCTGCGCGGCATCGCTGCCGATCCCGCAACGCGCGTCGCCGATCTGCCGATGCGGGACTCGCAGGAGCATCCGTCGCTGACCGGCGGGCCGCCGTCGGATCGCGTCGCCGCCGAAGCCGCATCGCTGCTCGATCTCGTCGAGGCGCAAGCGACTTCGTCGCCCGACCGTGTCGCCGCCGAAGACGGCGAGCGTTCGCTGACCTACGCCGCGCTCTGGGACGCGAGCGGACGGATCGCGCATGCTCTCGTCGCCGCTGGCGCAAAGCACGGCGAGCGGGTGGGCCTCTGCGCACCGCGCGGCGTCGGCGTGCTCGCCGGCCTGCTCGGCATTCTGCGCGCCGGCTGCGCCTACGTCCCGCTCGATCGCACGTTTCCCGATCGCCGTCTGCACCGCATGATCGAGCGCGCGGACCTGCGCCGGATCGTCGTCTGCGGTCGCGCCGAGCTGCCGCCCGCCGTCGCGGCGAGCGGCGCGACCTTCATCGACGCGCTGGCGCCTGGCGCGCCCGATCCACACGCCGCGCCGCTGCCGGCGATTAGCGGCGACGATCTCGCCTACGTGCTGTTCACGTCGGGCTCAACCGGCGAGCCGAAGGGCGTGCGCGTGCTGCACCGCAATCTCGTCAATTTTCTCGTTTCGATGCGCGAGACGCCGGGCCTCGCGCCCGACGACGTGCTCTGCGCGGTCACGACGCTCTCGTTCGACATCGCGGGACTCGAGATGTATCTGCCGCTCGTCGCCGGCGCGCGCGTGCGCATCGCGAGCGACGACGAGTGCCTCGATCCGCGCCTGCTCGCGCGCGTGCTGCGCGAGAGCGGGACGACCGTGCTGCAGACGACGCCGACACTGCTGCGCATGCTGGTCGAGAGCGGCGAGCTCGAGTGCCTCGCCGGCGCGCGCCTTCTCGTCGGCGGCGAGGCGATGCCGCGCGATCTCGCCAATACGCTCGACGGGCGCTGCCGCGAGCTGTGGAACATGTACGGACCGACGGAGACGACGATCTGGTCCGCGTTGTATCGCGTGCCGCCGGGCCAGGGCGCCGGCCCGCTGCCGCTCGGCGGGCCCATCGCGAACACGTCGATCTACCTTCTCGACCGCGAAGGCCGGCCGGTGCCTCCCGGCGCGCGCGGCGAGATCTGGATCGGCGGCGACGGCGTCGCCGGCGGCTATCTCGGCAACGACGAGCTCACCGCCGAGCGGTTCCGCCCCGATCCGTTCGCCGGGCGCGGCCGCATGTACCGCACCGGCGACATCGGCAGCGTGCGCGAAGGCGTGCTGCACTTCCACGGCCGCGCGGATGACCAGGTCAAGCTGCGCGGCTTCCGCATCGAGCTCGGCGACATCGAGGCGGCGGCGTTCGAGGATCCGCGCGTGCGCGAGGCAGCAGCCACCGTGCGCGAGCTCGGCCCGAACGACACGCGGCTGCTGCTCTTCGTCGCCGCGCGCGACGACGGCCGCGACCTGCCGGACCGGCTCAACGAACGGCTGCGTGACACGCTGCCGCCGTACATGCGCCCGAATCACATCATCGTCGCCGACGCGCTGCCGCGCACGCCGAACGGCAAGATCGACCGCAAGGCACTCGCGTTCGACGGACGGGACGTGGCGCCCGCCGAGGCCGCGCGGACGATCGTCGCGCCGCGCACGCCGACCGAAGCGCTGGTCGTCGCGGCGTTCGCTCGCGAGCTGCACCGCGAGGACATCGGCGTGCACGACGATTTCTTCGAGCTCGGCGGCCATTCGCTGATGGCCGCGCGCATCATCGCGCGGCTGCGCACCGAAGCGAAGGTCGAGCTGCCGCTGCGCAACCTGTTCGAGCGGCCGACGCCGGAAGGCCTCGCGGCCGCGATCGACGCGCTGGCCTGGGTGGCCGAGGCCGGGCGCGCGAGCGCAGAGGATCGGGGCGATCGCGAGGAGATCGAGCTGTGAGCGTCGCCGAGCGAGCCGTGACCGTACCCGAGCTTCTCGCAGAGCTGCGCCGGATCGACGCGCGTGTCGTGCTCGAGGGAGATCGCCTGAAGCTCAGCGCGCCGGCGGGCGCACTGACCGAGGAGCACCGGCGCCAGCTTGCCGAGCGCAAGGCCGAGATCGTCGAGTTCCTGCGTTCGGCCGAAAAGCTCGCGCAACAGCAGAAAGCCGTGGTGCCGCTGCAGCCGCTCGGCACGCGCGTGCCGATCTTCGGCACGGCCGGCCACAACGGCGACGTCTTCTGCTATCGCGCGCTGGCGCACGCGCTGGGCGAGGACCAGCCGTTCTACGGCCTGCAGCCGCCCGGGCTCGACGAAGGCACCGAGCCGCTGACCACGATCGAGGATCTCGCCCGCTATTTCGCCGGGCAGATCCGCGAGCTGCGCGGCGAAGGACCGATCGCCATCGCGGGCTTCTGCGCCGGCGGCACGATCGCGTTCGAGCTGGCCCGGCAGCTCTCCGAGAGCGGCGTGAAGATCACGCGCGTGATCCTGTTCGGCGCGCCGTATTCGACGTCGTACCGGGCCTTCCCGCAGATCGTCGCGCGAAGCCTGCATTTTGCGCGCCGCATGCGCGATCACCTGCGCTCGCTGGTGACGCTGCCGGCGGACGAGCGGCGGCGCTATTTCGCCGAGCGGCTGCGCCGCCGGCCGCAGCCCGCAGCCGAGAATGATCCGGTCATGCTGCGCCGACGCCGCGTCGAGGAGACGACGGTCGCGGCAATCCGCAAATACGAGCCGCGGCCGTTCGGCGGTCACGTCGATCTGATGCTGCCGTGCGAATCCTGGACGCACTCGCCGGATGTCCCGCTGCGCTGGGCCCGCCTTGCGAAGAGCAGCACGAAATTTCTGGGGCCCGAGGGGTGCAGTGGAGATACGATGCTGCTGCCGGACTATGCGCCGACGTTCGCGGCCATGGTCGAGGCGGTGCAGAAGGGAGATGCCGGGGACGGGCGGCCATGAAGGTCCTTGCGCAGGACATCGATCGTCACGAGTGGAAGGACCTCGGGCCCGCGGCGTTCCGCGAGCGCTACATGCGGCCGCTGAAGCCCGTCGTCGTGTCCGGCGCGATCCGGCACTGGGCCGCGCTGGACAAATGGACGCCGGATTTCTTCCGCCAGAACTACCCCACGCGCACCGTGAAGGTGGACGGACGCGAGTGGCCGCTCGGCGAGCTGATCGACCGCATCGAGGCGTCGACGCCCGAGCGTCCCGCGCCGTACCTTCGCAACGAGCTGATCGCGCGCTGGCCCGCGGAGCTCGCCGCCGACATCACGCCGATGCCGGAGTGCACGCAGCCGAACTGGCTCGAGAGCCGTGCCTTTCCCTCGCGCACTCCGCCGACCTATGTCGAGCTCTACATCGGCGGACGCGGCGCCAGGTTTCCGGTGCTGCACTACGACAACCTGCACACGCACGCATTCCTGATGCAGCTCTACGGCGAGAAGGAATATCTCGCGCTCGCGCCCGACCAGACGCCGTTCGTCTATCCGCGCTCCGGCGAGGAGGCGAACAAGTCGTCCGTCGAAGACGTGGAGCGGCCGGACCTCGCGCGCTATCCGATGTTCAGGCAGGCCGAAAGCATTCGCTTCACGCTGCGTCCCGGCGAGACGCTGTTCGTGCCGGCGGGCTGGTGGCACACGGCACGCATCCTGAGCACGTCGATCACGGTTTCGATCAACGGCGTGAACGCGCCGAACTGGCGCGCGTTCGTGCGCGACTACTGCGCCGATATCGCGAGCACGTCGCGATTGAAGGCGGCCTTGCTGATGCCGTATATGCTCGTGCTGGGGAATGTGCTGTCGATGTTCGGAGATCTGTGAACGGAGACTGCCAGGGAGGAGCGGGTGATGACAATCGGAGCGATCCGGCAAGACGGGGGCAATGCGCAAGGCGCCGGCATGTGTTCCTGCGTCGGCGTGCGGCGTGAGCGGCAAGCGCAAGGACGACGGAGCCGTCGTGGACCGGCCGTTCGCTGAGCGCGTCGCCGTGCCGACGCCCGCCGATGCGACGGCCCGGGATTCCGCCGATCGCGGCGAGCTGATCGCGCTCGCCGATTACGGCGACCTCGGTGCCGACTGGCAGCGCCTGGAAGCGGCCGCCGACTGCGCGCCGTTCCTGTCGTGGGCCTGGGTCTCGATCTGGCTGCGCCACCTGCCGAAGACGATCCGGCCACTGGTGTTCCGCCTGCGCGTCAACGGCGAGATCGTCGCGCTGACGCTGCTCGTGCACGTGCGCGAGCGCGGGATCAGACGCCTCGCCGGCGTGCGGCCGATCATGGTGCAGGAAACGGGCGACGACGTGATCGACGAGATCACGATCGAATACGCCGGGCTCCTGGTCAGGCGCGGCGAGGAAGCGCGTGCCTACTCCGCGCTGTTTGCGGCACTCGAGGACCCGCCGCGCCGCTGGGGCAGCCTGCGCATCAGCGCGTCCACGCACGCGCAAGCGATCGCGGAGGCACTGCCGCCGACGATGCGCGCCTTCGTCACGCGCAGCTCGCCGTCCTATCGCGTCGATCTCGCTGCGCTCCGCGCGTCGGGGCGGAGCTATCTCGAAGCGCTGAGCAGCGGCACGCGCAACATCCTGCGCAAGACGCGGCGCGCCTACGAAGCGCTCGGCCCGCTCCGCGCCGATGTCGCCCCGGACGCCGACGTGGCGCTGCAATACCTCGACGAGCTGCGCGGCCTGCACGACCGATACTGGAAGAGCAAGGGCCTGCGCGGCTCGTTCGCGAGCGCCTTCTTCGTCGCCTTCCATCGCGACCTCGTGCGCGAATGCACCGCGAGCGGGTTCACCCAGCTGATCCGGATCTCCGCCGGCCCGGCGACGATCGGCTATCTCTACAATCTGGTCTGGCGCGGCCAGGCCTATTTCTACAACGCGGGACTCAATTACGGGCTGCTGGCTCACCACGACCGGCCCGGCTATCTCGCGCAGCTCCTCGCGATCGAGCTGCATCTCGCCGGCGACACGCTCTGCTATGACCTGCTCGCCGGCGATCAGCAGTACAAGCGCTCGCTCAGCACCGGATCGGTGCGGCTCGACTGGATCGACGTGCGGCCGGTCGGCTGGCGTCTCCTTGCGCACCGCGCCGTGACGAAGCTGATCCGGCGCAAGCCGAGCGTACCGCTCGCCGATGCGCTGGCCGACGCAGCGGACGCTACGACGCCCGAGCGCAGCTCGTGAAGAAACGGAACGTGATTGCAGCCTAGCGGTTCGGCGGCTCGATGACGCCGCGCCCGGCCGAGGCGCCCTCGGCGTGCATGAGGCGACCGGTGCTCTCGTCGATGGCGAACGGCGCCTCGATGCTGTGCAGGTCCGATGATTCGCTCTTGCGCCAGGTGTCCAGCGACATCGCCGGCAGCAGGCCGCGCCCGTTGCGGTCGTCGACGAACCGGCAGCGGCCGCCGGCGCTGTAATACGTGTTGTAGTCGGTGCCGGGACTGCCTTCGAGCGCCGAGATCACGGCCAGCTTCGACTCGATCTCGGTGATCATCCAGCGGATCTCGACGCAGTTGCCGCCTTTCTGGGAAACGAGATTGCGCTCGATCTTCGGATTGACGCTCGCAGGACGCCCCGCCTCCTTGTCCCCATCCTGCAGCGTGAGGCCGAAGAACAGGGCCGCCTGTCCCTTGCGCGCCGCATCGACGATGGTGTTGTTGGTGACCGTCGCGTCCTTCGCGCCGTGCAGCGCGATGCCGGCGTAGATCGTGTTGCGGATGTAGTTGTTGCGCACGACGCCGCCGATCGCCTCGTAGTAGCGCGGGTTTTCGTCGATGTCGAAGAACTCGGGACTCGTGTCGAAGCCGACGCGGATGCCGGCCGCCGCGTTCTCGATGCGGTTGCGCTGGACGAGCACGTCGCGCGCGCCGCCCTTGAAGTAGAGCCCCGTCGTGGCGATGTCGTGGATGTAATTGTCCTCGACGACCATGTTCGAGCCCCCGACATTGTCGATGCCGTCGGCGTTCTTGTCGTCCTGCGGCGTGCCCGGCGGATAGACCGCGCCGGTGTTCCAGATCTCGCTGCGCCGGATCGTGATGTGGTCGGCCTTGGGTGTGATCTTGATGCCGTCGCGGCCGGTGTCGTGGATGCGCAGATTCTCGAGCAGGACGTGCGACACGCCCCGCTCCTTCTCGCCGCCGCCGCGGTACCACTCGGTGTTGAGCTTGACGCCGTAATACTCCGATCCGCTGAGCTCGAGGTCGGCGACCGTGCTGCCCGACGCTTCGCGGTCGAGCTGCAGCACGACGCTGTCCTTGATGCCGGGAGCGCAGCGGATGTGGGCGAGCTCGCCCGGATACGAGCGCAGCGTCAGCTTGACGCGCACACGCAGATCGCATTCGGCGTAGACGTTGTTGCCGGGAATGCCGCGCAGCATCACCGTATCGCCTTCCTTGGCGATCCGCTCCAGCACGTGGCGGACCGTGCGGAACGGCTTGGCAACGGTGCCCTTGCCGCCGTCGTCGCTGCCGAGCGTCGAGACGATCCAGTCGTTGGCTGCGGCGCTGGCCGGCGCAGCGAGTGCGATGGCAAGCAGCAGTGTCCTCAGCATCCCATCGCTCCCCTGTCGGTCATGCGAAAGCGATGGACCCGGCGCCGGCGCGGAAAGTTCGCGCCGGCGCGGGCTGAGTGAAAGCGGACGCGCGCGGCCTCAATCGAAGCCGCTGGTAAAGATGTCGTCGACCGAGCCTTCGCTTTCGGTCTCGTCCGCGCCGATGTCGTAGGGCGCATGACGCATGCCGTGGTCGATGTCGTCGATGACCTGCGGCAGCGTCGTGCCGCGATCGATCGCGGGGCTTCCGGGCGGCAGGTGCCCGCTGGCATCGACCGACAGGGCAGTTTCCAGGCTCGATCCATCGGCATCCTCGTAGCTGCGCCACTCGCTCAGCGAGCCGCCGTTGCCCAGCGGGCTGCCGGGGCGCTGATCGACGAACTCGCAGTTTCCGGCGGTATTGTAGAAGGCATTCCAGTCGGAGCCCGGATTGCCGTCGAGCGCGGAGAGCGGACCGAGGTCCTCCTCGTCGATGAAGCGGATGCCGAAGCAGTCGCCGCCGTTCTGGATGACGAGATTGTTCTGGACGGTCGGATTCACGCTCGGCGGCCGGCCGGCATCGGGATCCCAGTCCTGGAACGAGATGCCGAAGTACAGGCCGGCCTGTCCTTCCTGCGCCGTGTCGACGATCGTGTTGTTGACGACCACTGCATCCAGCGAGGCATAGATCGAGATACCGGCATAGGTCGCGTTGCGCACGTAGTTGTTGCGCACGATGCCGCGGATCGACTCGTAGTACTGCGGGTTTTCGCTGAGGTCGAAGAACTCGGGGCTGGTGTCGAAGCCGACGCGGATACCGCCCGAGCCGACGTTCTCGATGCGGTTGCGCTGCACGATGGCATCCCGGGCGCCGCCTTTGAAGTAGACGCCCGTCGTGGCGATGTCGTGGATGTAGTTGTCCTCGACGAGCATGTTCGAGCCGTTGACATTGTCGATGCCGTCGGCGTTCTTGTCCTCCTGCGGCGTGCCCGGCGGATAGATCGCGCCGGTGTTCCAGATCTCGCTCTGGCGGATCGTGATGTAGTCGCATTTCGGCGTGATCTTGATGCCGTCATGGCCGGTGTCGTGAACCTTGAGGTTCTCCAGCGTCACGTGCGAGACGCCGGTCTCGTCCTCGCCGCCGCCGGTGTACCAGTCGGTGTTGAGCTTGACGCCGTAGTATTCCGACCCGCTGAGCTCGAGGTTCGATGCCGTGCTGCCCGATGCGCCCGTGTCGAACTGGAGCACGACGCTGTTGGCCACGTTCATGTCGCAGTGGATGTGCGCGCGCTCGCCGGGGTACGAGCGCAGCGTGACCGGCACGCGCACGCGCACGTTGCACTCGTTGTAGGTGTTGTTGCCGGCGGGGCCGCGCAGGGTGACGATGTCGCCGGTCCGGGCGACGCCGTTTGTGGTGTTGAACACGCGCATGATCGTGCGGAACGGCGCCTCGAAGGTGCCGTTGCCGGTGCTGTCGTTGCCGTTCGGCGATACGAACCACTCGGTGGCGAAAACCGGCGGAGAAACCGCGAGCAATAAGGGGAGAAATCCGCGAATCATTTAAAATGCCTCGTATTTAATCTTTCCACGGCTCCGCACGCCGCGTCGGAACCGCCCTGCCCGCGCCGCCCCAGGGGAAGGCGGCTCGAAGCCGGCAAGGGAATCGTTGCAGCAAAACAAGTTACGACCGACGGAAAGCGGGTCGCTGTGACCGTTTCCGCAGATCGCGCAGCCTACCGAAGGCGGTTGTCCGAAACGCGAACAAATGGTTAATCGAGGTGCTTCGGTCGCGTCCGAAATCGCGAATGAGTGGGCATTTTTCCGCCGATTTTGTGTCCGTCATTGCGTCGGTGCCGGAACGGATTATCCGGCCTGCTATCGACGCCGGAACGTCCTCAACAAGGTCTTCGCCGCCGGCCGGACCAGCGTGCGCGCAGCAGCCTTGGCACGCATCCAGTGCATCGGCAGCGAATCGCCCACCGCGACTTCGACGATCGTCACGCGCTCCGACGCGAGCGCGGCCCGGAACAGGCCCTCGGCATCCACGCCGTCCTCGAGGCGCAGGTGGTCCGCGCCGATCGCGGCCGCGAAACCGGCGATGTCGGGCGCATCGAACTCGGTGCCGTAGGTGCGCCCGGAGAGCTCGAGCTGCTGCGTGCGGATGAGGCCGTAGGCGCCGTCGACGAAGACGACGACCGTCAGCCTGAGGCGCTCGCGCATGGCCACCAGCAGCTCCAGGCCGGACATCATGAAGCCGCCGTCACCGATGAGCGCCACGACGTTGCGCGTCGGTTCGGCCACGCAGGCGCCGATGGCGGCGCCGACCGCAAAGCCCATCGACTGCAGGTTCGTCGGCGTCATGAATCCGCGCGGATGCAGAACCCGGAAATAGCGTCGCGCGAGCACCTGGTGCAGGCCGGAATCGGTGACGAGCAACGCGTCGCGCGGCATCGCGCTGCGCAGCGCGGTGAAGAACGCCTCGGCGCTCGCGCCGGACACGCCGTGAATGCGCGGCTCGACGTGCTCCGCCAGCGCCTCGGCGCGACCGAGGCGGCGCAGGCGATCGAGGTCCGCCGCCGGGAAACCTTCCCGGTGCGTCTCGTCCGGGCCGAGCAGGTGGAGCAGCTCGCCGACGAAGGCGCCGGCCTCGCACTCGAGGGCAAGGCGGGCCTCGTAATTCGCACCGAGCGTCTGCGGCGACGCGTCGACGTGCACGAGCTTCTCCCGAGGGATGCGCAGGCGGAATCCGCGGCTGGCGTTGTGCGAAAACTTGCAGCCGATCGCGAGCACGACATCGCTTTCGTCGATCAGCGCATTGAGCGTCGTGGCGCCGGTGCCGCCCAGCTCGAACCCGAGCGACAGCGGATGGTCCTCGCTGACGACGCCGCGCCCGGAGGTCGAGGTGACGACCGCCGCGCCGAGACGCTCGGCCAGCCTTTGCACGCCGGCGCTCGCCTCGTGGGCGCCCTGGCCGGCGAAAATCACGACGCGCCGCGAGGAACTCAGCAGCGCCGCGATCTCCGCCAGCATCGACGCATCCGGGCTGCGCGCTGCCGGTGCGGCAGGCACCGCGTCCTCCGCGCCGGCACGGCCGACGAGCGCCGCACGCGAAACGTGCAGCAGGACCGGGCCCGGCTCGCCGCTCGCGGCCTCGACGACCGCTGCGCGCAGCCGGGCCTTCACCTCGCC
>CBINBI010000032.1:0-35213 GCA_966248875.1 uncultured Rhodanobacteraceae bacterium
TCTTCCTCGGCGCTGCCGCCGATCTCGCCGACCATGATGATGCCTTCGGTCTGCGCATCGTCCTGGAACAGCCTGAGGCAGTCGATGAAGCTGAGCCCGTTGATCGGATCTCCGCCGATGCCGATGACGGTGGACTGGCCGAGACCGACCGTCGTCGTCTGGAACACCGCTTCGTAGGTGAGCGTACCCGAGCGCGAGACGATGCCGATCTTGCCGGGCTTGTGGATGTGGCCCGGCATGATGCCGATCTTGCACGCGCCCGGCGTGATGATGCCGGGACAGTTCGGCCCGATCAGCACGGTCTCCGGATACTTCTTCAGCACATTCTTGACGCGCAGCATGTCGAGCACCGGAATGCCTTCGGTGATCGCGACGATGACGCGGATGCCGGCGTCGGCCGCTTCCATGATCGCGTCCGCCGCGAACGGCGGCGGCACGAAGATCATCGAGGCGTCGGCGCCGGTGTCGTTGACGGCGTCCTGCACCGTGTTGAACACCGGAAGGCCAATGTGCTCGGTGCCGCCCTTGCCCGGCGTGACTCCGCCGACGAGCTTCGTACCGTACTCGATGGCCTGCTCGGAGTGGAACGTGCCCTGCTGGCCGGTGAAGCCCTGGCAGATGACCTTGGTGTTCTTGTCGACCAAAACGCTCATGCTTGTTTCCTTGGTATTCGCTTTCCCTTCTCCCGCTTGCGGGAGAAGGTGCCGGAGGCGGATGAGGGAAGCTTTTCGCGAGCCTGCCCTCACCCCGGCCCTCTTCCGCAAGCGGGAGAGGGGGGCAAAGCGCTATGCGGCCTTCTTCACGGCCGCGACGGCTTTCTGCGCCGCGTCGTTGAGATCGTCCGCCGGCGTGATCGCGAGGCCGGAGTTCGCGAGCAATTCGCGGCCCTTCTCGACGTTCGTCCCCTGCAGGCGTACGACGACGGGAATCGTGAGGCCGACATCCTTGACTGCCGCGATGATGCCTTCGGCGATCAGATCGCAGCGCACGATGCCGCCGAAGATGTTGACGAGGATCGCGCGCACCTTGTCGGACGAAAGGATCAGCTTGAAGGCCTCGGTGACGCGCTCCTTCGTCGCCCCGCCGCCGACGTCGAGGAAGTTGGCGGGCTCGCCGCCGGCGAGCTTGATCACGTCCATGGTCGCCATCGCGAGTCCCGCGCCGTTGACCATGCAGCCGATGTCGCCGTCCATCGTCACGTAGTTGAGATCATGCTTGCGCGCGGCGGCCTCGGTCGGATCTTCCTGCGTGATGTCACGCATCGCGGCGAGCTTTGGATGGCGGAACTCGGCGTTGTCGTCGGAGTTGACCTTGCCGTCGAGCGCGAGGAGGTCGCCCGAGGCGACGATCGCGAGCGGGTTCAGCTCGACGAGCGAGAGATCCTGCTCGTTGAAGAGCTTGTAGAGGCCCAGCATGATCTTCGTGAGCTGGTTCGCCTGCTTGGAGTTGAGGCCCATGTCGAACGCGAGCTGGCGGCAACGATACGGCTGCAGACCTTCGACGAAATCCACCTCGATCGTGTGGATGTCCTCCGGGTTCTCGCGCGCCACCTGCTCGATGTCGACGCCGCCGCGCGCGGACGCGATGAACGCGACCGCCTTCGACGCGCGATCGACGAGGACGGAAAGATAGAGTTCCTTTGCGATGTCGTTCGCTTCGCTGACCAGCACCTGGTTGACCGGTAGCGCGCGGCCGCCGGACTGATAGGTGGTCATGCTGCGGCCGAGCATGCCGGCGGCGGCCTCTCTGACCTCATCCGGCGTCCTGCACAGCTTGACGCCGCCGGCCTTGCCGCGGCCGCCGGCGTGGATCTGCGCCTTCACCACCCCCTGCTCGCCGCCGAGCGCTTTCGCCGCTTCGACGGCCTGCTCCGGCGTCGAGGCGACCTTGCCCGCCGGCACCGCGATGCCGTACTGGGCGAACAGTTCCTTGGCCTGGTATTCGTGAAAATTCATGCGGGCACCTTGGGACGGGGACGCGCTCGCAGCGGCGGGAACCACACGCCGCGACGCACCGGTTCGGGAAGCGGCATGCCGCAAGGCAGCCGCGCGCCGCGTATTCTCGGCGAGAGTTTCGGCGAAATCAAAAGAAGAGCCGCGATCACGGAACGTTGCCGCACGCAGGCGCAGCATGTTTTCGCACGTTGCCGGCGCGAAAGGCGGTCACCGCGCCACCCTCCGCAGGCCGCCCGCGAAATGGCAGCGGTTTCCGGCGCACGAGGCCCGCGCCCCACCATTTGACCCTCCCGGCGGACCGCGGCAAATGGCATCAATCCATGAAAAAACAGTCGACTACATCACATAATTCGAAACTACCTGCTATACTGCGGCCGACTAGGGGGACTACGTGATCGCGGAACGGTGGGCGCGGGGCACGGCTGAGTCGCCGGGCGACATCACCCGGCGCGAGCTCTATTTCTTCAATCTGTACCGCTGCCTCGAGGCGATCGTCTACGCGGGCCTCATTTTCAGCTCGCTGTTCCGCCTCGACTTGATCCGGCTGGCGCACCCGGCGCTCGGCCAGGTCGTCGCCCTCGCCTATCTCGTCGTTGCGCTGATGATGCTGATCGGCACCGATCGCATGCGCGCGCAGCTCGCGACCGGCATCAGCGCAGGCCTCGTCATCGACATCATCGCGGCGTCGCTGATCCTGGTCGCGCTGTCGGGCCACAACGTCGTTCCGATCATGCTGCTGGTCAACGTCGGGGTCGCCGCGCTGCTGCTGCCACACCGCGCGTTCTTCTTCGCGACGCTCGCCGCGATCGGCGTGATCGCGCCGGCGTTCTACGCGATCTACGTCGACAACATCGTCGACCGCGGCATGTTCGAGGCGGCGCTGCTCGCCGTCGCGAACTACGCCGTCGCCGCGCTCTGCTTCTACCTCGGTGGGCACATGCGCGCGACCGAGGCGCTGGCCGCGCAGCGCGGCGTCGATCTTCTGAACCTCGAGCAGGTCAACGATCTCATCATCCAGCGCATGAAGACCGGCGTGCTGCTGGTCGACCAGGCCAATCACATCCTGCGCATCAACGAGGCGGCCTGGCACCTGATCGGCAATCCGTCGCCGAACCAGCGCGAGCTCGGCACGATCGCGCCGGAGCTGTCGCGGCGCCTGTACCACTGGCGCCATTCGGGCAAGACCGACCAGACCGCTGTCGCGCTCGCGCCCGACGTGCCCGAGGTGATTCCGCGCTTCACGCGACTCGCGCCGAACGACGACACGAACGTGCTGATCTTCCTCGACGACACCTCGCTGCTGTCGCGGCGCGCCGAGGAGCTGACGCTGTCCTCGCTGGGCCGGCTGTCTGCCTCGATCGCGCACGAGATCCGGAATCCGCTCGCCGCGATCCGCTATTCGGCGCAGCTGCTCGCCGAGTCGCCGAAGCTCGAACCCGAGGACAAGCGCCTCGTCGACATCGTGAACAATCATTGCACCCGCGCCAACGACGTCATCGAGAACATCCTGCAGCTCTCGCGGCGCGAGCGCTCGCGGCCGGAATCGATCGACCTCAACGCCTGGGTGCTTGCCTTCGTCGAGGATTACAAGCAATCGAACGATCTCGGCATGGACCAGCTGCGCGCCGTCACGCAGAACCGGCGCATCGAGGCGATGGTGGATCCGCAGCACCTACAGCAGGTGGTCTGGAATCTCGTGCAGAACGCGCTGCGCTACGGCCGGCAGCCGAACGAGCCCGCGCGCGTCACCGTCGCCGCTCGCCTCGCCGCCGACAAGGGGCCACCGCTGATCGAGGTCGTGGATCGCGGCCCCGGCATTCCGCCGAAAGTCGCGGGACAGATCTTCGAGCCGTTCTTCACGACGCACGAATACGGCACCGGGCTCGGTCTTTACCTTGCAAAGCAGATGACCGAGGCGAGCCAGGCCACGCTGGAATACGTGCCGGTGGCGGGCGGCGGCGCCTGCTTCCGCATCACACTGACGCCGGCCGGCGCACTGCTGGCGGCGCGGATTGCGGCGCATTCGGCATGATGAACGAGGCAGCGGCGAACATCGCGTCTCGCTTCGAGCGGCGTGTTCATAGACTGGGCCTCGGCCCGCCGCTGTTACTGGTCAGGAAACGGTGGGCTGAAGCCCACCCTATGGTTGCCATGGACCGTTGTGCCCTAGGGTGGGCCTTGGCTCACCGCTGTTGGAGTCGGATAACGGCGGGCTGAAGAGCAGCCAAAAAGAACCCCAACCTTTGCGTTGACGCACTTCACGTTTTAACCTTGCGGAAGCAACCCGACCCCATCACGGCATGAGCAAGCAATACGCACTGGTCATCGACGACGAGCGTGACATCCGCGAGCTGCTCACCCTGACGCTGGGTCGGATGGATCTCATCGTCGAGACCGCCGCCACGGTCGCCGAGGCGCGCCAGCGGCTCACCGAACGCCACTACGCGCTCTGCTTCACCGACATGCGCCTGCCCGACGGTTCCGGCCAGGAGATCGTCGAGCTGATTGCTGCGCAATATCCGGAAACGCCGGTCGCGATGATCACCGCCTACGGCAACGTCGACGCGGCTGTCACCGCGCTCAAGGCCGGCGCGTTCGATTTCGTCTCCAAGCCCGTGGACATCAGCGTGCTGCGCCGCCTGGTGCAGACCGCCCTGAAGCTCTCCGAGGAAAAGCGCGCCGACCAGGCTGCCAGCAGCAGCAAGCTGATCGGCGACTCGCCCGCGATGGCGGAGCTGCGCGCCACCATCAGCAAGGTCGCGCGCAGCCAGGCGCCGGTCTACATCGCCGGCGAATCCGGCGTCGGCAAGGAGCTGGCTGCGCGGCTGATCCACGAGCTCGGGCCTCGCTCCAGCGCGCCGTTCGTGCCCGTCAACTGCGGCGCGATTCCGTCCGAGCTGATGGAGAGCGAATTCTTCGGCCACAAGAAGGGCAGCTTCACCGGCGCCCACGCCGACAAGGACGGACTCTTCCACGCCGCGCAGGGCGGCACGCTGTTCCTCGACGAAGTCGCCGAGCTGCCCGTGCACATGCAGGTGAAGCTGCTGCGCGTGATCCAGGAAAAAGCCGTGCGTCCCATCGGCGCGCGCGCCGAGCTGCCCGTCGACGTGCGCATCCTGTCGGCGACGCACAAGAACCTCGCGCGCCTCGTCGAACTCGGCTCGTTCCGCCAGGATCTCTTCTATCGCATCAACGTGATCGAGCTGCGCGTGCCGCCGCTGCGCGAGCGCCGCGAGGACATTCCGAAGCTCGCCGCGCGCGTGCTCGAAAGGCTCGCCCAGGGCAGCGGCACCGCGCCCGCACGCCTGTCGCCGGACGCGCTGAAGCTGCTGCTCGCCTACGACTTCCCCGGCAACGTGCGCGAGCTCGAAAACGTGCTCGAGCGCGCGGTGGCGATGTGCGAAGGGGGCAACATCACGGCGGAGGATCTGCGCCTGTCGCCGCGCGCGAGCGCCGTGGCGGACCTTCCGGAACCGCCCTACTCGCCGGAACCCGCGTCGCGCCTCTCACCCCCGCCTTCACGCACTTCGACGCCGTATCCCCCCTCGGCCCGCGACGAGCGCCCGGACGACGACTTCCCCGGCGACCTCGCCGCGGCCGTCGCCGAAACCGAGCGCGCGGCCATCATGAAGGCGCTCGAAGCGACGCGCTGGAACCGCACGGCGGCGGCGAAGCAGCTTGGGCTGACCCTCAGGCAGCTCCGGTACCGGCTGGAGAAGCTGGGGATCGAGTAAGCACTCCGCATCGGCCCTTATCCCGGCGCGCGGACACCGACAATTGGCCCTTTGTTTCTCCCGGCCGCCCGACATCGGTCGCTGCCATGCGGCAAGACAGGCCTCGGCTATGAGAAATTCCGACGCCCACAGCTTGTTTGGCACGGATTCTGCGTAGTCCCCATGTCCAATGGCGCAGGGGAGCCAGCCGTGTCCGTTCGTCATGTCCGTGGTTTCACGCTGATCGAGTTGATGATAGTCGTCGCGATCATCGCCATTCTGGCCGCGATCGCATTGCCGGCGTATCAGGACTACCTCATCCGATCCCAGGTTTCTGAAGGGTTCGTCCTTGCATCGGGCGCACGCTCCGCGATCTGGGACTTCGTAGCCAATACGGGCCGTCTTCCGCCTAATAACGAGTCGGCAGGGCTGGCGCAGTCGACCAGCATCCAGGGAAAGTACGTCGCGTCCGTCGCGGTGAGCGCCGGTCTGGTCAATGTGCAGTTCGGCAATGACGCCAACGCAAAAATCAGCGGATCGACGTTGCTGCTGTCACCCGTGTCCGGCGAGGGTTCGCTGGTCTGGACATGCCGCAGCACAAGCATCTCCGGCAAGTACTTGCCGACGTCTTGTCGGGACTGAGCGGCCGGGGAGTGGCCAATTTCCGTCAATGCCTGACATTTATTGTGCGTCGACGCGATCGCTTTGCCGTAATTGACTGTTCCGAATGTGGACTAGTTGGCAGATCATTGGCCGATTTTGTCAACGTCCCGCCGCCGACGGCTCCTCGACGGATGGCATAGATGCTGCTTGAAGACAGTCGGCCCTCCGGTAAGTGGTGATGGGGGTGGTCATTGGATAGCCCTGCTGGGCATCCGGTTTCGAGGAGCTCAAGCTCATATCTCGGATTCACTTTTACTAGAGGACTTGAATATGCGTAGCAATCTCAAGATGCAGGGCTTCACGCTGATCGAGCTCATGATCGTCGTCGCAATCATCGCGATTCTGGCTGCGATCGCTCTGCCGGCGTACCAGGACTACCTGATCCGTTCGCAGGTTTCCGAAGGCGCGGTGCTCTCCGATGGCGCGAAGACGGCCGTGGCCGAGTTCTACAGCAACACCGGTGGCTTCCCCTCAAACAACGAGTCGGCTGGCCTTTCGGCCCCGACCAGCATCGCCGGCAAATACGTGGCGAGCGTTACGGTCGCAGCCGGCGTCATTACCGCCGAGTACGGCAATGAAGCGAACCAGAAGATCCAGGGCTCGCACCTGGTCTTCTCACCGGCAGACGTCGGTGGCAGCGTGACGTGGAACTGCAAGGTTGCCGGCACGGACGTCGACGCGAAGTACCTGCCGACGGCTTGCCGCCCGTAATTGCGGCGGGTTCCGATACCATCCAAAGGGCCGCAGAATGCGGCCCTTCTTTTTTTTCGCCGCATGGGATGTAACGTGGCAAGCCCGTCTCCGGGCAGGACAAAGGCATCGCTGCCTAAGACGCTGCCCGTCCTCGGTTTTGCGGTGATTGCAGCCCTTGCCGCGATCGCGTATGCGCCCGGCCTCTCCGGCGGCTTCCTGTTTGATGATTTCGCAAATCTGCCCGCCTTAGGTGCCTTCGGGCCGGTCGACAATGCGACGACGTTCTGGCGCTATCTCACCTCGGGCCACGCAGACCCGACGGGACGTCCGCTCGCGCTGCTCACCTTTCTGATCGACGCACGGAACTGGCCGGCGGATCCAGAACCTTTCAAACGAACCAATCTCATCCTGCACCTGTTGAACGGATGCCTGCTGGCGTTCGTGCTGTCGCACCTGGGGACGTGCCTACGCGCGCCACGCGCCGCCTTTGCTGCGGCGCTCGGCGCAGGTCTGTGGCTCCTTCACCCGCTGTTTCTTTCGACGACGCTGTACATCGTGCAGCGCGAAGCGATGCTCCCGGCGACTTGCATCCTGCTTGGCATGATCGGGTATCTGCACGGGCGCGAGCGTGCGAGGACAGGCCGCCCGTGGGGTGTAGCGCTCGCTGGGGTGTCCATTGTCACATTCACTCTGCTCGGCGTGCTTGCAAAAGCCAGTGGCGCTCTGCTTCCTGCGCTCGTCGCGGTGGTCGAGTTCGCGGTGCTCGATACGGCAGTTCCACTGCCGCGTACGGACGCCGGCCGGCGGTTTCGACGGGCTCACCTCTTATTGGTCGTCGCCCCGACGCTGCTGCTTCTCGGATGGTTGGTATTCACCGGCGTTCGTGGCGTCGCCTTCGGGATTGGAGCAGAACGCCCGTGGACGCTCGGCCAGAGGCTGCTGACCGAGCCTCGGGTACTGCTCGACTACCTGGTTCTGCTGTGGCTGCCCCGCCCCTATTCGCGAGGTCTCTTCAACGATGCGTACACCGCTTCCTCGGGTCTCCTCGAACCGCCTACGACGCTGATCGCTCTTGCCGTGGTAGCCGGTGTGATCGGCGTCGCGGTACATCAGCGGCGCCACCACCCAGCGGCAGCGGCGGCAGCCCTGTTCTTTTTTGCTGGACACCTCATGGAATCGACCACGATTCCGCTGGAGCTCTACTTCGAGCATCGCAACTATGTCGCCGCGCTTCCGATGTTCTGGCCGCTCGCACTGTGGCTTTGCGCCCCTCCGGGCAGTCGGGCAGCGCAGCTCGAAGCGCCTACTCTTACGCTGCTGCGACATGGGCTCACCCTAGTGCTTCCGCTGCTACTGGCGGGCCTCACCTACGTGGGCGCAGAGCTGTGGGGCAACACGACTGAGCAGGCGCTGCTATGGGCAGCGCGCAACCCCGATTCGCCCCGCGCACAGGCCTACGCCGCCCAGATAGAAGTCACCCGGGGACATCCACGTAATGCGGTCGCGCGGCTCCGTTCGGCGCTGGCTGCGAATCCCGACGAAATCCAGATCGCTTTCAATCTGATCGACGCGGAATGCGCCGCAGGTACGAGGCCGGACATACAAGCGGCTGCGCGTGCACTGCGCTCGGCGCGCGTGCTCGGACGCCTTGCATACGACTGGCTCGGCGAACGGCTGGTATCGCTCCAACGAAGGCCCTGTTCAGGAGTCGATCTTGACGCAATCGAAACACTCGTCGATGCCATGGCTGCCAACGAACATGCGAAGACATCCGGAGGACGGCAGCAGGACGTCTTGAATCTGCAGGGACGGCTCGCCCTCGCACGTGGTGACGGGGCCGCAACATTGCAGTACTTCAACTCGGCATTCGATGCCGATCCGACTCCCAGTACCGCCCTGCAGCAGGCGGCGTTCCTCGGTAGCATGGGATATCCTGCTTTGGGATTGCAGCATCTTGACTATTTTGCCGCCGCGCGCGGCCGACTCAGACAACCTGGGTTCGGAATGCGGTGGGTGCATGCACGGCTGCTCGAACACCAGGCGTATTGGGATGGAGAAGCTAGGCGGTTGCGAGGCATTCTCCTAGCCGACGTGCATCAAGGTCCGACAGATGCCCGCTAGATCTCCTGCAGCCTCACCCCATTGATCCGGATACCGACATGTCGAATCGGATGTTTCTTCCCGCCACGATCACGGCATTCGTGCTGTGCATTGCCATCTACGCATCGGGGCTGGGCGGAGGCTACGAGTTCGATGACTTTCCGAATATCGTGGATAACACCGATCTGCACGTCACGTCGCTTGACCCGGCGGCCTGGCTCGCCGCCATCTGGTCCTCGCCGTCGAGCGACTTTCAGCGTCCTCTCGCTTCGCTGAGCTTTGCCGCGAATCATTACTTCTCGGGACTCGATCCACTGCCGATGAAAGTCACGAATCTCGCCATCCACATACTCAATGGATGGCTGCTGTTCGTGCTGCTGCGCCGGCTCGCGTCGACCACTGCCGACACGCCACCAGGACCTCCTTCACGTGGCGACTGGATCGCACTTTCGGTAACGGCGTTATGGCTCATCCACCCGATCAACCTGACGGCAGTCCTCTATGTCGTCCAGCGCATGGAAAGCCTGGCACAGGTTTTCGTGCTGCTTGGGCTGGTTGCCTATGTGCGTGCGAGGCAAGAACAGTGCGAGGGTCGCGGAGGGTCGGCACGATGGCTGCTGTGGCTCGTATTCCCCTCATGTGTCCTGGCAGGCGTTGCGGCAAAGGAATCGGCAGCGATACTGCCGCTTTTTGCGTTGGTCGTCGAATGCACGATATTTCGATTCCGCGGCTCAAGCAGACACGAGTTATCGGGCTTCTACGCGATATTCCTCGTTTTCCCCGCAATCGCCGGATGCGCATGGCTTCTACCGAAGGTACTGAATCCGCTCTCGTACGCCGCGAGGACTTTCACGCTTCCGGAACGCCTGCTTACTGAGCCGCGCGTACTCATGGATTATCTCGCGTGGATCGTGCTGCCATTGCCGCGATTCTTCAGCTTTTTCAGAGACGATTACCCGATCTCGACCAGTCTCTGGCAACCTGCTTCGACATTGCCGGCGCTGCTCGGGATCGTTTTCATGATCGCCGTGGCATTCTGGGCACGGAATCACCGTCCGCTTGTTTCGCTCGGCATCGGCTGGTTCCTCGCTGCGCATGTTCTGACGGCGACCGTCGTGCCATTGGAGATCGCGTTCGAGCACCGAAACTATTTCGCCTCTGCCGGATTGCTCCTCGCTTTGGTGGATGTCGTCCTGCCAACCGCGAAGAATGCGTTTGCCCTGAGCCGTTACGCGACATTGCTCGCGCTTGCCTGTCTCGGTGCCTTCACCTTGACGTTGCGCGCGCGCGAATGGAGCGATCCGGTCCGCCTGGCGGTCGCCGAAGCGGCACAGCATCCTCATTCGCCACGCGCAACGTATGCGCTTGGCCGCACATTCGTCGTTTTAAGCGGTTATCGGCCAGATTCGCCCAACGTGCCCCGAGCCATCGATGCGCTGGAGGCGGCAGCGCGTGTGCCGGGTTCGACGATCCTGCCGGAAGTCGCACTCATTACCGTCGCTTCGAGGACCGGCCGGGAGGTGCCTTCCGATTGGTGGCAGAGCATGCACGCGAAACTCGAAAGCAGGCGTCCGGGTGTCGAGGACGGTGCCGCAATTGCCTCTCTCACTGCGTGTCAGCGCAAAGGGCTTTGTGTCATCGACGACCAGCAGATGCTCGAAATCTACCTTGCCGGAATCCGGCACGAACCGGCGAACCCTTCGATTCTCTACAGTTACGCCATCTTCGCATACAACCGCCTGCACGACACCGATCTCGCGCTGCGGCTCGCGAGCGAAGCCGCGAAGTCGCACGACGTGCAATACCGGATAAATCTGATCGGCTTCCTCCTCGATCTTCACCGCTGGGATCAAGCCCGGAAGGAGCTCGACGTACTCAGCGCGCACACCGGGTTCGGAGCAACGCGATTGAAGGTCGCGAAGCTGCAAAAACGCCTGGAGGTCGAGCAGACAGGACAGTCCCAGTCCAGAGGTCCGGCTTCCGGCGCCCTCAACGACTGATCCGGTTGCGTCTAACCTCGCACCAGCGGCATGAGAAATGCCTCCAGCCCGCGCGCACAATCCGCCCAGCTGGGCGCCGCCGGCAGTGCGTCGACTTGGGGTGTGCTCAGCTGGTACTCGATCTTTCCTGCCAAGTCGAGTGAATTGCCCGGTTCGTAGAGGCACTCGGGGTGTGCGGCGAGGACTCGTGCGGCTTCCCCGACCTCAGCTGCGACAACAGGCGTACGGGTCGACAGCATTTCGAACAGCTTGAGTGGCATGCAGTAGCGGCCAAATTCGGAGTCGCGATTGCACACGACGCCGACATCGAGTGCCGACAGGACGAATGGCACCTGTTCGAGGGGAAGTACACCAAGGTCCACGATGCGAGGATGCCGGAATCTTGCCGGCGTCGAGTCAGTCACGCCGGCATGGACCAGCCACAATTGCTCGTCACGCGAAGCGAGGGCAAGGAACGCCTCGAACAGGTCACTGATGCCCCGATCATCATTGATCGCACCCGCCGTTCCAACGAGCCGTCCGTCCAACGGGAGACCCAGACGCCGCCGACACTCGAGCCGATCGCGTACGACGAAAAGATCCTTACGGGCTCCGTTCTGCACGATACCGGTCGGCCTGATACGGCGATAGCGGTGCTCGACCCGCTGTGCCAGCAGGCTGCCGACGGTCGTGACTCCCTCAGCCTCCCGGCACGCCACGCGGAAACTCTGCGCAAGACCCGGGAGGCGAGAAAGACCGAAGCTCTCGTAATTGTCATAAAGATCGATGACCAGCGGCAGACCGCACTCGCGCGTCCATCGGAAGGCAAGGGTGCACTGCAGCATGTCGCCGCTGGACCAGACGACATCAGGCATCCACTCGTTGGTCGCACTGGAAAGAATCCGGTTGTAGCAAAGAAGCCCGAGCGGCAGCGCATTTTCCGACCGCCAGCTCAGGCGGGGATACTCAGTCCATCGATAGGCCCCCTGGGCGCGCTTACGATAGCTGATTGCGATACCGCGAACGTCATGGCCCCACTCGGATAGCGCTGCAGGGATCTCGAAGAGTCGCCCGAAGCGTTCATCCAGCAAGTCCTTCCCGGTATATTGACGCTTGGTCAGCACTAATATGCGCATCGCTACCTCGGAAGGCGCCTTCCGGCTGGAGCGCGCGTGTTCCCGTAGGGGCGCCCGACCGGACAAGTCCCATGGCGAGCAAAAACGAGGTTGCTGCAAGGGAAAGGATGCCGAACGCGCATCACCTCCATTCTGTCAAGGCGATCCGCGCTCATGAGTTGCGACAGGCGCTCATGTGGTTTCCCCCACCGCTCGATGCCGATCGCATTCGAACGGTTCTCGAGATCGGTGCCGGTACGGGCCAGCAGGCCAGAGCTATTCAAGCCGAAGGCTACCGCGTCACGGCCGTCGATCTTCAGAATAGTCACTACAGGGCGGTGCGCGTATTCGATGTCATCGATTACGACGGTACGACGATACCGGCCGCCGACGGAAGTGTCGATATCGTCTTCAGTTCCAACGTCCTCGAACATGTCGGTGACATCGATGCTCTGCTCGATGAGATGAGACGCGTGCTGGCCGACGACGGGACGGCGATTCATCTGATCCCGAGCAGTGTCTGCCGCCTGTGGCGCTTCCCCGCGCACTACGTCTGGCTTGCCAGACGCGTGGTCCGGCGCCTGGCGCTCGCCGTTCGCGGCAGCGAGCCAGGTGAGATGGCGGACATACCGCGAACGCCAGCGGCGGCCAGCGAATGGCTGCGTACGCTGTTCCCGTCGCGTCACGGCGAACGCGGCAGCGCGCTGACGGAGGTCTGGTATTTTTCGCGGCGCTGGTGGCTCCGCAAGTTCGCCGAGCACGGATTCGGTGTGTGTCGGGTCGAGCCTAATCATCTTTTCTACACAATGGCCAATTCCACGTCTCTCGGCATTGGCCTGCGTCAGCGTCTGTCGAGAATTCTCGGGTCGGCCTGCACTCTGTATGTTTTACGCAAAGCCGCGCCATAGCCGCCGGCCAGCTATGGACAACGCGCTCAGGACATTTCGGTGGTTTGCCAACCTTCTCTCGATGCGGGGGCGGGTGCCAATTTTCCAGGCGCTGTTCCGCCGCGCCTTCCGAAAGGTCCACCGCACGATCAGCGTTCGCGATTTCGACGGCGATTTGACGATCAGCCTGCGCCTTTCCGAGCATATGCAGCGGCGCATGTTCTGGATGGGTTATTACAACCGCGATATAGTCGCACTGCTCGATCGCATGCTAACCCCTGGAATGGTGCTGATCGATGTCGGCGCCAACATTGGCGAAATATCGCTGGTGGCCGCCAAACGCGTCGGCCCGGAAGGTCGAGTGATTGCGTTCGAACCGGTTGATCGCATCGCCGATGTATTGGAGTCGAACATGGCGAGGAATGGCTTACGACAAGCCCTCGCCGTCCGCTACGGGCTATCTGACCACAATACCAGTGCCCCTATCTATGCTTCGTGCGGACAGGGCGAACAAAATGACGAGAATGACGGCCTCGGCAGCCTGTATGGTGCTGCCGCGGAAACTGCACCGCTCCAATACGTCACACTTCGGACGCTCGACGACTATCTCGAAGAGAATCCTCTCGATCGAGTGGATTTCATCAAGATCGACATCGAAGGTGCTGAGCTGCCATGCCTCCGGGGATCCGCGCGGACGATCGAACGATTTCGGCCGATGCTGATTATCGAAGTTCAGCGCGCATCAGCCACCATGGCCGGGTATTCCGTCGAAGACACGTTGGGTTTTCTCGCAGAGCGACACTACCGCTTTGCGAGTATTGGCCGTTCAGGGCGTCTGCGCGACATAACTCTCGAAACGCTGGGTGATTACCAGAACGTGCTCTGCATGCCAATTGGAGGGGCGGTGCGGCCGCCAGTCCGCGGATCGTGAGGATAATGCTTCTGCTGAGCCGACTCGATCACGGCGGAATGGAGCGCGTCCAGCTCAACATTGCGAAGTCGCTCCACGCGAGAGGTTTTGACATCGTGATCGCCGCGGGAAAGATCAACGCTGACCCGAACGGCGAGCTGCCGCCCGACATCCGGATTGTTGAAATAGCCCCGTCGGGACCCGCGTCTTTCCCGACAGGTGTCGTGCGTGTGCTCCGACGGGAACGCCCTGACGTAGTCTTCACAACAGCGAACGATGTCGCTTGCCTTGTTCTTGCAATGCGGGCGATCACGTTTAGTGACATTCGTGTCATCGTTACCCAGCATCTGTCACTGTCAGGCCCCCGACTGGCCGCACGCGGCCTGAGGCGCATCAAGCTCGAGCTGGTGCGGGCATTGATGTGGCTTCTCGTCAGACGCGCCGACAAAATCGTGGCGGTTTCCGACGGCGTCGCACGCGACCTGCAGAGTGACATCGGGGTTGACGGCAGCAGGATCGTAACCATTCACAATCCCGTCATAGGTAGCGATTTCGAGGAGCGTTCGTGCGCCAATGTCCCTTGGCCGTGGGGCGATCTCGCCGCTCCCACTTTCGCCTTCGTCGGCAGGCTGTCCAAGGAGAAGCGACTCGATCTCCTGATCAGCAGCTTTCGCCGACTGCTCGAAACGCGACCAGCCCGGCTCATCATCGTCGGAACCGGCCCGCTGCATGACCAGCTCAGCCAAGAGATCAGCACGGCTGGCCTGGATGCCCACTGCAGGCTGACAGGTTACACGGAGAATCCATTGCCTTATATCCGCGCTTCGTGTGCGCTCGTGCTTTGCTCAGACTATGAAGGCTTCGGAAACGTACTCGTGGAAGCGATGGCTTGCGGGACCCAGGTCATAGCAACAGACTGCCCATCAGGCCCCGCCGAGATACTGCAAGGCGGAAAGTACGGTCAGCTCATACCACGAGGCGACGGCGATGCGCTGGTCGGAGCGATGCGTCGTGTACTGGACGAACGTCGCATTCCGGCAGAAAAGCTTATCGAGAGGGCGAAAGATTTTAGTATCGAGCGCGCAATCGACGCGTACCACAAGCTGATCCAGGAAATCATGCAGACGAACAGGGCAAGCGATCGCTCCGGCGGGTGAGATAACCGAACCACACCATCAAAGCGAGTGCGGACTCCGTCATGACAAGGCCGAAGGCGGCACCTGTCAATCCGAGGTAGGGGACGAGCACGTTCATCGCTACGCCCATGATGACAATACCCAGCGTGTCGGTAAGAACGCGCCATCGCGTAGCCCCTATGCCGAGCAGCACGTGAACGCCGAGGCTGCGCAGGCAATAGATCGGAACATACAGCGCAAGCACGCGCACGGCTTCACCAGCCGAAGCAAAGTCCGACCCCAGAAGCCAGGCGACAATCGGTGCTCCGCACCAGACGGACGCACCGGCCACGCCCCCATAGCAAAGTACTGAAGCGACCAGCATCGGCATCATGCGGGGATGGGCTTGCCTGCTTTGTTCGATGCGGAACAATCGTGGAAGTGCCGTGAATACGAGGGCATCGACAGGAATCGTGACCAGGCTCGCAAATCGCTGCGCTGCGGAGTAATTGCCCGCAATGGCGGCTCCACCTGCACGCAGGACGAAAGACTTGTCCAGAGAGGTCATCGCAAGACTACTGGATTGTATCGCTGCAAAACCCAGCCCTTCGCGTATGTCGTTCAATCGGAGCGGAACCGAACCGAACCGGAGGCCCAAGTCACGCTTGCATTTGATGAGGAGCAGCGTGGCAGAACTCACGCTCATTACCATGTGCAGCAAAACGTAGATCACCAGAGTCGGTACCGAAACCACTGTCAGGATGAGAGCTGCCAGCACTTTGCCTAAGGACAGAAAAACCGGAGCGGCAGCAGCCGGCAGCATCCTTCCACAAGCGGCGTATGCCGTGGCTACTTGCGACACTACGGATGTAACACCCACTTCGGCTAGTGCGATCGCAATCAGGACCCGCCATTCGATCGCAAACAATCCGTGCGCGAGCCACAGGAACACTGCCATTATGGGAAGTACGCTCCAGGCGAATACTTGCGTCGCCTGGTTCCATCGGACAAAGAGCAGCTTCTGGTCGCGAGCTACGTCCTGATACAGACGCAAACCCTGGCCCAGCCCGGCAAATCCTCCGACGACGAGCGCCAGTCCGACGACGCCGGAAAATACCCCGTATCCGCTTGCCCCAAGCGTTCGAGCAAGCAGCACCACCCACACGAACTGGGATCCGATCCGCGCTACATTCCACGCCATCACACCGAGCGTGTTTCGCGCCAGCCATCCGAACCGTTGACTCACGACGACTCACGCTGTGTCTGCTGGTTCATGTTCGGGACTCGAGTGGCGAGCATTTACGTGATCGTTGGGCGATCAGGAATGCGCTCTCGAACTCGAAATCGTGCGTCGGCTCAGCAACGGATAGGAGCATGCTATCGAAGCCGCGCCTGTGCAGATCAGAGACAATAACCCGAAGGTCATATACATGCAGTTGCATAGCCGGCTCGAACAAAGGCCGGTGTCGCATTAGATTCCGGAGCCAATTGAGTGGAGCGAGCGCATACCGAAGCCTGACGAGATTCCGCTTGAGCGGAGAAGCAGTACATGAAATCAGGAATTGCGCGCAGAAATAACCACCCTCGTTCACCTGCTCGGATAGGCGCTGCATCAGCCGGCGCCCACGCGACCATGGAATGTGCTGCAGAACAATGAACGTGTGGACGAGGTCGAACGTTGTGGAGACCTCGCTCAGGTCGTCGTCGGATTTGACAAAGTCCGCATTTGCCACCGCGGCGCGCGCGCAATTCCGCCGAGCCTCTTCGATCATCGCTTCTGAGACATCGACACCGACTACACGTTTGGTATGCCGAGCGAGAGCAATTACAAGCCGGCCGACGCCACAGCCGAAATCCAGTGTCGATAGCGGAGAAAAGCCGGACTCGAAATGGTTTCTGATCCTCGAGAGCACTTCCGCAACGTGTACTTCGCCGGAGCGAAAGAATTCAGCGCGCACTTCCTCGCTCATGTTTTCGCGACGGTACTTGTCGCTCGAAATGACGCCAAAATAGGGATCCGTTCGGCCCCATGTTTCCCAATCCTTATCGGTTCCCACGATGCCCCCTTGCCGTAAATTTGCCTTGCTGTGCGCCACGCGTTCGTCGGCGAAAGCCCATGCAATCGTCACGGCGTTGGCGTTGACAAGACATCATTTCGCATTCGTTCGCCGAAGCGTGACCAGGCGAACCCCCGAGCGAAGGCAATCATCGGAGCCATAGGCAGCGGTCGCGTAAGCAGTTCGACAATGGCCAGCCCAAGTGCCGCACCGTCACCCGGAGCAACAAGTCTGCCGCTGACGCCGTCGCTCACGGCATCGACGATGCCGCCGGTGGCATAGGCTGCCGTAGGAAGCCCATGTGCGGCGGCCTCAATAGCGACCATGCCGAACCCTTCGGGATCCCCGGGAATTTCCCGGACCGGAAATACATGCACCGCGGCCGCTCGATAACCATGCGAGAGCACGTTCCAGTCGGTAATGGGTCCCAGAAAGCGAATATGATTACCGACGCCGTGGGCGTCGGCTGCGGCCTGGATACTTTCTCGTGACTGGCTGCGTGCCACAAGTGCATCGTGTGCTTCATCCCCGACGACGACAAGCTGTACCTCACCACAGGACGCCACTACCTGCGGCAACACGTCGCTGACAAACTCGCGCAGCCCCTTCCGCTCCGTAAGCCTGCCCACGCTGAGCAAGATTGGCCCCGGACCGAGACCGAAGGCTCCACGAAAAGCCTCCCCATTGCCGGGGCCAGCGACGTCGACATGAACGCCTGGGGGGATAATCGCGATGCGATCGCGCCGAACGCCGGAGTCACGCGCAAGCTGTGCCGTCGCGCGACTGTTCGCGAAGACGCGATCCATGCGGCGAATTGCAGGCAGCCAGGCCGCACGATAAACGATGTTTTTCAGCGCAATGTCGAGGCCATGCAGATAGACGATGGCGCGAGCCCGCGAGAGTCGGGCGGCAAGCCATGCAATCGGAGCGATAAGTCCACTGCCAGCGATGACCGAGACGGGTCGAACGCGGCGTGCCAGCCACACACTCTTCCACAGAGCTGCTAGAAGGAACAATGCAATCGGGCGGTGGACGACTTCAACTACTGCGACACCCTCCGGCGCGCATGCCGCACTTCCACGCGGAGCGACGGCGCATACATCTGCCTGTCGCTGCAACTCGTCCGCCAGATGCCAGTTGAGCCGTTCCATCCCTCCGAGTAGCGGAGGCAGATTCCTGGTAATCAGCAGAACCGTCGGCCTGCATGGGCGCATCGGATGAAATGGGTTCTAGTGTTTCGAATGGAAACCGGTCGGACGATAGGTCAGCGCCGTGATCTGCTCCGAAACGAGTCCGATCAGGAACACGATGACCGACGCACTGAACAGCAGCACGCTCATGTTCGTCAATCGATGCGCCACCAGAAAAGTGTAGGTGTAATAGCCGAGGCCGAGAGCAAAAAAGCCGAGGCTCACCGGAACGAAAAGCTTCAGCGGCGAATACAACGTCGCAATCTTGAAGATGATCAAAAGGAACCGCACTCCGTCCCGCAGCGGCCGGATGTGGCTTTTGCCGATCCGGCGCGCTACCGGTATCGGCTCGTACGCGACGGCATAGGCGCTGCGGAAGAAGGCCATCGTGATCGTCGTCGGATACGAAAAGCCGTTCGGGAGCAGGTGCAGGAATTCGCGGAACTTCTCTGCGTCGACGGCGCGGAAGCCGGAGGTCAGGTCGAGCACCTGGAAATTCGTCATCCGGCTCGCAAGCCAGTTGTAGATCGTGTTGGCCACTCCGCGGCCCACGCCGGCCTGCCCGGCCCAGTCCCGCGCGCCGACGACCATGTCGTAGCCTTCACGCAGCCGTTGCAACAATCGCCCGACCAGTTGGGGATCGTGCTGGCCGTCGGCGTCCATGAACACGAGGGTGTCGCCCTTCGCGACCCGAGCGCCCCGCTTGATGGCGGCGCCGTTGCCCATCGGATAAGCCTGGCGCACGACTTGCACCCCGTTACGAGCGCAGATCGAAGCCGTGTCGTCGGTCGATCCGTCGTCCACCACGATGATCTCGGCATCGGGCTGCTCCCGCCGGAGACGCGGCAGCAGGTCGGCCAGGGCCGCGGCCTCGTTCTTGGCCGGCAGGATGATGCTGAGCATAGCCTCCCCTGGGCGGGCGTGAAGGAACTGTGCACTGGCTCTCTATACTGCCCGCGGATAGTTCTTTCGGCAATCCATTTAGGGTAGATTCGGTCCTGATTACGGGGGGTTACGAAGTATTCCTATGGCGATGCAGATGAATCCAGCGCCGCTGGCCGGCCTTACGGGCATCGCGCGCCGGCTGGTGGCGGAGGGGACGCTCAACGAAGGCGAGGCGCGCAAGGCCGTCGACGACGCCGCGCGCCAGAAAATTCCGCTGGGGGCCTGGCTGGTCGAGAACGGGCTCGTGAGCAGCCAGCAGGTGGCGCTGGCCTCCTCGTCCGAGTTCGGCATTCCGCTGTTCGACATCGAGGCGCTGGATCTCGCGCAGATCCCCCTGCGCCTCGTCCGCGAAGACCTGATCAACAAGCACAAGGCGCTACCGCTGTTCAAGCGCGGCAACCGCCTGTTCGTCGGCGTCTCCGACCCGACCAACCTGCGCGCGCTGGACGAGATCAAGTTCCAGTCCAACCACATCATCGAGCCGATCCTGATCGACGAGCAGCAGATCGATCGTGCGATCGAGCAGGCCTTCAACGCGACCTCGACGGTGGTCGAGGGCCTCGAGGACGCGGAAGGCCTGGAGAATCTCGATCTCGGGGCCGTCGACGAGGAAGGCGATTCTACCGGTGTCGATGCCAGCGGCAACGACGACACCCCGGTCGTGAAGTTCGTCAACAAGGTGCTGGTCGACGCGATCAAGCGCGGCGCCTCGGACATCCACTTCGAGCCTTACGAGCAGAGCTTCCGCGTGCGTTTCCGCATGGACGGCATGCTGCGCGCGGTCGCCTCGCCGCCGATCAAGCTCAATGCACGCATCGCTTCACGCCTCAAGGTCATGTCGGGGCTCGACATCGCCGAGCGCCGCGTGCCGCAGGACGGGCGCATCAAGCTGAACCTCTCGAAGACGAAATCGGTCGATTTCCGCGTGTCGACCTGCCCGACGCTGTTCGGTGAGAAGATCGTGCTGCGCATCCTGGACGGCTCGGCGGCGCGCCTCGGCATCGACAAGCTGGGCTACGAGGAGGACCAGAAGAAGCTCTTCCTGGACGCGATCGACAAGCCCTACGGCATGGTGCTGGTGACGGGCCCGACGGGCTCGGGCAAGACCGTGTCGCTGTACACCGCGCTCAACATCCTCAACACCGAGGGCCGCAACATCTCGACTGTCGAGGATCCGGTCGAGATCCGCGTGCCCGGCATCAACCAGGTGCAGATGAACGTCAAGCGCGGCATGACCTTCGCCGCCGCGCTGCGCTCGTTCCTGCGCCAGGACCCCGACGTCATCATGGTCGGCGAGATCCGCGACCTCGAGACCGCCGAGATCGCGATCAAGGCCGCGCAGACCGGCCACATGGTGCTGTCGACGCTGCACACGAACGACGCCTCCCAGACGATCGCGCGCCTCATGAACATGGGCATCGCGCCGTACAACATCACGTCCTCGGTGACGCTGGTCATCGCCCAGCGCCTCGCGCGCCGACTGCACGACTGCAAGAAGCCGCTGCAGCTCCCGGCCGCCGCCCTGCTCAGCGAGGGCTTCACCCAGGAGGAAATCGACGCCGGCATGCAGATCTTTGACGCAGTCGGCTGTTCGGGCTGCAACGACGGGTATAAGGGGCGGACGGGGATCTACGAAGTGATGCCGCTGACCGAGGATATCTCCAAGATCATCCTCTCGGGCGGCAGTGCGATCCAGATCGCCGAGCAGGCGCGGCGCAACGGCATCCGCGACCTGCGCGCATCGGCGCTTCTGAAAGCGAAGAACGGCATCGTCAGTCTCGCGGAAATCAACCGGGTTACGAAGGACTAGGATCATGGCCACTGCTACCGCTGCAAGAGCCGGCATCAAGACCAGTGTCGGCAAGTCGCGCGCCCAGGTCAGCCAGATGCAGGTCTTTACCTGGGTCGGCATCGACAAGCGCGGCGTCAAGATCAAGGGCGAGCAGGTCTCGAAGAACGCGAGCCTGGTCAAAGCGGCGCTGCGCCAGCAGGGCATCAATCCGCAAACCGTCAAGCCGAAAGCGAAGCCGCTGTTCGGCAAGGCCGGCAAGGCCATCAAGGGCCGCGACATCGCCATATTCAGCCGCCAGCTCGCCACAATGATGTCGGCCGGCGTGCCGATGGTGCAGGGCTTCGAGATCGTCGCCGGCGGTCAGACGAATCCGCGCATGAAGGACATGCTGACGGACATCAAGACGAACATCGAGGGCGGCTCGTCCCTGCACGAGTCGCTCGCCAAGTACCCGGTCCAGTTCGACGAGCTTTACTGCAATCTGGTCAAGGCCGGCGAATCCGCCGGCGTGCTCGACACCGTCCTCGACACGATCGCGACCTACAAGGAAAACATCGAATCGCTGAAAGGCAAGATCAAGAAGGCGATGTTCTATCCCGCGATCGTCATTGCGGTCGCGATTCTCGTGTCCTGCATCCTTTTGATGTTCGTGGTGCCTCAGTTCGAGTCCGTATTCAAGAACTTCGGCGCGGACCTGCCGGCATTCACGCAGATGCTGGTCAACGCATCGCGTTTCATGGTGTCGTACTGGTGGCTGCTGCTGCTGATCGTCGTCGGCACGATGGTCGGCCTGGTCATGCTGTACAAGCGTTCGGACAAGTTCGCTCACTTCATCGGGCGCTCGTTGCTCAAACTGCCGGTCGTCGGCAACATCCTGCGCCAGTCGGCGATCGCACGCTTCTCGCGCACCCTCGGCGTGACGTTCCGCGCCGGCGTGCCGCTGGTCGAGGCGCTGGACTCGGTCGCCAATGCGACCGGCAGCGTGGTCTACAACGACGCTGTCAAGCGCATCCGCGAGGATGTTGCGGTTGGCCATCAGCTTCAGCTCGCGATGCGGCAGACCAACCTGTTCCCGAACATGGTCGTACAGATGGTCGCCATCGGCGAGGAGGCCGGCGCGCTCGACAAGATGCTGTTCAAGGTCGCCGAGTTCTACGAGGAAGAAGTCAACAACGCGGTCGATGCGCTGTCGAGCCTGCTGGAGCCGTTCATCATGGTCATCATCGGCGTGCTCGTCGGCGGCATGGTGATCGGCATGTACCTGCCGATCTTCAAGCTTGCCGCGGTCGTCGGCTGATCGTTCCGGCGGCGCGTGTTCGATTTTTCCTGGGCAACCCAACCCGGTCCGCTGATCGCGCTGACCGGGTTGCTGGGCCTTCTCGTCGGCAGCTTTCTCAACGTCGTCATCCTGCGCCTGCCGCGCCGCCTCGAGCACGACTGGCGCACGCAGGCGCGCGAACTCCTCGGCCATCCGCCCGGTGACGAAGCGAAGCCGCCCGACCTCGTCGTCACCGGCTCGCACTGCCCCGCCTGCAAGCATCGTCTTTCGGCGCTGGACAACATCCCGCTCCTGAGCTGGCTGCTGCTGCGCGGGCGCTGCCGCCACTGCAAGGCGCGCATCTCGTGGCAATACCCGCTGGTCGAGCTGCTCACCGCGCTCGCGTCGGCTGCGATCGCATGGAAGCTCGGCTTCGGCTGGCCGCTCGCGGCGGGACTCGCCTTCACCTGGATCCTGATCGCCGCCGCCGGCATCGATGCGCGCACGCAGCTCCTGCCCGATCAGTTGACGCTGCCGCTGCTCTGGCTCGGCCTGCTGCTCTCGCTGGTACCCGTTTTTGTGCCACCCGATGCGGCGATCATCGGCGCCGCGATCGGATACCTCAGCCTTTGGTCCGTCTACTGGCTGTTCAAGCTCGCGACCGGCAAGGAAGGCATGGGCTACGGCGATTTCAAGCTGCTCGCCGCGCTCGGCGCCTGGATGGGAGCGATGAGCCTGCTGCCGATCGTACTGCTGTCCTCGCTGATCGGCGCGATCGTCGGCGGCAGCGTGCTCGCGCTGCGCGGACAGGATCGCAGCACGCCGATTCCGTTCGGCCCGTTCATCGCCGCGGCGGGCTGGGTCTGGTTCGTGCTCGGCGATCGCCTCGGCGCCTGGTATTCCGCACTCTTCACTGTCGGACAATAGGCCGTCGCGCCACGACGGCGCGATACCGAAGCACACAGGACTCCCAATGCCCGACCGTGCCCGCGCCCATTCCGACGCGACTCGCAAACGTGCGCTGCACCCGTTCACCGTCGCGCTGACCGGCGGTATCGGCAGCGGCAAATCCGAGGCGGCGCGCCGTTTCGCGACGCTCGGTGCGACGGTCATCGATGCCGATGCGGTCGCGCGCGAGCTGGTCCAGCCCGGCATGCCCGCGCTCAACGAGATTGCAGCGGCATTCGGCCCGCAGATACTCGACGAGACCGGCTCGCTCGAGCGCGCCGAAATGCGAGCGCTGGTGTTCGGCGATGCCGACGCGCGTAGGCGCCTCGAGGCGATCCTGCACCCACGCGTTCGCGCGGAAATGCTCGTGCGAACCGACGCGGCGGCGGGGCCGTACGTGATGCTGGTGGTGCCGCTCTTCGTCGAAACGGCGGGCTACGACTGGGTCGATCGCGTCCTCGTGGTAGACCTGCCGCGCGAGCTGCAGCTCGCCCGCGCCATCGCGCGCGACGGCATGCCGCCCTCGCTCGCCGAGGCGATGATCGACGCGCAGGCGTCGCGCGAGCAGAGGCTCGCCGCTGCCGACGACGTGATCGACAACAGCGGCGCGCCCGAGGATCTCGACGCGCAGGTCGCGGCGCTGCACGAACGCTACCTGGAACTCGCGGCCACGCGTCGGTAGGCGGCGCTAGCTCGCAGACCGGTCCAGAAAGCCGATGGCCGCCAGCACGCCATCCGCCACGGTCGTGACCAGCCGGTAGAGCAACGCCAGCGCCAGCGCCTCCGCCACGCCCAGCACGGGCGCGAGCCCGAGCGACAGCACCGCCTCGCGCAGGCCGATTCCCGCCGGCGCCCCCGGCGTCACATAGCCGACCAGCCAGGCGAGCGAGAGCCAGCCGCACCAGGCACCGAAAGGCAGCGCGTCAGGCGACGGCGAGAGCGATCGGAGCGCGAGCGCTGAACAGACGAACATCCCGACGTAGAGCGCGAGCACAGCGAGGAGCGAGACTCCGCTGCGTTGCAACGCGAGCTGCGGCGCGCCGGTACGGTGCCCGATCCAGCCTGCGGCGATCCACGCAAGCAGTGCGACGCCCGGCGCGAGCCAGACGACATGACGTGCCCATGGCGCGATCCCATCCAGGCGCGGATCGGCAACCACGCCGAGCGCCAGCAAGGCCGCGCCCGCGCTGACCAGCACCGTCTCCAGCAACAGCGCGAGCGCTAGCGCGCGATGGTCGGCGCCCGCCCTACGCGCTGCGACGTGCCGCCAGGCGAGATGAAACACATTCCCAGGCAGGTATTTCGCAAGCTGCGCGCGCAGGTGGCCGACGGCCAGCGGCAAGGCGGGCAGCCGCCGCCCTGCAGCGAGGCGCACCAAGCCCACCCACGCCCCGGCCAGCAGCAAACCACCGACCAGGTACAGCGCGAGCGCGGCCAGCAGCGCGGCGACCCGAGTGCGGGCGAGCGCGTCCCCTAGCGCGTCGCCCAGTGCAAGGCCGCGCCGGATCAGCAGCGCCAGTGCGACGAGGCAGACGAGCGCGCCGGCCACACCGGCCGCACGCTTCAGTGCATCGCGATCGAACACGGTCCGCGCCGGCGCCCGGGAAGGCGATTCATGGCTTGCGTCCGGGCTCATCGACCCGTGCGCGTGGATCGCGATGCTCGAGCTGACGCAACCGCCAGTCGAGGCCCTCGAGCAGGCGCCGGTTCACCGATTGCAGGTCTGCGAGAAAACCGAGCAGGAACGCGATCAGCCCGATGGTCACCGAAGCCGCAGCAAGCAGTGCCGACTGCACATGGCCGGCCCCTTCTCCGATCAGGGCATGGACCAGGTACCAGCCGCCGAACAGCAGACCGGCGCTCACGAAGAACGTCGCGATCAGCCAGAAGAACGTGAGCGGGCGATACGTCGCGAAGATGCGCACGATCGTCGTCGACGAGCGCCACACGTAAAGCCCGGTGCTCTTGACCAGCCGCGACGGGCGCAGATCGGGATTCGTGCGCACCGGCACCGACAGCACGCGGATGTTGCTATGTCCGGCCTGGATGATCGTTTCCAGCGTGTAGGTGTAGGAACTGAACACGTTGAGCCGTTGCGCGGCCTCGCGCGTGAACGCACGGAAGCCGCTCGGCGCGTCGGCGACATCAGTGTTGCTGGCGAGCCGCACGACCCGGCTGCCCAGCATCTGCAGCTTCTTCTTGAGCCACGAGAAATGTTCGGTGTCGGCGATCGGGCGTGCGCCGATGACCATCTCCGCGCGGCCCTCGCTGATCGGCCGCACCAGCGCCTCGATGTCGCGCGCGTCGTACTGGTTGTCGGCGTCGGTGTTGACGATGACGTCGGCACCGCGGGCGATGGCGGCGTCGAGTCCCGTCATGAACGCCGCCGCGAGGCCGCGGTTGACCGGATGCCGCACCACGCAGTCGACACCAAGCGAGCGGGCGACCTCCGCCGTGTCGTCGTCGGAGCCATCGTCGACGACCAGCCACTCGACCACGTCGCATCCGGGGACCTGCCGCGGCAGGTGCGCGATCGCGTGCGGCAGCGATTCGGCTTCGTTGTAGCAGGGGATCTGGATGACGAGCTTCATCGCGTGCCGGTCGGCCGGAAGAGCGCGAATGATAAGCGCGTCGCGCCGGAAACCTCCACGCCTGCGGCCTAGCGACGTTCCAGCACCAGCAGCTGGTTGGCGCCGAACAGAAAGCGCCGATAAAGGACGATGGCGAGGCCCTGCCGCCGCGCCAGACCGTGGAGCGCCTCACGATCGAGCAGCGCCTCGTGCTCCTCGCTGGCGTCGTGGCTGAAGACACCCAGCCTCGCGCCGAGGTCATGGATCGACTCGTACGCCGGGTGCGGTGTCGTCAGCACGATACGCCCGCCGGGCCGCGCAAGCGCGACCAGCCCGCGCAGGAACGCATCGGGGTGCTTGCTGTGCTCGATGACCGCGAGGGAGACAACGGTGTCCCACTCGCCGGTTGCCGGTGCGGCTTCGACGAAGCGATGTCGAGGGTAAGCGTTACGCGCTGCCGCGAGTAAGACCGCATCGATGTCGTAGCCGCAGTAGTCCTCAGACCGCACAAGTGCGGCCAGCGCTCCGGATCCGCAACCGAAGTCGAAGACGCGGCCCCGCAGCCATGGCCGCGCCGCGGCGATGCGCCGGCGGCGCAGAAACGGAGAAAGCAGGCCTTGCGTGCCTTGGTCGGACATACGGATTTCCGGGATGAACTGCGAGGACCGTGCAATGCGCGGCGGACTCTAGCAACCGTCTTCCGGGTTGTCATCGCAACGGTCGCCGCTCAGGAGCGCTCCGCCGTGCCGCTCATGCGCAGGCGTCTCTCATGGGCCACAAGCCGCGAATCGCCGCGACACCCTGCGCGCCGGCGTTCCGCGCAGCGTCGATATCGGCGCCGTCCAGGCCACCCAACGCATACACCGGCAGCGCTGCGGTCGCCACGAGATCGGCAAAGCGCGCCCAGCCCAGCGGCACCGCATCCGCGTGGCTCGGCGTCGCAGCCACCGGCGACAGTGTCGCGAAATCGGCGCCGATGCGCCGTGCGTGCTCCAGCTCGGTGGCATCGTGGCAGGACACGGCCAGCCAGCGGTGCGCGGCAATAGGACGCGTGTCGAGGCTCGCCGCGATGCGGGCGGGAAGGTGCACGCCCTCAAGGTTCAGGCGCTCGGCGAGTTGCCAGTCGGCATTGAGCAGCAGATGGGCGCCGTGCCGCGCGCAGATCGCGTGTGCGGCGGCCGCGCAATCCGCGAGGTCGCCGGTCGTCCATGCGGGCTGCCGCAACTGGATCAGGCGGATGCCGGAGCGGCAGGCGCGCTCGATGCCGGCGAGCAGCATGCTGCGTTCGGAAGGCGGCAGCGCCGGCGTGATCAGATAGCGGTCGGGCAGGCAGAGCGCGGCGAGCACCGGAACGTCCGCCGGCGGCATCTGCAGCGACGCGAGCGTGTCGCGATCCACCCACCGAAGCGCCTGCGCCTCGCGCGCATGCGGTGTGCCGCGGTATGTGTCGACCAGCCAGGCGTCGAGCACGATGCGCTTCTCGGGATAGGTCCACGGCACGGCGATCAGCGGCCGCGCCAAAGCGACTTCGATGCCGAGCTCCTCGGCGAGCTCGCGACGCAGCGCTTCGCGCGGCGCTTCGCCGGGATCGACCTTGCCGCCCGGAAATTCCCAGAAGCCTTCGAGGTGCTTGCCCGTGGGACGCTGCGCGACGAGCACGCGGCCCGCGGCATCCCGCAGGACGCCTGCGACGACGTGGACAGGCGGCTCTGTCACCGCAGGTGCTCCGGTTTCGGCCGCACCGAAGCGACCGCGCCGAAAGCAGGCGGGCTCACGCGATCGCGCGGCGGCTCAGACGAGCTGGCCGTGGCAGTGCTTGTACTTCTTGCCCGAGCCGCAGGGGCAGGGATCGTTGCGGCCGATCTTCGGCGCATCGCGGTGTACCGGCCGTTGCTGCGGCGCCGCCATCGCGGCAGGTTCGGCGTTGCCCGGCTCCGCCTCGCCCGCAGCGAGGCCGCCGGCCTCGGCGTGCTGGAACTGAAGCTGGCGTGCCTGCGCCTGGCGCTGCTGCTGGGCCTCGAGCGCCTGGACTTCGTCCTCACTGCGGATTCGCACGCGCGCGAGCAGCTGGATGATCTCGTGCTTGACGCGCTCGAGCATCAGCTGGAACAGCTCGAACGCCTCGCGCTTGAATTCCTGCTTCGGCTGCTTCTGCGCGTAACCGCGCAGGTAGATGCCCTGGCGCAGGTAGTCCATGCTGGCGAGGTGCTCCTTCCAGGCGTTGTCGAGCACCGACAGCATCACGTGCTTCTCGAGCGCGCGCATGACCTCGGAGCCGACCATCGCCTCCTTCTCGCGGAACAGGCGCTCGACGTGCTCCTGCACGTGCTCGAGCACGTCATCGGCGTCGGCTTCGCTCTTGTCTTCGAGCCAGTGCCGGAGATCGAGCCGCAGCCCGAACTCGGATTCGAGCTCCTTTTCGAGGCCGGTCACGTCCCACTGCTCGTCGACCGACTCCGCCGGCACGAAGCGCCGCACCAACTCGGTCACGACGTCGCGGCGGATGTCGACGACGGTGTCGGCGACGCTCTCCGAATCGAGCAGCTCGTTGCGCTGCTGGTAGATGACCTTGCGCTGGTCGTTCGCCGTGTCGTCGAACTCGAGCAGGTGCTTGCGGATGTCGAAGTTGTGCGCCTCGACCTTGCGCTGCGCCTTCTCGATCTGGCGGCTGACCATCTTGTCCTGGATCGCGTCATCCTCCTTCATGCCGAACATGCGCATGAGGCGCGCGACGCCCTCGCCCATGAAGATGCGGATCAGGTTGTCCTCGAGCGAGAGGTAGAAGCGGCTCGAACCCGGGTCGCCCTGGCGGCCCGAGCGGCCGCGCAGCTGGTTGTCGATGCGTCGCGACTCGTGGCGCTCGGTGCCGATGATGCGCAGGCCGCCGAGCGCGACGACTTCGTCGTGGCGCTTCTTCCATTCGGCCTTGATGCGCTCGCGCTCGGACTCCGGCGCGTCTTCGGGCAGCGCATTGAGCTCGGCCTCGAGACTGCCGCCGAGCACGATGTCGGTGCCGCGGCCGGCCATGTTGGTCGCGATCGTGATCGCCTTTGGCCGCCCGGCCTGCGCGACGATGTGCGCCTCGCGCTCGTGCTGCTTCGCGTTCAGCACTTCGTGCGGGATGTGCTGCTTCTTGAGCAGGTTCGAGATCAGCTCGGACATCTCGATCGAGGCGGTACCGACCAGAACCGGCTGACCGCGCTCGTAGCAGTCCTTGATGTCCTCGACGATCGCGTCGAACTTCGGCTTCTGCTTGAGGAAGACGACGTCGGGCTCGTCCTTGCGGATCATCGGCCGGTGCGTCGGGATGACGACGACTTCGAGACCGTAGATCTGCTGGAACTCGTAGGCTTCCGTGTCCGCAGTGCCGGTCATGCCGGCCAGCTTCTTATACATGCGGAAGAGGTTCTGGAACGTGATCGACGCGAGCGTCTGGTTCTCGCGCTGGATCGGCACGCCCTCCTTCGCCTCGATCGCCTGGTGCAGACCGTCCGACCAGCGGCGGCCCGGCAGCGTGCGGCCGGTGAATTCGTCGACGATGATGACTTCGCCGTCGCGGACGATGTAGTCGACGTCGCGCTGGTAGATCGCGTTGGCGCGCAGCGCCGCGTTGAGGTGATGCACGACCGCGAGGTGCTTGGGATCGTAGAGGCTCTCATCCTCGCCGATGATGCCGTCCTCGCGCAGCAGCTGCTCGGCGTGCTCCATGCCCTCTTCTGACAGGTGCACCTGCTTCTGCTTCTCGTCGACGTAGTAGTCGCCGGGCACCGGCGGCTCGCCCGGCGCCGCCTCACGTTCCTGCCGCGTCATGCGCGGCACGATGCGGTTGACCTTGACGTAGAGCTGCGGCGACTCGTCCGACGGGCCCGAGATGATCAGCGGCGTGCGCGCCTCGTCTATCAGGATCGAGTCGACCTCGTCGACGATCGCGAAATTGAGCCCGCGCTGGTAGCGCTGCTCCTTCGAGAGCGCCATGTTGTCGCGCAGGTAATCGAAGCCGAACTCGTTGTTCGTGCCGTACGTGATGTCCGCGGCATAGGCTTCGCGCTTGGTGCTGTGGTCCATGCCGGGATAGACGACGCCCACCGACATGCCGAGGAAGTTGTACACCTTGCCCATCCACGCGGCGTCGCGCTTGGCGAGGTAATCGTTGACCGTGACGACGTGAACGCCCTTGCCCTCGAGCGCGTTCAGATAGACGGGCAGCGTCGCGACCAGCGTCTTGCCTTCGCCGGTGCGCATCTCGGCGATCTTGCCCATGTGCAGCACCATGCCGCCGATGAGCTGCACGTCGTAGTGGCGCAGCTCCAGCACGCGGCGCGAGGCCTCGCGCACGGTTGCAAAGGCTTCCGGAAGCAGGCTGTCGAGCGTCGCGCCGTCCTGGAGGCGGCGGCGGAACTCGTCGGTCTTGGCCCTGAGCTCCGCGTCGGAAAGCGCCTGGAACTCGGGCTCCAGCGCATTGATCTGGTTCACCACCTTGCCGAGCTGGCGCAGCACGCGCTCGTTACGGCTGCCGAAAATGCTCGTCAGGAAACGGTTCAACATCGGTCGTCTTCGAATTGGGGGATGAGGACGGGCTCGCCGTCGGACGCTCGGACAACCGGCCACGAAGGGCACCGGTTCCCGCGCAGGAACGAATCCCGCGGAGCGGACCGCTCATGATACCGGCGGACCGGGTTCTTTAGCGAATTCGGGACGGCGGATCGGCTTTCAAGCCGTTCGCGGGCCGATCATCCTGCAACCGGCGGGCCGAAGCCCGTCTGCGCACGACCGGGCTCAGCGCGAAGCCCCGCCGCGGAAATCGATAAGTGGGCCTTGGCCCACCTACCGCCGGCGCACCCGCACTGTTCGCGGTCGGCGGCGGGCTGAAGCCCATCCTGTGAGGCTTGGCCAGCGAGTTGCCGCCGGCCCCGTTCTAGGCCTTCGTCGCGCGTTTCGATTTCACGTAGGCGATCGGGTTCACCGGCCGCCCGTTGAGCCAGACTTCGAAGTGGCAGTGCGGGCCCGTCGCGCGGCCAGTCGAGCCCACCTTGGCGATCGTGTCGCCGGCGTGAACGCGTGTGCCGGCCTGGGCGACCAGGACCGAGTTATGGGCGTAACGCGTCATGTAGCCATTGCCGTGATCGATCTCGACGACGTTGCCGTAGCCCGGCTTGACGCCGACGAAGGTGACCACGCCCTCGGCGACCGCAGTGACCGGCGTGCCGGTGGGCGCGTCGAAATCGATACCGCGATGGACGGCCTGGTGGCCATTGATCGGATCGGTGCGCTCGCCGTAACCGGAGGCGATATAGCCTTGCGCAACCGGCATGCCGCTCGGCAGCAGCGCATTCTCGACCTTGCGATCGAGCAGGAGATTCTCCAGGACGCCGAGCTGGGCTTCCTGACGGTCGAATTCGGCGCGCAGGTTGTCGATGCCCGCCGTCAGCGGCACTGGCGCGTCGGCTCCCGAGGCCGGTTCCTCCGGTCCGCCGAGAGCGGGAGCGGAGCTGAAGTCGAACTCGCCGTCATCGAGCTTGCCGACCTGCGTCAGGCGGTCGCCCAGCGCGTTGAGGCGGGTCGCCTGCGCCTGAAGCTGGCCGAGCTGGAGCGCGAGCGCGTCGAGGTTGCGTTCCGACTCGCGATCGAGCGCGGCGAGCTCTGCGCGCTGCGCCTCGATGCGGGCGCGTAGCTCGGCGATCTCGTGCAGGCCGCGCGCGGTGGATCCGGTGAAGAAGAGAGCCGCGGCAAAGCCCGCGGTGAGAAGTGCCAGTGCGGCGCCGCCGAGAATGCCGGCGGCAATCAGACGTCCGCGCCTGGAATCGAGATCGAGGCGTGTTGGTGCCGCATGCGCCTTACCGACGATAATTATGTTCATGATGTAAAAAGCGCCCGCCAGGGTTTCGCCATGCGCAGCCGCCGTTCCGACACCCATCTTCCGGGCCCGAGGCCCGTTGCGGAGTGCTTCGCCCTTGGCACGCTCGCCGAACACGCGCGCGCGCTGGACGTCCTGGATCGAAGGCTGCGCCGCCTTTTGCCCGACGCGATCGCACGCGAGACGAAGCTTGCGGACGTGCGCGGCGGGCGAGTTGTCTTTCTGGCGTCGAGTCCGGCCTGGGCCAGCCGCCTCCGGCTGCACCAGGCAGCCTTGATGGCCGAGGCCCGCACCGCGCTGGGCGGCGTGGTCGAACGCTTCGCCGTGAAAGTGGCGCCCCTGCCCTCTGTTCCCGCGGAGAGCACGAAGCAGAAGCCGCTTTCAGCCGCCGCCGCAGCTCACCTGCGTACGGCAGCAAAGTCCCTCTCGGACCCCGAGCTCAGGGCCCTCTATCTCCACCTGGCGTCCTTCGCCGTGGATGATTCCACGTAGGGCCGGGGCTGGCCCTCTTTCCCCATTTGCCGGCTTCGCGTCGTGTGGCGAGCGGTCGATGGCCGCTCCGACGGAAGCCGTTCCTTTTACACCGCCTGTGCCGGGTGCGCGTACGAGATGGGCGCTTCGTTTTCGTCCTCGAAGCTGACCTCTTCCCATGCGCCCGCCTCGGCGAGCAGTGTCCGCAACAGCTTGTTGTTCAACTCATGACCCGACTTGTATCCGTAGAACGCCCCGATGAGGCTGTGTCCAAGGAGATACAAGTCGCCGATCGCATCGAGGATCTTGTGCTTGACGAACTCGTCCTCGTAGCGCAGACCGTCTTCGTTGAGCACGCGATAATCGTCGAGGACGATCGCGTTGTCCATCGATCCGCCGAGCGCGAGATTCCGCTCCCGCAGCATTTCGATATCGCGCATGAAGCCGAAAGTGCGCGCCCGGCTGACCTCTTTCACGAACGACGTCGTCGAGAAATCGATCTCCGACGTCGACGTCCGCTTGGTGAACATCGGGTGGTTGAAGTCGATCGAGAAGCCGACCTTGAACCCGTCGAACGGCTCGAAGCGTGCCCACTTGTCGCCGTCGCGAACCGTGACGGACTTCTTGATACGGATGAATCGCTTGGCCTTTGCCTGCTCCTCGATGCCGGCCGACTGCAGCAGGAACACGAAAGGTCCGGCGCTGCCGTCCATGATCGGCACTTCCGGCGCGGACAGGTCGACATAGGCGTTGTCTATGCCGAGCCCGGCCATGGCCGAGAGCAGGTGCTCGATCGTGGCGATGCGCACGTCGTCCTTGACCAGGGTGGTCGATAAGCGCGTGTCGCCGACGTTTTCGCAACAGGAACGGATTTCCACCGGACGCGGGAGGTCGACACGGCGGAACACGATGCCCGTGTCCACAGCCGCGGGCCGCAAGGTCATGTAGACCTTTTCACCCGTGTGGAGACCCACGCCCGTCGCCCGAATGACGTTCTTGAGCGTGCGTTGTCTGATCATTTTTATGCTGTAACCCCTGGGGCAGGAGCCGACAAAACGCGAGGGATGCTAGCACAGCGAATCAGTCGAGAAAAGTTAAGCGACGTCTGGAACCGACAGATTTGTTGCAAAAAAGCAACAAAGATGCTCCAACTGCTTAACGCAAAATTGATTTCGCCTGCGCGTTTTTTAAAGGTTTCAGCGCACGCGCGGAAGGAATTCTTTCGCAGTTCGGGCGTTCGGTTCACGGGCTTCCGGCGATGGCTTCGCTGCGCGTCCTGGAGCGGTGAGCGTCTGCATTCCGGCACCAGCCGATGCTCGGGGCCGCTTCCGGAACTCCTGACGACTGGAGCGCAGAGACGATGTCGATTTCGTGCATGTTGCTCCGCCGCTTTCAATGACACCGCAGCAATATCGACGCCGACGCGCGCCCACCGCGACGCCACGCGGTGAGCGGCCCGGCCGCGCGCGGAAAGCACGCGCGGAGCGGAAAGGCGCGGCAACGTCCTTCAGGACGTGCCGCCGCCCTGCCGGATGGGGCTGCGGCCGATCAGTCCGCCTGCCGGCGCAGGAATGCCGGAATGTCGAGATAGTCGCTCGGCGTTTCCGCCGCACGCGCTTCGGGCGCCGCCGCCCGCGCCGGCGTGCGATCGGGCACGTCGACGTAATCGACCGCGCCGGTCGTCGCGTTGCGGATCACGCGCATCGGCGGCCGCGGAGCGGCCATCGGCTCGCGTTCGCGCTCGCGCACCGGCGGGCGCGCGATGGCGCGGTTGAGGCCGGTCGCCACCACGGTCACGCGCACCTCGTCCTGGAGATCGGGATCGAGCGCCGTGCCGACCACGACCGTCGCATCTTCGCTGGCGAACTCGTGGATGACTTGGCCGATGTCGTCGAACTCGCGCATCGTGAGGTTCGGGCCCGCGCTGACGTTGACCAGGATGCCGCAGGCGCCGGCGAGGTTGACGTCCTCCAGCAGCGGATTGTTGATCGCCGCTTCCGCCGCCGCGACCGCGCGATCGTCGCCACGCGCCGTGCCGGTGCCCATCATCGCCATGCCCATCTCGCTCATGACGGTGCGCACGTCGGCGAAGTCGACATTGATCAGGCCCGGCCGCGTGATCAGGTCCGCGATGCCCTGCACCGCGCCGAGCAGCACGTCGTTGGCCTGCTTGAACGCGGACAGCAAAGTCACGTCGCGACCGAGCACCGTCAAAAGCTTCTCGTTCGGCACGGTGATCAGCGAATCGACGTACTGGCCGAGATCCTCGATGCCCTTCAACGCCACCTGCATGCGCCGGCGCCCTTCGAACGGGAACGGCTTGGTGACGACCGCGACCGTCAGGATGCCCATTTCCTTGGCGAGCTGGGCCACGACCGGCGCCGCGCCCGTGCCGGTGCCGCCACCCATGCCGCAGGTGATGAACACCATGTCCGCGCCCGTGAGCAGTTCGACGATGCGCTCGCGGTCCTCGAGCGCGGCCTGGCGACCGACCTCGGGGTTCGCGCCCGCACCGAGCCCTTTCGTCACGTTCGCGCCGAGCTGGAGCGTGTACTTCGCGCCGCTCGACTTCAGCGCCTGCGCATCCGTGTTCGCGCAGACAAAATCGACGCCTTCGACATTCGCGTTGACCATGTGGCTGACCGCGTTGCCGCCGCCGCCGCCGACGCCGATGACCTTGATCACCGCGTTGGGTGCCATTTTCTCGACCAGTTCGAACATTTCCCATCCTCCGCATTGGCTACTGCTGGTTTTGTCGTTCCCGAAGCCGTGACCGTCCCGGTCCGGATTCGTCCGCGAAGCTGGCGTGCTTCGCCTGAGCCGTTTCGGCTCCCGCCACGCGCTCCATGCGCGGTGGTTTGCTCTTCCAAGGGCTGAGGGGTGAGGGCTGAGGGCCGACAAAAACCGTGCGACGCACACCCGATGTCTTTTCAGCCCTCAGCCCTCAGCCCTCTTCTCTCAGCCCTCTTCTCTCAGCCCTCTTCTCTCAGCCCTCTTC
>CBINBI010000033.1:0-33899 GCA_966248875.1 uncultured Rhodanobacteraceae bacterium
AGCTCTGGTCGAAGCCGACGTCCTCGATCAGCTTCATCGTCTTCTCGAAATCGGCCTCCGTCTCGCCGGGAAAGCCGACGATGAAATCCGACGAGATCGAGATGCCGGGGCGCACCGCGCGCAACTTGCGGATCTTCTGCTTGAACTCGAGCGCCGTGTAGCCGCGCTTCATCGCGGCGAGGATGCGGTCCGAGCCGGACTGCACGGGGAGGTGCAGGAAATTCGCGAGCTTGGGCACGTTGGCGTACGCATCGATCAGCGAGTCGGAGAACTCGAGCGGATGCGAGGTGGTGAACCGGATGCGGCCGATGCCGTCGATCTCCGCGATGGCATGGATCAGGAGACCGAGATCGGCCATCGATCCGTCGTGCATCGGCCCGCGATACGCGTTGACATTCTGGCCGAGCAGGGTGACTTCGCGCACGCCCTGCTCGGCCAGCGTCGCGATCTCCGCGAGAACGTCGTCGAACGGCCGGCTGATCTCCTCGCCGCGCGTGTACGGCACGACGCAGAACGAGCAGTACTTCGAGCAGCCTTCCATGATCGACACGAACGCGGTCGGGCCGTCGGCGCGCGGCTCTGGCAGGCGGTCGAATTTCTCGATCTCGGGGAAGGAGACGTCCACCTGCGGTTTGCCGGTTGCGCGTCGCGCCTCGATCATCTCGGGCAGGCGGTGCAGCGTCTGCGGGCCGAACACGAGATCGACGAACGGCGCGCGCTTGACGATCGCGTCGCCCTCCTGGCTCGCGACACAGCCGCCGACGCCGATCACGACGGCCTGGTTCGCCTGCTTGAGCGCCTTCCAGCGCCCGAGCTGGCTGAAGACTTTCTCCTGCGCCTTCTCGCGGATCGAGCAGGTGTTGATCAGGATGACGTCGGCCTCGGCCTCGTCGTCGGTGAGCGTGAGGCCGTGCGCCGCGCCGAGCACGTCGGCCATCCGGGCCGAGTCGTACTCGTTCATCTGGCACCCGTGCGTCTTGATGTAAAGCTTGCCGGTCATCGGGGAAAATCCAGTCAGGCCAATAGTTTACGTTTTACGCGCGAGCGCCGCCAGTGGCCGGGCGCCGCGGCTTCGCGCCGGCGCAGGCGCTTGGCATCGTGATGCAGGTGACGGAAACTCTCGCGCCGGGAAGGGTTCAATGATGTCCATGTCGCGCCGCCAGATCATGCCTGTGCTCACGGTCCTGCTCGGGATCGCGGGTGCGTTCGCGCTCGCCTCGGGCGCGAAGGCGGGGATTCTCTACCGCTGCGAAGGTCCGAACGGCTCGATCGCCTACACGAACAAGGCCTCGACGTTCTCCAAGTGCACGGAGCTGTCGCGCTACGCCGACACGCCGGCGAAGCAGGCCGCGCCGAAGCGCGCGGAGGCGAAGGCCGAGCCTTCGGCATCACCCGCGGCGGGATACGCCAGCCGCGGCAACGGCTGGGAGTATCGCGAGAACGTCCCAGAGAAGCCGGACGTCAAGGCAGCGGAAGCGGGTGTGACCAGCACGGCCATGCCGCTGCGCGCGACGGAATTCGGCGTCGAAAGCACGGCGACGCTGGTCAAGACGATGCCCGCGCCCACAGCCGGAACGATGGTCGCCAAGGCGGGCAAGCCGGAGACCGCCCCGGCCAAGCCGATGCCGAAAATTCTGCGCGGGGCCGTCTACCGCGTGCAGCGCGCCGACGGCATCACCGAATACACGAACGTCAAGCCGTCGTCCGGTGCCCAATTCGCAGTGCTGTTCACGTACATCGCCACCTGCGTCGCCTGCGACGTGCATTCCAAGATCGATTTCGCGCACACCCCGCTCAATCTCGAAGCGTTCAAGGACGAGGTTGCCGCGGCCGCGGCGAGCTACGGCATCGACACGGCGCTGCTGCGCGCGGTGATCCACGCCGAATCGGCGTTCAATCCGATGGCCGTGTCGCGCAAGGGTGCGCAGGGCCTGATGCAACTGATGCCAGGGACAGCCAACGAGCTCGGAGTCACCGACGCGTTCGACGTCGCGCAGAACATCGCCGGCGGCGCGAAGTACCTGGCGCGGCTGCTCAAGGATTTCAACGGCAACATCCAGCTTGCGACGGCCGCGTATAACGCCGGCGAGGCCGCAGTCCAGAAGTATGGCGGCGTGCCGCCGTACGACGAGACGCAGGTGTACGTGCAGCGCGTGGAACAGCTCAGGGATCGGTACCAGAAGGCGCTCTGAGCGTCGGGCGCCGCTCTCTCTTTCCCGGGGCGGGAAACGAAGGCGCGCGCGTTCGGTTAATCTTGGCTCGTGCCTGCGTTGCCGCATCGGCCGGCAGCGCAAAGGGGATGCCGCTTGGAACACTCGATGAGCACGCTCTCCGCCGGCGTGCTGCTCTTCCTCATCATGGATCCGCTTGGGAACATTCCCCTGTTCCTGAGCCTTCTACGCAACGTCGATCCGAAGCGACGCCAGCTCGTGCTCGCGCGCGAGCTGCTCATCGCGCTGGCCGTGTTGTTCGTGTTCCTGTTCGGCGGCCGCTATCTCCTCGGCCTGCTTCAGCTCAAGCAGGAGTCGGTGAGCATCGCCGGCGGCATCGTGCTGTTCCTGATCGGCGTGCGCATGATCTTTCCGCCGAAGGAAGGCATCTTCGGCGACGACGCCGTGGGCGAGCCGTTCATCGTGCCGATGGCGGTACCTGGCGTGGCCGGACCTTCTGCCGTCGCGGCGGTGATGCTGCTCGCGAACAGCTATCCGGGCCGGACGGTCGACTGGAGCCTCGCGCTCATCGTGGCCTGGCTTGCGACCGCGGTCATCCTGCTGTCGTCGACCTATCTTTTCCGCTGCCTCGGCACGCGGGTGCTGATCGCCGTCGAGCGCCTGATGGGCATGCTGCTGGTCGCGCTTTCGGTGCAGATGTTCCTCGATGGAGTGATGGCCTACGTGAGGATGGCGGCCTGACGTGCCGGCCGAGCGACCCCGTGACTGCCGCGCGCCGGAAAAAAACATGGCCGGTCGCGCCGTTACAAATCCGTCATCGAGCGCTGTTAAACTAAGGTTAAACGCATCGCTCGGGGTGGCTCGACGCGAGGCGGAATCCCGCGTCAGCGGGCACGGATCGGTGTCGACGGCGAATGTTCCGAAATCCGGAACGTCAGCGCGGCACCTTGCGTTGCGGTTTTTCCTGGAAGGGGTGGGGCATGAACAGACAACTGCGGATGCGGCTGCTGCCGTGGGTGATCGGCACGCTGTTTGCGGTGTCGACCGCGTTTGCGCAGAACACGTCTTCGTCGTTGAGCGGCCGCGTCCTCGACGCGAACGGTAATCCTGTCGCCGGCGCGACCGTCGAGATCCTGCACGTGCCGTCCGGCACCTCGCGCACGGTCATCACCGACGCGCAGGGTCGCTACACGGCGCAAGGTCTGCGCGTCGGTGGTCCTTTCGACGTGAAGGCGTCGGGCGACAACGGCGCCAAGGCCGAGCAGGATGACGTGTACCTTCAGCTTGCCTCGGAAACGAGCCTCACGCTCACGCTCGGCACAGCCGAGGCGCAGGAGCTGGCCGGCGTCACCGTGACGGCGACCGCCGCGAACGCGGTCTTCCAGCCCGACAACAAGGGTCTCAGCACCAACGTGTCGAGCCGCGAGCTGCAGGTGCTGCCGAATCCGGGCCGCTCGATCCAGGACATCGCACGCTTGAACCCGCAGGTGAACATCACCAACAAAGGCCGCGGCGAGATCTCGGCGCTCGGCCAGAACAGCCGCTACAACAACATCACGATCGACGCGGTGCCGACCAACGACTCGTTCGGCCTCGAGCCCAACGGCCTGCCGGCGTTGAATCAGCCGCTGTCGTTCGATGCGATCGAGGAATACAACATCTCGACCGCGAACTTCGACGTGACCAACAAGCGCGCGGTCGGCGCCAACATCAACATCGTCACCAAGTCCGGTACCAACGACTTTCACGGCGACGTGTACTACGCCTACACGAACGCCAAGGACCTTACCGGTGACGAGCCCAGCGAATTCGCCGGCTACGACGCCAAGAAGACCTACGGCGCGACGCTCGGCGGCCCGATCATCAAGGACAAGCTGTTCTTCTTCCTGAGCTATGAGGAATCCAAGACGCTGGCGCCGGGACCGGATTTCGGCGTCATCGGCTCGGGCCGCGGCAACGAGGTCAACATCACGCAGGACGAGCTCGATCGCATCATCGACATCGCGAACGGCTACGGCATGACGCCGGGCGATCTCAACGCGTCGAGTGCGAACCAGGACAACAAGCTCTACCTCGCCAAGCTCGACTGGAACATCAGCGACGGCCACCGCGCGAGCTTCCGCTACAACCAGACCAAGAGCGAGCAGCCGATCCTCGGCGGTTTCGGCTCGACCAGCCTCTCGCTGTCGAGCTACTGGTACACGCAGGAGCGCGATCTCAAGAGCTACGTGTTCAACTTCTACGATGACTGGACCGACATCTTCTCGACCGAGAGCTCGTTCTCGTATTCGAAGTACTTCTCGACGCCGACCGTCCTCGCGCAGCAGTCGCAGGTGCTCGTGCGCCTGGGGCCGGACAACTCTAATACGTCGGTCAACCTCGGCGAAGAGCAGTTCCGCCACTACAACATCCTCGACGTGAAGACCTGGAACGGCTTCTTCGCCGGCAGCTGGTTCCTTGGCGACCACACCGTCAAGGCCGGCGCGGACTTCCAGCGTGACGAATATTTCAATCTCTTCGGCCGCACGGAGTTCGGCGCGTACACGTTCAACAGCATCGACGACTTCGCGAGCGGCAACTACGCCAGCTTCAACCTGTATCAGCCGACCAACGGCGACATCAACAGCATCGCCGCGCAGTGGCGCCTCGATCAGTGGGGCCTGTTCGTGCAGGACACCTGGCAACTGACGCCGCAGTTCTCGGTGACGTACGGCCTGCGCTGGGACATCCCCGCGACGCCGGACCGCCCGCTGCTCAACACCGCGTTCCGCGACGCGTTCGGCTATTCGAACCAGGGCACCATCGACGGCAACGGCGTGCTCGAGCCGCGCTTCTCGTTCAACTACACGTTCGACACCGATCGCATGACGCAGCTGCGCGGCGGCATCGGCGTCAGCGAAGGCGTGACGCCCGGCGTCTGGCTGTCCAACCCGTTCACCAACAACGGCATCAGCCTGCAGACCTATTTCGCCAGCAACGGCTGCTGCTTCAACCCGAACCCGTTTACGCAACAGCCGCCGGGCGGGCCCGCGAGCGCGCAGCAGACCGTCGACACGGTCGATCCGGACTTCAGGCTGCCGACGGTGCTCAAGCTCGCGCTCGGCTTCGACCACGAGCTGCCGTGGTGGGGCCTGATCGCGACGGCCGAGCTGGCGCACATCGACGTCATCAACGGCGTGCTCTATCAGGGCATCAATCTCGGGCCGGGCAACGGCACGCTGCCGGACGGTCGCATCAATTACTGGGGCAGCACTGACCCCGGGCTGTGGATCGGCTCCAACGGAAATCCGGTCGGCGCCGGCACGCCGCAGCAGTACTCGACGAACCAGCGCTTCGGCTCGAATCCGGCCTTCGGCGGCGCGTCCACGCTGCTGACCAACACCGGCAAGGGCGAGGCGAACTACCTGACTTTGCAGCTCTCCAAACCGTTCTCCGAAACGTGGTTCGGCACGACGTCGCTGACGATCGGGCGTTCAACGGAAGTCAGCCCCGGCACGTCGAGTCAGGCGTCGAGCAACTATTCCTCGCGCGCCACGTTCAATCCGAACGAGGACATCGCCGCGCGCTCGAACTACGACGTACGCGCGCGCATCCTGTCTACGCTGACCTGGCAGCACCGCTTCTTCGGCAACTACGCGACCAGCGTGTCCGGCGTCTACAACGGCTACTCGGGCATCCCGTACAGCTGGACATTCGGCAACGACGCCAACGGCGACGGCATCACGCGCAACGACCTGTTCTTCGTGCCGATGCCGGGGCAGGTGCAGTTCACGAACACGAACCAGACCGTCATCGACGAGTTCTACCAGTTCATCCACGGCAACGAGTATCTGCGCGACCACCAGGGCGGCGTCGTGAAGCGCAACGGCGCGACCTCGCCATGGATCAACCAGATCGATCTCTCGTTCCGCCAGGAGATTCCCGGCTTCATGGAAGGCCACAAGGGCGAGCTGCGCTTCGACATCTTCAATGTCGGCAACCTGCTCAACAAGAAGTGGGGCGACATCTACGACGTGCCGTTCGCGAGCGCCGGCGGATTCAGCCGCGCGCCTGCCAACTTCGCCGGCGTCGATCCCGCAACGGGGCAGTACATCTACAACCTGCCAGAGCGCAACGGCCACTACGACCCGCAGGATTTCGTCAAGGAAGACGCGAATGCGCAGTCGCGGTGGTCGATTCTGGTGACGTTGCGGTACACGTTCTGACGGGGTTTTGTTTGGTTTCGAGGTGTGGAAAAAGGCCGCCTTTGTGCCGGCCTTTTTCTTTCACCGTTCTCCTGAAAGGCAGGGTGCGGGTTACTGAAGCGGCTTCGCACTTCGTCGTCCCCGCGGAGGCGGGGACCAAGTGCCTTTGCTTTTGGTTTGTTGCGCTATCGCGAGGGCCGACTCACGTCCTTGTGTTTTTCGTCGGCCCTCCGTGGCCGACGAGTGACTTCTCTTTGCTTGCCCAAAGAGAAGTCACCAAGAGAAAGGGCACCCTCGCGGCCGCGGTTTGCCGGGCCTCCGTGCCCGGCAAACTTCGCGAGCGGGCTGCGGAGTTTGCCGACTGTACGTCCTTGTACAGACGGCAAACTCGCCGGCTTCCTGCCGGCGATCGCTGCGCGACATTTCCTTCGCCCGTTCGGTCGCGGCCGAGAGGGCACCCGGAAAGCAAGAGCGCGGCAGTCCCTGCCGCAGAGGTGGGAAGCGTGAGTAGGGTGAAGCAGAGCAGAGCCGAGGGCTGAGGACAGAAAGCGGGGGACCCGGTGCCTTGCGCTGCAGGTCATAACGAGCCCGCGCTGCGAACGTCGTACCATTGCCGGCCGAAGCAGAGAAAGGGCCGCATCCGACATGGACACTCCCGTCAAACCCGCCACCTTCAGCGCGCGCATCGCGCCGGCTGCCGGGCTCGACGTGCTGTCGCGCCACGAGGTGGCGCGGCTGCGCGACGCAGGGAGCGGCGGCTTGCACGAGCTGCTGCGGCGCTGCGCGCTGGCCGTGCTGACGCAGGGCAGCCAGAACGACGACGCGCGGGCGGTGCTGGAGCGGTATCCTGATTTCGACATCCAGATCCTGCAGCAGGATCGTGGCGTCAAGCTCGAGCTCAGCAACGCGCCGGCGGAGGCGTTCGTCGACGGGCGCATCATCCGCGGCATCAACGAGCTTCTGTTCGCGGTCGTGCGCGACATCGTCTACGTCGCGACGCAGATCGAAGCCGGACGGTTCGATCTCGCGAGCTCGCCCGGCGTCACGCACGCGGTGTTCGAGATTCTGCGCAACGCGCGCGTGCTGCGCGCAAACGTCGATCCGAATCTCGTGGTCTGCTGGGGCGGCCATTCGATCTCGCGCGAGGAGTACGACTACACGAAGAAGGTCGGCTACGAGCTCGGCCTGCGCGCTTACGACATCTGCACGGGCTGCGGCCCGGGCGCCATGAAGGGACCAATGAAGGGCGCGACGATCGCGCACGCGAAACAGCGGCGCACGAAGAACCGCTACATCGGCATCACCGAGCCCGGCATCATCGCGGCGGAATCGCCGAATGCGATCGTCAACAATCTCGTCATCATGCCCGACATCGAGAAGCGCCTGGAGGCGTTCGTGCGCGTCGGTCACGCAATCGTCGTGTTTCCCGGCGGGGTCGGTACGGCCGAGGAGATCCTGTACCTGCTCGGCATCCTGCTGCACCCGGCGAACAGCGGTCTGCCGTTTCCACTGATCTTCACCGGCCCGGCGGAATCGTCCGCCTACTTCGAGCAGATCGACCGTTTCCTCCGGCTCACGCTCGGCGACGAGGTGGCCGGGCGTTACCGCATCGTCGTCGGTGATCCGCCTGGCGTCGCACAGCAGGTGCGCAAGGGCATCGAGCGTGTGCGCGAGCACCGGCTGGACAACAAGGATGCGTTCTTCTTCAACTGGGCGCTGCACATCGAGCAGGAGTTCCAGGCGCCGTTCCTGCCCACGCACGCCGCCATGGCCGCGCTGAACCTGCACCGCGCACAGGACCCGCACCGGCTCGCGGCGAACCTGCGCCGCGCGTTCTCCGGCATCGTCGCCGGCAACGTCAAGGAAGACGGCATGCGCGCGATCGAGAAGCACGGGCCGTTCGAGATCGACGGCGACCGCGACGTGATGCAGGCGCTGGACGCGCTGCTGTCCAGCTTCGTCGTGCAGCAGCGCATGAAGCTGCCGGGCTCGGAGTACGTGCCGTGCTACCGGATCCGCGCGAGCGGGTGACGCGTCAAATGGGTGGGCCAAGGCCCACCCTATCGCACGACCGTAGGTTGGGCCGCCTCGGCCCACCATTCAATCATCACGATCGTCATCCCGCCCGCATCGATGCCGATGCCGCGGCGGCGACGGATTCGCGATCGTCGATGCGGACCTTCTGTCCGGCGGCGAGCCGTTCCGCGCCCCGTACGACGACGATATCGCCGGCGGCGAGTCCGCCGCTGACCGCGGTCAGCTCGCCGTCGCTGGCGCCGGCATTGACCTCGACGCGCTCGGCCGTGCTGTCCGGCTTGATGCGCATGACGTAGCTGCCGTCGCTGCGCACGACCAGCGCGTCGCGCGGCACGGCCAGAGTCTCGGCGACTTCGCGCTCGGGCAGCGCGACTTCGATCGCGCTGCCGACAAGAAGATCGGCGCTCGTCAGTGAAAGGCGCAGCTCGAATTGCCGCGAGCGCTCCTCGCCGACCGGCACGACCGCACGCACGCTGGCCTTGAATTCGCGATCGCCGAGGCGAACGGGCAGTTTCATGTCCGGCTTCACCAGGCTCGCGAGCGCGAGCGGGGCCTGCACGCGCGCTTCGAGATGGCTCGTGTCGACGACGTGCGCGATCGCGGCGCCCGTGGCGACGTATTCGCCGCGCTGCGCCAGACGTTCGCTGACGACACCCGGGAACGGCGTGCGCAGCTCGGTCTGGTCGAGATCGTGCTGCGCGGAGCGCACGCGCACTTCGGCCTGGCGCAGCTGAGCGGTGTACTGCGCGACCTGCGCGCGTGCCTCGTCGAGCTGGTTCGCGGCGACGCTGTTGCTCGCGGCGAGCTTTTCGAGCCGGACGCGCGTGCGCTCGGCGAGCTCGCGCTGCGCCGTGATGCGTGCGACTTCGCTCTTCGCGTCTTCGAGGCGCAGGCGAATCGTCTCGTCTTCGAGCTTGGCGACGCGATCGCCGGCCTTCAGGCGAGTGCCGACCTCGGCGACGTATTCGAGCCGGCCGGTCGCGCTGGTCGCGAGCTTGGCATCGTCACGGCTGACAACGCTGCCGGGCGCCCAGTGACGCGGCGCGATGCGCGCAACTTCCGCCTTCGCGACCTGGACGATCGTCGGCGGCGGCTCCGGCGGTTTCGCCTGCTGAGCCTGCGAGCTCGTCGTGGCGAGCAGCGCGGCGGCGAGCGCCGCGGTGATCGCGATCGGGACGGCGTAAAGCGGAATCTTGCTGCGCATCGGCGACTTCCTTCCTGTCCTGCTTCTCTTATGCGGCGCGCGCGACGGCGCCGGCTTCCGCACCTTCCGCGATCGCCTTCGTGCTCTTGCGCTCGTGCGTCGTCAATCGCATCAGGCTCGGCAGCAGCAGCAGCGAGAACACCATCGCGACCACGACGCCGCCGACGTTGACCGCGGCGAGCCCTCGGTAGATGACGCTGCCCGGCCCGGGATTCACCGCCATCGGCAGCGCGCCGAGCGCGCCGGTCAGCGTGGAGGCGAGGATCGCGCGCAGGCGCTGGTTCAGCGCGAGGCGGATCGACTCTTCCAGATCGTGCCCATGATTCTGCGCGTCGCGCGTGCGGTCGACGAGCAGGATCGAGTGATTGACGATCACGCCGACCATCATGATGAAGCCGATCATGGTCAGCAGATCGAGCGGCTGGAACGCGACCAGGCCGAGCACGCGCAGGCCCAGCACGCCGCCGACCAGGGCGACGGGCACGGTCAGCACGACGACGAGCGCGTCGCGCAGCGAGCGGAACATCGCCGCGATCAGCATGAACAGCACGACGAGCGCGAGCACGAAGTTCTTCGCCATCGTCGCGACCGTTGCCTCGAGGCGGTCCGCGCTGCCGGCGAGGCGGATGTTCGCGTCCGGCGGCAGCTTGGACTTCAGGGCCGGCACGATCTCGTTCTGGATCGTCGCCAGCGCGTCCTCCAGCGAAAGTGTCTGCGGCGGATCCATCGTCAGCGTGACCGTGCGGCGATGGTCCATGCGACGGATCTGGTTCGGGCCGATCGCGGTTTCGAGCGTGATCACGTCGCCGAGCGGGATCACCTCGCCGCTTGGCGTGACCAGCGGCGCCGCGGCCAGATCTTCCGGCGTTTCGCGCTGATCGGCGCGCAGGATGATCGGCAGGCGCGTCTGCCCATCGAAGTATTCGCCGAGCCACGCGCCGTCGCCGAGCGCGCGCACGATCGTGCCGAGCGAGTTGCGGTCCCAGCCGGCTTCGGCCATGCGCCGGTCGTTCGGAATCGCGTGCAGCTCGAGCGTGGTCTGGTCGGTGTTCGGGTTCGCCTGCACATTCGCACCGGGGAACTTCGTCTCGAGGAGCTTGCGGCCTTCCTCGGCGACGCGGTTCAGCGTCTCGGCGTCGTCGCTCTGCAGATGGATCGCCACCGAGCGCGCCGAGCCGCCGACGCCGCCGAACAGCTCGCCCTCGCTCGCGAACGCGCGCGTGTCCGGGAATCCGACCGTGATCTCATCGCGCATGATGCGCTCGAGCTCGCCGATGCGTTTCTCGTCGATGACGCGCGCGCCGATCGTGCCGCCGCCGGGCCAGAGCCAGATGTAGTAGTTCTTGAGCGCCGGCTGCTTTTCGCCCTTCATGTACGGCGCGAGGCGCTCGATCAGCTTGTTGCCGATCTCGGCGTTGACCTTCTCGGGGCTCATGCCCGGCGGGAAGCTGAAGTACGCATCGATCGCCGCGCGCTTGACCGGCGGCAGGTAATCGAGCTTCGGCAGGAAATACCACGACAGGAACAGCGGCAGCACGAGGAGGCCGAGCACCCAGCCGATCTGCTTCGGCCGCGAGTCTGTCCAGCGCAGGATGCGCTCGGTCAGCGCGGGCCAGCCGTCGCCGTAGCCGGACTTCAGCTTCTTCGCCTTCAGCCAGCCGCCGGCCGCGGCCGGCAGCACGGTGATCGCGACGACGATCGAGAGCGCGACCGCGATCGAGATCGTGAGCGCGAGGTCGGCGAAGATCTGTCCTTCGACGTCGCGCAGGAACAGCACCGGCAGGAACACGGCGATCGTCGTGATCGTGGAGGCGATCAGCGCCGGCACGACCTGTTCGGTGCCGGTCCGTGCCGCTTCGAGCGGCGTCATGCCGGCTTCCTTGAGGCGGATGATGTTGCCGGACACGACGATCGCGCCTTCGACGACCATGCCGACCGCGAACGCGAGCCCGGCCAGCGATATCACGTTGAGGCTGCGCCCGCCGAGGTCGAGCGCGCCGAACGTCGCGAGCAGGCACACCGGAATCGCGCTCGCGATCAGCAGCGTCGCGCGCCAGTCGCGCATGAACCACCAGACGCAGACGAGCGCCAGCAGTGCGCCGACGACGAGGTTCTCGGTCAGGAGATTCACCGCGCGGTGGATGAAGAGCGCCGAGTCGAAGCTCTGCTCGATGCCGAGCCCGCGCGCCTTGAGCGGTCCCTGGCGCAGCTCGTCGACGACTTTCTTCACCTGTTCCAGCGTGCCCAGCACGTTCGCGCCGGGCGCGCGCAGCACCTGCAGCCCGATCGCGGGGTTGCCGTTCTGGTAGACGAAAAACCGCTGCTCCGGCGGCTTCAGCTCCACCGTCGCCACGTCGCCGAGCTTGACCGGCCGCCCGTCGCGCCAGGCGAGCACGAGCTCGCCGAGGTCTTCGGGCTTGTAGCGCCCGGTGAAACGCAGCGCGTACTGGCGCCGGCCGACCTCGACCTGGCCGCCCGACACGTCGATCGGATCGGCGGCCTTGCGCGCGATGTCGGGAATGCCGACGCCCATCGCCGCTGCCTTGGCGAGATCGACCGTGATGCGCACGTCGTCCGGCGGCCCGGCATTGACGTTGACGGAAGCGACGCCGGGTACCGACTCGATGCGCGGCTTGATGACGTCCTCGATGAAGCGGCGGTAGTCCTGGATCTGTCCGGGTGTGCCGGGCAGGAGCTGCACGAAGAACCACGACAGCGAATCGTTGGAGTCGTTGCCGCCGCCGATCTGGATGACCGGGCGGTCCGCGTCCTGCGGCAGCGGGCGGATGCGGTTCATGCGGCCGATCACGTCGACCAGCGCGGCCTTCATGTCCGTGCCGATCGAGAACGTGAGGTTGATGAAGCTGCCGCCCGAATTGGCGTTGCCTTCGATTTCCTCGACGCCGGGAAGGCCCTGCAGCACCTGCTCCTGCGGCTCCAGCAGCTGCGCCTCCACCTCTTCCGGCGATGCGGCCCGCCAGCCCGTGAAGATCGTGATGTTCGGCCGGTCGATGTCAGGAAACAGCTGGAGCGGCAGCTTGCCGAGACTCATCACGCCGAACAGGCAGATCAGCGCGACCGTGACGGCGACCGCGATCGGGTTGCGGATGGATGCGGCGATCAGGCGCATGGCGGCCCTCCCGAGGCCTTTGGCACCCGCACGCTAGCCGTGCGTCGTCGGAATCGGATGCGGCAGGAGTCATGAGCGTTCCACACGCTGCGGCGGAGCGAAACCAGCCGGCGCCGAAGCGTGCAAGCCAGGACTCTGCACCGAAAATGCCGCGCGGATATGACAGTCGGATTGACCGGACGCGGGCGGTTCCGGTGGTTCGCTACGATCACGCCTGAGCAAGGCTCAGTGTTCGCCTAGCCGGCTCCAGATCGGCAGGATGGCCGGCCCGGCCAGGCCGCCGTAACGCTCGTCGATCGTCTTCACAAGCGCGGCCGCACGTTCGCGCTGGCCGGCGTCCAGAGCCGCTTCGGCTTTCGCGGTCTTCGCGGCGATCTCGCGATGGAGGCCCGCACGGCAGCGCGCCAGGTCGGCGGCGTTGATCTCGTTCGGAGCCTCCAGCGCATCGAGCGCGCGCTCGAGGCCCGCCGCATCGGCGATGGCGTGCCCGCGTCGCGGCATCGTCAGCGACGTCACGCCGAACACACAGGTGTCGCGCAGCGACGTCCGGCTGACGAGATCGTTGTGCACATTGACCTCGTCGCGATCGCCGGTCAGGTAGGCGATGCGCGTCGACGTCTGGAAGCGGTGCACGAGCTCGAGTGGCGGCAGCGCGATGCCGTCGGCGCCGACCGGATCGCTGCCGGCGTTGAGCAGCGCGCCGCGGAACAGGTCCGGATAGGCGAGGGCGACGCGCAGTGCAACGCGCGATCCGCCGGACAGGCCGCCGACGTAGGTGCGATCCGGGTCGAGACGATACCGGCGTCGGATGTTCTCGTAGCCGAGCAGCGCGAGCGGAATGCGGCGGTCGAACGTGTCGGCGTCGTTGCCGGAGCGCGCGGCACTGACGAAGATCACGCTGTGCCGGTCGAGCACGCGCGGCCAGCCGTTGGGCAGCGACGCCTCGGGCCACGGCGGGATGAAGACGAGCAGGCCATAGCCTCGCGGCGGCGGTGCGCCTGCCGGCACGTAGACGACGAAGCGTTCCGCTGCGAGGTCGACCGGCTCCGCGCGCGTCTCTGCGAGATGTGGGCGCAGACGTGCATACGCGAGCGGCGTGAGCAGGCGCCGCGCGAGCTCGGCGGTGCTCGCCACGGCCGAATGATCGGCGAACACGAGGTCTTTCAAGAGACCCGAATCGGCAGCACAGGCAGGCGACGCCGTCTGTCCCGCCCAGGCGATCGCAGCGATTGCCGCTGCGCCGAGACGCGTGCGCCAGGGCGAGCGCCGAGCCCGCGCGGCTGCGGCGACGGTGCGGAATCCGGATCGATGGGTGGACATGGGCGGTCGCGGCCAGCATAGCCGCGATCGCGTCGGCCACGTTTCGCCGCCAAACGAAACGTGCGCGCTCCTCGCGGGCGCAGCGCTCAGTGCAGCAGCCGAACCTTGTCCTTGTAGCTTCGCGACAGCTTCAGCTGCTGTCCGGAATCGAGGATCAGGAAATATTCGCCGTTGAGGTGCGAGCGCAGCTCGCGCACGCGCGCGACATTGACGATGGTGGAGCGGTGGATGCGCTGGAACCGGCGCGGGTCGAGCCGGCTCTCGAGCTCGCGCATGGTCGCGCGCAGCACGTGCGTGTCGGAGGGCGTGTGCACGCACATGTAGTCGCCGGCGGCGTCGATCCACAGGATCTCGTCGAGCGGTACGCGCAGGATGCGGCCGGAATCCTTGATTGCGAGGCGGTCGTCCACGGGCCGCGCGCCGATGCGGTCGGCGTCGGCGAGCGCTTCGTCGAGGGTGAGGTCCGGCCGGCCGGACATCGTGCCGAGCAGGCGCAGCAGGCGAGCGCGGTGCTGGTCCGCATCGCGCGTCGCGAGCTCCTGGCGCACGCGCTCGAGCGCGAGATCGAGCCGTGCGTCGTCGACGGGCTTCAGCAGGTAGTCGAGAGCGTTCGCCTCGAACGCCTTGAGCGCGTACTGGTCGTACGCCGTGACGAACACGGTCAGCGGCATCTGCGCGGTGGGCACTGCCTTCAGAAGCTCGAAACCGTCCACGCCCGGCATCTGCACGTCGAGGAACATGAGGTCGGGCTGGTGCTCGGAAATCGCGAAGAACGCCTCGCGTCCGTTGCCGGACTCGGCGACGATCTCGACGTCGGCATGGCGCGCGAGGCGCAGCGCGAGGCCGCGCCGGGCGAGGGGCTCGTCATCAACGATCAGGGTGCGCAGGCGCATGGATGGAATCTCCCGGGTCTGCCGAGCATCGAGGCCAGGACACGCGCGAGCATACGAGGGCGGAATCCCTGGCGATCCTGCCTGCGCTTGCTTCGTGTCCCCTGCCATTCGAGTGTCAGGCTTCCACTGCCTTGCGAACGGCTTCGGTCTCCGGCAGCCGTTCCAGCGGCAGGCGTAGCGTTACCAGAGTTCCGCGCGGCTCGCATGTGCGGATGGTAAAGCTCTGCCGGTCCCCGTAGAGGACCTGGAGCCGCTCGCGCGTGTTGGCGAGGCCGACGCCGTGGCCGCCGCCGCTCTTCGGCGCGTAATCGAGGCTGCCCGGGCCGTCGTCGCGCAGCGTGATCTCCAGCACGTCCTCGTCCGTGCGCGCGACAAGCTCGATGCGGCCGCCTTCCTCGCGCCTGGACACCGCGTACTTGATCGCGTTCTCGATCAGGGGCTGCAGGATCAGGCTCGGCACCAGCGCGCTGGCGGCTTCGGGCGTGACCATGATGCCGACGCGCAGGCGGTCGCCGAAGCGCACCTGCTCGATGCCGAGGTAGCGGCGCACGGCTTCGATCTCCTGCTCCAGTGTGACGCGCTGCTCGGGATCGCTGTCGAGCGAATATCGAAGGAAGCTCGACAGCGCGCCGACCATGCCGTTGGCTTGGTCGCGGCGCCCGTCGAGCACCAGCGTCGAGATCGCGTTCAGCGTGTTGAAGAGGAAATGCGGATTCAGCTGGTAGCGCAGCATGCGCAGCTGCGCCTGGTGCGCCATCGCCGTCGCGTGCAGCGCCGTTTCCTTCTCGTGCTGGAGCTGGCGCGCGAGCTTGATGCCGACATACGCCGCCGTCCACGCGAAGAGGAGATACAGCGCTCCGAAGAAATAGGAGATGTAGCCGAGATAGCTCGGCGGCGGCTTGCACTCCTCGCACATCGCGTACAGCGCGAGCTTCCAGGTCAGGCCATAGGCGGCCGAAGTCAGGATCAGCACCACGCCGCCGGCCCAGAGGCGCTGGCCGAGCGGGCGATTCCAGGTCGCCTCGATCACGGCTCGGATGATCAGCGTGAAGACGATGCCGAAGAAGACGTCGAGGAGGCAGATCTTGTAATAGTCGAGCGAGCGCCCGACGCCGATGCCGGCCAGGAACTGCTCGAAGCCGTAGCCGAACCAGACGGCGATCTGCAGCAGCCAGAACTGGCGGGAAGGTTGGGCGGGCGGCTTCAAGACGGGACGATCATGGCGCGGGAGCATGATAGTAAGGCGTTTCCGTCCCAGGTTCGCGCCGTCTGGCGTGCGGCCGCAACGGCTGGTCCGGCACGCCCGCATAGCGGCGCGACCTGCGCGGAAACGCGACTCAATCGCGCCCGCGCTTCTCCGGCAGGCGCTCGAACTGCGGCCGGAACGCCTGGACGAACGCATTGTGCAGCACGCCGGCGATCGCTTCCCACGCGCTCATCTCCTTCGATTCGATCGTGCCGTGGATCTCGACGCGCGTCGCGAACTGATCCTCGCTCTGGTTCTTGAACAGGTTTTGGATGCCGTCGGCGAGTGCCTCCCAGGCGGCACGCAGCGGATTGTCGCCCTGCTTCTCGACGTCGTGCTCCCAGCTGAACAGCTTGACGTTGTGGAACAGCGGCTTGGCGTAACCGTCGAGCCGGCCCTTGCGCGCCTCGAGCTCCATGACGAAATCGCCGGAACCCGACTCGGCATCGACTTTCGCGTAGGCCTGCAGGAAGGCGTTCGCCTTGGAAAGTTCGACGTGCCTCACCTTGACCGCGAACTCGAAGTCGCGCAGCGATCCCAATGGATCGAATTTCGCGTTCGCGGTCACCGGCGCGTCGCCCAGCATGCGCGCGGTCAGGTCGAACGAGGCCGCGCGCGCCGAGGCTTTGCGCGTGTTCGAAAGACCGACGACCGTGCCGTCGACGTCCGTCCACTCGATGTCCACCGGCGGATCCGAGCCGAAATTGCGGAAGTGGACGCGCCCGTTGCGCACGATGACTTCGTCGAGCCGGATCGGGATCAGGCTTTCGAGCCTGGCGCGCCAGTCGACGCCGCGGCCGCTCTGCGTCGACACCCCGGTCTTGTCGTCGACGAAGTTGATCTCCGGGCGCGTGAAGACGACCCGTGCGACGACGGCGCCGCGCAGCAGCGAGTCCCAGCGCACGTCGACGTCCATTTTGGGCGCGTGCAGCAGCGGTACCGGCACCTTGCCGGTGCGTTTGACCACACGTAGGCCGTTCACTGAGTACGCGCCGCGCCAGAGATGCAGGTCGACGCTGGTGACGTGGCCGCTGTAGTCGCCCATGCGCGCCATCTTGCGGTTGAGGTAGTCGGCGACCCAGCCCGCGAGCAGCAGCCGCACGACGACGAACAGGGCGACGAGCACCCCGAGCGCGATCCAGATCCAGTGCCGGCGTTCGAGGCGCTTCATGCCGTGCGCTCCGCGCGTTCCGCGTGCGCGAGCGGCTCGATGCCGATGCCGAGCGCCTCGAGGCAGGCCGCGGTCAGCTCCGCGCCGTAGAAGAAGATCGCCGCCGAGTAGTAAACCCAGACCAGCAGCACCGCGAGCGATCCCGCCGCGCCGTACGCGCCGCCGACATCGCCGCGCGCGAGATACAGACCGATGGCCCACTTGCCGAGCGCGAACAGCACCGCCGTGGCGAGGCCGCCGAGAAAGGCGGCACGGCGCCGGATGCGCGCGTCGGGCAGATAGCGGAACAAAAGTCCGAACAGGATCGCGAACACGATCGCGCTGAAGGCCTCGTTCGCCGCATCGAGCGCGACGCCACCACGCGGCAGCAGCCAGCCGAGCACGGCGCTCACGACCAGCGAGACGATCAGCACGAAGCCGATCGCGAGGATGACGCCGAGCGAAAGGATGCGCCGGCGCAGCCAGCCCCATACCGCGTTCGAAGGTTTCGCGACGACGCCGAAGATCACGTTGAGCGAGGACTGCAACTGCGCGAAGACCGTCGTCGCACCGACCACGAGCATGACGATGCCGGAGATGCCGGCGATGCTGCCGAGCTCCGGCCGCACCTTGCCGCTACGGATCACGGCCTCCGCCGCGGCGCGCGCCTCCTCGCCGACGACGGCGCGGATCTGGTCCAGAAGCGCGGTCTGCGCGCCGTCGCCCGCGAGCGAGGCGGCCCAGATCGCGAGCACGATCAGCGGCGCGAACGAGAGCATCGTGTAGAACGCGAGCGCCGCGGCGAGGGTCAGCACGTCGTCGTCGAGGAACCTGACGGCGCTGCGGCGCAGGACCTTCCACGCGACACGTGGGCCCAGGCGGGCAGCATCGTGCCGGGCGTAGCTCGAATGAGGCAGTGCGGCGGCCATGCCGATAGCATGCGCACCCTGCGCCCAATCGGGCCTTAGCGGGCTCAGCATCGATCGCTACGCGCTACAGTGCGCTACGGGACTCTTGGGACGAGATATGGACGAAGAACACAAGGAGACGGCGGCGGCGCTGGTGAAGTCGGTCGTGCTGCTGCAGGTCAAGCTGCTGCTGGAAGCGGCGCGCGATCTCGCCCTGGTGCCGGTGGCGCTCGCGGCCGCGTTCGTCGATCTCATGCTGATCAAGCACCAGGAGCCGCGCTTCTTTCGGGGCGTGCTGCGGCTCGGCGAACACAGCGAGGGCTGGATCGACACCTGGTCCACCGGGCAGCCGCCCGGAGAACCGCGGCGCGAGAACGTCGAAACGCTGATCGCCCGCGTCGAGGAAGTCGTGCGCGATCCCAAGGTCGGCGCGCGGCGCGCGCGCGTGTTGCGACGCTGGGCCGAGCGCCAGCTCGCGCGCGCACAGCAGCGCGCGGCGGGATCGATCACCGCCCGCGACGCGGCGCCACCGGCGGACACGGCACCGGGTGATGCGGAAGGCCGTCCGCCTCCGTGAAACACGAGTCATGCGTCATGACGCAGGCTATCAGCGCCTGCGCCGCCGGCGCACCGGTTCGCCCGGCGCGGCCTTGCCGTGCGCGGCGCGCCGGCCGTCCGCCCACTTCATCAGCGGCGTCGAGCTCGCGCCGTGCATCAGCACCGAGGCGAGCACGACGAAGGACGCGATCGCGACGAGGCGCGTGGCGTCCTCGAACGATGCGCGGCCGAAGGCGTAGGCCATGTAATAGAACGTGCCGATGCCGCGGATGCCGAAGAACGCGATCATCGCGCGGGCGGTCCGCGGCAGCGGCACTCCGATCAGGCTGATCCATCCGGCGAGCGGACGCACGACGAGCAGCACGGCGAGCCCGGCCGCGATCTCGCGCCAGCCGAGCGGTGCAAGCAGGCCGGCCGCGATCGCGCCGCCGAAGATCATCATGACCAGCACCATCAGCACGCGCTCGACCTGCTCGGAAAACTCCGCCATCGCGGCGTGGAAATCGTGGCCGCGGTCGGTCGCGCGCAGCGTCACGGCCGCGATGAACACGGCGATGAAACCGTAACTGTCCAGGAGCTCGCTGGCGGCATACGAGATCAATGTGACACCGACGGCGACGAGCCCGTCGCCCGTCTTCGACAGCTTGAGGCGCGGCAGCCGGAACGTGAGCCATCCGAACGTGCGGCCGGCGGCGAAGCCGATCGCGGCGCCGACACCGATCTTCCAGACGACGTCGAAAGCGACCCAGCGCGGCCACATCTCCGCGAAGGGCTGGGTGACGAGGGCGATCGCGAGCAGCACGAACGGAAACGCGAGGCCGTCGTTGAGCCCGGCCTCGGACGTGATCGCGAAGCGCACGTCGCCCCCTTCGCCCGCGCCGGGCGGCAACGCCTGCACGTCCGCCGCGAGCACGGGATCGGTCGGCGCGAGCACGGCACCGAGCAGAAGAGCCGAGCTCCACGCGAGGCCGAGCCCGGCCGAGCCGAGCCAGGCCACGGCGAAGATCGTCAGCGGCATCGCGACGATCAGCAGGCGGAATGTCGCGCTCCAGGTTTTCCACGCGAGCGGCCGCTCGATGCGCAGGCCCGCGCCCATCAGCGCGATCAGCACCACGAACTCCGCCAGCCGCTCGAGCAGGCGGCCGTGATGCGGAGTCGGTTCGGATGACGCGAACCACGAGGGCGGCATCAGCAGATAGCCGAGCGCGACCGCGACGATGGGAAGCGACATCGGGAGGAAGCGCAGCACCAGCGGCAGCCAGGCGGTGAGCAGGATCACCGCGCCCACGACGAGCACGATCAGCGCCGACGGATCGAACCACGCGTTCATGCGGCTCGGCCGGGCGCGTCCGGAAAAGGGGACGAACAGCGAGCGTCGGGCATCGGATCCGTCGTCGGCTGGCGGCGAGGCCGCGGACTATGTGTTGCGGCGAATCATCCGTTGCCCGACATGGTCGGAGCATGAACGGGCGGCGCAGAGCGCACCGCCCGCCGTGCCCGATCAGGCCGCCCGCGAGGCGAGAAAGCGGCTGTTGCGCAGGAGGGCGGCCGATACCAGCGACACGAGCACGCCGACCGGGAAGATCTCGGTGAACGTCATCGGTATGCGATACAGCGGATTCGCATAGTCGGTCTTGAACTGGTCCATCTCGGCGACGAATTTCGCCAGCGCTTCGCCGGTGACGCCCTCCGCCTTCTTCTGCTCGATCAGCGCAGAGGCGTAGGCGCTGGCAAAATCCATGTGCGTGAACGCCTGCGCGGCTTCCCAGGCGAGGGCGTAGAGGATGCCGGCGACGAAGCTGATGCCGAGCCCGAGCCCCAGCGCCGGCCAGAATCCGATGACGCCGCCGAGCTCGGCATCGCGATAGCGCTTGATGGCGACGAACACGGTGCTGAGCGCGACCAGCATGGTCACGTAGCCGATGACCATGCCCCAGGCCATCGGCGGATGCTCGTCCATCGCGATCACGAACACGGACAGCGGGATGCCGGCGATCAGGCCCGCGAGGACGCCGTACGAAAGGATCTTGCGCAACATCGGTGGTGCCTCCTCAGTGTGTCGATGCGGGCCGCATTAACCGCCGCCGGGGAGGCGCAGCGCAATCGCCCGAAAGGGTGATTCTGGCGAAATCGCCCGGAAAGGCGGCGCTCACCCGACCAGTCCGAGCTCGCGCGCCCGGTTGATCGCGTCGGTGCGTCGCCGGGCTCCGAGCTTCTGGAAGAGGTTCGTGACGTGCGTCTTCACCGTGTTCGGCGAGACGTCGAGCTCCGCGGCGATTTCCTTGTTCGAGCGGCCCGCGGCGAGCGCGTGCAGCACGGCCAGCTCGCGTGCGCTGATGCCGAGCGCGGCCTGCGCCTTCGGATTGCCGTCGAACGCGGCCGGCTTCTTTCCGCCGAGCAGCCGTGCGCCGACGAAGACGCCGAGCACGAGAAATGCGAGTGCGACGAGAAAAATGTAGATGTCGCCGGTGCGCGCCCGCGCGAGCCGCTGGTAATCCAGCCATTGAAGCGCGAGCGTGCCCGCGGCGAGCAGCAGGCCGTAGCCGAGCACGGGTTTCCAGACCGGCCCGGTTCGTCGCAGGAACCTCACGTACGCTCCTTACGACGCAGGATCTCTGTTGCCGAAGAAATACAAGAGCCACATCACGAGGATCAGGAGCGGCATCCCGATCGCGACGAAGCCCTGCCGGCTGAAGTACTGCAGCGAATACAGCAGCCACAGCCCGCCGACGACAATGCCGATGAGTCCAGAGACGCGTTTCCTGCTCATGCCGGCCCCTCCCCTGAGTTCTGCGGATAGTAACGCAGGATCCTGGGGGTGTCCCGCGGATGGCGGCTCAGGGCGGCTTGCGAGCGTCCGCTGCAAAGGCTGTCGCGATGTCGAAATGCATCACGTCCTCGCGCGTGCCGAGCTTCGTGTATAGCGCGACGGCCGGATCGTCGCCGTAGTCGGCCTGCACGAAGATGACATGCGCGCCGCGTGCGAAACTTGCGCGCTGAAGCTCCGCGATCATCGCCGTAGCGACGCCCTGCCTTCGATGCGCCTCTGCAACGGCGAGGTCGTAGATGTAGATCTCGCTCCGCTCCTGCTCGAATTTCGGCAGCACGTAGGCGGCAAGGCCGCCGACGACTTCATCGCCCTTGACGGCCGCGATCGCGATGAACGTGTCGCTGCCGAGCAGCCGCTCGAGATAGCTCGTGCGTGGCGGTGTGCTGCCGTAGGCCTCCGGCTCGCCGAACACACTGCCGAAGAGCGCCAGCATGGAACGCATGTGCTCGACATCGTCGTGGCCGAGCGTGAAAACGGAGAAAGGGGCGGACATGCAAAGCATCCGGAGGGCGGGCGTTCGAAGGCGAAGGTAATCGATCGCGGCTCGCCGCACGAACCGCCGCGCGTCGCTCAGCGCGTTCGGCGCGTGCCGGACATGACGCCGGCGAGCTGCCGCACCGCGGCCTCCGATGCCGCGCGGTCGGGTGTCACGTCCGCATTGCCGAAATTCCCGCTGTCGCCCAGCACCTGCACCAGCAGCCCATCGCTGCGCGGCACCATACTGAGATTCGGCGCTACATAGAGCCCGTACGTCACTTCCGGCTGCGGAATCAGCCGCGCGGTCTGGCCTCGCACCGGAATGATCGAATCATCGTTGAACAATGCGCGCGCGCCGTAACCGGTCGCGTGGATCAGTGTCCGCTCCGGCAGCGCCATCAGCTCGTGCGGCGAGTGGAACTCGCGTACCTCGACGGTGCCGCCGGCCTCGCGGAATTCGGACAGCAGCATGCGCGCGTACGTCGAGATGTTGAACATCATCGTCGTGTAGCGGCGCACGTAGGCGTGCGCAAAGGGATGCGTGCCGGGCTCCAGATCAAGCCCACGCGGCGTCAGGTCGCGCACGCGGGCGTGCAGGTCCGGATACGCCGGCTCGTCCGCGACGGCAGGCGAGGGATGATCCCAGGGCTCATCGGACAGCGCGTAGCCGTCGATCCATTCGATCGGCCGCCCCGGCAGGCCGAGCAAACCCTGGTACATGCGGAACGACTCGCGCGTCATCGCCTCCCAGCGATCGGCGAACGCCTCGCCGTGCGCTGCGTCGCAGATGCGCGAATCCGGGGACCACACGCCCGACGCCCGCATCGACTGCACATCAGGCGGCAGCTCCTTCGCGTAGATGCGCACCGACAGGCCGGCGCGCTGCGCGAGGATCGCCGATGTGAGGCCGAGCGCGCCACAGCCGATCACGCCGAGCTCGCGCGCGCCGGTCTCGCGAGCGAGCCCGACGGCAAGCGCGCTCGATCCCCACGACAGCGACCAGCCCCCGCCGCCATGACCGTAGTTGTGCACGATCGTCTTGTCGTCGAAGCGCTCGGCTTCGATGCGCGGCCCCGCCGCGCGGAACGGGCGCGTGCAGACGTAGATGCCCGTGATGCGATCGACCGACGCACGGACCGGAGCAAGCTCCGCGATGCCGGACGAAAGCCGCGCCACCGGCAAAGGCGGTGCCGGCTCATTCGCTGCCGCCGTCAGCGCGGGATTGCGGGCGCAGGACGTGAGCGCGCCCGTCGATGCGGCGGCCAGCACGAGGCCGGTCTGACGCAGGAAATCGCGGCGTTGCACGGCTGGTCTCTCCGCTCGCATCTGGATGGCGACGGATTCTGACATTCCGCCCCGCACCGCGACCATGCAGCGGATCGGCGAGCGGGCGGTCTCATGGCGAGGCTGCCTCGCGCGCCCGGCCCGGAAAACGTCGCAGGCGACAACGTGGGCGTCAGCCCGCCGCGTCGCCTGTCGGCGGTGCTGCCGAAGCCTATTCGAAGCCGGCCGCAAAGATGAGATCATTCAACACGCGCGCCGCGTACGCATCGACGTTCCCGAGGTCGGTCACGTAGAGCACGCCGGTGAAGACGATCTTGTTGTTCTGCATTGCCACGCCGCCGAACAGCTGACCCGGTACGGTGGTCAGGCCGAAATCGTAGGTTTTTTTGCCGAGCGTGCCGAAACCGGGGTCGGGCAGGCCGTTCGGCAACAGGCGGACGGCGGCGGCCAGAATGATGTTCGTGGCCGGGCGCTGCGCGGCTCCTCCCAGAACGAGCCTGCCGTTGCTCTGCTCGGCCATGGCGAGTACGAGGTCCGGGCCGTCCGGCTCGAGATCGAATGCGATCGTCGTACGGCCGCCGATGCCGAAGCTCGAATCGAGCGAGCCGTCGGGCAGAAGGCGCACAACGGCCATGTCCTGGTTCGCTGTGGAGGTCGGTGACGAATCGGCGAAGCCACCCAGCACGATGCGGTCGTCCCGCTGCAGCAGCATCGTGTATGCCCCATCGCCGTTGCCGGCGGCCGCGCCGCCGAGATCGAACGCGATCACGACGCGGCCATCGGCGCTGAAGTCGGGGTCGGGTTGACCATTGGGAAGCAATCGCGCGGCCGCGAAATCGGTTCCGCCGGGGGCGCCGGCATCGGCGAGGCCGGCAAGGACGATGCGGCCTTGCGAGTCCACTGCGACCTGGTTTGCGGCTTCGTTCTTGGTGCCGCCTGCAAGATTGAATCCGATCGTCGCGCGGCCCGTCAGATTGAACGAGGTGTCGCGCGAGCCGTCGGCGTTGAGCTGGAGCACTGCAAAATCGAGGCCGTCCGTCGCGGTGGTTGCGGAACCGCCGACGACGATTCTGCCGTCGGGCCGGAGCGCGACGCTGTTGCCATTGTCGTCGTTGGTGCCGCCGAGATCGAAGCCGACGACCGATTTGCCGGTGCCGGCGCCGAACGTTGTCGTGTCGAGCGTGCCGTCGGCGTTGAGGCGGGCGACGGCGAAATCCGCGTTGGGGTCCGGGAACGGAAACGTCGTGCCGGCGACGACGATCTTGCCGTCGGCCTGCACGGCGACGCCGTGGCAGATGTCGGTTCTGCCGTCGAAATCGATAGTGGTCTTGCCGTCGAAGCTGAAACTCGTGTCGAGATCGCCATCGGCTGTGAAGCGCACGACGAAGAAATCGATATTCGCAAACTCACCTTCGCCACCGCAGTAAATGATCTTGCCGTCCGGCTGCAGGGCCATTGCGGTGGGAATCTCCGAATAGGTGTCGGTCGTTCCCGCCCTCCGCAGCCCGTTCACTCCGAAGCTCGCATCGAGCTCGCCATCCGCGGCCGAAGCGGCCGCACACAAAGCCGCAAGCACCAGCGCGGGTGCCCGCATTCCGATCCATGCATACATGGTCATCCCCTCCCAAAGGACAGGCTTACCATAGCGCAAAGATAAAAAAATTTCGTGATGGCCGGCCCTGCGCTGCAGCGCCGGCGCCGTGTCTCGTGCCCGGAACGCTCACTTGAGACAGTCACTCATCGTGAAGCGCTTCCGCCACGTTCGGCGGCGAGCGACGGTACACTCGAAGGTAAGTGTAGATATCGGCGATTTCCTGGTCCGTGAAGCGCGCGAACGCTTCGCGCGCGACCCAGCGCATGAGGCCGATATCGCGGCCGTCGAGCGGCTCGCCCGTGCGCAGAAGGTGCATGAAGCGTTCCGGGCTGTACGCCGCGACGACGTCGAGCGGCGGGCTGCCGTAAACCTTGCGGCCGCCGAGATCGAGGCCGTGGCACTCGGTGCACGTGATGCTGACGAGATAACGGCCGCGCGCAAACGCGGAATCGCGCGGCAGCTCGCCCCAGCGCGGCATCGCACGATCGACTTCGCCCATCGACGTCTTCCATTCGCCGGTCAGGAGCGCGACGCGGCCGCCGAGGTGAATCGTGCGCGTGCGCTCGACGGGCGGTGCCGGCGGTTGCGCGCGCAGGTGCGCGATGATGCGGCGGAGATCGTCGTCGCCGAGCGCATAGAACGTGCCCGAGATCATGCCGATCGCGGTCGTGCCGTCGCGCTTCAGGCCGAAACGGACGAGGCGCACCAGCTCCGGATCGCTGTAGCGCGGCAGGACGTCGGACAGCGTCGGCGCGGTGAGCTCGTACCAGCCGTCGATGTCGTCGCTCCCGCCCTGGCCTTTCGCGCCGTGACAGCCTTTCCAGCAGCCGACGATGACGGCCATGCGCTCGCCCTCGGCGAGGTCATCAGCCGAAACTGTCGCTAAAGAACGAAACGGCGCCAGCGGAGCGTCGTGGTGACGATGGAGGACCCATTCCGAAGCGGCGTACACGCCGGCCAGCACAAGCAGCACGCCGGCAGCGAAGACCGCGGACACCACCCGGGCAGCGCGCATCCCCCGCATCGTTCCCCCGAATCGCGGACTTCGAAACGCCCGTGCACACGTCGCGCCCCGGCAGACGCCTCGACGCTCACCTCTGCACGGACGATCGGCGCGCCATCGGCGCCATGATCGCCCGCAACGAAAACGCGGCTCTTCCGGCGCGACGCACGCCCGCGAACCGATCAGCCCGTCGCCGATTTCGCCGGACGCACGGCGCTCTCGATCGCGTCCGCGACGCGCTGCTGTTCCGCCTTGAGCCTTGCCGGCATACGCGGGCCGAACGAATCGAGGTATCTGCCGATGTCCGCGATCTCGTCGCGCCAGCCTTCGGGATCGACGTCGAGCAGCGCATCGAGCGCGCGGTCGGCGAGCTTCAGCCCGTCGGTGCGGAGATCGTGCCTGCGCGGCACGAAGCCGATCGGCGTTTCTTCTGCCTGCGCCGTGCCTTCGCAGCGGCCGATGATCCACTCGAGCACGCGCAGGTTCTCGCCGTAGCCGGGCCAGAGGAACTTGCCGTCGGCGCCCTTGCGGAACCAGTTGACGTGGAAGATCTTCGGCAGCTTCGCGCCGGGCTTGTCGAACGAGAGCCAGTGCGCGAAATAGTCGCCGTAGTTGTAGCCGCAGAACGGCTTCATCGCCATCGAGTCGCGGCGCAGCACGCCGACCTGGCCGGTTGCGGCAGCCGTGGTTTCCGATCCCATCGACGCTCCGACGAGCACGCCGTGCGCCCAGTCGCGCGCCTCGAACACGAGCGGAACCAGCGACGGGCGCCGGCCTCCGAAGATGATCGCGGAGATCGGCACGCCGTGCGGATCCTCGGCGTGCGGCGACCAGCTCGGGCACTGCCTGGCCGACACGGTGAAACGCGAGTTCGGGTGCGCGGCGGGACCATTCTTCGGATCGTACGGGCGGCCTTGCCAGTCCGTGACCGGCGCGCCGGGCAGGCCTTCCCACCACGGCTGGCCGTCGGCGGTGACGGCGACGTTCGTGAAGATCGCATCGTGCTGCGTCGTCGCCAGCGCGTTCGGGTTCGTCGCGCTGCTGGTGCCGGGCGCGACGCCGAAATAGCCGGCTTCGGGATTGATCGCCCACAGGCGCCCGTCCGGGCCCGGCGTCATCCAGCAGATGTCGTCGCCGACGGTCCAGACTTTCCAGCCCGCTTCGCGATAGCGCTCGGGCGGAATCAGCATCGCGAGATTGGTCTTGCCGCACGCGGACGGAAACGCCGCCGCGATGTAATGGGTCTCACCCTGCGGGTTCTCGATGCCGACGATGAGCATGTGCTCGGCGAGCCAGCCTTCGCTGCGCGCCTGCCAGCTCGCGATGCGCAGCGCATGACACTTCTTGCCGAGCAGCGCGTTGCCGCCGTAGCCGGAGCCGATCGACTTGATCGCGAGCTCCTCCGGAAAGTGCATGATAAAGCGGCGGTCGGGATCGAGCTCGCCGATCGAGTGCAGGCCTTTCACGAACGCGTCTTCGCGCTCGCCGCGCGCGGCACGCTCGGCGCCCTCGCGCTCGATGCGCGCGAGCGCCGGCGCGCCCATGCGCGTCATGATGCGCATGTTGGCGACGACATACGGCGAATCGGTGATTTCGACGCCGCAACGCGCGAGCGGCGAATCGATCGGACCCATGCAATAGGGGATCACGTACATCGTGCGGCCGCGCATCGCGCCTTCGAACAGCGCGTCGACCTTCGCGTGCGCCTCGGCGGGATCCATCCAGTGGTTGTTCGGGCCGGCGTCCTCCTTGTTCTTCGTGCAGACGAAGGTGAGGTGCTCGACGCGGGCGACGTCGGAGGGATGCGAGCGGTGCAGCCAGCAGTTCGGGTGCGTCGACTCGTTCAGCCGGATCAGCGTGCCGTCACGCTCCATCTGCTGGATGAGCCTTCGGTTTTCCTCGTCGGAGCCGTCGCACCAGTGCACGGCGTCCGGCTGCGTAAGTCGGGCGACCTCGTCGACCCATCGGTTCAACGCTTGGAGTTTGCTGGACATTGGGCGGAGGGCGCTTCGGGCGGCGCCGCGAACGAACAGGAAGCGTCCGACGTTAGCCGCGGCGGGTGGCCATTGCAAGGCAAGCCGCCGCAAGTGGCTGATTGCGCTTCAAGCCGGGATCAGCGTCGCGATGACGTGATCGACGTAGACCTCGAAATCCTCGTGGCTCGGGCGCGGCAGTCTCAGCTGCAGGGACAATTGCAAAAATCCCGTGTATGCGGAGTAGGCGAGCCGCGCACGGTGCGCGGCCGCACGGCGATCGAGCCCGGCCTGGCGATAGGCGAGCGTCAGCACGTCGAGGCGGCGTTGCGACACGCGCGCCATGACCGGCCTCACCAACGGGTGATCCAGCGATTGCATCAGCGCCGCGTAGATCACGTGCGACTGCATTTCGCGGCTGACGCGGCGGAACAGCTCGCGCAGGCGCTCGCGCGGATCGGCGACGGGGTCGAGATCGGCCATCACGACTTCCTCGTCGCTGCGCTCCCAGCGTTCCAGAGCCGCCTTGATCAGCGCCTCCCGCGTCGGGAAGTGCCAGTAGAAGCTGCCCTTGGTGACGCCGAGCCGGCGCGCCAGCGATTCGACCGCGACGGCGCCGAGGCCGCCTTCGGCAATCGTGTCGAGCGCAGCCTGTTCCCAGTGGGCAGCGGAAAGCCGGCTCTTCGGCTCGAGCTTGGTGACGGCGGTCATCCGCCAAGTGTGCCGCAGCGGTGCCGGCTTTTGAAGCAAACGCGTGGATATTCACAATCCACTCAATGGGATAGAAACCATACGCATGCGTATTGATTTCCGCCGTCAGCCGTTCCATACTCGATCGTATGGATTTTGCGCGGCCCGGCAGGCCATGAGCTCGCGTCGTCCGCGGGCCTCGGATGCACGGGAGCGTCGCCGTCCGCGTGGCCGGGCCGCGCCCCGTCTCGCACCGCGACTTTTCGGGAATCGGGCCGTGCGAGGCACGCCGTTGCGATGCCATGCCCCGAGTCCCGGCGCAGAGGCGATGGCTATGATCGTCGTCGGCCATAACGTCGCATTCACCCGGCAGGCCGCGCAATTCCGCATGGCGCTGCACGACGAGGAGTCCTTGCAATGAGCTCGTTCGTTCCCGTTCTCGCGGCCATCGCCGTTTCTCTCGCCGCGGCCTATTTCCGCATCGGACTCAGGTTCTGGACGGTGGCTGTCGCCGTCGCGATTCCGCTGGCGGGCTGGCTCGCGGGATCATCGCTGCTCGCTATCGCGATTCCGCTCGTCGTCTTCGCGGCCATCGCGATTCCGCTCAATCTGCCGGAGTTCCGCCGGCGCAGAATCAGCGCGCCGCTGCTCGCGACGTTCGCGAAAGTCACGCCCAAACTCTCGGACACCGAGCAGATCGCGCTCGAGGCGGGCACGGTCGGCTTCGAAGGCGAGCTGTTCAGCGGCAAGCCGGACTGGAAGAAGCTTCTGGCGCAGCCGCGGCCGGAGCTTTCGGTCGAGGAGCAGGCTTTCCTCGACGGCCCGGTCGAAGAGCTCTGCCGCATGATCGACGACTGGGAGATCACGCACGAGCGCGCCGACCTCACACCGGAGATCTGGGAGTTCCTGAAGAAGAACCGGTTCTTCGGCATGATCATTCCGAAGGAATACGGCGGGCTCGGCTTCTCGGCGCTGGCGCACTCGGCTGTGCTGCAGAAGCTGGCCGGCATGTCGACGACACTGGTCTCGACGGTGGCGGTGCCGAACTCGCTCGGGCCCGGCGAGCTGCTCGTCCATTACGGCACGAAGGAACAGAAAGACCATTACCTGCCGCGCCTCGCTGACGGGCGCGAGGTGCCGTGCTTCGCGCTGACCGGCCCGTACGCGGGCTCCGACGCGACCTCGATCCCGGACTACGGCATCGCCTGCAAGGGCGAGTGGAACGGCGCGAACGTCGTCGGCGTGCGGCTCACGTTCGACAAGCGCTACATCACGCTCGCTCCGGTCGCGACGCTGGTCGGCCTCGCGTTCCGCATGTACGACCCCGAGCACCTGCTCGGCGACACCGAGGATCTCGGCATCTCGCTCGCTCTGCTGCCGCGCGAGACCAAAGGCCTCGAAATCGGCCGCCGGCATTTCCCGCTCAACGTGCCGTTCCAGAACGGACCCGTGCGCGGCAAGGACGTGTTCGTGCCGCTGTCGCAGCTGATCGGCGGTCCCGACATGGCTGGGCAAGGCTGGCGCATGCTGGTGGAATGCCTCTCGGTCGGGCGCGCGATCTCGCTGCCGTCGAACACCGCTGGCGGCGCGCGCACGGCCGCTGCCGCGACCGGCGCGTACGCGCGCATCCGCAAGCAGTTCGGCCTGCCGATCGGCCGCTTCGAAGGCGTCGAGGAAGCGCTCGCGCGCATCGGCGGCTACACCTACGCGATCACCGCGCTGGCGCGCGCGACCGCGGCCGCCGTCGACCGGGGCGAAAAGCCGGCCGTGCCGTCGGCGATCGCGAAATATCACGCAACCGAGCTTGCGCGCGAGGTGGCGAAGGACGCGATGGACGTGCACGGCGGCAAGGGCGTGATCCTCGGACCGTCGAACTGGATCGGCCGCGGCTGGCAGGGCGCGCCGATCGCCATCACGGTCGAAGGCGCCAACATCATGACGCGCAGCCTCATGATCTTCGGCCAGGGCGCGATCCGCTGCCATCCTTTCGTGCTGAAGGAAATGGAGGCGCTGCGCATCGCCGATTACGGCGAGCGCCTCAAGGCGTTCGACGCGGCGCTGTTCGGTCACATCGGCTTCGCGATCTCGAACGCGGTGCGCAGCTTCGTGCTCGGCCTCGCGTTCGGCCGCATCGGCCGCGTGCCGGGCGATGCGTACACGCGCCGCTACTACCGCAAGCTCAACCGCTACGCCGCCGCGCTCGCGCTGGTCGCCGACACTTCGATGCTCGTGCTGGGCGGCAAGCTCAAGTTCAAGGAGAAGCTTTCGGCGCGGCTCGGCGACGTGCTCTCGCATCTCTACATCGCGAGTGCGATGCTGAAGCGCTACGAGGACCAGGAGCGTCCGCCGACCGATCGTCCGCTGCTCGCCTGGGCGTTCCACGAGAGTGTGTGGCGCATGCAGATGGCGCTCGACGGCGTGCTGCGCAACTTCCCGCTGCGCCCGGTCGCGTGGCTGCTGCGCGTGCTCGTGTTCCCGTTCGGGCGGCGCGAAGTCCCGCCCTCGGACCGCCTCGGCCGCCGCGTCGCCGCGCTACTCACCGCGCCGAACGAGGCGCGCGATCGCCTCACGGCCGGGATCTACGTGACGCCGAATCCGAACAATCCGGTCGGGCGCATGAACGCGCTGCTGCCGGAAGTGATCGCGGCGGAGCCGGTCGAGCGGAAATTCCTGAAGGCGGCGAAGTCGGGCCAGCTCACGGGCTACGACTACGATTCGCAGCTCGCGGACGCGCAGGCCAAGGGCGTCCTCAGCGAAGCCGAAGCCGCGTTGGTGAAGCGCGTGCGTGATGCGTCGTTCGAGTTCATCTCGGTCGACGATTTCGATCCCGCCGATCTCGCGGCTGGCCGACACTCGAAGCCCACTTTGCGCTCCGTCGCCTAAGTCTCTCCCTCTCCCGCGCTGCGGGAGAGGATAGGATGAGGCAAGGTGGGTTCGCCGTCGCAAGTCCGGCCCGCGCCACCGCGGTGCGCGTCCGGAAATCAGCCGAAGCCTGCATCCTCAAGATCGAGCAGCGTCGAAGCGCCCGCCCGGATCGCCGCGGCGTGTGTTCCGATCCGCGGCAGGATCCGTGTGAAATAGAACCGCGCTGTCTCGCGCTTGGCGTCACGAAGTGTCGGCACGGCTGCCGCGGCGACGACGCTGCGCGCCCAGAAATACGCCAGCACGACGTAGCCCGAATAGAAAAGATAGTCGTACGCCGCCGCGCCCGTTTCGTCCGGATTCGTCGCGGCGCGACGAGCGATGTCCATCGTCAGCTCGCTCCATTCCCTGGCCACCACCGCCAGCGGTCCGACGAACGGGCCGAGCGCCGCATCGCGCGCATGCTTCTCGCAGAACGCACTGATCTCCATCAGGAAGTGCCTGAGCCCGGCGCCCCGCAACCGGAGCACCTTGCGCCCGAGCAGGTCGAGCGCCTGTATCTGAGTGGTGCCTTCGTACAGCGTCGTGATGCGCGCGTCGCGCGCGAGCTGCTCCATGCCGTGCTCGACGATGTAGCCGTGGCCACCGAAGACCTGCAGCGCGTGGTACGTGCACTCGATCGCGCTTTCCGTGAGGAGGCCCTTCACGATCGGCGTCAGGAACGAGACGACCGCGTCGGCGCGCTCGCGCTCGGCCGTGTCGGCAGAGCGTCTCGCGATGTCCTCCTGGACGTACGCGTATAGCGCGAGCAGGCGGCCTCCTTCGGCGAACGCCTTCTGCGTCAGCAGCATGCGCCGGATGTCCGCATGGACGATCAGCGGATCGGCGGGCCGCTCCGGAAATTTCGCGCCGGACAGCGCGCGCATCTGCAAGCGCTCGCGCGCGTAGGCGAGTGCGTTCTGGTGGGCACGCTCCGTGAGCGCGAGGCCCTGCAGCCCCACGGCGAGCCGCGCCGTGTTCATCATCGTGAACATCGCATCGACGCCGCGGTTCGGCTGGCCGACCAGCCAGCCTTCGGCGCCGTCAAAGTTCATCGTGCAGGTCGCCGAGCCCTTGATGCCCATCTTGTGCTCGATCGCACCGCAGGCGAGGGCGTTGCGCGCGCCAAGCTTGCCGTCGCGGCCCACCTTGAACTTCGGCACCACGAACAGTGAAATGCCTTTGACGCCCGCCGGTGCGTCGGGCAGGCGCGCGAGCACGAGGTGCACGATGTTCTCGGCGAGGTCGTGCTCGCCCGCCGTGATGAAGATCTTCGTGCCGCTGATGCGATAGCTGCCGTCGTTCGCCGGCTCCGCCTTCGTTTTCAGAAGGCCGAGATCGGTGCCGCAGTGCGGCTCGGTCAGGCACATCGTGCCCGTCCAGCGGCCGGCGACGATCGGCTTGAGGAACGCTTCGCGCTGCCAGTCCTCGCCGTGCTGCAGCAGCGCCTCCGTAGCGCCGTGCGAGAGCAGCGGATAGTTGCCCCACGACAGATTCGCCGAATCGAGCATCTCCTTGACCGCGGCACCCAGAACCTGCGGCATGTCCTGCCCGCCGAACGCAGCCGGTGCGGTGAGACCGGACCAGCCCCTCGCGACGTACTGCTCGTAGGCTTCGCGAAAGCCGGCCGGCGTGCGCACGCTCGCGCTCGCGGCGTCGAAATGGCAGCCTTCCTGATCGCCGGCGAGATTCAGCGGCGCCAGCACCTGCTCGGTGAACTTTGCCGCTTCGTCGAGCACGGCATCGAGAATGTCGCGCGTGGTGTCCTCGCAGCCCGGCAGGCGCCGGAACAGCGATTCGACATCCAGCACGTCGTACAGCGCGAAGCGGATGTCGGTCAGCGGCGCGGCGTAGCGGGGCATGCGCGCCTTCAGCGCCAGGTGTTCGCCAGCCCCGGCGCGGGCGAAAGCCGGCTCGAGCGGTCGAACTTGAAGCTGGCTTTCGGCTCGCTGGTGTCGATTGTGCCTTCGATGCGGTAATCGATGTCGCCGGCCGGAAGCTGTGCGCTCGCGCGCAGCGTCGCGTCGATGACGTCGGCGCTGTTCGGCGGAATGTCGAGATCGGGCGCGAGATCAATGTCGCCGACGTCGGCGCCCGCGATGTGCAGCGTGCCGTGCAGCGCCGCGTAGTGCATCGCGACCGTGCTGTAGTTCTGGATGCGCAGCGTGAGGCGCCACTGGCCGTCGGGCTTCGCGACGAGTTCCTGGATCGAGACCGTGGACGGCGTGATGCGCTTCGCCGGCCCGCTGCCGCAGCCGGCGACGAGTCCTGCAACCGCGATGGCGGCGATGAAATGGCGCAGCGTCATTGTCGGCCTCGCGTCGGATCGGTGGCAGCGGTCGGAAC
>CBINBI010000034.1:0-33179 GCA_966248875.1 uncultured Rhodanobacteraceae bacterium
CGAGGCGATCGCGTCGCCGTTCCAGGTTTTCGCCAAAGCTGCCGCGAGCGCGGCCTCGAGCGCGTGCGCGTCCCGGGGCGGTATGAGGATGCCGCTGGAGGCGTCGACGATCTCGCGCGTGCCGCCGACGTCGGTGGCGACCACCGGTCGGCCGCAGGCGATCGCCTCGACGACGACGTTCGGATAACCCTCGGACCAGCTCGGCAATGTCAGCACGTCGGCGGCGGCGATCCATTCGGCGACGCCCGCGGGATCGAAGCCGCCCGGCATCAGCACGCGATCGGCAAGACCTCGCGAAGCAATGAGCGCGGCGAGCTCCTCGCGCATCACGCCCTCGCCGACCAGCGCGAGCCGGAGGCGCGGATCGCGCGCTGCGAGGCGGTCGAACGCTTCGACGAGCTCGCGCATGCCCTTCGCTTCGACGAAGCGCCCGACGTAGATGATGATGCGTGCGTCTTCCGCTATGCCGAGCGCGCACCGCGCCGCGGCCTGCGGCCGCGGATGGAAGATGGTGGTGTCGAAACCGTTGATGATGGTGCGTGTGCGCTCGGGGCGGGCGCCGAACGCCTCGATCGCGCGCCGGCGCATGGCTTCGCTGACGGTAAGGAGCAGATCGGCCCTGGCGATGGCCCGGCGGGTCATGAACGCGTTGACGCGGTCGCGCACGTGGATGTCAGAGCCGCGTGCGCCGACGATGCACGGAATGCCGAGCCGTCGCGCCGCGTATGCGGCCGCGTAGCCGTCGGGATAAACCCAGTATCCGATCGCGACATCGGGCGCGAACGCGCGCAAGCGCGGTACGAGGCGGCGTCCCGCGACGATGCCGTTGGTGACGCGCGAGAGGCCCGGCACGGCGGGGTATTCGAACGCTTCGACGTCCACGCCGTCGAGCGAGTAGCCCGGACCGACCGGCTCGTGCAGGAAGCTGCGCGGCGCGAGGCCGGGAAGGCGCGGATAGCGCGGCTGCATGAAGAACACGCGCACGTCAGCGATGCGCGAGAGAGCGCGCGCGGTCTCGTGGATGTAGCGCCCACGCGTCGGATCGTGCGCGACCGGCAGCATCGGCGTGACGAGCGCGATGCGGCGACGGAGAGCGCTCGCACTCACTGGGCGCGCCGGTTCGTCGCCCGCGCAAGGCGAAGCGTCAGGCCGGGTGGGCGATCGCTCCGACAGCGGCATGTCAGGCCGGAACCTGTCTGGCCTCCCAGGCCAGTGCGGTCTTGACGATGATGTCGAGGTCGTCGTAGCGAGGCTCCCACTTGAGCAGCGCCTTCAGGCGGTCGCTGCGCGCGATCAGCGCGGGCGGATCGCCGGGCCGGCGCGGCTCCTCGACGATGTTGAGACGGCGTCCACTGATGCGCTGCACGGTGCTGAGGACCTCCCGCACGCTGTAGCCGTGGCCGTAGCCGCAGTTCAGCGTAACCGACGCGCCGCCGCCGCGCAGGTAGTCCAGCGCGCGAAGATGCGCCGAAGCGAGATCGTCCACGTGGATGTAGTCGCGGATGCAGGTGCCGTCCGGCGTGTCGTAGTCGGTGCCGAAGATGGCGAGCCGCTCGCGCTTGCCGACCGCGTGCTCGCAGGCGACCTTGATCAGCAGCGTCGCGTTGCGCGTGGACTGGCCGATGCGGCCGGCCGGATCGCAGCCCGCGACGTTGAAGTAGCGCAGCACGACGCTCTTCATCGGCGTCGCGGCGCAGACGTCGCGCAGCATCATCTCGCTCATCAGCTTCGAGGTGCCGTAGGGATTGATCGGCGCGGTCGGCGTGTCCTCGTCGGCGACACCCGAGGCCGGCATGCCGTACACCGCGGCGGTCGACGAAAACACGAAGTGGGCGACGCCGGTGGCGACGCAGCTCGCGAGCAGGCTGCGCGTCGCGCAGGTGTTGTTGCCGTAGTACTTGAGCGGATCGCGCACCGATTCGGGCACGACGGTGTGCGCGGCGAAATGCATGACCGTATCGACGTCGTGCGCGGTGATCGTCTCGCGGACGAGGCCGGCATCGCCGACGTCGCCGACCACGAGCTTCGCGTCGCGCACGGCTTCGCGGAAGCCGGTCGAGAGATTGTCGAGCACGACGACGCGCTCGCCGCGCGCGGTGAGCTGCTGGACCACGTGACTGCCGATGTAGCCGGCGCCGCCGGTGACGAGAATCGATTTCATGCGGACGGTCGTGGCGGCGTGCGGCCTCTCAGCGCGTGTAGGAGATCGCGGCGAAGATGGTGTTCTGGTCGACGTCCTGGCCGGCCGCGTCGCTGGTGCGCCTGTAGTGCGTGTATTCCGCGTTCCAGCTCCAGTGCGGCGTCAGCGTCTGCCGGTAGAAGACGCCGTATGTCCAGTTGCGGTCCGTGCGGTCGAGGCCGGGATAGCTGGCGATCTCGGCCGCGCCGAGCAGCCCCGCCGTGATCGTCGGGCTGAAGTTGTAGCCGAAGTCGATCTCGCCGCCGCGCAGGATCTGGCTCGATCCTGCAAACGGATCGTTGAACGAATTCAGGTAGTCGTACTTGTGGTGGTGCGCGGAGACGTCGATCGTCCACAGCGTCTCGTGAAAACCGTACAGCAGGAGGAAACGCGTCTCCTGGTACGGCGCCGGGCTGACCACGGTCGCGCCGGTGGTGATGCTGGTGCCGATCTCCGTCATGGCGCGCGTCGGCAGGATTCGCGTCTGGACGGTCTCGAGCAGATCGGTCGCCGCGTCGGAGTACTGGTACGCGCCGACCAATTCCAGGCGCGAGCGCTCGGTCGGATGCCAGCCGGCGGTGAAGCGCGCCAGAGGATGCGAGTGATCGTCCAGCGGCGCGCCGCTCTTGATCCAGTTGTAGCCGAGGTCGAACGAGTAATCGAAGACGCGCAGACTCTGCGCGTAGCGCCCGAACACGTTGTAGCGGTTGAAGCTCGGGCCGCCGCTGTCGTGCACGAAGTCGATGTGCTGCGCCTCGACGTTGCCGGATACGAGGCTGGTCGGGCTCAGGTCGCGGATCACGCGGAACGCGCCGACCTCGCGGTTCGAATTGAACTGGTCCGATTCCTCGGCGTAGCTGTTGACGTAGCGAAGCTCGAGCTGGCCGCGTGCCGCCGCGCCCATGCGGAAATCGAGCGTCGGTCCTGCCGCGAAGACGTTCGTCTGCTGCAGGTTCGATGGCGCGTTGGTGGCGAGGTTGTCGACCGGCTGCACGCCGAGATAGTCCTCGAAGAGAAAATTGAGACGCTCGGGCAGCATCGTCCAGTTGACGTGCGCGCCGATCTGGCCGCGCAGCTCGTCGCCGAACGTGTTCTGCAGGTAGTCGTGATACTCGACCGCACCGTCGACGCGCGCCTGCACAACCGAGCCGCCCTGCCGGTACTGGAAGCCGAACGCAGGCGCCAGGATGTTCTCGCTCCGCGGATCGTCCTCGTCGAGGTTGATGTTGTCGGTGTGCTCGACGCCGATGCCGACGCGATAGTCCAGACGCGGCGGCGTCGGCTGAATCTCCTGGGCAAAGGCCGCCTGCGTGGCGATGCCCAGGACACAAACCGCGTGACGGAGCAGCCTCATGTCGTTTCCCCTTCCCCTTGCGCCGCGAGGGCGCTTCGCGGCGGCATCGTACCTCTTCCCCGTTCCCGCATCAGGGAATCTGGTTGAAGACGACGCCGGCGAGCTTGCTCGGATCGAAGCTCGCCGCCGCCCGCGCGACTGCCGCGGGCGTGTCGTGGCCGTCGCCGACGACGAGCACGACGAAGTCGACGAGATCGGCGAGGATGCGCGCGTCGGGCGATCCGCGGACGGCCGGTCCGTCGAGGAACAGATAGCGATCGGGGTAGCGGCTGCGCAGCGAGTCTATCGTCGCGCGCATGCGGAACGAGGAGAAGTATTCGCCGCTCGCCTCGCGGCGCGCGCCGGCCGGAATCAGCCGCAGGCGCGGCACGCCAGTGTGGTAGAGGATCTTCTCGATGCCGATCGACGGATGCTCGAGGTAGTCGATCAGCCCGCCGCGCGCGGGATCGACCGAAAAAGCCGTGTGCTGCGACGGGTGGCGCATGTCGCAGTCGATCAGGAGCGCGGTCTTGGCGTCCTCGAGCGCGAAGGCCGCGGCGAGGTTGCGCGCGACGAAGCTCGCGCCGGAGCGCGGGCTGACCGCCGTCACCATGGTGACGAAATTCATCGAGCCGCCGAGCGCGAGCAGGCGCGTCCTGATCTCGCGGAACGGATCGGCGTAGCGGCGCGCCGACGACTCGGGATGGATCAGCTTGCGCTGCTCGAGGGCGCGCGTCGTCAGTTGCTTGGGCTCGACGATGTTGGCGATCGAGCGGCTGTTGCTGGCGCGCGCGGCGAGTTCGCTGGCGGCGACGCCGAGCATGGTGCCCACGTGATCGGGCACGCCGTTCCTGTTGTTGGGAACGTTGGGATGGCTGCTCATCAGGCGCCTCGCAGACGAATCCAGTACATGAGTGCATACGCGGCGAGCGACGCCACGACGAGTACGATGGCCATGGCGATGCGCGCACGCTCGCGCACGCGGTCCTGCGGCGTCGTGTAGGCCGGCACCGTGGCGAGCACCGTGCAGTTCGTCAGGCGCTCGAGCTGCTGCGCGGAGCGGATGCGCGGATCGAAGCGCACGCGCGCGAACAGGAGGCCGAACGGCACCGCGAACGCAAGCCCGAGCCCGCCGATCGCGAAGTGCATCAGCCTGAGGCCGGACGGGCGCACCGGCATCACGGCCGGATCCTGGATCCGCATCGTGAGGCCGCGCTGCTCCTCGTCCATCACCATCGAGACGCGTGCGTTCTCGCGGCGCTTGAGCAGATCCTGGTAGATGTCGCGATTGACTTCGTAATCGCGCGTCAGCTCGGCGAGCGCGCTCTCCGACGCCGCGATGCGGCGGCTGCGCTCCAGCTCGTCGCGCAGCATCGCCTCGGCGGCCTCCATGCGCGAGCGCGTCGCCGCGGTGGCCGCGCTGGCCTCGCTGAGGCGCTTCTTGAGCTCGAGGTAGTGCGGATTGAACTGCGCGTTGTCGAACGCGCTCTTGCTGGCGCCGCCCGCATCGTTTTTCGCAGCATCCTCGGCGGCGAGTGCAGCCTTGATGTCCTCGATCTGGTGCTTGACGCGGATCACGTCCGGGTACTTGTCGGTGTACTGGAGCTGCAGCTTGCTGAGCTGCGCCTGCAGGTCGACGAGCTGTGCCCGGTACAGGCTGGCGCGCGTCTGCACGGCCGTGACCTCGGCTTCGCCGGAAAGCTGTGCGGCCAGTGCGTTCTCGATCGACTGCTGCTGCATCAGCGTCATGCGCGACTGCTCGATCTCGGTGCGCAGCGCGCTGATGCGCGTGTTCGCGTCGGTCGCGCTGCCGGGCTGTGCGTCGGCGTGCTCGGAACGGTAGGCCTGCAGGCTGGCCTCGGCGTCGGTCAGCTTCTTGTGGTACTCCTTGACCTGCTTGTCGATGAACTCGAACGCCTCGCGGCTCTCGCGCTCCTTCGCCGCGAGGCTTTCCTGGATGAAGAGTTCGGCGAGCCGCTCGGTGACGACATACGCGCGCTTGCGGTCGCTGTCGCTGTAGGTGATCTGGATGAGGTCCGGCCGCGGGCTGGTGATCGTGGTGCGGTCCTTGATCTGCTCGATGATCTTGTCCTGCGCGACCGGCGACAGGTTCTCCGACGCCCAACCGCCGGTCTTGAGGACGTCCAGCATGATCTTCTGGCTGAACACGACCTGGCGCGCGAGGCCGGCGCGGTCCTTGATGCCGGTAGGCACCGCGCGGCCTTCCATCAGCGGCTGGATGATGTCGCTGGCTTGGGCGAGGATCGTCGTCGAGGACGTGTACGTCTTGGACCACAGCGATCCCACGATCAGCGCGGCCGCCGCGATCACCGAAAAGATGATCGCCAGCGTGACCCCGTACTTGCGGCCTTCCCTGTACAGCGCCGGCACCAGCTCCGAGGCCGGCATCTCGTCGATCGTCAACATCGCCTGATCGTCCTTGCCCGTTCCGATTCTAGAATGCCCGTTCCGGCACGGTGATGACGTCGCCCGGCTGCGCCTCGTAATTGGTCGAAAGGTCGCCCTTCTGGAGGATGTTGTCCAGCCGGATCGCGTAGGCGCGCGTGCCGTTGCCCTCCTTGCGATAGAGCTGCGTGCGGTCGGGCGCCGCGAACTCGTTGACGCCGCCCGCGGCGAGCACCGCGTCCAGCACGGTCATGCCCTGGCGGTACGGCACCGAGATCGGCGTGCGCACGGCGCCGGTCACGCGCACGCGCGAGAGATACTCGTGGCTGCGCAGCTGGTCGACGATGACGGTGACCTGCGGGTCGCGTACGTACTCGCTGAGCCTGGCCTTGATCTCGGCCGCGACGTCGGTCGGCGTGCGGCCGCCGGCTTCGACGTCGCCGACCAGCGGCACCGAGATCTTCCCGTCGGGCCGCACCGGGACCGTGACGTTCAGGTCCGGGTTCTGCCAGACGGCGACCCGGATGCTGTCGTCTACACCGATGTGGTACTCCTTGACCGCCTGAGCCTCGGGATTGACCTTCGGAGCCGTCGTGGACCCCGTGGTCGTGGCGCAGCCGGCGAGCAAGGCGACCGCGACTGCTGCCAAGATGCGGAAGACAATGGCCATCAGACCCCTCCGTGTCCAAGGAAATGTGAAACGTATCACAATCTGAGCGCGCCATTTTATCCGTCAGGAATGTGCAGAAGATGTCGCAAAACGGGGATTTCGGACGTAAGAATTCGTCCATGGACCGCCCCGAAGTACCGGCCGGCTAGACTTCGTAGAAGGTCCGGTACCAATCCACGAAGCGCCCGACACCGACCTCGATGGGCGTCTCCGGACTGTAGCCGGTGGCCTGCCTGAGCGCCTCGACGTCGGCATAGGTGTCCGGCACATCCCCCGGCTGAAGCGGCAGCAGGATCTTCTCGGCCTTCCGCCCCAGTTTTTCCTCCAGCACCTCGATGTACCGCCCCAGCTGGACCGGACGGTGGTTGCCGATGTTGTAGATCCGGTACGGCGCGTTGGAGGACGCCGGTGTCGGATGCAGCGGATCGAAGTCCGGATCGCCGGCCGGGACGAGGTCCAGCGTACGGATGACGCCCTCGACGATGTCGTCGATGTAGGTGAAATCGCGCGTGTGGTGGCCGTGATTGAACACCTCGATCGGCTCGCCGGCGAGGATCCGGCGGGTGAACAGGAACAGCGCCATGTCCGGCCGGCCCCATGGGCCGTAGACGGTGAAGAAGCGCAGGCCCGTCGTCGGCAAGCCGTAGAGGTGGCTGTAGGTATGCGCCATCAGCTCGTTCGCCTTCTTGGTGGCGGCGTAGAGGCTGACCGGATGATCCACGGCGTCGCTCACCGAGAAGGGCAGCTTGCGGTTGGCGCCGTAGACGGAGCTCGACGAGGCGTAGACCAGGTGCTCGACGCCGCCGTGCCGGCAGGCTTCCAGGATGTTGATGAAACCGACGAGATTGCTCTCGACGTAGGCGTGCGGATTTTCCAGCGAATAGCGCACGCCGGCCTGGGCGGCGAGGTTGACCACGCGCTGCGGCCGGAAATCGGCGAACGCCCGCTCCAGCGCCGGCCGGTCCTCGAGCGAGGCGCGCACGAACGAAAAGCCGCTCTTCGGCGTCAGCCGGGCGAGGCGCGCTTCCTTCAGGGCCGGATCGTAGTACGCGTTGACGTTGTCGTAGCCCAGCACTTCGTCGCCGCGCGCGAGCAGGCGTTCGCTCAAGGCCGAGCCGATGAAGCCGGCGGCGCCGGTGACGAGTATGCGCATGGTGTGAGTCCGGGATTGGGGATTCGGGATTCGGGAATCGTCTTGAAGAATGCCACGGCGGAACGATGACTCGGATCACGAGCTCCGACGAATGCCGAATCCCGAATACCCGTTTTCACAGTCGATCATCCACCTTCTCGCGCGGCAGCGCGTGCTTGACGTCGAACACGACGCAGGCCGGCTTGCCGAGGGCGCGGATGCCGTCGGCGCCGAGTTCGGCGAACTGACGGTGGCAGACCGCGAGCACGATCGCGTCGTACTTGCCGGGCTCGAGGCGGTCGACGAGGTCGAGGCCGTATTCGTGCCGCGCCTCCTCGGCGCTGACCCAAGGATCGTAGACGTCGACGTTGGCGTGATAGCTCTTGAACTCGGCGATCACGTCGACGACGCGCGTGTTGCGCAGGTCCGGGCAGTTCTCCTTGAACGCGAGGCCGAGCACGAGGATGTTCGCGCCGACCGCCGGTATGCGCCGCTGCGTCATCAATTTGATCACGCGCTGCGCGACGTGTTCGCCCATGCCGTCGTTGATGCGGCGGCCGGACAGGATCACCTCCGGGTGGTAGCCGATCTGCTGCGCCTTGTGGGTCAGGTAATACGGGTCGACGCCGATGCAGTGGCCGCCGACGAGACCCGGACGGAACGGCAGGAAGTTCCATTTCGTGCCGGCCGCGGCGAGCACCTCGGCCGTGTCGATGCCCAGGCGATGGAAGATCAGCGCGAGCTCGTTGATCAGCGCGATGTTGAGGTCGCGCTGCGTGTTCTCGATGACCTTGGCCGCCTCGGCGACGCGGATGCTCGACGCCTTGTGCGTGCCGGCGGTCACGACGCGGCGGTACAGCGCGTCGACGAAATCCGCCGCTTCCGGTGTCGAGCCAGAAGTCACCTTGGTGATCGTCTCGAGCCGGTGCTGCCTGTCGCCGGGATTGATGCGCTCGGGGCTGTAGCCGGCGTAGAAATCGACGTTGTACTTGAGGCCTGATTCGCGCTCGATGATCGGCACGCAGACTTCCTCGGTCGCGCCGGGATAGACCGTCGACTCGAAAATCGCGACGCCGCCGCGGCGGATCGCCTTGCCGACCGTGCGGCTGGCCGATTCGAGCGGCGAGAGGTCCGGCCGCTTCGCGTCGTCGATCGGCGTCGGGACCGTGACGATGAAGACGTTGCACTCGCGAAGATCGGCGGGGTCGTCGCTGACGCGAAGCTCGGTCGCGGACTTCAGCTCCTCGGGCGAGGTTTCCAGCGTGTGATCGCGGTGTTGCTTGAGCTCCGCGACGCGCGACTTGTTGATGTCGAAGCCCAGCGTCGGCAGCGTGCGTCCGAAGCCCACCGCGAGCGGCAGGCCGACGTAGCCGAGACCGATGACGGCAACGCGCGTTTCATCCGCGCGGGGCAGGGCAGCAGCATCCATTCCGGAACTCCGGGTTTCGGCGGGGGCGCAGAGTCTAGCAAGAGCCCGTGCACATCGAGTGGAAAAGCCGGCCTTCTGGCATAGGCGGCACGGTGGGGGCCATGCTTAGCTTCGCCGATCGAATCCCGGGAATCATCATGCGCCGCCTGCTCGCACTCCTTTGCACTTCCATCGCCGCCAGCGCCGCCGCATCCGCGGCCGAGCGCACGGACCGGATCCTGATCCAGGGCATTTCCGCCGGCACGCAGACCGTCGTCGTGGAAGCCGACGGCCGCACGCGCGCGGAATACTCCTACAACGACCGCGGGCGCGGCGATCACATCGTCGCCACCTGGACACTGGATGCCGCCGGCATACCGGTCGAATACTCCGGCCGCGGCAACGACTACATGAAGGCCCCGGTCGAGGAGCATTTCACGCTCGCGGACGGCAAGGCGAGCTGGAAGAACCGCACGGAACAGGGTGAGAAAGCCGTCACGGCGCCCGCGTTCTACATCCCCGCCAATGCACCGCTGGACTATTTCGGCGTTCTGGCCCGCGCACTTCTCAAGGCGCCGAATCACACGCTGGCGCTGCTGCCGGCAGGCGAGGCGCGCATCGAACCGGTGGACGGCGTGCGCGTCGGCAGCGAGCGGATATTCGAGCTTTATCTCATCAACGGCCTCGATTTCCAGCCGAGCCCGATCTGGATTGGTCCGGACGGCGCGATGGCGAGCGTCTCGACCTGGGTATCCGTCGTGCCGAGCGGCAGCGAAGCCGACATTCCCGCGATGATGGCCGCGCAGGAGAAGCAGCGGAACGAGCGCTCCGCCCGGCTTGCGCGGGAGCTCGTGCACGTGCCGGAAGGCGATCTCGTGATCCGTCACGCGCGGCTCTTCGATCCGCGAGATCTCTCGGTCAGCGAGAGCATGAGCGTGCTCGTGCGCGGCGAGCGCATCGTGCGCGTCGCGCCGGACGCGGCGCTCGAGGGCGTGTCGGCCGACGCCGAAATCCTCGACGCGCGCGGCCGCTTCCTGCTGCCCGGCCTCTGGGACAACCATCAGCACTTCAGCGAGCTCGACGGCCTGCTCGATCTCGCCAACGGCGTGACCAGCGCGCGCGACATGGCCAACGACACCGACGCGTTCCTCCAGCGCGTGGCGCGCTTCGAGGCCGGCACCGAGATCGGCCCGCGCGTGCTGAGGGCCGGCATCATCGACGGCACCGGCGAGCTGGCCGGTCCGACCAAGATGCGCGCCGACACGGCCGAGGACGCGATCAAGCATGTCGACTGGTACGCCGACCACGGCTACGTGCAGATCAAGATCTACTCGTCGATCAAGCCCGAGCTCGTGCCGGTGATCGCCGATCGCGCGCACGCGCGCGGCCTGCGCGTCAGCGGCCATGTGCCGGCATTCATGTCGGCCCGGCAGTTCGTCGAGGCGGGCGCCGACGAGCTTCAACACATCAACTTCATCGAGCTCAATTTCCTCTGGCCGAACGTGCAGGAGACGCGCAATCGCGACCGCTTCATCAAGGTCGCCGAGCACGCGCGCGAGTTCACGCCGGACAAGCCCGAGGTGCGCGAGTTCATCGCGTTCCTCAAGAAACACCACACCGTGCTCGATCCGACGATGGGCGCCTTCGAAGGCCTGTTCTCCGGCGATCCCGCCCTGCCGACGCCGGGTCTGGAATCGGTTGCACCGCGCTTTCCGCCGCAGATCCGCCGCGCGCTGCTCTCCGGTGCGCTCGAAGTGCCGAAGGGGCAGGAAGACGCGTATCGCGAAGCGTTCCCGGCGATGCTGAAGCTACTCAAGGCGCTGCACGACGCCGGAATCGCGATCATCCCCGGTACGGACGGCCTGGCCGGCTACATGCTGCACCACGAGCTGGAGCTCTACGCGAAAGCAGGCATTCCGAATGCCGAGGTGCTGCGCATGGCGACGCTGACGTCGGCGGAGGTGATGGGCGTGGATCAGGACCGCGGCGTCATCGCCCCCGGCAAGCTCGCCGACATGGTGCTCGTCGACGGCGATCCGACGAGAAACATGGCGGATATCCGCAACGTGTCGACGGTCCTCAAGGGCGGCCGCGTGTACGATCCGGCGGCGATCGAGAAGGCGCTCGGCATCGCGGCACGACCAGGAAAGTGACCGCGGCGGCCCGCATCCGGCAACCGCGGAGCTTCAGGCCGGCTTCTTCGGCCGCTGCCAGCCCGGGATCGTCGCCTGCTTCGCGCGCGCGAGGCTCAGCTCACCGGCCGGAGCTTCCTTGCTGATCACCGAGCCCGCGCCGATCGTAGCGTCCTTGCCGACGCGCACCGGCGCGATCAGCGAGGTGTTCGAGCCGATGAACGCGCCGTCGTCGATGACGGTCGTGTGCTTGGCCGCGCCGTCGTAGTTGCACGTGATCGTGCCGGCGCCGATGTTGACGTCGGCGCCGACTTCGGCGTCGCCGATGTAGGAAAGGTGATTCGCCTTCGCGTTCCTGCCGAAGTGCGCCTTCTTGGTCTCGACGAAGTTGCCGATGCGCGTGTCCGGCCCGAGCTCCGTACCGGGGCGAAGCCGCGCGAACGGGCCGATGTCGCAGGGCCCGTGCGTGACCACGCCGTCGAGGTTGCAGTGCGAATGGACCACGGTGCCGGCCGCGAGCGTCGAGTTGCGGATGCGGCAGAACGGGCCGATGCGCACTTCGTCGCCGAGCTCGACCAGGCCTTCGAGGATCACGTCGATGTCGATCTCGACGTCGCGGCCGACGCGCACGTCGCCGCGGACGTCGAAGCGCACCGGATCGGCGAAGCGCACGCCGGCAGCGGCCAGCGTCGTCGCGCGCAGGCGCTGATACAGGCGCTCGAGCGCGGCGAGCTGCCAGGCGTCATTCGCACCGAACACTTCCTGCGGATTGATGCACTGCGTCGCCTCGGCCGGCTCGCCCTCGTCGTTGGCCTGCGAGAAGATGTCGGTGAGATAGTACTCGCCCTGCGCGTTGTCGGCCCTCAGATTGTTGAGCCACACGCGCAGCCGCCGCGCGTCGGCGGCGAGGATGCCGGAGTTGACCCAGCCGATCGTGCGCTGCTCGGGCGTGCAGTCCTTCTCCTCGACGATCGCACGCACGCGGCCGATGCCGTCGCGGATGACGCGACCGTAGCCGTACGGATTCTCGAGCTGCGTCACCAGCGCCGCGAGCGGCGACTGCACGGCGAGCAGCTTGTTCAGCGTGTCGACGCGAATCAGCGGCACGTCGCCGTAGAGCACGAGCACGCGTGCGTCTTCCGGCACGCCCGCCATCGCGAGGCGCACCGCATGGCCGGTGCCGAGCTGCTCGGCCTGATGTACCCAGTTGAGGTCACCAAGATCGGTCAGCGTCGCGCGCACCTGGTCGCCGAGGTGGCCGTAGACCAGGTGGATGCGCGCCGGCTGCAGCGCGCGGGCGGTGTCGAGCACATGCGCCAGCATCGGTCGGCCGGCGAGAGGCATCAGCACCTTCGGCTTGGACGACTTCATGCGCTTGCCCTCGCCGGCGGCGAGGACGATCACGTGCAGCGGGGCAGCAGGCATTCACGGGTCTCCGCTAGAAGTGCGCCATTCTAGGGCAAGTCGACGAGGGCTCTGATACGCGGGTGGCACTGCGGAGCGTCGCGGTCCGCATGCGCGGGCCGCTCAGCGTGCGGTGCGGGCCTCCTCGATCGAGCGCGCGATGCCGAAGGCGACCATGTGCGAGGCGTAATACGCGGCGGCAAAAGGCGCCTTGTACCACTTGTGCTGGCGCGGCGTGGCCTTGACGACCTCCCAGATCATGCGCGGCCAGACCGGCGCGCTCGCCGTGCTCAGCACGACCGCGATCGACGGCGTCAGTGCGCGCGTCGTGTGCCACCAGCCCGGCGTGTTGTAGAACATCTCCCCGGGCTCGATGCAGAAGCGCAGCGGCTCGACCTTGGCGAACAGCGGATACTGCTCGAGATCGATGCCGCCCTCGACGGGCAGCTGCGAGAAGTTGTCGCCGCGCTCCTTCGGATAGAGGCGGGCGGTGTGGTCGGGCGGGTAGAGGACCCACTCCTTGCGGCCGTGCACCTGGGCGACGAACGTCTGCGTCCAGAGGTCGTCGTAATGGATGTACGGAAAGGTCGAGTACGCCCCGCCGATGTTGACCTCGATGCCGGTGATGTTGTGCAGCTTGTGGTCGGGCCGCTTCGGCAGCAGCGAGGGGCTTTCGAGCCAGTTCGGCTGCCAGCAGCACGGCGCGGGCTCGATGTCGCGCATCAGCTCCGGAAAAAGCCTAGGCACCGACATGCTGAACGCGTAGGAGCTCGGCCGCTCCGGCGTCGAGGCGAGCATCTCGTCGATCATCTCGCTGACGCGCCGCCCATTCTTCGGCAGCACCACGTCGCCGTAGCGCTGCCTGAAGAACTCGAGGCTCCAAGTCTTCACCGCGTTCCAGCGGGCGGCCGCGTCGGTGATGATGACCGGCCGCTTCGGCTTGACGTATTCCTCGATGAACGCCTCGTAGGAGAGATTCGAACGGCGATCGATCTGATCGTCGGCCGGCCCCTTGCGTGACGCGAGCCACGCGTCGTCCCAGATGCTTTGCCTGCTCATAAGACTCGATCCCGCCTCGCGGCGCCGTGCGAGCGAGCCGCTGTTCTTCAGGACGTCCGGGAACCCCCGCATCGAGGATACCGCAGGGCGCGGGTGGTGCAAGTCCGGTGCCTGCGGGCGCGCGTGATCCGCGTGATCTCCGAATCCCCGCACGAAAAAGCCGCCCGCAGGCGGCTTTCGCGTCGTGTGTTCCGGCGGGCGTCAGTGTTTGAGCGCGCGGCGGAGACGCTCCAGCGCCTGGAGCTGCGCAACCGCCTGCGCGAGCTGCGCCTGCGCCTGCGCGATTTCGAGCGCATCGGTGCGATTGGCGAGCGCGCGCTCGGCTTCTTCCTTCGCCCTGCGCGCGGCTGCTTCGTCCAGATCCTTGGCGCGCAGCGCCGTGTCGGCGAGCACCGTGACGACGTTCGGCTGCACTTCGAGGATGCCGCCCGAGACGTAGAAGAACTGCTCCTCGCCGTTCGGCAGGTGCACGCGCACCTGGCCGGGCTTGAGCCGCGTGATCAGCGCGGCGTGGCGCGGCGCGATGCCGAGCTCGCCCTCTTCGCCGGTGGCGACGACCAGTTGCGCCTCGCCGTGGAAGATTTCCTCTTCGGCGGAGACGATGTCGCAGCGGATGGTGTTGGCCATGTTCTTGGAAGCCTGTTGTCAAAAGGGCTGAGGGCTGAGGGCTGAGTTCTCGGAGCTTCGAGCTTCAGCCCTCAGCCCTTTGGCCCTCAGCCCTTCTTCTCCTCAGGCCGCCTTCTTCTCCATCGCCTTGGCCTTCTCGAACGCCTCGTCGATGCCGCCGACCATGTAGAACGCCTGCTCGGGCAGGTGGTCGCACTCGCCGTCGACGATCATCTTGAAGCCGCGGATCGTCTCCTTGAGCGGGACGTACTTGCCGGGCGAGCCGGTGAAGACTTCCGCGACGTGGAACGGCTGCGAGAAGAAGCGCTCGCACTTGCGCGCGCGGTAGACGGTCTGCTTGTCCTCCTCGGAGAGCTCGTCCATGCCGAGGATCGCGATGATGTCCTTGAGCTCCTTGTAACGCTGCAGCGTGCCCTGCACCTTGCGCGCGACTTCATAATGCTCGGCGCCGATGACGTTCGGATCGAGCTGACGCGAGGTGGAGTCGAGCGGGTCGACCGCCGGGTAGATGCCGAGCGCCGCGATGTTGCGCGAAAGCACGACGGTCGCGTCGAGGTGCGAGAACGTCGTCGCCGGCGAGGGGTCGGTCAGGTCGTCCGCGGGCACGTAGATCGCCTGCACCGACGTGATCGAGCCGGTCTTGGTCGATGTGATGCGCTCCTGCAGCACGCCCATCTCCTCGGCGAGCGTCGGCTGGTAGCCCACGGCCGACGGCATGCGCCCGAGCAGCGCGGACACCTCGGTGCCGGCCAGCGTGTAGCGGTAGATGTTGTCGACGAAGAAGAGCACGTCGCGGCCCTTGCCGGATTCATCCTTGTCGTCGCGGAAGTACTCGGCCATCGTGAGGCCGGTCAGCGCGACGCGCAGACGGTTGCCCGGCGGCTCGTTCATCTGGCCGTACACCATCGCGACCTTCGACTCCTTGAGGTTGTCGAGCTTGACGACACCGGCCTCGATCATCTCGTGGTAGAAGTCGTTGCCTTCGCGCGTGCGCTCGCCGACGCCGGCAAACACGGAGAGACCCGAGTGCTGCGTCGCGATGTTGTTGATCAGCTCGAGCATGTTGACGGTCTTGCCGACACCGGCGCCGCCGAACAGGCCGATCTTGCCGCCCTTGGCGAACGGGCAGACGAGGTCGATGACCTTGATGCCGGTCTCGAGCAGCTCGTTCGCTGCGGCCTGCTCGTCGTACGACGGCGGCGCGCGGTGGATGACCCAGCGCTCCTTCTCGCCGATCGGGCCGCGCTCGTCGATGGGCGTGCCGAGCACGTCCATGATGCGGCCGAGCGTCGCCTCGCCGACCGGCACGGTGATGCCCTCGCCGGTGTTCTCGGCGACGAGGCCGCGCTTCAGGCCGTCGGTCGAGCCGAGCGCGATGGTGCGCACGATGCCGTCTCCGAGCTGCTGCTGCACCTCGAGCGTGATGTTGGTGTTCTTGACCTTGAGCGCGTCGTACACCTTCGGCACGGACTCGCGCGGGAACTCGACGTCGACGACGGCGCCGATGATCTGAACGACTTTGCCCTGGCTCATTTGTGGAACTCCACTGAATCTGCTGTGTTCGTATATGGGAATCGGGAATAGGGAATCGCCGGTGCCGACATCGATTCTCTATTCCCGATTCCCCGTTTCGTTCTTCCTCACATCGCGAAAGGGGAGAAGGCTTCTCCCCTTTCGCTCAACGCTTACTCACAGTTCAACATCTGTGCTGACTGGCTGAACGCGTCGTTGGCCTGCTTGCAGGCGTTCGCGAGCGCGGTCTTGTCCTGCATGACCGCCCACTGCGACTTTGCCGCTTCCATCTGCTGCTTGTAGGTCGCAGCCATCGGGCTGTTCGCGCCGAGCTTTTCCATGCATTTGTTGACGCGGTCGACATAGGCGTCGCATTCGGCGACCGAGCTCGACGCGACCGATGTCGCGGACGGCTTGGCCGCGTCGTCGTTCTTGCCGCCGCAGGCCGCGAGTGACGCCGCGGCGAACGCGAGGTAACAGACTCTGTGTAACGTCTTCAAAGAAACACCCTCCCAGAAAGTATCAGGGCCGCCGCTCGCGCAGCGGATGTGTCCTGCCACATTCCCCCCAATCCGAAACGTCATACCGCCGCCGCGCCGCCGACGATTTCCGAGATTTCCTGCGTGATCGCTGCCTGGCGCGCCTTGTTGTAGACGAGCGTCAGGTTGTCGATCAGCTTGGTCGCGTTGTCCGACGCGCTCTTCATCGCGACCATGCGCGCCGCGTGCTCACTGGCGAGGTTCTCCAGCGTCGCCTGGTAGACCAGAGATTCGACGTAGCGCGTCAGCACGTGCTCCATCACCGTTTCCGGGTCGGGCTCGTACAGGTAATCCCAGTTGTGCGCGCTCGCAAACTGCTCCGAAGGCGGCAGCGGCAGCAGCTGATCGACCCGCGGCTTCTGCGTCATCGTGTTGACGAAGTCGTTGTAGGCGAGATTGAGCCGGTCGACGCGGCCGGCGCTGTAGGCGTCGAGCATGACCTTGATGACGCCGATCAGCTGCGCTACCTGCGGCCGCTCGCCGAGGTGCGTCACGCTGCCGACGAGATTGACCTTGAGCCGCTTGAAAAACGCGCTGCCCTTGCTGCCGATGCAGACGACGTCGACCTCGACGCCCTTGGCCTGCCAGTCGCGGATTTCGGCGAGCAGGCGGCGGAACAGGTTGGCGTTGAGGCCGCCGCAGAGGCCGCGATCGGTCGATACCACGACGTAACCGACGCGCTTGACGCTCTCGCGCGTCACCATGAACGGGTGCTTGTACTCGGCCGTCGCGTGCGCGATGTGGCCGATCACCTGGCGCATCGCGCGCGAATACGGGCGCGAGGCGCGCATGAGGTCCTGCGCCTTGCGGATCTTCGAGGCCGAGACCATCTCGAGCGCGCGCGTCACCTTGCGGGTGTTCTGCACGCTCTTGATCTTCGTCTTGATTTCGCGTCCGCCTGCCATCTCTTCTCTCGCTTCTGCCGTGGGAGCGGCTTCAGCCGCGATGCCCTACATTCGGGGCCGAGGCCCCTCCCACAAGATCCGGGTGCTTACCAGCTGCCGGTCGCCTTGAAGTCCTCGATGCCCTTCTTGAACTGGGCCTCGATGTCGTCGTTCCAGTTGCCGCTGGCGTCGATGTCCTTCATCAGGCTGCCGGCCTCGTTGGCGAAGTGGGCCTGCAGGCCGGCTTCGAACGCCAGCACCTTGCCGACCGGCACGTCGTCCAGGTAGCCCTTGTCGACCGCGTAGATCGACAGCGCCTGCTCGGCGACCGACATCGGCGCGTACTGCTTCTGCTTCATCAGCTCGGTGACGCGCTGGCCGCGCTCGAGCTGCTTGCGGGTGGCGTCGTCCAGGTCCGAGGCGAACTGCGCGAACGCGGCCAGCTCGCGGTACTGGGCGAGCGCGATGCGGATGCCGCCCGACAGCTTCTTCATGATCTTGGTCTGCGCCGCGCCGCCCACGCGCGACACCGAGATGCCGGCGTTCACGGCCGGGCGGATGCCGGCATTGAAGAGGTCGGTCTCGAGGAAGATCTGGCCGTCGGTGATCGAGATGACGTTGGTCGGCACGAACGCCGAGACGTCGCCGGCCTGCGTCTCGATGATCGGCAGCGCCGTCAGCGAGCCGGACTTGCCCTTGACCTCGCCGTTGGTGAACTTCTCGACGTATTCCTCATTGACGCGCGCGGCGCGCTCGAGCAGGCGCGAGTGCAAGTAGAACACGTCGCCCGGATACGCCTCGCGGCCCGGCGGGCGGCGCAGCAGCAGCGAGATCTGGCGATACGCCCAGGCCTGCTTGGTGAGGTCGTCGTAGATGATCAGCGCGTCTTCGCCGCGGTCGCGGAAGTACTCACCCATCGCGCAGCCGGCGTACGGGGCGATGTACTGCATCGCGGCCGAGTCGGCGGCGGCGGCGGCGACGATGATGGTGTGGTCGAGCGCGCCGTTCTCCTCGAGCTTGCGCACCACGTTGGCGATCGACGACTGCTTCTGGCCGATCGCGACGTAGATGCACTTAACGCCCGAGCCTTTCTGGTTGATGATCGTGTCGACCGCGACGGCGGTCTTGCCGGTCTGGCGGTCGCCGATGATCAGCTCGCGCTGGCCGCGGCCGATGGGAATCATCGAGTCGATCGACTTGTAGCCGGTCTGCACCGGCTGCGACACTGATTTGCGCCAGATCACGCCCGGCGCGACCTTCTCGACCGGCGAGGTCAGCTTCGTGTTGATCGGTCCCTTGCCGTCGATCGGCGCGCCGAGCGCGTTGACGACGCGGCCCAGCAGCTCCGGGCCGACCGGCACTTCAAGAATGCGGCCCGTCGTCTTGGCCGTGTCGCCTTCGCGCAGGTGCTCGTAGTCGCCGAGCACGACCGCGCCGACCGAATCGCGCTCGAGGTTGAGCGCCAGCGCGAAGGTGTTGCCCGGCAGCTCCACCATCTCGCCCGACATCACGTCGTTGAGGCCGTGGATGCGCACGATGCCGTCCGACACGCTCGTCAGCGTGCCTTCGTTGCGCGCTTCGGCAGCCAGCTTGAACTTCTCGATGCGGCTCTTGATGAGCTCGGAGATTTCGGATGGGTTGAGTGTGGTTGCCATGGCTGTTTCCTTCGGTGTGCGTCGCTTCGCGCCGCACGGGATTCTCTTGGTTGGGATTCGGGATTCGGATTCGCGAGCGCCGCTCTACGAATCCCCAATCCCGACTCCCGGCTCTTCAATGCGTCAACGCCGCCTCGAGCTGGTGCAGCCTGCCGCGCACCGATCCGTCGATCACCACGTCGCCGGCGTCGATGATCGCGCCGCCGAGCACGCCGGGATCTACCGTCTGCTCCAGCTCGATGTCGCGGCCGAAGCGTCGCTTCAGCGCGTCCTTGAGCCGCGCGGCCTCGTCCGGCCCGATCGGCGCCGCGGTGCGCACGCGCACCTGCAGCGTCTTCTCGGCTTCGCGCTTCTGCTGCTCGAACAGCGCGGCGATTTCCGGCAGCGCCTCGAGGCGATGGTTGTCCGCGAGCAGCTTGACGAAGCTCGCGAACGGCGAGTCGCCAGGTTCGCCGTCCGGCAGGAACAGCGAGGCGAGCTCGCCCGGCGTCACGCGCGGATTGCCGAACAGCGCACGCACGGCGGGATCGGCGGCGACCTGCGCCGCGAACGCGAGCTTGGATGCCCACTCGCCGAGCGTGTGCCCGGCCGAGGCGAGCTCGAAGGCCGCGCGTGCGTACGGGCGTGCGAGAGTCAGCGGCTGCGACATGTCATCCCATCTCGGCTACGAGCTGATCGAGCAGCGCCTTGTGGGCGTTCGCGTCGATCTCGCGCTGCAGGATCTTCTCGGCGCCCGAGACCGCGAGCGCGGCGACCTGGCTCCGCAGCGCCTCGCGCGCGCGGTGCGCCATGTTCTCGATGTCGGCCGCGGCGGTGGCTTTCTGCCGCGTCGCTTCGACGATGGCGTCCTGGCGGGCCTTCTCGATGATCTGGTTGGCCTGCTGGTGAGCGCGGTCGATGATCGTCGCCGCCTCGGCGCGCGCCTTCCTGATCTCCTCGGCAACGCGGGCGTCCGCGTCGGCGAGGTCCTTGCGCGCCTTCTCCGCGGCCGAAAGACCCTCGGAGATGCGTTGCGCGCGATCGTCCATCGCCTTCGTCAGCGGCGGCCAGATGAATTTCATCGTGAACCAGATGAGGATCAGGAAGACGATCATCTGGGCGACGAGTGTTGCGTTGATGGTCACGGGTCGAACCCTCGACTCAGTATGGCGTTGTCTCTTCAGTGCGCCGCGCCGGCGGCCTGTGCAACGACCTTCGCCGCGAACGGGTCGACGAACGTGAAGTACATCGCGATGCCCACGCCGATGATCGGAATCGCGTCGATCAGGCCGACCAGCAGGAACATCTTGCCCTGCAGCATCGGGACCAGCTCCGGCTGGCGCGACGCGCCTTCGAGGAACTTGCCGCCCATGAGGCCCATGCCGATCGCCGCGCCGATGCCGCCGAGGCCGAGCATGAAGGCCGCCGCGAGGGCGGTCAGGCCTTCAACGTTTGCGAGTGCGCCGATATCCATCGTTGTCTCCGAGTGTTTCAGTGGTGGTGTGACGGTGAATCAGTGGTGGTCCGCGGCCATCGCCATGTAGACGACGGTGAGGACCATGAAGATGTACGCCTGCAGCGAGATGATCAGGATGTGGAAGATCGTCCACGCCGTCGCGAGCAGCACCTGCACGAGAAAGCCGACGTTGTCGCCGATGCTCGCGAAGGAGTAGTTGAGCGTGAAGCAGGCGAGCAGGATGAAGATCATCTCGCCCGCGTACATGTTGCCGAACAGTCGAAGGCCGAGACTGAGCGGCTTGGCCAGCTCCTCCACGGTCTTGAGGAGAAAGTTGACCGGCATCAGCACGATCTTCGCGATGATGTTGCGCGATTCGAAGGGATGGAACAGGAACTCGGCGCCGACGCCGCCGAATCCCTTCTTGACGAAGCTGTACGTGAACGCGATCAGGAACACCGTCAGCGACATGCCGAGCGCGACGTTCGGGTCGGTGGACGGCACCGTGCGCAGGTGATCGACGCCGATGCCACCGGCGACGTTCGGCAGGAGATCCACCGGCAGCATGTCCATGAAATTCATCAGGAACACCCAGAAGCCGACGAGGAGCGCCATCGGCGCCACGAACTTCGACTGGTGGTGGAACGCGTCCTTGACCTGACTGTCCGTGAATTCGATGGCGAGCTCGATGAAGTTCTGCCACCTGCCGGGCACGCCGCTGGTCGCCTTGCGCGCGGCGGCGCGGAACATCCAGACGAAGATCGCCGCAAGCAGCAGCGAGAAGAAGACGGAATCGAGGTGCAGCACCCAGAAGCCGGTCGCTTCCGGATCAATCGACATCGTGCCGAGATCCAGCTTGAGATTGGTCAGATGGTGCAGGATGTAGCCGCTGCTGTCGTGACCGCCTTCGGATGCCATAGCCCTGTTATTCCAATTTCGTCCAGTGAGTGACTACCAGTTCCTCGTGACCGCCACCATCACCCAGTTCGCCAGAAGGCAGGCGATCGCAGTGATGATCAGCGGCGCGAAATGCTGGCCGAACAGCACGGCCCCGATCCAGAACATGAGCGCCGTCAGGATCAGCTTTCCCACTTCGGCCCGGTAGAACGCGCCGAGCACTTCGGCTGCCGTCGCTCCGCCCGCGCGCAGGCGGACCTTCGCGGCGAAGTAGAGCGTCGGCAACAGCACCGCGGCTCCGCCGAACAGTGCGGACAGCGCCGCCGCGCGGCCCCAGCCCGCCCACGTGACCAGCGCGGCGATCGTAGCGACGATCGCCTGCGCGCCCACGAGGGCCGAGGCCGTCGATCGGCCGCGTGGATGCAACCGGTCCATCGCATTCACCAAACCGTGCCCGAAGGAGGATGTCCTGCCGCCGGCGTCGCGTCGCGACGACGTTCCGCCTTCGGCGCTTTCGGCCCGGCGAATTCCGCATCGCGGTCCCATGCCGTAGCATGGCAAGCGTGGGGGCGTCTGCCCCGCAGGGACGATCCGGCTTGCTCCTTGCCGTCGCGGCAAGGGGTTTGCGTAGGCGGAAAGTCCCGTTCGGAAGGCGCCGGACCCCGGGGTCGAGCTGCCCGGGCGATCCTGACTGCAAAGCCCAAAAATTATATCAGCCGCCTGTTTGCAGCCGCAAACCGGCAGCGCTGCGCGCGAGGCTGCCGTCCGTCGGCGCTCCGCTACCTGCAGCGGCCTGCGCGTTGTCGGCCGCGGCAGGCGCTCGGCATAATGCCGCGACACATTGTCGCACGCGATTCTTCCGAGGGGACGACAGGATCGGAGTCAGGCGATGTGCCAGCTACCGGGGGGAAAGGATATGGGCGACGCTCGCGGCAAGGCCGAGCTTCTGGCCGCAGTCGATCTGGCGCCGATCGACGCACTGAAGGCGCTCAAGCACGAAGCGGATCTCCTGAGAAGCCGGCGCGCCTCGATGGAGGCGCTCAAGGCGGAGTTCGCCGAGGCCGTGTACCGGCGCGTCGACGCCGACTACGCACGTCAGCTCGAGGCGATCGAGCGCAAGTCCGAGCCGCTGCGCCAGCAGGCGCTGGCCGCCTACGCGGGCCTGCGCAACGCGATGCGCGAGATCGAGGCGGCACACGAGGCCGTCAGGCTCGACCGCCAGGAGATCGACCTGCGCCACAAGCTCGGCGAGTTCGACGCCGCCGAGCGTGACCGCCGCGCCGCGGCGATCGAGACGCTGCTCGCCGAAAGCCGGGCCGCGCACGAGCGGGCGCAGGCGTTGCGCGCGCGTTTCCTCGAAGTCTTTCCGGACGAAGCCGAGCTCGACAGGGCCACGCCGTCGCCGCGGCCGTCGCCCGAGCGCCTGCGCCCGGTCGTCGAAGCGGCGCGCGCCGCCGCCGCGATCGAGCCGGCGGCGACACGGGTCCTGCCGGTTCTCGACCTGCCGGAGCCGCCGAAGCCGCCGCCCGGCACGAAGGCGACGCCGCCTCCCGCCGGCACGTCCGCCGCCGCCGCGACCATGTTCCTGCGCACCGCTCGTCTCGTGCCGCAGAACGCCGAAGCCGGGCGCGCGGCGATTCCGCTGCCGCCGCGCCCGGTCACGCTGGGCAACGACGGCACCGCCGAGATCCAGGTCGGCGGTCCAGGCGTCGAGCCGCGGCACGCCGAGATCAATATCAACGCGAAGGGCTACACGCTGGTGGACCTCGGCAGCAAGCTCGGCACGCTGGTCAACGCCGAGCCGATCCAGGAGCGGCTGCTGCGCCATGAGGACGTGATCCAGATCGGCGCGGCGCGGTACGTCTTCCGCGAAGGCTAGGGCCGGCACGACGAGGCGGCAGCGCAGCGAGCGCTGCTGCCCCGCGGCTTTCAATGCAAGGTGCGGTACACGTCGGGCGGAAACGCATCCACCGCGATCACTTCGTCGCGTGCGTCCCGCGCCTCGTTGAGCAGGTCGTATTCCGCCTTGGAGATCACGCCGGCCGCGAGGCCGAGATCGTCGAGCATGTGGCCCGGCGCGCGATCGAGCGTGCCGGCCCGCACCGCATCGCGCAGCTTGGTCTCGACCGGGATCGCGCGCACCGCCTTGTCCAGCGCGGCTTCGAGCGCGCCGAGGCCGGGCTCGCCCGGCGGCGGCACGAAGACGTCGCGCGTCAGTGTCTTTCTTGCCTCGCGATCTTCGAGGATGGCGCGCGCGACTTCGGCGCCGAGCCGGTCCGACGGCGGCCGGAAGCGCGCGCCGAGCGGAAAGATCGCGAGTTTCATCAGTGCGGCGATCCAGCGCACCGGCAGGTTGTCCAGCACGCCTACCAGCGCTTCCTGCACGCGGTACAGGCATAGCTCGACGCTCCAGCGCACGAGCGCGAAGTTCGGCGCGGTCTTCGGCTCGTCGTGATAGCGCTTCAGCGCCGCGCTGGCCAGATAAAGATAGGCCAGCGCGTCGGCGAGCCGCCCCGACAGTTTCTCGCGGCGTTTCAGCGATCCGCCGAGCGTGCCCATCGCGACGTCGGAGGTGATCGAGTACGCGGCCGAGAAGCGCGACAGGTGCTGGTAATAGCGGCGCGTGTCCTGCACATCGGGCACGCCGGCGAAGCGCGAGCCGCTCCACGCGAGCAGCTTGGCGCGCACGCTGCGCGTCACGAACAGGTTGACGTGGCCGAAGATCGCCCGGTCGAACGCGGCGAGATCGTTCGCGGCGACGGCCGCGATCTCCTTCTGCACGAACGGATGGCAGCGGATCGCGCCCTGGCCGTAGATGATCATCGAGCGCGTCAGGATGTTCGCGCCTTCGACCGTGATGCCGATCGGCACGGCGTCCCACGCGCGCGCCAGCGTGTTGCGCGGGCCGCGCTGGATCGCGCTGCCGGCGCGGATGTCCATCGCGTCGGCGACCACCTGGCGCATCGCCTCGGTGAGGTAGGCCTTGCAGATGTTGCCGGGCACGGCGGGTTTTTCGCCGGCGTCGAGCGCGCCGCAGGTCAGCGTGCGCGTCGCGGTCATGAGATAGGTGAGGCCGGCTATGCGCGCGAGCGGCTCCTCGATGCCTTCGAAGCGTCCGATCGGCGTGTCGAACTGCTCGCGCACCGTCGCGTAGGCGCCGCAGATGCGCGTCGCCATCTGCGCAGCGCCGACGCTGAGCGCGGGCAGCGAGATCGAACGCCCGGCCGCGAGCGATTCCATCAGCATGCGCCAGCCCTTGCCGATGCCGTCGCGGCCGCCGATCACGACTTCGTCGAGCGGTGCGAACACGTCGGTGCCGACGATCGGACCGTTCTGGAACGGCACGCCCATCGGATCGTGGCGCAGCCCGATCTCGATGCCCGGCGTGGCGCGCGGAATCAGCGCACAGGTGATGCCGCGGTCTTCGGCGCCGCCGAGGATGCCGTCCGGATCCTTGAGACGGAAGGCCAGACCGATCAGCGTCGCGACCGGCGCCAGCGTGATGTAGCGCTTCTTCCAGTTGAAGCGCAGGCCGATCACCTCGACGCCGTCGATCGTGCGCTTCTCGACGATGCCTTCGGATTGGGTCGCGGCCGCGTCCGATCCCGCTTCGGGACCGGTCAGCGCGAAGCACGGAATTTCCTCGCCTGTCGCAAGCCGCGGCAGATAGCGCTTCTTCTGCTCGTCCGTGCCGTAGTGGATGAGGAGCTCGCCCGGACCGAGCGAGTTCGGCACCATGACCGTGACGGCAGCGGTGATCGAGCGGCTGGAAAGCCGCGTCACCACGCGCGAGTGCGCCAGCGCGCCGAAGCCGAGCCCGCCGAACTCCTTCGGAATGATCATGCCGAAGAAACGCTCGCGTTTGAGGAAATCCCAGATTTCCGGCGGCAGATCGCGGCGCTGATAGATGTCCCAGTCGTCGAGCCGGCGGCAGAGCTCCTCGACCGGGCCGTCGAGAAACGCCTGCTCCTCGGCGCTCAGCGCAGGCGTGTCGAAATCGAGCAGCTTCTGCCAGTCAGGCATGCCGCCGAAGAGATCGCCGTCCCACCACACCGTGCCGGCTTCGAGCGCGATGCGCTCGGTTTCGCCGAGGCGCGGCAGCACTTTCGCGAACGCGGGCATGATGAAGCGCGACACGAGGTGCCGGCGCAGGAGCGGCACGCCGAACACGATCGCGAGCACCAGCGCGGCGATCGTGCAGGCGGCGAACAGATGCGGATGCGCGACGCCGGCGAGGCGCCAGCCGAGCAGGAACACGCCGACGCCCGCCACCCAGGCGAGAAATCCGAGTCCGCGGAACACGAGCACGACGAAGACGAACAGGCTGGCGACGACGGCGATCCAGATCATGGCGCGTCCTCCGTGCGGTTCACGGAATTATGCCGGTTGTATCCTCTCGCGTCGCGCGCATGAGCGCGGTTTATCGTGACCACGAATGAAGCCTGAGCCACGAATGAAGTCGACTGCCATGCACGAGGCGGCGCTTGGATTTCGATGGAGCCGGTCCGGCTTCGCGCGCGCGGGCGTCCTCGGCGTGCTGCTGCTGATGGCGTCCATCGCATGGGCGCAGCGCGACGCGCGTCAGTCGTTCGCGCTCGATGTGCCGTTCGCGCCGACGCCGGTGAAGGTGGGCGGGCAGGAGCGGCTCGTCTATGAGCTGCATCTGACGAGTTTCGCCAGGGAGCCGCTGCGGCTCGTGCGTCTTGCCGTGCTGGGTGCCGATTCGACGCCGCTGGCCGAGTTTCGCGGCGACACGCTGACCGCGCTGCTCGGGCGTCCGGGCCTCGCCGGGGGCGGCGACAAGCAGGTCGTGGCGCCGGGCCTCCGCGCCATGGCCTATCTCGATATCCCGTTCGACACATCGAAGGCGACCGTGCTGCGTCATCGCATCGACTTCGAGCCCGAAACAGCGGGCACGGCGGGCCGTGTCGAAGGCGGCCGCACGGTGCCACAGCCAGCGGCAACGCTCCGGCTCGGGCCTCCGCTGCGCGGCGGACCCTGGGTCGCGATCTATGGCGCGGAATGGGAGCGGGGCCATCGGCGCGTGCTGTACGCGGTCGACGGAGCGGCGCGCATTCCCGGACGTTTCGCCATCGACTGGATCAAGCTGGACGCGGAAGGCCGCTCGTTCACCGGCGACGGCCGGCGTACCGCGGACTGGTACGGTTACGGTGCAGAGGTACTGGCGGTGGCCGATGCAACGGTGGCTGCGCTCCGCGATGACGTGCCCGAGCCCGCCGATGTCGTCGACGGAGCCCGCCACGTGCCGATCGGCGATGCGAGCGGCAACTACGTCGCATTGAAGCTGGCCGATGGCCGCTACGCCTTCTACGAGCACCTCAGGCCCGGCAGCCTCCGGGTCAGGCAGGGCGCGAAAGTCCGGCGCGGCGAGACCATCGCCGAGCTCGGCTACACGGGCGAATCGACCGGACCTCATCTGCATTTCCATCTGGCCAACGCGCCGCTGCTGCTCGCCGCCGAAGGCCTGCCGTACGCACTGGAAGCCTGGCGCCAGCTAGGCGCGTACGCTTCGATCGACGCATACGCCAGGGCGGAACACTGGACACCGCCGAAGCAGGATGCGCCGTCCCTCGTCACCGGCGAGTTTCCCGCGCCGCTCGCCGTCGTCGAGTTCGTGGAGCCGGATGGCAAGCCGGGGCGGTCGGCACACCGCTAGACTCGGGATCCCTGCCACGATCGGCACCGCATGAAGGACAAGAAAGAGATCGTCGGCAACTGGCTGCCGCGCTACACCGGCGCGCCGCTCGACGCCTTCGGCCAGTACGTCCTACTGACGAACTTCGGCCACTACGTCGAGCGGTTCGCCCAATGGCACGGCGTGCCGGTGCTCGGCCGGGAGAAGGTCATGCCGAACGCGACCGCGGACGGCATCACGATGATCGACTTCGGCATGGGCAGCCCGAACGCGGCGACGGCGATGGACCTCCTGTCGGCGATCTCGCCGAAAGCCGTGCTGTTCCTCGGCAAGTGCGGCGGGCTCAAGAAGAAGAACCGGCTGGGTGATCTCGTGCTGCCGATCGCGGCGATCCGCGGCGAGGGCACGTCGAACGACTACCTGCTGCCGGAAGTGCCGGCCCTGCCCGCGTTTCAGCTCCAGCGCGCAGTCTCGACGATGATCCGCGATCACGGCCGCGACTACTGGACCGGCACCGTGTACACGACGAACCGCCGCGTCTGGGAGCACGATGTCGCGTTCAAGGACTACCTGCGCAGGACACGCTGCATGGCCGTCGACATGGAAACCGCGACGATCTTCGCCGCCGGCTTCGCCAATCACATCCCGTCCGGCGCGCTGCTGCTCGTGTCGGACCAGCCGATGATTCCGGAAGGCGTCAAGACCGAACTCAGCGACCGCCTGGTCACGGCGAACTTCGTGGAGACGCACATCCGCATCGGCATCGAAGCGCTCAAGCTCGTGCGGCGCCGCGGGCGCAGCGTGAAGCACCTCAGGTTCGAGGACGATTTCGATGCGGAGTGAGTCGCGGACGCGCGAGCGTCAATAGCGCGGCACGGCGGGATCGATCTCGCGCGACCACGCGTCGATGCCGCCTTCGACGTTGTACACGTCGCGGAATCCGTGCTCGCGAAAATGCTCCGCAGCGTGGCGGCTGGAATGACCGTGGTGGCACAGGAACGCGAGCGGCGTGTCCTTCGGCAGCGCGGCGAGCCGCGCGTGCGTCGTCGAGTCGAGAATTTCCGCATGCGCGAACGGCGCGAGCGCGCGATCCTGCGGCGGGCGCACGTCGATGACGGTGATGTCGCCGGCGTCGAGGCGGCGCCTCAACGCGTGCACGTCCAGCGATTTCACAGCGGCGGGGGCCTCGGGCAGGTGGATGGCGAGGCTTTCTCCGTGCGGCGTCTTCGTCCAGTCGATGCTCGCGCCGCGCGCGCGCTGCGCGCTGGCGAGATCGAAGCAGATTTCGAGGCCGTTCGCGATCACCGAAATCTCGTGGCCGCTTGCCTCGCGCAGCTGGAACTGCGGCTGGAAGCGACCGTCGATGACGAGGAACAGCTTGAGACCTTCCGCGTCCGATAGCGCCTGCCGGATCGCGGCTACGGCCGCGTCCGAAATCGTGATCTCGGGCGGTGTGCGATCGGGCTCGGGTACGCCGAGCACGCGGTGCAGCTCGCCGGAATCGAACATCGACTGCACGATGTCGGCGCCGCCGACGAGCTCCCCGTCGACGTAAAGCTGTGGAATCGTCGGCCAGTTGCCGTATTCCTTGATGCCCTGGCGGATTTCCTCGTCGGCGAGCACGTCGACGGTGGCGTAATCCTCGAGCAGCGCGTTCAGCCGGTCGGTCGCCGCAGCGGAAAAGCCGCATTGCGGCGCCTCGCGCGTGCCTTTCATGAAAAGCACGACGCGGTTCGCGGTGAGCAGTTCGTCGATGCGGGCACGGGTAGCGGGCGAGAGCATGGCGGGTTCCGGCGTCGGGGGCGCGCATGATACTGCGCGCGCCTGGAGGGTTTGGTCGGCACGGGGCCGTTCGGCGATACTTGGCGGCGGGGGTACGCGTTTCCAAGCTCCGGCGAGACAAAGGGAACGTCCTCGCCGGCGCGTCACTGACAGTGTGCCAGCCAGGGGAGACGAGCAGATGACCCGCAAGTTGCTGCCGCTCGCGGTCGCCTTCGCGCTATCGCACGCCGCATCCGCGCAAGACACGCCGTCCGCCGATCCCGCGCAACCGCCGCCGCCCGATGCTTCGATTCCCGTCACCTACGTCGGCCCGAACCTGCGCGTCTCGCTCGGCATCGACGATGAAGGCGACGTGCTCGGCGAAATCCTGGGCGTGCTCGGCAAGACCGACGAACATGCCTGGCTCGGCCAGCTCTGGCTCGGCCATGGCGGTGCGGGCGGCGTGCAGGTCGACTATCACTGGCTGCGCGGCTCCGGCGCATCCGCGGACGCGGACGATGCGCACATCTGGAAAGTGTTCGGAGCCGGCGACCAGAACGCGTGGAAGGACCGCAAGCTGACGCTCGGCCTCGGCTGGGAACGACAGGATTTCTCGATCGACGGCTACTACAGCCGGGCGGTCTCAGGCTCGCGGCTCACCGGCACCGCGACGAGCACCATCGTCAACGACATCGGCGGCGTCGACGACGCCGGTCCTTACACGCAGACCGAGACGATCGACACGCTGACGCGCTTCTACGAGCATCCGTACGAGAACGGCGTCGGCGTGCGCCTCGGCAGGTACTTCGACGATCCGCTGCTGCGCCTGCGCGGCGGCCTCGACTACGAGCGCGGCCGCTACGGCTCGGATCAGCTCACGCTCTCGCTCGGCCTCGACAAGTATTTTGCGAACACCGGCTTCAGCCTTTCGCTGCAAGGCGAAGCGCTGCGCAAGAACGGCGATTTCGAGACGGACGAGAACGACACGCGTGGCTGGCTGCTGCTCCGCTACGACTTCGACCAGACTTTCCGTGCACGCGAGCCCTACCGGATGGTCCAGGTCGAAAAGCGGGTGCCCGACACGTCGGCACCGCTGCCGGCGCCGCAGGTGATCCGCAACGACGTGCGCCTCGACGGCGACGCGTTCTTCGATTTCGATCATGCGGATCTCAGGCCGGACGCGGTCGCGGCGCTCGACGCGCTGATCGCGAAGCTCGGTTCCGCCGGGCGCGTCAGCCGCGTCAGCGTGGTCGGCCACACCTGCGACATCGGCACCGAGGCGTACAACCAGCAGCTGTCGGAGCGGCGTGCCGCGGCGGTCAAGTCGTACCTCGAAGCGCACGGCGTCGCGGCGGACGAGATCGAGGCGCGCGGCGAAGGCGAGCTGAATCCGGAATACCCGAACGACTCGCGCGAGAACCGGCGCAAGAACCGCCGCGTGGACATCGAATTCCTCACCATCGAGGAAACGATGTCGCCGGCGACGCCTGCGGCGCCGCCGGAAAAGACGATCGTCGAATGGGTCCGGGAGCCGGTCGCCGCTCCACCCGCGTGGATCGAGCGAGCGTTGCGCAATCCGGCCGAGCACAAGCGCACGGTCGACGTCTACCGCTTCGAGAAGGCGACGAGCACGACGACGGTCGGTCCGAAGCAGCATCAGCCCGTGGCGGTCGACGACACGGTGAGCGTGCTCGAAGGCTCGACCGACAATCCGGTCGACGTGCTCGCCAACGACAGCGATGCGGACGGCGATCCGCTGACGATCGCGTCGGTGTCGGTGCCCGCGCACGGCAGCGCCGCTGTCGTGGGAGCGAACGTCACCTACACGCCGGCGGCGGACTTCCGCGGCGAGGACAGTTTCACCTACACGATCGTCGACGGCCGCGGCGGCAGCGCGACCGCGACGGTGCACGTCACCGTCGGCGCGCCGAACCAGCCGCCCGTCGCCGGACCGCTGTCGGTGCGCGTGCAGAAGGGCAGCTCGATCAACATTCCAGTGCTGCAGGCCGCATCCGACCCGGACGGCGACCCGCTGACCGTCATCGCCGTCGACCACACCGGTCCGCTGACGATCAACATCGTCTCGATCAACCCCGACGGCAGTGTGCACTACGAATCGGTGCACGGCATGTTCGGACAGGATTACTTCGAGTACACCGTGTCCGACGGACACGGCGGCACGGCGACCGGGACGGTGGCGGTCTACGTGTTCGAGGTGCCGCCGCCGCTGCCTTAGTCGTCGCTCGCCCGCGTCCGCCGCAGCCGCCCTCTCAAGCGTGAGTAGGCATGATCGCCGAAACCGCTTATTCCCGGCTCGCCTCGTCGAGGCGCGCGATCTCGTCTGCCGACAGCTCCAGCCTCACGGCGGCCGCGATGTCCTGCACCTGCGCGACGCTCGTCGCGCTCGCGATCGGCGCCGTGATGCCGGGCCGCGCGATCACCCACGCCAGGGCGACCTGCGCGGGCGTGGCGCGGTGCGCGGCGGCGACCTCGTCCAGCGCGGCCAGCACGCGCAGGCCCCGCGTATCGAGATATTTCCTGACCGCACCGCCGCGCGCGGCGCTCTTGCCCAGGTCGGCTTCGCTACGGTATTTGCCCGTGAGGAAGCCGCTTGCGAGCGCGTAGTAGCAAACGACGCCGAGCTGCTCGCGGCGCGCGAGCGGCTCGATGTCGGCTTCGTAGCCCTTGCGCGCGACGAGGTTGTATTCGGGTTGCAGGACTTCATAGCGCGGCAGGCCGTGCTTCGCGCTGGCCTCGAGCGCGGCGGCGATGCGCGCCGCGGAATAGTTGGACGCGCCGATCGCGCGCACCTTGCCGGCTTCGATCAGCCGCGCGAACGCGCCCAGCGTGTCCTCGAGCGGCACGCTTGCATCGTCCTCGTGCGCGAAATAGACGTCGATGCAGTCGATGCCGAGCCGGCGCAGCGAATCGTCCGCCGCGGCGGCGATGTTCGCGGGTGAAAGGCCCTTGCGCTGCGACCACTTCGCAACCTTGGTCGCGATGACGACCTGGTCGCGCTTGCCGCTCCGTTTCAGCCAGCGGCCGATGATCGTTTCGGATTCGCCGCCGCGATTGCCCGGCACCCAGGCCGAATACGTGTCCGCGGTATCGATGAAGTCGAGCCCTTCGCCGACGAAGGCATCGAGCACGGCGAACGAGGTCGCCTCGTCGGCGCTCCACCCGAACACGTTGCCGCCGAGCGCGAGCGGAGCGATCGAAATGCCGGAGCGGCCGAGCGCACGTTTGTCCATGGTTCGCATTCTCCGTGGGGAATGCGTGCCGACATGTAGGCAGCGTGGACGTTTCAAAGGGGACGACGCAGAGAGGAGCCGCGCTCATGCGCGACGCGCGGAGGAAGCCGGTGCGGCGCGGAACCGCGATGCGCTCAGCCGAGCGCCTCGGGCCGCTTCGCGCCGACGAAGCGCCGGGCCCAGTACGAATCGTCGAGGTGATCGATGCGCACGCGCTTGCCGCGCGAGGGCGCATGGATGAAGAGCCCGTTGTCGAGATAGATGCCGACGTGGGACACGCGCCGGCCCTGCGTGCGGAAGAAGACGAGATCGCCCATCCGGAGGTCGCGCGAGTCGACGCGCGTGCCGGACTGGAACTGGCTGGCCGAGTCGGCGGGCATGTCGAGCCCGAGGCTCTGCCGGTACACGTAGCGCACGAAGCCGCTGCAGTCGAAGCCGGTGGAGAGCTCGCGGCCGCCGTGGCGGTAGGCGATGTTGCGCAGCTTCAGTGCAAAGTCGGCGAGCGAGCGTCGCGGGCTCGTGCGCGCGGGCACGAGCTCGGAAACGGCGGCGACATCGACGCGATCGCCGCCGAGCGTGATCGGCGGAGTGAGGCTGGATGAATCGATGGCCGGCAGCTCCGGCGGGAGCAGCGGGCGTGAATGACCAGGTCGCGGAGCGCAGGCGAAGGCAAGCAGCACCGACACTAGCAAATGAAACGCGGCAGCCCTTCGCATGGAGGCCATACGCTCGGTCCCTGTCTTTCGTTGTTTTTTGCTGATGGATGCCGCCGGCCCCCGCGCCGGCGACGGGGGAAAACTAGCAGACGCGGCAGGGGCTTTTGTTCGGAGTGTGTTAAGGCTGTGGCATCCGTCACGCCGGACTTCGCAAATCCGCAAAGGATGCAAAGCGCCGATCGGGTTCGGCGGGGACTCGTGCGAGGCGGTCAGCGCCGCGCGCGCACCAGCGCCTGTTGCGCCGCATCGAGAATGGCGCCGGTCCACCGCGCGTACTGCACGCCCGAGGGATGCAGGCGATCGGCAACGAGCATGTCGGCGGCATCGCCGGCATCACGCGACAACCCGGTCACGTCCACGAACGCGACGCCGCGCGACCGCGCGATCTCGCGCGCGGTCGCGTTGAACGCATCGATCTCGATCGCGATGCGATGCGGATCGCGCTGCTGGTCGCGCGCGAAGCCCGTCACGCCCCAGTCGGGTATCGAGACCACGATGACACGCTGCGTGCGCTCGATGCCGA
>CBINBI010000035.1:0-32996 GCA_966248875.1 uncultured Rhodanobacteraceae bacterium
GCCCTCGCCGAGCGTGTCGATGCGCTCGCCGCCGACCGTGAGGCTGCCTTCGGTGGGCGAGTCGAGCCCGCCGATGAGGTTCAGGAGCGTCGTCTTGCCCGAGCCCGAAGGTCCCATCAGCGCGAAGAAATCGCCCTTCGCGATGTCGAGATCGATGTGGTGCAGCACTTCGACTGTTTGCTTGCCGCGCTCGTAGACCTTGCTGAGGTTGCGGATTTCGACCAGTGCGCTCATGCGGCTCTTCTCCGTTGAATTCAGACGTGCAGGTGGGGACTCGAACCACGCTTGCCCTCGCCCTACCCTCTCCCGCCAGCGGGAGAGGGGAAATCATTTTTTGATCGTGACGCGTGCGCCGTCTGTCATTTCCGCCGGCGGCTCGCGCACGAGGCGCGTGCCGGATGCGACGCCTTCGACGAGCCGGAGCTCCGCCATCTGCTGCCCCGGCGTGACCGCGCGAACGCGCGCCCTGTCGCCGTCGATCGCGAACACGACGCTCTTGCCGTCGCGCTGCACGATGCTCTGCGCGGGCACGAGCACGCCCTTCGGTGGCGGCGCGGGCTGCCCTGCGCCGGGCGCTTCCTCGAGGAACGAGACGCGCACGCCCATGTCCGGCACGATGCGCGCGTCCTTCTGGTCGAGCGCGACGCGCACCTTGACCGTCGCCTTGCTGCGATCGGCGGTCGGAATGATCGCGATCACGTGCCCGGGGATCTTCCAGTCGGGATACGCGTCGAGAACCGCCTCGGTCTTCTGCTTCGCGACCACGCGGTTGATGTACGACTCGTTGACGTCGACCTCGATCTCGAGCGAATCCATGTCGACGATCGTGCCGATGCCGGTCCGCGTGAAGCCGCCGCCGGCCGAGAACGGCGAGACGATCTCGCCCACCTGCGCGGCTTTCGCGATGACCACGCCGGCGAACGGCGCGCGGATCGTGCAGTAATCGAGCTGCACCTGCGCGCCGCGCACTCCGGCCTGGGCGAGCTCGACCTGCTTCTTCTGTGTCTCGACCTGGGCCGCGCGTGTCTCGACCTCGGTGCGCGCGAGCTCGACGGCCTGCTGCGAAACCAGCTTGCGCCCGACCAGGTCCTCGGCGCGCTTCAGGTCGCGGCGGCTCTGCGCGAGCTGCGCGGTGAACTCGGCGAGCTGCGCCTCGGCGGCGCGCAGTTGCGCCTCGGCCTGCGCCAGCGCCGCCTTCTGCGCCGTGTCCTCGAGCAGCGCCAGCACCTGGCCCTGCTCGACGTGCTCGCCCTCCTCGATCATGACGTCCGTCAGCGTGCCGGTGATCTGCGCGGAGACCGTCGCCTCGCGGCGCGCAGTGACGTACCCCGTCGCCTGCAGCACCGCCATCGGCCCCGCGCCGTCGCTCGACGGCACCACGGCCGTCGCGGCCTCGACTTGGATCGCCTTGCCACCGCGCAGCCACCACCAGCCGCCCGCGGCGAGCGCCGCTGCGACGACCAGAGCCACGACGCCCGCGATCACGAGTCCCGGGCCACGCGAGCGCGTGCGTTCTTCGCTGCGATCGATGCGCAGCTGCTGGAGCAGATCGGATTTTTCCACTTCGCCTCATGACCCCGCGACGACGGGCCGCCAAGTCTGCCACAGACTCCACGCGGCGCCGCAACGCCGCAAGGCGCGGCGGTCATCCGGTGCGGATGACACCTGTCATGTCCGCCGGCCATCGGGCCGCGTCGGCCCGGCGGCGCGCCCTTATGTCGCCGTGGCCCGCACGCCCTCGGCTGTGTCGCGGTTCTCCGGCACGATGGTTCGGTACGATGCGCGCAGTGAGGCAAGCGCGATGACTCGTAAAGCAGCCGCCGGATATTCCGGCAAGCCGGTCTGGCAGAAGCTCGGGCTCGCGCCCGGGACGCGCGTGCTCGTGCGCGGCGCGCCATCGGATTACGCGACGCTGGTCGGGCTCGCCGGAGCGGATCTCGCTTTCGCGAGCGCGCGCGGGACGTTCGAGATCGCACACGTGTTCGCGACGTCGGCGAAGGCGCTCGCCGCGGACCTCGCGACGCTCGCGCGGCGCCTGCCTGCCGCCGGCGTCATCTGGGTCTCGTGGCCGAAGAAGTCGGCAGGCGTCGCGACCGACATCACCGAGGACACCGTGCGCGCCATCGCGCTGCCGCAGGGGCTGGTCGATGTGAAAGTGTGTGCGATCGATGCGGTGTGGTCGGGGCTGAAGCTGGTCTGGCGCAAGCAGCGGCGCGCCAGTCTGGGCTGATCCGCGGCGCTGCTATCCTGCCTGCCCGCTCCATCTTCCGGATTTCTCGCCATGGCCTACGTGTTCGACGCGCCGCGCATCGTGAGCCTGCCCGTCGCCGGCAGCGACGCGCGCTTCCCCGTGCACCGCATCTACTGCATCGGGCGCAACTACGCCGAGCATGCGAAGGAAATGGGCGCGACCGCTGACCGTTCGCAGCCGGTGTTCTTCCTCAAGCCCGCCGACGCGCTCGTGCCCGAAGGCGGCGACGTCGCCTATCCGCAGGCCACGTCCGACCTGCACCACGAAGTCGAGATGGTCGTCGCGCTCGCGAGCGGCGGGCGCGACATCGCGGTCGCGCGTGCGCTCGAGCACGTCTTCGGCTACGGCGTCGGACTCGATCTTACGCGGCGCGATCTGCAGGCCGCAGCGAAAGCAAAATCGCTGCCCTGGGACTCGGCAAAAGCCTTCGACCACTCTGCGCCCGTGTCGGCGCTGTGCCGTGCCGATCGCACGCGCCATCCACGCGCCGCGCGACTGATGCTGTCCGTCAACGGCACGCTGCGCCAACGCGCGGACATCGCGGACATGGTGTTCACCGTGCCGGAGATCATCCACGAGCTGTCGCTGCTCTGGGAGCTCGTGCCCGGCGATCTGATCTTCACCGGGACCCCGGCCGGCGTCGCGGCGCTCGCCCGCGGCGACCGGTTCCGTGCGGAACTCGAAGGAATCGCCGTGCTCGAAGGGCGCATCGTCTGAGCGGCGCCGCAACGCTGCGCTGAAGGACACCCCCGCTGAAAGCGGCGCAAACGGACGATCCTGCCTTTGAGCGGACGCGGCAGTTCCGCCGGCTCGCGCCACCCGCGGGCATCAGGTATACAGTGACGCGCCACTGCTGAAACCGTCGGGAGGAAAACATGAGCATGCTCTCGGAGTTCAAGGCTTTCGCGATGCGCGGCAACGTCATGGACCTCGCCGTCGGCGTGGTCATCGGCGCGGCCTTCGGCAAGATCGTGACCTCGCTGGTCGACCAGATCATCATGCCGCCGATCGGCCTGCTCATCGGCGGCGTCGACTTTTCGGCATACAAATGGATCCTCAAGGCGGCCGGACCCGACGGCAAGGGCGAGGTCGCCATCCAGTTCGGCGCGTTCCTCAACACGATCATCCAGTTCGTCATCATCGCGCTCGCGATCTTCCTGGTGGTCAAGCTCATGAACCGGCTGATCCGCAAGGAAGAGGCAGCGCCTGCGCCGCCACCCGCGGATGTGCAGCTCCTGACCGAGATCCGCGATCTCCTGAAAGCCAGGCCCTAGCCGGTCCGACGAAGCCGCGGAGCCGCGCCTCGCACGGGCTTCGCGGCGCTGCGTGTTGCGGCGATTGCCCGATGCGCGGGCGTGACCTCTTGCACGCCGCTCTTCGTGCTGCCATCTGCGATCATGCGGGTTTTTTCGCGGAGAACCTTCATGCCTCGCTTGCCGCTGCTTGCCCTGGCGCTCGCCGCCGCCGTTTCGGCTCATGCCGCCGACACGCCCACCCGCATTCCGGATGCGGCTCTCAAGACCGCAGCCGAGCTGCGCCAGCGTGCGCTTGCCGACGACACGGCCTGGAATTTCACCGAAGGGCTCACCACCGAGATCGGGGCGCGCCTCGCGGGCGGCGAGAACGATGCGAAAGCGCGCGACTGGGTCGTCGCGAAGTTCAAGGCGCTCGGATTCGACAAGGTCTGGACCGAGCCGGTCACCTATCCGAAATGGGTGCGGCGCAGCGAGCACGCGTCGATCACCGCGCCATTCGCGCACCCGCTCGCGATCACGGCGCTCGGCTATTCGCCCGCGACGCCGCCGGGCGGCCTCGACGCCGAAGTGGTCGCGTTCGATTCGTTCGACGCGTTGAAAGCTTCGCCGGACGAGCGCGTGCGCGGCAAGATCGTCTATGTCGGCGCGCGCATGCACCCGAGAAAGGACGGCCGCGACTACGGCATCGGCTCCACGGTGCGCACGAAGGGCCCGTCGCTCGCTTCGCAGAAGGGAGCGGCCGCATTCGTGCTGCGCTCGGCCGGCACCGATTCGAACCGCCTGCCGCACGCGGGCGTGACGAATTTCGAGAAAGGCGTGAAGCCGATCCCGGCCGCTGCGCTGTCGGGCCCCGACGCCGATCTGCTCGAACGCGTGCTCGACCGCGGCAAGCCGGTCACGATCTCGCTCGCGCTCGACTGCGGCATCGAAGGTGAATACACGGGCGCGAACGTGATCGGCGAGATCGAGGGCCGCGGCAATCCGAAGCAGTACTTCATCATGGGCGGCCATCTCGATTCATGGGATCCCGGTACCGGCGCCATCGACGACGCGGCCGGCGTCGCGATCGCGACCGGCGCCGCGCATCTGATCGCGGAGCTGCCGGAGCGGCCGCGGCGCAGCATCCGCGTCGTCGCGTTCGCCAACGAGGAATCGGGGCTCTACGGCGGCAAGGCCTACGCCGCAGCGCACGCGACGGAAATCGCCAATGCCGTGCTCGGCAGCGAATCGGATCTCGGCGCCGACCGCATCTGGAAGATCACCGCGAGCGTCAAGCCCTCCGCGCGCGATGCCATCGCAGAGATCGCCCGGGCGATCGCGCCGCTCGGGGTCGAATACGACGCGAGCGCGCCGGGCCACGGCGGCTCGGACCTTTCCGCCGTGCACGCCGTCGGCATGGCCGCCGTCTCGCTGCACCAGGACGCGACGCGCTATTTCGACTGGCATCACACCGCGAACGACACGCTGGACAAGATCGATCCGGAGCAGCTGCGCCAGAACGTCGCGGTCTATGCGGTCGTCGCCTATCTCGCCGCGCAGGCGGAAGGCGACTTCGGCTCCGCGCCCGGCGCGTTTGCGGAGGACAAGGGCGAATAGATCGTGGCGATTCGCGCACAGCGTGGGCTTCAGCCCGGCTTTGCCTTTCGAAAAACAGAAGACGGTGGGCTGAAGCCCACCCTATGACGACGACCGCTTGAACGGAGCCACTGCGCGACTCGGGCGCGCGCGGCTCTGGCGCCAGTGCTCGGCGAGGAGCACGGCGACGCTGGCAGCGACGTTGAGGCTTTCGATGGCGCCGCAGCCTGGAATCGTCAGGCGAAGATCGGCGGCGGCGATCAGCGCATCGCTCATGCCCTCACCTTCGGAGCCGACGATCAGAACGAGGCGCGGCGGAAGCTCCGCCGCGTAGAGATCCGCTCCCCCATTCGGAACCGTCGCGGCCAGCACATGGCCAGACTCGCGCAGCGCGTCGCGCGTGCCTCCATCGCCGGGCGCGCGCACGAGGGGCACGATTTCGGCGGCGCCTTCCGCGACGCGTGCCGCCGCACCCGACACTTCGAGCAGCGAGCGCTCCGGCACGATCACGCCGCCGACGCCGAAGTGCGCGGCGCTGCGCAGCAGCGCGCCCAGATTGTGCGGATTGCCGACGCCGTCGAGCCAGAGCAGCCGCGAAGCTGACGGCGGTGGCGGTAGAGAATCCAGGAGATCGCGCAACGCGAGCGGCGGCGCGCGCAGAACGTCGAAGCAGACGCCCTCGTGATGGCGCGATGCGGTGAGCTTCTCGAGATCGGCGTCGTCGACGACGCGATAGCCGAGGCGGTGCTTCACACACCAGGCGAGCACGGGTTTCAGCGCGGGAATGCGCGACTCGGCGAGCCAGACCTTGCGCAGCGCTTCGGGCCGTTTCGCAAAGACCGCGAGGCAGGCGTTGAGGCCGTAGAGGCGGATCTCGCGCTCGTCCGCGCGCCCGTCGTGAGTGCGCGCTGCGCGTGAGCTTGCGCCGTCGCGAGAGCGCGGCACGCGTCGGGGCGCGGGAGGATGTCGCATGCGCGCATGCTACACGAGGCGCACGAAGGCTCCGCAGCGCGGCGCGATCAGTGCTCTGCGACGACGGCCGGCGTCGCCGCGCTTCGCACGGGCTTGAGCAGCAGCAACAGCGGAATCGCGGCGGCCGACATCACCATCATCAGCCAGAAGTCATTGAGGAACGCGATGGCCGAGGCCTGGCGCGTGACTTCCCCATTGAGCGCCACGAGGCCGCTTGCGGCATTCGAGCCGAGCATCGCGGACAACTGCGCCGAATTGTCGCCGAACGGCGTGAGGCGCGAGGCGAGCTCGGCATGATTGACCTGCGTGTTGCGCGACAGCAGCGTCATGACCACCGAGATGCCGGCGCTCGAGCCGATGTTGCGCATCAGGCTGAAGATACCGGCGGCCTCGGTGCGCTGCGCCATCGGCAGCGTCGAATACGCGACGGTCGAGATCGGCACGAACACGAGGCCGAGGCCGAGACCCTGGATCACCCCGCTCGAGACGATGAGGTGCTCGGGCACGTCGAGGCTGAAGTGCATCATCTGCCAGAGCGAATACACGGTCAGCGCCATGCCGATCGCGGCGAGGATGCGCGCGTCCATGCCCTTCGCCATCAGGCGCCCGACCAGCATCATCGCGATCAGCGTGCCGATGCCGCGGGGCGCGAGCAGAAGGCCCGTCGTCACGACTGGATAGTTCATGAGGTTCTGCAGGTACGGCGGCAGCAGGGCCATCGTCGCGAACAGCACGACGCCGAGCACGAAGATGAAGACGTTGCTGGCCAGGAAGTTGCGGTCCCTGAACAGGCCGAGATCGAGGAAGGAGCGCTCGCGCGTCTTCCAGTGCACGACGTAGAGATAGAAGCCGAGGAACGCGAGCGCGGCCTCGATCTGGATCTCGACCGAGCCCCACCAGTCCTTCTGTTCGCCGCGGTCGAGAAAGAGCTGCAGCGCGCCGATGCCGATCGCGAGGAAGGCGAAGCCTCGCCAGTCGAAGCGCGACGGGCGCGTTTCGTCGGTCGGCAGGCTCGCGGCGACGCCGAACAGCGCCAGCGCGCCCACCGGCACGTTGATGAAGAACACCCAGTTCCAGCTGTAGTTGTCGGTCAGCCAGCCGCCGAGTGGTGGGCCGAGGATCGGGCCGACCATCACGCCCATGCCCCAGAGCGCCATCGCGGCGCCGTGTTTCTCGCGCGGGTAGACGTCGAGCAGCGTCGATTGCGACAGCGGCACGAGCGCGGCGCCGAACAGGCCCTGCAGCAGGCGGAACGCGACCATCTCGCCGATCGTCGTCGCGATGCCGCAGAGCACCGAAGCGACGGTGAAGCCGGCAATCGCGATCAGCAGCAGGCGGCGCCGGCCCATGACCGAGGCGAGCCATCCCGTCGCCGGCGTCGCGATCGCCGCGGCGACGATGTACGAGGTGAGCACCCACGCGATCTGGTCCTGCGTGGCCGACAGCGTGCCCTGCATGTTCGGCAGCGCGACGTTCGCGATCGTCGTGTCGAGCGCCTGCATCAGCGTGGCGAGCATCACCGAGACGACGAGGAGGCCTCGATTGGCGACTTCGCGATGGGTGGGAATCGATGCGGTGCTCATGATGGCGTGTGGCGGGGCGAGGCATCACCTCTCCCGCTCGCGGGAGAGATGAGCGGATTCACGGGTGGGCTCGGCCCGCCAATGCTCAGCGCTGCGCCTTGCCGAGCGTGCTTGCGTGGCGGGTGAACGCGTTGCGCCGGAGGCGGCTTGCGATCTCGCGGTAGACGTGCGCGACCGCGCCGACCTCGTCTTCAACGAAGGCGGCCGCGGCCGCACTACCGTGCGCGGCCGCAGGAAGGTCCGGCGCCTGCCAGAATCCCGTCGCGGCTTCCGTGTGGGCTTCCCTGAACATGACTCTTATCTCTCGTCTTTGTCGTTTGAGCGCGCGTCCGATGGACCGGCCGCGCGGGCACCATCATTCGTCGGCCCGCGCGATGCGCGAGGCGGGCTCCGCGCCGCCCTGCCAGCGGCCGAGGATCGAGTTTTCCTTGCCGGTGTCGATCTCGACGACCGCGCTCATGCCGGCGCGCAGCACCATGCCGTCGTGATTGGGTTCCTCGATCGCGAGGCGCACCGGGATGCGCTGCACGATCTTGACCCAGTTGCCGGTCGCGTTCTGCGCCGGCAGCACCGAGAACTCGGCACCGGACGCGGGACTGATCGAGGCGACCCGCGCGCGCCATTTCCTGCCGGGAAACGTATCGACTTCGACGGTTGCGCTCTGGCCGACCGCGACGTGGGTGAGATCGGTTTCCTTGAAGTTGGCGTCGACCCAGAGCGTGTTCGCGATGAGCGGCATCGCGGCCTGGCCGACGGCGAGGAAATCGCCCGGCTGCAGCGTCGTCTTGCCGATCACGCCGTCCATCGGTGCACGCACCACGGCGTGCTCGAGATCCAGCTTCGCCTGGGCGAGCTGCGCGAGCGCGAGCTTGTAGCCGGCCAGCTCTTCGTCCGGCGTCCCGGGCAGCCCTCCCAGCATGTTTTCGGCCTTCGCGAGCGCGGCGACGTTTGAATCATGCTTGGCGCGCGCCGCGGCGAGGTTGTTCGCGGCGTCGTCGAGCGCCTGCTGGGCCACCAGCCCGCGCTCGCGCAGCTCCTGCATGCGATGGAACTGCTGCTCCTTGTACTTGAGATCGGCCGCCGACGAGCGCAGGTCCGCCTGCGCCGCGCGGTAGCCGCTGCGCGCCGCATCGAGCAGGCTCTTCACTGATTCGATCTGCGCCTCCATGCGCGCGAGAGCGATCTGGAGCGGTTCGGGATCGATGCGGAACAGCACGTCGCCTTTCTTCACCGGCTGGTTCTCGCGCACATTCACCTCGACGACACGGCCGGCGACCTGCGGCGCGATCGTGACGCGATCGGCCTGCACATAGGCGTTGTCGGTGGAGGCGTAGCGGCCCGAGGTGATATAGAGCCAGCCCGCCGCGGCAAGCACGACCGCGGGGCCTGCGATCCACATCAGAGTGCGCGTCCATCTGCGCTTCGGCGCGGATTTCACGGGCACCGCATCCTGCACCTGTGGTTGCTTCTCCGTCATGACGTTTCTCTTTGCGGGTTCGCCGCATCGAGCGCGGCGAGGTTGTCTTTCATCTGAGCGAGCGCGCGCATCAGCGCGTCGAGATCGGCCCGCGGAATGCCGCGCAGCGCGTCCTCGCGCAGCTCGCGTGCGATCTCTTCCATTTCTCCCACCACCGCGTGGGCTTTCGGCTTCAGGTACAGCCGCCAGCGACGGCGGTCGGCCGGATCGGCGCGCCTCTCGACGAAGCCGGTCTTCTCCAGCCGGTCGATGACACGGCCGACCGGAATCGGCTCCATGTCGAGGTGCTCGGCCAGCTCGCTCTGACTGAGCCCTTCATGCCGGCCGATCGTCTTCAATGCACGCCACTGCGCGCGTGTGAGCTCGAGGCGCGTCGCCCGCCGGTCGAAATGCTTGCGGATCTGCCGGGTGGCGTCGTGGAGCACGTAGAAAAGCGAGTTGTCGGCGGGGGCGTTCATGGGTGCCGGGGATATTATGTCCTAGGCAATATATTTTCAATACCCGACAGTTTTATTTTGCGCCGCGACAAAGCGGGCCTGTGTCGGATCCACACGCCGCGACGTGTTCTCCTGTAACTTGCTGTACGGGAAGGCTTTTTGCTCCGGTGGTCGGATCAAGGTGGCCTCGCCCGCCGCAGCGTGCGCTATCCTTCCTGCGTGCGTCTCGAAGTCATCGAAGCCGACATCACGACGCTCGCTGTCGACGCGATCGTCAACGCCGCCAACGAGACGCTGCTCGGCGGCGGCGGTGTCGATGGTGCGATCCATCGCGCGGCGGGGCCCGATCTGCTCGCCGCCTGCCGCGCGCTGCCGGAAGTCGCGCCCGGCGTGCGCTGCCCTACCGGGGAAGCGCGGATCACGCCGGCGTTCCGCCTGCCCGCTCGGCGGCTGATCCACACGGTCGGTCCGGTCTGGCGGGGCGGCGCGGCCGGCGAACCCGAGCGCCTCGCGAGCTGCTATCGCGAATCTTTGCGCCTCGCGGCCGAGCATGCGCTGGAAAGCATCGCGTTCCCGGCGATCAGCTGCGGGGTCTACGGCTATCCGGTCGACCAGGCCGCCGCGATCGCGGTGCGCGAAGGGCGCGGCTGGCTCGACGACGGCCGGGCGCCCCGGCACATCGTGTTCTGCTGTTTCGGCGCGGACGTTGCGGCGGCGTACAGGCGCGCGCTCGACGGCTGAGTCCGAAAGCTCTCGCCCGGCCGAGGGCGAAATAGCGGCTGCCGCGGGCTTGTGTCATAGTGCCGCAAGCGCACCCGCCATCCGCTCGCAGCGGGAGAAGTGCCATGACGTACCGTCATTCCAAGCGCCGCGTCCGCGGCGTCGTATGTGGATTTCTCTCGCTTGCCTTCGCAGCCGCGGCGCTCGCCGCTGACCCGCCCCTGTCACCCGCGACGGCGGAGTTCGGCGGCCAGTGCGCTGACGCCCTGGCCGAAGGCAGGCACGTCATGACCGACTGCTCGGTCAACTGGAAGGACAAGGACGGCAAGGTGTATTGCTTCTCGAGCGACGCCGCCAAGGCCGCGTTCCTCAAGAGCCCCGCCGAATCGCTCGATCGCGCGCGTGCGTTCATCGCCGCGAGCAATGTCGAATCGACCGAGAAGGCGATGGAGAACTTCGATTCGGCCGACGCGGAGAAGCTCGTCGACGGCATGATCAAGTCGAAAGTCGCCCAGAGCGGCGGGTTGTTCCCGATCGAGGATGCGCTCACCGGTGAATCGCTGAAGCTTGCCTACGACGGCATCGACTTCACGCGCACGCTCGACGGATACGGCTATTTCCCCGACGTGAAGTTTCATGACCCCCAAGATGCGCAGCGGAAATACCTGATCGATTTCTGGGTCGCGCCGAAGAACGGCGCGCTCGCCGTGCTGGAAACGCGCATCTACCAGGCGCCGCAGCAGGTCGACGGCGCCTGGCGCTCCGTCGCGCGCCAGCCCGTGCCGTGGTGGTGGATTCCGGCGAGCGAGCATCCCGGCAAGATGGCGGAGAAGCGCGGCTGGGAAGTCATGTCGGCGGTTGAGGAAAACGCGCTGAAGAGCGTCGGCAGCGACGGCGTGTACAAGCTCAAAGACGACAAGACCGGCCAGACGCTCGATCTCAAGTTCATCAACGCGCACCAGCCGGTGCGCAAGCTCGACAACGGCGAGTATTTCGCGTGCAGCGACTTCCGCGAAGCCGGAACGAAGGACCGCATCTACGACGTCGACTTCTGGGTGAAGGAGCAGGATGGCAGGATGGTCGTGAGCCAGGTTCGCGTGCACAAGGTGCCCGAGCTCAAGAACGGACAGTGGGTGCAGGTGCCGCGCTACAGCTTCAAGGATCTCGGGAACTCGACCGTCGTGCCGCCGTGATGCCGTGTCTCAATCCGGCGCGATCCGGCGTTCTTCAGGGCGATCGCCACACCATCGGAAAGACACCATGATCTACGACAGCATCCTGGACACGATCGGCAACACCCCGATCGTCAAGCTGCACCGCCTCCCGCCGAACCACGTCGAGATGTACGTCAAGGTGGAGGCCTTCAATCCCGGCGGATCCGTCAAGGATCGCCTCGCCATCGCCATTATTCTCGATGCGGAGCAGAAGGGCCTGCTGAAGCCGGGCGACACCGTCATCGAGGCGACCTCGGGCAACACCGGCGTCGCGCTCGCGATGGTCTGTGCCGCGCGCGGCTACAAGTTCGTCGCGATCATGGCGGATTCGTTCTCGATCGAACGCCGCAAGCTGATGCGCGCGTACGGCGCGAAAGTGATACTCACGCCAGCCGCCGAGCGCGGCACCGGCATGGTGCGCCGGGCGCAGGAGCTCGCGAAGAAGCACGGTTGGTTCCTCGCGCGCCAGTTCGAGAATCCCGCCAATCCGTCCTATCACCGCAACACGACCGCGGCCGAGATCCTGCGCGATTTCGCCGGCAGGCGGCTCGACTATTTCGTCACCGGCTGGGGCACCGGCGGCACGCTGACCGGCGTGGCCGATGTCCTGCGCACCGCGCGTCCCGAAGTGAAGGTCATCGCGACGGAGCCGGCCGAAGCTTCGCTTTTGACCGGTGCCGAATGGAAGCCGCACAAGATCCAGGGCTGGACGCCCGACTTCGTGCCCGAGGTGCTTGATCGCAAGGCGCCGCACGAAATCGACGCGGTGAACGAAGTGCTCGCCCGCGACACGGCGCGGCGTCTCGCCATCGAGGAAGGCATCTTCGTCGGTGTCTCGGCCGGCGGCACCGCAGCCGCCGCGCTGCGCGTCGCCGAAAAGGCACCGAAAGGCTCGGTCATCCTCGCGATGCTGCCCGACACCGGCGAGCGCTACCTCTCGACCTTCCTGTTCGAGGGCGTGCCCGACGGATCGGACGACGAGTGGTTGGCGTCGCTGGGCTGAGAGCAACCCGCGTCGCAAGAAACGAGATCGGCATCATCCACGTTCGGTCCATGAACGCCCATGCCGCTAGCGGTCTTTAACGCATGCCCCATGGCGTTGGTTTGAGAATACAAATCACGATGGATGAACCGACCCTTCGGACGAGCGCGCCATCAGGCAAAAACTGGTCGCGAGAACAGCTCAAGTTGGCGTTCTACTTCTATTGCCAGACACCATTTGGCCAGTTACACGCAAGGAATCCCAAGCTCATCGAGCTCGCGAAGTTGATCAACCGAACGCCGAGCGCGCTCGCAATGAAGTGCGTGAACTTCGCAAGTCTAGATCCTGCGATTCGCCGTAGCGGCCGCACCGGCCTCAGCAACGCGTCGCGCCAAGATCGGGCTGTGTGGGACGAGTTCCACGCCGACTGGGAGCGCCTTGCCAACGAATGCGCCCAGCTGATTCGTACTTTGCAGAGCGAGCGCGACGGCCACAGTGCCGGTAACTTCGACCTGGACAATTTCACCGGCGAGACGCGCGAAGTCGTCGCCACGCAGCGCGTAAAGCAAGAATTTTTCCGTCGAGCGGTCTTAAGCAGCTACCGCGAGCGCTGCTGCATTTCCGGAGTTACTGAACGCTGCCTGCTGGTCGCAAGCCACATCGTGCCGTGGAGCGAGGACAAGTCGAACCGACTGAACCCGGCCAATGGACTTTGCCTGTCTGCTATCCACGACAAGGCGTTCGATTCGTACCTTTTTGCGCTCACGGACGATTACCGGGTCATCCTGTCCGAGAAACTGCGCGCAACCACGGACGTCTTTTTAAAATCCGTCTTTCATCCGATTGATGACAAGCCCATCGAGCTGCCGGATCGATTCGTTCCTGGGATCGCTCTGATCTCGCGGCACCGGGAGAAGATGTTGAGTCGATCCGGAGAACTCTGAGCGGGGTGGAGAGGGAAAAAATGACCGCGAATGCACTTAAGCACGATCCGATTGATCCACCATACTTCTGGTTCGGTGTCCAAGATTTTCTCCGGCTCAAAGGTATTGAGTCAGACCTATGGCATGGAGAAATTGGCTTTGTGGATGCGTGCCTCGAGTATGTCGACCTGCTTAACGTTCCAACAGGCGAACATGGACTCCCTGGAGTTTTTGCTTACGAAGTTGCGCAACCATTTGGTTTCTTTGTCGCGAAGGAACTCGCCGAAAAACGCGAGCTAAGGAAAAAAGTAGCCGAGCTCGAAGTTGCACGCCTGATCGCCGAGGCGGAAGGATCCATTGCGACCTGAGCCGCAATCTCTGCGAGGTTTCGCGGGTTCGGAGTCAACAAAACGGGCGCCGAAGCGCCCGTCCTGTCGGCAGGAATTGTGCGATCCGGAGCGCGTCAGGCGGCCTTCTTCCACTGACCCAGCGCCGCGAGGCCGTTTTCCTTCGCGCGCATGGCGACGGTCTTCTGCGCCTCGGCGAAGTTCGCCTGCATGTCCTTGGCCCAGAGCTTGAGCGCGGCCTGCTGCATCGCGCGGCCGTATGAGAACGAGAGCGGCCAGGGATGCGGCCCCATCTGGTTCATCGCGTTGAGATGCGCGGTCGCCTGCTCGTCGGACTGTCCGCCCGAGAGGAACACGATGCCCGGCAGCGACGCCGGCACGGCGGCCTTGAGGCAGCGGATCGTCGCCTCGGCGACCTCGTCGACGCTGGCCTGCTCCGGGCAGTCCTTGCCGGAGATGACCATGCTGGCCTTCAGGATCGTGCCTTCGAGCATGACGTTATGCTCGTACAGCGCGCCGAACAGCGAGCGCAGCGTCGCCTCGGTGACTTCGTAGCTGACGTCGAGATCGTGCGTGCCGTCCATCAGGACCTCGGGCTCCACCATCGGCACGAGGCCGGCTTCCTGGCACAGCGCCGCATAGCGCGCCAGCGCGTGCGAGTTCGCCTCGATGCAGGTGCCGCTCGGGGTGTCCTCGCCGATCGTGATGACGGCGCGCCACTTGGCGAACTTCGCGCCGAGCTTGGCGTACTCGGCGAGGCGCTCGCGCAGGCCGTCGAGGCCTTCGGTGACGAGCTCGCCGGGAAAGCCGGCGAGCGGGTGCGGACCCTTGTCCACCTTGATGCCGGGAAGGATGCCGGCATCCATCATGATCTTCGTGAACGGCACGCCGGCCTTGGTCGACTGGCGGATCGTCTCGTCGTACAGGATTGCGCCCGAGATGTGCTCGTTGAGCTTCGGTGTCGTCAGCAGCATCTCGCGATAGGCGCGGCGGTTTTCTTCGGTGTTCGGCACGCCGACCGCGTCGAACCGCTTCTTGATCGTCGCATTGGATTCATCGATCGCGATGATCCCCTTGCCTGGCGCGACCATCGCCTGGGCAATGCCTTCAAGCTCTTCGATGCTCATCGTGTGCTCCGTAAACGAAAACAGGCCGCGGCCGCGCTTGCGCCGGCCGGGCTCGGAAATTACCAGGGGGCGGAATTATAGGCCGTTTCGGGCGCGCTTGCCGGCCCGGACGCTGAATGTCGCCGGCCCGCGGGAACCGCGCTCAGTGGTCCTTCCAGTCCAGCTTTTCGATGAAACACCGCTGCATCACCGCGGTCCGCGCGGCGGGGTCGGAGGGCAGGTTGAACGGAAAGATGAGCCAGCTGAAGACGCGGTCCTTGCCGGCGTTGAGCGCCGTCGCTTCGAAGCGCAGCCCCGACGCGACGCTCCTCGCGATCTTGCCGAGGTCGCCCTCCGGCACGACGCGCTGCACTTTGATCGTGCTCGTCGTGCCGTTCTTCTCCACCACGAACGACACCGTCGCGCAACCCGGCTGGTCGACGTTGCGGCCGAAATTCGGCACGTCCGCGTCGATCGAGGTATTGGTCATGACCCAGTACTTGGAAAGCTGCTCGGACGGGACCACCCGGGGCGGAGACTGGTCCATCGACTGTGCGGCAGCCGCCGAGGCGAGGCCGAGAGCAAGGAGCAGCACGAACCGACGCATGAGAGGTGCCCGATGTCTTCGAGCCGCCAGTCTAGCAGCGTGAGCCTGCGCCGATGTGCCGCGTGCTGAACGAGGCCCCGCGCATGGGTGCGGCTACAAATCCCCCAGCCCCTCGGCGATGCCGCCCTTGCCGACTTTCAGCAGTCGCAGCGTGTTGGTGCCGCCGAGCTTGCCGGTGCGGTCGCCCGTCGTGACGATCACGCGGTCCTGCTCGCCGAGCGCGCCGAGCCGGAACAGCGTGAGTATCGCTTCGCGCGCGGCCTGGCCGGGGCTGGCGTCGTTGGGGTCGAACTCGACGGGGTTCACGTCGCGGTAGAGCAGCATGCGCCGACGCGCCGCGGCGACGCGCGAGAGGCCGTAGATCGGCACGGTCGAGCGGAAGCGCGACAGCCACTGCGCGGTGGCGCCGGATTCGGTCAGCGCGACGATCGCACGCACGCCGACCTGGCTCGCCAGGAACATCGCCGCGCGCGCGATCGCCTGGTCGGTGCGGTCGAGCCGGTGCGCTGTCGGGCTCAGGTCCTCGATCGGCACGAACTGCCGCTCGGCGCCGAGGCAGATGCGGCGCATTGCGGCGACCGCCTTGTCCGGGTGGCGGCCGGTCGCGGTCTCGGCCGACAGCATGACCGCGTCGGTGCCATCGATGACCGCGTTGGCGACGTCGAGCACCTCGGCGCGCGTCGGAATCGGCGATTCCACCATCGACTGCATCATCTGCGTCGCCGTGATCACCACGCGGTTCTGCACCAGCGCCTCGCGGATGATCTTCTTCTGCAGGCCCGGCAGCTCGGCGTCGCCGATCTCCACTCCGAGATCGCCGCGCGCGACCATCACCGCGTCGGAGACTTCGACGATCTCGGTCAGATTCTCGATCGCCTCGGCGCGCTCGATCTTCGCGACCAGCGCGGCCGTACCGCCGGCGGCTTTGAGCAGCGCGCGCGCGAGCTCGATGTCGCCGGCGGTCTTGACGAACGACACGGCGAGAAAATCGGCCTCGAGCTCCGCAGCCAGCACGATGTCGGCGCGGTCCTTGTCGGACAGCGCCGCGACGGTGAGCCCGCCGCCCTGCCGGTTGATGCCCTTGCGATCCGAGAGCCGTCCGCCGGCGAGCACGCGGCAATGGATCTCGCGATCGGCGACGTCCGCGACTTCGAGCGAAACGAGACCGTCGTCGAGCAGCAGCACGTCGCCCGGCTTCACGTCGCGCCAGAGATCGTGGTAGCTGACGCCGACACGGCTCGTGTCGCCCGGCGGCGCGTCCTCGCGGCAGTCGAGCGTGAAGGGCTGATCCGGCTCCAGCGTGACGGCCCCGCCGGCGAAGCGCTCGACGCGGATCTTCGGTCCCTGGAGGTCCGCGAGCACGCCGACTTCGCGGCCGAGCCGCGCCGCTGCCGCGCGCACGGCCGCCGCGCGCTGCTTGTGATCGGCCGCGACGCCGTGCGACAGATTGAGTCGCACCACGTCCACGCCTTCGGTGAGCAGCCGTTCGAGCATCCCCGGCGCGTCCGTGGCGGGGCCGAGCGTGGCGATGATCTTCGTGCGGCGCAGCTGCAACGACATCGTGCGAGCCCGTTCCGATCCGCCGCTAAACTTAGCACACGCACCGGAGCCCACCCGTGACCGACTCGACCCGCGCGACGCTGGCTCTTCCACTGCAGGGTTCGCCGCAGCGGGCGCTGTTCTGGCTGATCGTCCTCGCGTTCGCGGTGCCCGCCGTCGTGATCGTCTGGAGCTTCGGCGTGCTCCTCGCGGGTGATGCGCCGAAGGGGCCGGTGCTGCTCGCGGCGGCCGTCGCGCTCGGCGTGACGGCATTCGTCGGCTTCCGGATCCGGCGCATGCAGCAACGTATCGGCGTCGCGCTCGACGGCGGCGCGCTCGTCGTCGACACGGGCGTCGCAGTGCGCCGCTTTCCGTTGGCCGCGCTGCGCAACGGCGGCTTCCGCGTCGTGGATCTCGCCGCGCATCCCGAACTCAAGCCCTGGCTTCGCACCTGGGGCATCGGCATGCCGGGGCTCGCTTCCGGATGGTTCCGCCTGCGCAACGGCGGCAAGGCGCTTTGCATCCTGACGAGCCGCGAGCGTGTCAGCGTGCTGCGCGCGGACGACGGCACATGGATCCTGCTCTCGCTCGCCGACGCGTCCGTGCTGCGCCAGGCAATGGCGTCCTGAAGCGCGAGCCCGCGCCGCGCCCTGCTTACGCGGTCACTTCGCCGAGCAGCGCACCGATCTCGATCGGCTGCCCGGCGATCGCATCCGCGCCCGCCTCGCGCAGCTCCTCGACGCTGCCGAAGCCCCAGGCCACGCCGAGCCCGCGCACCGCATTGGCGCGCGCGCCTTCGATGTCGAAATGGCGATCGCCGATCATCGTGGCGTGCTCGGAGCGCGTGCGGAAGTCCGCGAGCGCCTGCGCGATCATCTCGGCCTTCGGGCGATGCGCATGACGATCCGCCGGACCGTACACGCGCGCGAAAGCGCCGCCGAAGGCGAGATGCTCAACGATGCGCCGCGCCTGCGACTCCGGTTTCGTCGTCACGATGGCGAGCGCGTCGCCGCGCGCGGCGAGCTCGGCGATCAGCTCCGGGATGCCCTCGTACACCGCGTGCTCGGACCAGCCGACCGCCTCGAAACGATCTCGGTAATGATCGATCGCGGCGACGATGCGCGCCTCGTCGTCGCCGAGCACGGTCGGAAACGTGTGCCGGAACGGCGGGCCGATCCAGGTGCGCAGGACTTCGCGCGCCGGAAGCTCCGCGCCGATCGCGGCGAACGCGTGCGCCAGGCTCGCGGTGATCCCTGGCTCGGAGTCGATCAGCGTGCCGTCGAGATCGAACAGGACGAGACGGCGCGACGCTCTGGATGTCATCCGCGCGCCTCGAGCGCAGTGACGGCCGGCAGCTTCTTGCCTTCGAGGAATTCGAGAAACGCGCCCCCGCCGGTCGAGATGTACGAGATCCGGTCGGCGACGCCGTACTTCTCGATCGCTGCCAGCGTGTCGCCGCCGCCGGCGATGGAGAACGCGCTCGAATCGGCGATCGCGCGCGCCAGCGTTTCGGTGCCCTTGCCGAACGCGTCGAACTCGAACACACCGACCGGACCGTTCCAGACCACGGTACCGGCCTTCGCGATCAGCGCGGCGTAGCGCTCGGCGGTTTCCGGGCCGATGTCGAGGATCATGTCGCCGTCGCCGACGGCGTCGGCGCGTTTCACCGTTGCCGGCGCATCGGCCTTGAACTCCGGCGCGACGACGACGTCGCTCGGAATCGGCACTTCGGCGCCGCGTGCCTTGGCGTCCGCGATGATCTTCTGCGCGGTTCCGACCAGATCGGCCTCGAACAGCGACTTGCCGACCTTGTGCCCCGCCGCCGCGATGAACGTGTTCGCGATGCCGCCGCCGACGATGAGCTGGTCGACCTTGCCGACGAGGTTCTCGAGCAGCGTCAGCTTGGTCGAGACCTTCGAGCCCGCCACGATCGCGAGCAGCGGCCGCGCGGGTTTGTCCAGCGCCTTCGCGAGCGCGTCGAGCTCGGCCATCAGCAGCGGTCCGCCGCAGGCGATCTTCGCGTAGCGGATCGCACCGTGCGTCGATGCCTGCGCGCGGTGCGCGGTGCCGAACGCGTCCATGACGTAGACGTCGCAGAGCGCCGCGTACTTCCTCGACAGCGCTTCGTCATCCTTGCCCTCGCCGACGTTCATGCGGCAGTTCTCCAGCAGCACGAGCTGGCCGGGCTTCACCTCGACGCCATCGATCCAGTCGCGGATCAAAGGCACGTCGCGGCCGAGCAGCTCGCCGATGCGTTTCGCGACCGGCGCCAGCGAATCCTCGGCGCTCCACTGCCCTTCCTTCGGGCGCCCGAGGTGCGAGGTCACCATCACGGCCGCGCCTTTTTCGAGCGCAAGCTTGAGCGTCGGCAGCGCCGCCACGATGCGCGTCTCGGACGTGATGCGCCCATTCTCGATCGGCACGTTGAGATCCTCGCGGATCAGCACGCGCCGGTCCTTGAGATCCAGATCGCTCATGCGCACGACGGCCATCGGAAAAACTCCTCGCTGACGATGCGCGCACCTCTGCGCGCGGCCCGCCATTACAGCGGCAGCGCGGTTCCGGCGCAATCTTGCCCGCAGAAATCGCGACGGAGCCGCCGTGGATCACGGGTCGCGACGGAATGGCTCTTCTGGGCGGCGGCGCCGGCGCTACCATGCCTCCAGGTTTGACCCAGGATTGCCATGAACGAGCATACGGCCACCGTCCGCTGGCAGCGCGGCGACGCCGACTTCGCACGCGGACGCTACTCGCGCGCGCACGAGTGGCGCTTCGACGGCGGCGCCGTCGTGCCCGCCTCGGCTTCGCCCGCGGTCGTGCGCGTGCCGTGGTCCGATCCGGCCGGCGTTGATCCCGAGGAAGCCTTCGTCGCGGCGCTCGCTAGCTGCCACATGCTGTGGTTCCTTTCGCTGGCCGCCGGGCGGGGCTACGTCGTCGAAAGCTACGAGGACGAAGCGGTCGGCACGATGGGAGAACTCGATGGGCGCGAGGCGGTCACCGAAGTCGTCCTGAGACCGCGCATCGTCTTCTCGGGCGAGAAACATCCGGATGCCGCAGCGATTGCCACGCTGCACCACGAAGCGCACGAGCGCTGCTTCATCGCGAACTCGGTGAAGTCGTCGGTCCGCATCGAGCCGCGGCCGTGAGCAGAGGCGCCGCGATCGCGTGGCGCGATGCGCTGGCACGGCTGCCGACACCGGAAGGCCGGCGCTTCGTGACGATGTTCGAGCACGGCACTTTGGCGCTCGAGCTGTACGCCCCGCGCGGCAGCGATCTGCAGACGCCGCACACGCGCGACGAGCTCTATGTCGTGGTCGCGGGCCGCGGCACGTTCGTCTGCGATGGCGTGCGCACGCCGTTCGTGACCGGTGACGCGCTGTTCGCGCCGGCGGGCTCGCCGCACCGGTTCGAGGACTTCACGGACGATCTCGCGGTCTGGGTGATGTTCTACGGGCCGGAAGGCGGTGAGGCCGCGTCACGGTCCTGATCGGCCGCGGCGTTCGCGCCGAGCGCGGCACCGCGCATCAGAAGGCCGGCGAAATACGCGAGGTAATAACCGATCAGCAGTCCGAACGCGGCGAGCGTCAGCGGACTGCGCTGGAACGCGGCGAGCGGATTGCCCTGCTCCACCTCAGCCTGCATCGCGGGATAAAGCACGCCGAAGCGGTACGCGAGCCGGCCGAGCAGCATGGCCGCGAGGATCGCGCCGATGTAGCCGTTCGGCGTGAAGTAGACGCCCTCCGGCACCGTTTCGAAGCGCGTCAGCTTCAGGCCGAGCCAGGCCAGCGCGACACCGGCCGCAAGCCCGGCGACGCTGGCTTCGGCCAGGCTCGCCGAGCGCATGCCGCGCAGGACGAGCAGCACCGCGAGCAGCCCGAACAGCCCGATGCGCCACCTGATCCGTGTCGGCTGCAGGCGCTGGCGCCCGAACAGGCGCCAGAAGCGACGGAACAACGCGAACATGATCAGCACCGCCATCGCGGCGAAGACGTAGGGATCGTGGCTCATCGATGGCGTCTTGCGAAAGCGTGCGGGAGCAGCACGGCTTCACTCTACACCCGGGCCCCGCGCGCCGGAACGATTGCGTTTCGTAATGCCCGGTCTTTCCGCTTCGGCGCGCGCTGCCGTTCAGTCGCGCCGGCGTTTCGACGCGGGCACGACGGCCGCGAGATACCAGCCGAGCATGACGCCGGCGGCGGCGCCGGCGAACTCGAACACGACGCGCGTGCCGAGCCAGGCCGGATCGTGGATCCCGCGCAGCGTGCGCTCGATGACGAACGGCGATTCGAGCCGCACGATGCTGAGGTAGAAAAGATTCCAGGCGTCGACGCCCGCCGCAACCAGCAGGGTCAGCAGCAGCGCAACCCCGATCTCGGTGCCCGGCTTCCACCCGACGCGCTTGCCGAGATGATGCGCAGCCGCGCAAAGGAGCACGCCGACGACGAGCGCGATCGCGCACGCCTCGATCGCCCCGGCGATGCCGGTGGAGAGCCAGTCGAGACCCATGGGACGCCCGTAAGACAACGGATGCCGCACTTTAGCAGCGCGGCGGGTGCAGCTTGAGCGGCGCGCGGGCGCTGCGTGACGCGGATTTCCGCCAGCCGCCTTTGCGCGCGGCGGAAAGTGCCAAAGTTTGGCACTTGTGACGCAGCGCACACGGAGGAACGCGCCGTTTTCCACTTTTACGGCGCTGGCATGGTGCTTGCTTTGCAGTGCAGCAAACCCCACGGATCGCTCCCTTCATGGCCCTCAGCGTCGACCCACTCTGCCAGGACCTGGCCGACATCGGCCGAGCGAACGACGTGATCGACTGGCGGCAGCGCTACGAAGGCGTCCTGATGGTGGCGTATCTCGACGGCAAGGCCGTCGCCGGTATTTCCGGCCCGTGGCCGGTCGAGCAATACGCGCTGACCTGGTGGGACCGGCCCGTGCCGGCGCGCCAGCTCGAGCTGTTCGATTCACTGGCGGCCGCGCAGCGCCGCGTCGAGGAGTGGGCCTGGCGCATGCGCACCATCGGTGTGATCGACCGTCCGCCCGCCAACGATCCCGTCGTGCCGGAAGCCGCCGCTCCGATCGCGCCGCCGCGCAGGTCCTGGTTCGACAGGCTGCGCGCGACGGTTCAGCGCGCTGCCGCGCCGCGGCCGCACCGCGTTGCGCGCAGCAGGATCGAAGCGCTGCGCCACCCGCCTCTCCGCGACGACGACCTCGACGACATCCACTTCGCGGCCGTCGACTGACGCCGCGCTAGCCGTCGAATCCGTCCGCGAAGATCGCGTCGACGGCGTACTCGTAGGCTCCCAGATCGAAGCCGGCGCCCTGCGGCCGGTGCCGCCGCTCGATATCGACGTCGGGTGCGAGCTCGGCGCTGCCCGCGTCGATCGCCACCGCGCCCGGCACGAGATGCAGATCGAACGGCGGCGCGATGAACAGCGCATTCGCGTCCTCGAACACGAGATTGTGGTCGCCCGTGACGTCGACGCCTTCGAGCGAAAGATCGGTCGAAAGATTGTTGCGCACGATCACGTTCGAGCTCGGGCTGCCGTCCTTGTGATCCGTGACCATGATCCATGGCGGCCCCGGCTGGCCTTCGACGTTGTCGATCACGGTGTTGTTGACGATGCGCGAGTCGCGCATCCCGTAGAAGCTGATGCCGTGCCAGTGGTCGGTGACGACGACGTTGTTCTCGACCGTCCAGCCGACGAAATAGCCGTCGAAGCAGCCGATGCCCTGCATCGAGCTGCGCAGCGGATCGTTGGGATCGGTCGAGTTGATGAAGAGATTGCCGCGCAGCACGACGCCCGTCACCTCGCCGGTGCCGACCCCGCCGGGCCCGACGGTCCAGCTCTGGAAGCCGTCGTCGTGATTGTCGTCCTCGGGATCGCCGATCTTGTTGTTCATGACCGTGTTGTATTCGAACACGTCACGGTCGCCGAGCCCGCGCAGACCATCGGCGGAGAAGCCGTCGATGACGTTGCGGCGGATGCTCGCGTCGGCGCCGTCGACGCTGATGCCGAAGCGCACGTTGCGCAGGCGGTTGTCGTGCACGCTGACGCGCGCGGCGCCGACGTAGATACCGCTCGAAGCGAGATCGACCCACTCGCTCGCGCCCCAGCCCGATGCGTCGTCGACGCTGAAAAGATCGCAATCGGCGAGCTCGATGTCCCACGCCGGCCCGAAGAAATTGTGGTCGCTGATCTCGACGAGATCGATCGGCTCGTTGCTCGACGCGTACGACGGGCTGATCGAAAGCCCGCGCACGATCCAGTTCTGCGCCGAGCGCACGGTCAGGCTGCGCACGTGCGGCGTCGCGCCCGGCGCCGCGGCGACCGTGATCGGCGTCGTGTTGTACGCGTGCTCGATGACGAGATCGCCGTGGTAGCCGTCGAGCAGCCAGATCGTGTCGCCCGCGCGCACCGGCGCGCCGGCGTTGACGGTGACGAGCTGCATGCCGTCTTCGTAAGGGTAGTCCGGCCAGTCGCGTGTCTCGATCAGGCCGTCCTCGAACACGGCCTCGAGCGAGCGCCACGGATTCGCGGCACTGCCGTCGCCGGCATCGCTGCCGTCGACCGGGTCGATGTAGAACTCGTTCGCGTGCGCGGCGAATGGCGCGCCGAGCAGCAGCGCAAAAGCGAGGATCGCGGTTTTCATGCGCCGATCTCAGCACGCGCGCTGCGCGGACTCAGTGACGTGTGTCTCGCCCTGCGTCGTCGTCCCTGCGACCAGCCGCGCTTCAGGACGCCGGACGCGATTCCCGCCGGCGGATGCGCACGTACGTCGATGTCGTCGAGCCGTCGCCGGTCTTGCGCTTCTCGATCTCGAACAGGCCGCTCGCCGCGACCAGCTCACCGAGCTTGCGGTAGCCGTAATTGCGCGCGTCGAACTCCGGCGCCTGCTTGGCGATCGTGCTGCCGAGCGTGCCGAGCTGCGCCCAGCCGGAATCGTCGGACGCCGCGTCCGCGGCATTGCGCAGCAGCGTGACCAGGCGCCGGTCCTGCTTGAGCTGCGCGGTCGTGCGCGGCTTCAGCGTGGCGCCGCCGTCCTCGTCCTTGGCGACGAGGATCTCGGTGTAGATGAACTTGTCGCAGGCCGACACGAACGGTGCCGGCGTCTTCTTCTCGCCGAAGCCGTAGACGACCAGGCCCGCTTCACGGATGCGCGCGGCGAGGCGCGTGAAGTCGCTGTCGCTGGACACGATGCAGAAGCCGCCGAGCCGGCCGGTGTAGAGCAGGTCCATGGCGTCGATGATGAGCGCCGAATCGGTCGCGTTCTTGCCGGTCGTGTAGCGGAACTGCTGGATCGGCTGGATCGCGTGCGTCAGCAGCGTCTCCTTCCAGCCCTTGAGCTGCGGGCCGGTCCAGTCGCCGTAGATGCGCTTGACCGTCGCCGTGCCGTACTTCGCGATCTCGGCCAGGAGGCCGTCGACGACGGCGGGTTGCGCATTGTCCGCGTCGATGAGCACCGCGAGCGTGGTAGAAGTCGAAGCCATGCCGGCACCCGTCCGGGAAACGATGCCGCGAGCGTACTCCGCGCGCGACGGAACGGCCAGCGCGTCAGTCGAGATCGGAGAACAGCAGCACCGTGTACCAGACGAAAGCGAGCGCCGAAGCCGGCGCGAGCAGCCGGTGATACCACTCGCGCCGCGTCAGGCCCGCGATCGCTCCGGCCGTGGCGAACGAGAGTTCGAATGCGAGATTGCTCGGGCTGGGCAGGCGCCCATCGAGCACGATCTCCTTGGCGATGCCGGCGAGCGCGGCCAGCACGACGAACGCGAAGAACCAGCGATACGTGTCGTAATAGTGCTCACGCAGGTCCAGCACTTCTCCGGGTGGCACATCGGGCAGCACCAGCGCCGCCAGCATGTAGAGAAAAACCGCGTGCGCGACGACCACGGAAAACCCGAGGAACGTCCACGACTCGTGCCGGCGCAGTCCGAACTCCGACCACCACGACTGCACGAAGACCAGCAGCAGCAGCACGGCCCAGATCATCGTCGGCACGTACATGCGCAGGCGCGCACGCGCGTGCATCACGCCACGCAGGCCCAGCAGCACCTGCGTGATCGCAAGGCCGAGGATGATCGAGAGCAGCACCGAAAGATAGCTGAAGGCGTCCATTCGTTCGATCCGGCCGGCTCGCGCGTCGGCTCGCGTTCCAGCGGCTGCGGTCGAGCTCCACCGACGGAGCGTGTTACAAGGCTAGTCGACCTCGAAGCGCATCAGCTCCACAGGCAGGTTGCCGCTCACCTCGATCCGAAACGCCCCCTGCGCGTTCGCGGGGTCGGTCGTGGCATCGAAAAAGCTGTCGACATACAAGTAATGCACCGTGCCCGGCGTGAGGCGGTCGTTGATCGCAAACGTCTCGGCTTCGCCTGGGCCATTCGCGTCGGCGCCCCAGAGGCAGGCGTCGGCCGCGTCGGGTGCGAAGGTCACGTAGATCGCGGGATCATAGGCCGCATCGAGAGGCGTCACCGTAAAGACGAGATTTGCCCCGGCCTCGGGCGTGAACGTGAACACCGCCTCGGGCCCGGCGACCGTCGTCCGCGGGCTGCAGAAGTCCGGAACGGAGTCGATCGCGTTCGAGCCGCCGGTGGTGTCGCCGGTCGCGGTGAACGGCACTTCGCCGATTTCGACCGGCGCACCCGCGACGGCAACGGCGCTCGCGCATGCGAACGCCAGCACAGCGATGATCCGGCCTTGCGTGTTCGTCTGCATTTCGGTGTTCTCCGTCTGCGAATGGATGGATGACCTCGCCGCACCGTGCTCACGGCACTTCGAACCCGTCGCGGAAGATGAAGTCGGTTGCTGCCGCGCAGATGGCGCAGGTGTCCGCCAGTGCTGGCGTCGGCTGGAGCGACCAGTCGAGGATCGCGCCGATGCTGTCGCCCCAGTAGTCATAGACGGTCAGCGTCCAGTCGCCTTGCATGTTTTCGCCCGCAAACGTCGCGAGCGGCTCGACCGGCGCCGCGAAGTGGACCGGCCAAGGCGTGCCGCCCGCGGGTTCCGCGCAGATGTCCTCCGGGTCCGGCGCGTCGTCCGCGAACGTCGCGTCCACATCAGCGTTCTCGCAGCCCGGAAATGGGGGGTAACCCGGGCGATCGAGCAGCTGGATCGTCGTGCCCATAGGGCTCGTCAGCGTGAAGCCGAGCGAGCCGATCGAGTAATGGCGAATTTGGACGCGCACGGCCAGGTCGGAGATCACACCCGATTGCGGCACGTGAATCACCGAGGTCGTGCCGGTGGCATCAGTCTTGAGCGGCAGGCCGTGCGGCAAGACTTCGTCCGCGGGCTGGCCGATGCTGACGGGCAGCGCACCCGCAAACGTGCCCTGCGCTGCCGTCAGCGCGACGGGCAGCTCGAAAGTGTTCATGCAGGTGAAGGAGGGGTCCACGTGGATACGAAACGTCGCGGTCGCGCGCGCGCCATCGGCAAGATCGCCGAGCGCGGCTTCGGCCTCGACATAGGTGACGCCCTCCGGTGCCGGCGGTGCGAGCATCGCGTGCACACCGCTGAAATCGCCGCTGGTCGCGAACACCGGGACCGAGATGTCGACGGTTTCGCCGGGCTCGACGACGCCGTTCGACTGCGACGGATTGGCGGCGCAATGATCGGCAATCGCAATGGCGCCCGCATCGAGTGCGAGCCGCGGTTCGGTGCTGCGTTCGATGGCGCGGATCAGCAGCGCGGTGTAGTCGGGGAAGGTGAAGAACAGCGAATCCCACGCATTCCCGTTGAGGCTCTGATAGCCGCCGGCGGGCGGGCCACCGGAGCTGTCGGTGTCCATCCAGATGAAGATCCCGACGTACTGCGTCGGATCCCATTCCGCGCCGAGATAGACGCTGCCTGATGCGATGTCGAGCGCGAGCGATGAGATGTCGACGGCGACGAACTCGCCATTCGCGCCGAAGACGTAGTCCGGAAGCGTCTCGACATGCACCGGCACGCTGCCGAGCGGCGTGCCGGGCCCGCCGTCGGGGCCGTCGTCGGCATACGCGACGATCGAAAAATCGAACCCGTCGAGCACGCCGCCGACTTCCTGCTTGCTGATTGAAACGCAGACCGTCGAATACGTCGCCGGATGAAACGATGGCGTGAAACGATCGACGAAGCGCATCGAGCTCACGCCTTCCCAGTAGCCGCCATAGGCGATCTCGTAGGTGCCGTCGTCGTGCACGACCGCACCGGGGACGCTCGTGCAGTCCGGCGGCGGTCCGGCTACGGTCCCGGTCGCGAACAGGGAGACGAGGAGAACGAGGAGGACGATGGCGCAGCGAGCGACCGATCGTGACGCGCGCAAGGCATGCTCGGCCATGGCGAAATCCCCCCTTTCGCTCTCGCGAAGCGTATTGCGTTCGGGGGCGCCTGTCATCCGGGCAAAAAGAGATGCGTCGCCCGCTGCGCTCGCCCATAGCGTCGGGCGAGCCGGCACGCGAGGCGCCGCTTCGGCATCGCAGCACGGCCTATGCCGGATCGCTCCGTGCCGGCACCACGCGATTGCAGATGGCGCTGATCGCACCCATGTCGGCCGGCTTGACCAGATGGTGATCGAAACCCGCCTCGGCGGTGCGGCGCCGGTCATCGGCGAGACCCCAGCCCGTGATCGCGACCAGCGTGACGCGCGGCCCCGACATCGCGCGGAGCGTGCGGGCCACGTCGTAGCCGGAGCGGCCCGGCATGCCGATGTCGAGAAAGACGATGTCCGGCGCGAACGTGGCGAACGCGCCCTCCGCCTTCAGCGGATCGTAGACGCACTGCGTCACGTGGCCGAGCATGTTCAGCATCATCGCCATCGTGTCCGCGGAATCGTGGTTGTCGTCGACGATCAGCGCACGGCGCCGCACGCGCGGTGTCTCGCCGGCAACGGGCGCCGCCGGCGTGGGAGCCACGACGGGAACCGGCTCGCGGGGTAGCACGACGCGGAAGCGGCTGCCGTGGCCGAGCCCGCCGCTTTCGGCAACGATGCTGCCGCCGTGCAGTTCGACGATGCGCTTGACCAGCGTGAGGCCGATGCCAAGCCCGCCGCGCGAGCGCTCCAGCGAGGTGTCGATCTGCGCGAACGCCTCGAAGATCCGCCCTATCTGTTCGGCGTCGAGGCCGATGCCTTGGTCGCTGACGGTCACTTCGAGGACGTCGCCGTCGACCGCCGCCGACAAGCCGATCGGCGTCTCGGCGGGCGAGTATTTCGCGGCGTTGTTGAGCAGGTTCGAGAACACCTGCGAGAGCCGGTCGTGATCGGCGTTGATCGCGATCTCGCTCTCCGGCAGGCGCACATCGAGGCGGTGCGCATCGGCGGTCAGCAGCGGCGTCGCGGTCTCGATCGCCGAGTCGAGGATGGCCCTGAGCGTCGTCGGCGCCCGCTGGATCGTCAGCTTGCCGCGATTGATGCGCGCGATATCGAGCAGATCGTCGATCAGCCGCACCAGCAGCCGGAGCTGACGCTGCATCGCCTCGTGCAGCGGATCGGTATGCCCGCCGATCTGCAGCGCGTTCAGCGCATTACCCAACGCGGCGAGCGGATTGCGCAGCTCGTGCGCGAGCGTTGCGAGAAACTCGTCCTTGCGCCGATTGACTTCCAGCAGGCGCATCTCGGCGCTGACGCGCTCGGCGATCTGCGCCTGCAGCTCGACGTTGCGCGCGGCGAGCTGGTTGTTGGCAACGCGCAGCGACTCGTTGAGCTGCGCCAACTCGCGCGATTTCTCCGCCTTGAGCGCGGCGTTCGCCGCGGCGAGATGCTGGTTGGCGAGCTGCAGGTCGCGGCGCTTGCGGAACAGCTCGCTCAGCACGACGATCTTGCTGCGCAGGATCTCCGGAATGATCGGCACGGTCACGTAGTCGACCGCGCCGAGGTTGTAGCCGCGCATGCGGTCCATGTCCGAGACGTTGATCGCGGTGACGAAGATGATCGGCGTCTTCTCGAAGCGCGGGTGCTGATGGATCATGCTCGCCGTCTCGAAACCGTCCATGCCGGGCATGTTGACGTCGAGCAGGATCAGTGCGCACTCGCGCTCCATCAGATGCTTCAGCGCCTCGGCGCCGGAGCTCGCCTCGATCAGGTTCTCGCCGAGCGGGGCGAGGATGGCGCGATACGCCAGCAGCCGCGCCGGCTGGTCGTCGACCAGCAGGATGTCGACCGGCTGGGTCGCGGAAACCGGAAACGGCGTGTCCGTCTTCACCGGTGCAGCCACTGCCGCAGGACGCCGAGCAACTGGTCGGTGACGACCGGCTTGGCGAGATAATCCGACGCGCCCGCTTCGAGGCATTTCTCGCGATCGCCCTTCATCGCCTTGGCGGTCAGCGCGATGATCGGCAGCATGCGCGAGTCGGGCTTGGCGCGGATCGCGCGCATCGTGTCGTAGCCGTCCATGCCCGGCATCATGATGTCCATCAGGACGAGATCGATGTCGCGGTCGGCGGCGACCTTCTCGATAGCCTCCTGCCCGTTGCCGGCAGTGACCACGCCCATGCCGTGGCGCTCGAGCACGCTTGACAGCGCGAAGATGTTGCGCACGTCGTCGTCGACGACGAGCACGCGCTTGTGCTTCAGCGCCTCGTCGGATTCATGCAGGCGCTGCACCATCTTCTGCTTGGCCGGCGGCAGGTCGGAGATCACGCGGTGCAGGAACAGCGCGGTCTCGTCGAGCAGGCGCTCCGGCGACTCGACGCCCTTGATGATGACGCTCTTCGCCGCACGGCGCAGGCGCTTGTCCTCCTCGGCCGAGAGATCCTTGCCGGTGAACACGACGATCGGCACCTGCCGCAGGCGCGGCTCGGACTCGACGCGATCGAGCAGGTCGAAACCGGACATGTCGGGCAGGCGCAGGTCCAGCACGATGCAGTCCCAGTCGGTGGCGAGCATCTTCTCCAGCGCCTCCGCGCCGCTCGACGCGCTGTCGATGTCGACGTCGTCGTGACGGATCAGCTCCTCGATGGATAACCGCTCGCGAGCGTCGTCCTCGACGATCAGGAGCCGCTTCTTGCGCGGCAGCGTGTAGACGCGGATGCGTTCGAGCGCCTCGCCGATGGATTCGGACGTCGCGGGCTTGGCGAGATATGCGAACGCGCCGCGCTCGAGGCTGTGGTGGCGCTCCTCGTCGACGGTGACGATCTGCACGGGAATGTGCCGCGTCTGCGAATCCTGCTTGAGCTGCGAGAGCACGGCCCAGCCGAGCATGTCCGGCAGATAGATGTCGAGCGAGATCGCGCTCGGCCGGTACTGGCGCGCGAAGCGCAGCGCATCCGCGCCGCGATCGGCGACGACGACGTTGAAGCCGCGCGAGCGCGCGAGGTCGCGCATCACCATCGCATAGCGCGCGTCGTCCTCGACCACCAGCAGCGTCGGGCGCGCGGGGTCGAGCGCGTCGCGGTCGTCGGCAATCGCCTCGGACGGCGCCGCCGCTGCGCCGTCGGTCGCCGCGGCGCGCGTCATCAGCGACGGCGTCACACGCTCGCGCGCCTCGTTGCCGGCATAGTGGAGCGGCAGGTACAGCGTGAAGGTCGAGCCGACGCCGACCGTGCTTTTCAGGCGCAACTCGCCGCCGAGCAGGCCCGCGATCTCGCGGCTGATCGCGAGGCCGAGGCCCGTGCCGCCGTACTTGCGCGAGGTTCCCGCGTCCGCCTGCTGGAACGCCTCGAACACGATGCGCTGCTTGTCGGGCGAGATGCCGATGCCGGTGTCGGCGACCTCGAAGGCGATGACGGTTCCCGCGTGGTCGAGCACCGGATGGCCGGACGTCCAGCCATCCCCGACGACGTGTGCGGACAAGCGCACGCTGCCCCGTTCGGTGAACTTGAGCGCGTTGGAGAGCAGGTTCTTCAGGATCTGCTGCAGGCGCTTGGGATCGCTCGTCATCGAGCGACCCACCTCGCCGGGGAAGTCGACCGAGAAATCCAGCCCGCGGCGATCGGCCTCGTGGCGGAAGGTGCGCTCCATGTTCTCCCGCAGGTGCGAGAAATGGATCTCCTCGCTGTCCACCGTCACCGTGCCCGACTCGATCTTCGACAGGTCGAGGATGTCGCTGATCAGGTGCAGCAGATCGGTGCCGGCCGCATGGATCGTCTTGGCGAACTCGACCTGGCGGCCGGACAGGTTCGCCTCCGGATTCTCGGCGAGCTGCTGGCCGAGGATCAGTATGCTGTTGAGCGGCGTGCGGAGCTCGTGCGACATGTTGGCGAGGAACTCCGACTTGTAGCGCGAGGTGAGCGCGAGCTCGGCCGCCTTCTCCTCGAGCGCGCGCCGCGCCTGCTCGATCTCCTGGTTCTTCTTCTCGACCTCGGCCTTCTGCTCGGCCAGCATCGCCGCCTTGAGCGCGATCTCCTCGTTGGTCTGCTGCAGCTCCTTCTGCTGCGACTGGAGCTCCGCCGCGAGCTGCTGCGACTGCGCGAGCAGGCTCTCGGTGCGCATCGAGGCCTCGATCGTGTTCAGCACGATGCCGATCGAACCGGAGAGCTGCTCGAGGAACGTGCGCCGCGACGTGGTGAACTCGCTGAGCGAGGCCAGCTCGATGACCGCCTTCACCTCATTCTCGAACAGCACCGGCAGCACGATCACGCTGCGCGGCATGAGGCGCAGCAGGCCGGACTGGATCTGCCCGACGCCGGGCGAGACATCCTCGATCAGGATCATCTCGGCCTGCGCGGCACACTGGCCGATCAAGCCCTGACCGAACTCGAGCGTCGCCTCGGAGTCGCTGCCGCCGGGATCGGCATAGCCGGCGAGCTTGCGCAGGCGCGGCCGGTCGTCCTCGTCGTTCTCGACGACGTACATCAGGCCCTGCTGCGCGTTGACCAGCGGCGCGAGTTCGGACAGCAGCATACTGCCCAGCGTGATCAGGTCGCGCTGGCCCTGCATCATGCCGGAGAACTTCGCGAGATTGGTCTTCAGCCAGTCCTGCTCGCGGCTCGACTCGGTGGTCGCGCGCAGCGTGTTGATCATCGCGTTGATGTTGTCCTTGAGATCGGCCACCTCGCCGCGCACGTCGACCTGGATCGAGCGGGTGAGATCGCCCTGCGTCACCGCGGTCGCGACTTCAGCGATCGCGCGCACCTGCGTCGTCAGGTTCGCGGCGAGCTGGTTCACGTTCGCGGTGAGGTCCTTCCAGATGCCGGCGGTACCCGGCACGTTGGCCTGACCGCCGAGGCGGCCTTCGACGCCGACCTCGCGCGCGACCGTCGTCACCTGGTCGGCGAAGATCGCCAGCGTCTCCGTCATGCCATTGATCGTGTCGGCGAGCTCGGCGATCTCGCCCTTCGCTTCCACGGTGAGCTTCTTGTGCAGATCGCCGGTCGCGACCGCGGTCACCACCTTGGCGATGCCGCGCACCTGCGTCGTCAGGTTCGACGCCATCGAGTTGACGTTGTCGGTGAGGTCCTTCCAAGTGCCAGCAACACCCGGCACCTGCGCCTGACCGCCGAGCTTGCCTTCGGTGCCGACTTCGCGGGCCACGCGCGTCACCTCGGCCGCGAAGCTGTTGAGCTGATCCACCATCGTGTTCAGCGTGTTCTTGAGCTCGAGGATCTCGCCGCTGACGTCCACCGCGATCTTGCGCGACAGGTCGCCGCGAGCGACCGAGGTCGCGACTTCGGCGATGTTGCGCACCTGCGTCGTCAGGTTCGACGCCATCGAATTGACGTTGTCGGTGAGGTCCTTCCACGTGCCGGCGACGCCCGGCACCTGCGCCTGGCCGCCGAGCTTGCCTTCCGTGCCGACCTCGCGCGCGACGCGCGTCACCTCGGCCGCGAAGCTGTTGAGCTGATCCACCATCGTGTTGATAGTGTTCTTGAGCTCGAGAATCTCGCCGCGCACGTCCACCGTGATCTTGCGCGACAGATCGCCCTTCGCGACCGCCGTCGTCACCTCGGCGATGTTGCGCACCTGCGACGTCAGGTTCGACGCCATCGAGTTGACGTTGTCGGTGAGATCCTTCCACGTGCCGGCGACACCCGGCACTTCGGCCTGCCCGCCGAGCTTGCCTTCGGTGCCGACCTCGCGCGCGACGCGCGTCACCTCGGCCG
>CBINBI010000036.1:0-32418 GCA_966248875.1 uncultured Rhodanobacteraceae bacterium
GCCGCGAGGATGACGATGCGGCGCGCTACGGTCTGGCCTGGATCGATCTCGCGTCGGGGCGCTTCGTGGTCAGCGAAGTTGCCGGCGTCGAAGCGCTTGCGGCCGAGCTCGCGCGCCTCGCGCCGGCCGAAACGCTGGTCAGCGAAGACGTGGCCTGGCCGAAAATCGTCGCGAGCCTGCCCGGGCTGCGCAAGCGCGGCCCCTGGCACTTCGACACGACGACAGCGACGCGCGAACTGGCACGCTTCTTCGGCACGCGCGATCTCTCGGGATTCGGCTGCGCGCATCTGCCGCTCGCCATCGCGGCGGCCGGCGCTCTGCTCGGCTATGTCGAGGAAACGCAGAAATCCGCGCTGCCGCATATCGCCGGCATCGCGGTCGAGCACGCGGGCGACACGATCGCGATGGACGCCGCGACGCGCCGCAACCTCGAGCTCGACACGAACGCGAGCGGCCGTGCCGAGCACACGCTGCTCGGCGTGCTCGACCGCACGATCACGCCGATGGGTGCGCGCCTGCTGCGCCGCTGGCTGCACCGGCCACTGCGCGACCGCGCCGTGATCGAAGCGCGGCGCCGGGCTGTCGGCGCGCTGATCGACGCGCGCTGTCATGAGGGCCTGCGCGAGATCCTGCGCGGCATCGGCGACCTGGAGCGCATCCTCGCCCGCGTCGCGCTGCGCTCGGCGCGTCCGCGCGATCTTTCGACGCTGCGCGACGGCCTCGCGCTGGCGCCGCGCCTGCGCGACAGCGTGGCAGCCTGCGAGAGCCCGCTGCTGCAGGCGCTGGTCGCACAACTCGGTGACCACGCCGACATGGCCGCGCACCTCGCGCGCGCGATCGTCGACACGCCGCCGGCCATCGCGCGCGACGGCGGCATCTTCCGCGAGGGCTACGACGCCGAGCTCGACGAGCTGCGCGCGCTGGCGACGCACGCCGACCAGTTCCTGATCCAGCTCGAAGAACGCGAGAAGGCCGCAACCGGCATCCCGACGCTCAAGGTCGGCTACAACCGCGTGCACGGCTACTACATCGAGATCAGCAAAGGCCAGGCCGACAAGGCACCGGCGCACTACACACGCCGGCAGACGATCAAGGGCGCCGAGCGCTACATCACCGAAGAGCTGAAGCAGTTCGAGGACAAGGTCCTGTCCGCACGCGAGCGTTCGCTGATGCGCGAGCGCGCCCTCTATGAAGGCGTGCTCGATCTTCTGATCGGCAAGCTCGCGTCGCTCAAGGCTGCTGCGGAAGCCGTCGCGGTGCTGGACGTGCTCGCGAATTTCGCCGAACGCGCCGAAACGCTGGACTGGAATCCGCCCGAGCTGACCGACACGCCGGGCATCCGGATCACACGGGGCCGGCATCCCGTCGTCGAGCAGGTGCGCGACGATCCGTTCGAGCCGAACGATCTCGTGCTGGACGACGCGCGCCGCATGCTGATCGTGACCGGCCCGAACATGGGCGGCAAATCCACCTACATGCGTCAGGCCGCACTGATCGTGCTGCTCGCGCACATCGGCAGTCACGTGCCTGCGGCCAGCGCCGAGATCGGCCCGATCGACCGCATCTTCACGCGTATCGGCGCCGGCGACGATCTCGCGCGCGGCCAGTCGACCTTCATGGTCGAGATGAGCGAGACGGCCAACATCCTGCACAACGCGACGGCCCAGAGTCTCGTGCTGATGGACGAAGTCGGCCGCGGCACCTCCACCTACGACGGTCTGGCGCTCGCCCGCGCCAGCGCGATCCGGCTTGCGACGGTCAATCGCGCGTTCACGCTGTTTGCGACGCACTACTTCGAGCTGACCGAGCTCGCATCGCAATACGAAGGCATCGCGAACGTGCACCTGGACGCCGTGGAGTACGGCGATCAGCTCGTCTTCATGCATGCCGTCAAGGAAGGCCCGGCGAACCGCAGCTTCGGACTGCAGGTCGCCGCACTCGCCGGTCTGCCGAAACGTGTCATCGAGGAGGCGCGCGCCTGCCTTGCGATGCTCGAGCAGGGTTCCGCCGCGCGGAAGCCGCCGCGCGAATCGACGCCGACTCCGCAGCTCGGCCTGTTCGACGCGCTGCGACGCTCGCCCGTCGAGGACGCGCTCCGCGAGATCGACCCCGACGCGATGAGCCCGCGCGATGCGCTCGAAGCGCTTTATCGGCTCAAGAAACTGATCGCATGAGGGGCGTTTCCGGAATCCGGATGTGCCGGCGATGATCCGGCCCGTAGCCAGGACGACCTACGTCCCGCACATCGATGGCCTGCGTGCCGTCGCCGTGCTGTCTGTCATCGTTTATCACCTCAAGAACGCCTGGCTGCCTGGCGGATTCTCGGGGGTCGACATCTTCTTCGTGATCTCGGGCTTCGTCGTCAGCGCGTCGCTGGCGGAGTTCAGGAACTCGACGCCGCTCGCGTTCTTCGCGTACTTCTACGCGCGCCGCATCCTGCGCATCGTGCCGGCGCTTGTCGTCTGCCTGGTGGTCACGCACGTCGCGGCGATGCTGTTCATCCCGTGGGCCTGGCTCAGCCACACAAGCCAGCAGACGGGGATTTTTGCGTTTTTCGGCCTCAGCAACTTCGTCCTCGCCACCACCGGCAACGACTACTTTTCGCCGAGAGCCGAATTCAACCCGTTCACGCATACCTGGTCGCTCGGCGTCGAGGAGCAGTTCTACCTGATTTTCCCGCCGCTGTTCGCCGCGTGGATCGCCGGCGGCCGAGCCCGGCGCTGGTCGACGCTGCTGTTCGCCGCGGGGCTGGTCGCCTCGCTGGCCTGGGCGGCATGGCTCGCCAGGACCGAACGGAACCTCGCGTTCTACATGCTGTACACGCGCTTCTGGGAGCTTGCCGCCGGCGTTCTGCTCTACCAGGCGTTCGTCTGGCTGGGCCATGAATTCTCGGAACGGGACCGGCCGATGACGTGGTGGTCCCACGGCGTGTCGATCCTGTCCGTGGCGCTGATCGGCATCGGCTTCGCGAGATCGCATCCCTGGACGTTTCCTTATCCCGGAGCGCTCCTGCCGGTGGTCGGCACGCTGGGTCTGCTTGGTGCGTTGCACGGCAGACGCGGCGAGGGGCCGGTCAAGTACTTGCTCGAGCACCCCGTCGTCGTATTCATCGGCCAGATCTCGTATTCGCTCTATCTCTGGCACTGGCCCGTCTTCGTCGTGTTCCGCTGGACGGCCGGTCTCGAAGCGACGTCCGCGAAGATCGCAGCCGTCGCGCTCACGTTCATGCTGGCGATCGCCTCGTACTATGCCATCGAGCGGCCGCCGCGCCGCGCAGGATTCGTGCGGCGTGCGCCGCGCCTCGTCATCATCGCCGCCGGCATCGTCGTCGTCGGATCCTCCGCGCTGGTGGCGCAGGCGATCACGCAGAAGACTCCGGACTGGTCGCTCACCAGCGTCGGCCGCAACATGTCCGAGTGGTATCCGGGCAGGCTGGACGGTGTCGGCAAGCGGAACTGCGTTCTGAGGGCGCGAGGCGAGACGGTGGGCGGAGGCCACCTTTCCATCTGGTCCGGCGTCGGGTGCAGCCGACCGCCCTCGTCGCCGCAACGCCTCTTCGTCATCGGCGACTCGCACGCCGAAGCCTATTCGACGATGCTGCAGCTGTTCGCGATGGACACTGGCGGCGAAGTCTACAAATACGGTAATGGAGGCTGTCCGTTCCTCAGCCTTCAGCTGCACCGCGAAGCCGGCGCCTGTCCCGGCTATACGCAAGCGTCGGTGGCGGACATGCTCCGCCGGATGCGCTCCGGGGACATCCTTTTCCTGCCGTCGCTGCGCCTGAACCGCTTTGCCGACCAGAACACCGCGCGCAACGAGCAGGCCGAGCGGCGCGCCATGCTCAATCGCAGCGCCGAGCAGATGCGCGCCCGCGCCGTCGACGAAGCCGTTGCCGTGCTGCGTCCTTTCGCCGAACGCGGAATACACATCGTTCTCGAAGCCCCCAAGCCGATTTTTCGTGTCCCTCCGTTTCGCTGCGTCGACTGGTTCAATGCCGGCAACCCGATCTGCGCTCCGGGCCTCGAGATGCAGCGCGCGGACCTGCTCCGCTACCGCCAGCCCGTCATGGATGCCTTCGCGCAGATCGTGGAACGCACCAAGGGCGTCACCATCTGGGATCCGTTTCCTCTGCTGTGCCCCGATCCGATCTGCGAGGCGGTCGTCGACGGCCATCCGCTTTTCTACGATGGCGATCACTTGAGCGGCTACGGCAATCGGGTGCTCGCGCCACACTTCGAAACGTGGATGAAACGATTCGCGGACACGACGGCGCTGGCGAACAGGGAGTGAGCCTGCGACGAGTTTCGGTCGTCAGCCCGGAGCGGGAAGTACCCGGAGCAGCCTCTACTGAGTTCCACGCGGCCGCATCGAGTCGCGGGCGCCCGGCCCTTATCATCTCGCGGGGATCACAGGCGGTGGGCTGAAGCCCACCCTATGAACAATGGACGCAACCGCCGACGGTCAGAATGCGTCGATGTCGCCGAGCGCGCGGATCAGGCGGCGGGCGCGCTTGTCGGGTTTGGTTGCGGGTTTGGCGAGGGCGGCGCCTTCGATGCGGCGCTGCTCGCGCAATGCGTCTCGTGCGGCGCGGCTTTCGTCGGTTTCCCGATAGAGCGTCTGCGCGGCGGCGGCGGGGCCGCGCTGACCGGAAAGTGCGGCGACGTCCACGCCGAAGACCTCTTCGCCACGGCGGATGCGGAGCCGGTCGCCGACGTGCACGGCCTTCGAGGGCTTGCCGGGTGCGTCATTGAGCGTGACCTTGCCGGCTTCGATCGCCTGCTTCGCCAGCGAGCGCGTCCTGAAGAAGCGCGCGGCCCAGAGCCAGACGTCGAGGCGGATCGCTGCGGTTTCGGCGGCGTGATCGCCGCTCGCGTGCTTCATTCGAATGCGATGCGTGATCGCTCAGCGGCGATTCAAGACAAGCCGATTTCGCGGAAACATGCAGCCATTGCCGTGCCGGCCTGCACCGGGAGGCGCAGGCCGCGGCGGTCTCTCGGCCTATTCCTCGGGGGCGACGACGACCTTGACCGTCGTGTGCACGTCGGCGTGCAGATGGATCTGCACCTCGAATTCGCCGACATGACGGATCGGCCCTTCGGTCATGACGACTTCGCTCTTCTCGACGGCAGTGCCGGCGGCGGTCAGAGCCTCGGCGATGTCGCGCGGGCCGACGGAGCCGAACAGCTTGCCTTCGGGGCTGGCATTGGCGCGGAGCGTGACCGACACGCCTTCGAGCTGCGCCTTGCGCGCCTCGGCGCCGGCGAGCTGCTGGTTGGCCTTGGCCTCGTATTCGGCGCGGCGCTTCTCGAACTCGGCGAGATTCGCCTCGGTCGCCGGCACGGCCTTGCCCTGCGGCACGAGATAGTTGCGGCCGTAACCCGGCTTCACGCGGACCTTGTCGCCGAGATTGCCGAGATTCTTCACTTTCTGGAGCAGGATGAGATCCATGTGCTTTCTCCGATTCGTTAGCGCCGGCGCATCGCCGACGCAGCGGTGGCTGTCCGAATGGACGTTGTTTCGAGCGGAACGCTTCCCTGTCCGTCATTCCGGCGAAGGCCGGAATCCATTGTCGGGAAGATCGAAAATCGCCCCGGCTTTCGCCGGGATGACGACGAAGTGTCCCGCAGCGTTCGCTCAGTGGCTGTCGCTGTACGGCAGCAGCGCCAGGAATCGCGCGCGCTGCACGGCGGTGGCGAGCTGGCGCTGATAGCGCGCCTTCGTGCCGGTGATGCGGCTCGGCACGATCTTGCCGGTTTCGGTGATGTACTGGCGCAGCGTGTTGAGATCCTTGTAGTCGATCTCGACCACGCCCTCGGCCGTGAAGCGGCAGAATTTCTTGCGGCGGAAGAACTTGGACATTTCGATATCTCCGGATGACGGGGCGGCCGCTTACTCGGCGGCGGGCTCGCTGGGTTCCTCGCGCGGCGCGCGCGCTTCGCGGCGCGGACGCGAATCGTCGTCGTCACCGAAGCCGAAGCCTTCATCGTCGCGGCGGCGGCGCTCGCCCTTGTCGTCCTTGTTCTTCATGATCGCGGACATCTCGGTGACCGCGTCGTCGCGCTTCATGATGAGGTGGCGCAGCACCGCGTCATTGAAGCGGAAACCGGATTCGAGCTCGTTCAGCGTCTCCAGGCCGCACTCGATGTTCATGAGCACGTAGTGGGCCTTGGCGAGGTGCTGGATCGGATAGGCGAGCTGGCGGCGGCCCCAGTCCTCGAGGCGATGGATCTTGCCGCCGTTGCCCTCGATCAGCGTCTTGTAACGCTCGATCATCGCGGGCACCTGCTCGCTCTGGTCAGGGTGGACCAGAAACACGATTTCGTAGTGACGCATGTCGTCTCCTTGTGGATACCGGGCGGGCGATTCCGCTCCGGCAGCCTCCCGCGGCGCGGTGAGGCAAGGTTTGGGCCTTCGGCCAGGCCGAAGGGGCGCGAATAGTAGGGGAATCAGGGGATTGGTGCAAATGAGGGCTGAGGCGAAGCAAGGCTGAGGACTGAAAAGCCTGGTCTCTGCTCTTGCCGGCCGTCAGCTCTGGACCCTCGGCCCTTCTTCCACCGTAAAGCTCTCGCCGCAACCGCATTCGCCGGTTGCGTTCGGGTTGCGGAAAACGAAGCTCGCGTTGAGGCCCTGCCTCTGAAAGTCGATCTCGGTGCCGTCGACGAACGGCAGCGCCTTGCGGTCGACGAGAATACGGACGCCGTCCTGATCGAAAACCGTGTCGGTGTCGGTCACTGCGTCGGCGAGATCGACGGTGTAGCCGAATCCCGAGCAGCCGGTCCGCTTGATGCCGAAACGCACTCCCGCCGCGCCGGATTCGCGGGCGAGATAGTCCTGCATGCGGCGGCGGGCAGCTTCGGTGAGTCGGATGGCCATGGTTCGCTTCGTGCGGCCGGATGCCGCGTTTTCCACCTTCGTGTCGGCGATGATCGCGCGAGTCTTTCGATTCTAGCGCAGGGCCCGCGGCACGGCGGGCGATTCCGCTATGATCGGCGATCCCTGTTCATACGATGTGGGTTTCGGCTGGCGGAGCTTCAAGGCATGGCGGGAACGCAAGAGAATGTGGTCAGCGTCAGGCAGGCATTGTCCGGCAGCGTGCCGGCGGGCCGCACGATCAGCGTGCGCGGCTGGGTACGCACCCGGCGCGACTCCAAGGCGGGGCTGTCCTTCGTCAACGTGAGCGACGGCTCCTGCTTCGATCCGATCCAGGTCGTCGCGCCGAACACGCTGCCGAATTACGCCGACGAAGTCGCCCGGCTGACGGCCGGCTGCTCCGTCATCGCCGAGGGCGAGCTCGTGCCCTCGCAGGGCAAGGGGCAGCCGTTCGAGATCCAGGCGCAGCGCGTTCAGGTCGTCGGCTGGGTCGACGACCCGGAGACCTACCCGATCCAGCCGAAGCAGCACTCGCTGGAATTCCTGCGCGAGGTCGCGCACCTGCGCCCGCGCACGAATCTCTTCGGGGCCGTCGCCCGCGTGCGGCACACCATCGCGAGCGCGATCCATCGCTTCTTCGACCAAAACGGCTTCTTCTGGGTCAACACGCCGATCATCACCACCTCCGACGCCGAAGGCGCCGGCCAGATGTTCCGCGTCTCGACGCTGGATCTTCTGAACCTGCCGCGTGACGACAAGGGCGCCATCGACTTCCGCGAGGACTTCTTCGGCCGTGAGGCCTTCCTCACCGTGTCGGGACAGCTCAACGTCGAGGGCTACTGCCTGGCGCTCAGCAAGGTCTACACGTTCGGCCCGACGTTCCGCGCCGAGAACTCGAACACGCCGCGCCACCTGGCGGAATTCTGGATGATCGAGCCTGAGATCGCGTTCGCTGATCTCGACGATGACGCGAAGCTCGCCGAGGAGTTCCTGAAATTCATCTTCAAGACCGTGCTCGAGGAGCGTGCCGACGACATGCGCTTCTTCGCCGAGCGTGTCGAGAAGACCGCCGTCTCGAGGCTGGAAGCGTTCGTGAGCTCGCCGTTCGAGCGCATCGACTACACCGACGCGATCGAGATCCTGAAGAAATCCGGCAGGAAGTTCGAGTACCCGGTCGAATGGGGTGCGGACCTCCAGACCGAGCACGAGCGCTATCTCACCGAGCAGCACGTCGGCCGCCCGGTGGTCGTCACGAACTATCCGGAAAAGATCAAGGCGTTCTACATGCGCCTCAACGACGACGGCAGGACTGTCGCGGCGATGGACGTGCTCGCGCCCGGCATCGGCGAGATCATCGGTGGCTCGCAGCGCGAGGAGCGGCTCGACGTGCTCGACAGGCGCATGGCGCAATTCGGGCTCGATCCGAAGCACTACCAGTGGTATCGCGACTTCCGCCGCTACGGCACGGTTCCGCACGCGGGCTTCGGCCTTGGCTTCGAGCGGCTGGTCGTCTACGTCTGCGGCCTTGCGAACATCCGCGACGCGCATCCGTATCCGCGCGCGGCCGGCCTTGCCGAGTTCTGACACCATGACTCGCAGCACGCCGCTTCCGGCGGAGTACGCTCCACGTTCGCCGGCGTGCAAACATTGAAGACATGATCCTCGCCACCCGCGAATTCCTGCTGATCATGGGCCTCGGACTCATCGTCGCGGGGCTCACCGCCTACATCATCGTCTGGATGCTCGTCGCCGTGCACCTGCGCGATCATCATCCTGCGCTGCGCGAGACGATCGGCCGCGTGCTGATCGCGCCGCGCGCACTGTTCTGGTATCTCTCGGCGGCCTGGCGCTCGGCGAAGGACAGAGGCCTCAACGCGCTCGCGTTTCCGGGCACGGTCGGCGTATGGAGCATCGTCGGCGGCTTCGTCTGCCTTGCGGTTTCCGAGCTGCTCGCACTGGTCGGAGGCACGCGATGAGCGGCAACGGCGAATGGTGGCTCGCCGCGATCGGCGACACGCTGATCTGGGCGCGCCTCACGATCACCGACAGTGGCGTCGCCGAGGTCTTCGACAACGACGGCCGCACCCTTCGGTATGACGACGAGACCGAAGCGCGCATGGCGCTGCTCGACGCCGAGTTCCGTGCCTTCGACGGCCTCGACGAGGAAGACGCCGCGATGCTCGGCTTCGACCTCGGCGCAGTCGAGCCGCCGCGCGGCGACAGCGACGAAGAGCTGCTGCCGCGCATGGTGCAGAAGCTGCCGGCGAAGCACTAACAGAGGAACACCCATGAATCTCGACCTCACCGGCAAACACGCGCTCGTCTGCGGCGGCTCGCAGGGCATCGGCCACGCGGCGGCGATCGAGCTCGCGAGCCTCGGCGCCGACGTGACGTTGCTCGCGCGCTCACGCGAATCGCTCGAACGGGCACTCGCGGCGCTGCCGCGCACGCACGCAGCGCAGACGCACGCGACGATCGCCGCGGACATGAACGAGCATGCCGACCTGCGCGCCAAGGTGGAAGCGACGGCGAACGCGCATGCCGTGCAGATTCTCGTCAACAACACCGGCGGACCGCCGGGCGGACCGGCGCACACGGCCGCGCTCGACGATTTCCGCATCGCGTTCAACCAGCACCTGATGGCGGCGCAGATCGTGCTGCAGGCCGTGCTGCCCGGCATGCAGACCGCGGGTTACGGGCGCGTCATCAATGTGATCTCGACGTCGGTGAAGGAGCCGATCCGCAACCTCGGCGTCTCCAACACCATCCGCGGCGCGATGGCGAGCTGGGCCAAGACGCTCGCGACCGAGCTCGGCCCGTTCGGCACCACGGTCAACAACGTGCTGCCGGGCTACACAAAAACGCAGCGGCTCGACCAGATCCTGGCCGACCGCTCGAAGGCGACCGGCAAGCCTGCGGACGAGATCGCGAAGACGATGCTGGCCGGTGTGCCGCTCGGCCGCTTCGCGGAGGCCGCGGATGTCGCCAACGTGATCGCGTTTCTCGCGACGCCGGCCGCGGGTTACGTGAACGGCGTCAACGTACCGGTCGACGGCGGGCGCACGTTGAGCCTATGAAGCCGACCCTAGGCAATCTGATCGACGCCGAGATCGTTGTGCCGCGGAACGGGCGCTATCTCGACGTGTTCGAGCCCGCGACCGGGGAGGCCTTCGCGAAATGTCCCGATTCGGACGCGGCCGACGTCGATGCCGCCGTCGCGGCGGCACGGCGGGCGGCGCCGGGCTGGGCTGTGACGCCCGTCGAGGAGCGTGCGCGCTTGCTCAACCGGCTGGCCGATCTCGTCGAGCGCGATCTGGACGAGCTCGCCGCACTCGAATCGCGCGATGCGGGCAAGACCGTCAAGCTCGCGCGCAGCCTCGACATTCCGCGCGCAATGGCGAATCTGCGCTTCTTCGCCGCAGCCATCACGCAGTGGCCGAGCGAGGCGCACCCGATGGAGGATCGCGCGCTCAATTACACGCTGCGCCAGCCGCTCGGCGTCGTCGCCTGCATCTCGCCGTGGAATCTTCCGCTGTATCTCTTCACGTGGAAAATCGCGCCGGCGCTCGCGGCCGGCAACGCCCTCGTCGCGAAGCCGTCCGAAATCACGCCGTGCACGGCGGCGCGGCTCGGCGAGCTTTCGATCGAGGCCGGTTTTCCGCGCGGCGTCTTCAACATCGTGCAGGGCACGGGGCCCGGCGTCGGGCAGCCGCTGGTCGAGCACGCGGACGTCAAGGCGATCTCGTTCACCGGCTCGACGCGCACCGGTGCCGCGATCGCGGCCGCGGCGGCGCCGAAGTTCAAGAAGCTCTCGCTCGAGCTCGGCGGCAAGAATCCCGCGATCGTGTTCGGCGATTTCGACTTCAGCGACGCGAATCTCGACACGATCGTGCGCTCGGGCTTCGCCAATCAGGGCGAGATCTGCCTGTGCGGATCGCGCCTGCTGGTGCAGCGATCGATCTACGAGCGCTTCAGGGAGCGCTATCTCGATCGCGTGCGCGCGCTGCGCGTCGGCGATCCGGAAGACGCGACGACCGACCTCGGCGCGCTCGTGTCGCGGGCGCATTTCGACAAGGTGGTCGGCTGCATCGAGCGGGCCCGCAGCGAAGGCGGCAAGGTGCTGCTCGGCGGCAACGCCGCGAAAGTCGGCGGGCGCTGCGCGAACGGCTGGTTCGTCGAGCCGACCGTGATCGAAGGGCTCGGCCCCGGTGCGGCCACCAATCAGGAGGAAATCTTCGGCCCGGTCGTGACGCTGATCCCGTTCGACGACGACGAGGAAGCGCTCGGCATCGCCAACGGCACCGGTTACGGCCTCGCCGCGTCACTCTGGACCACCGATCTCGACCGCGCGCACCGCATCGCCGCGCGCCTCGAGTTCGGCATCGTCTGGATCAACTGCTGGCTGCTGCGCGATCTGCGCACGCCGTTCGGCGGCGTGAAGAATTCGGGCGTCGGGCGCGAGGGCGGCGTCGAAGCGCTGCGCTTCTTCACCGAGCCAAAGAACGTCTGCATCCGACTGGGCTGAGCCGTGGCCGATCTCTCTCATCTTTTGGAGCGCAACCGCGCCTGGTCCGAAGCGCTTCGCGAGCGCGACCCTGGTTTCTTTCACAGGCTCTCGGAGCAGCAGGCGCCGAAGTACCTCTGGATCGGCTGCTCGGATTCCCGCGTGCCGGCGAACCAGATCATCGACATGGCGCCCGGCGAGGTCTTCGTGCATCGCAATGTCGCCAACGTCGTCGTGCACACCGATCTCAACTGCATCACCGCGATCCAGTTCGCGGTGGACGTGCTCAAGGTCGAGCACATCCTCGTCGTCGGCCACTACGGCTGCGGCGGCGTTCTCGCCGCGCTCGAGGGGCGCCGGCTCGGCCTCGTCGACAATTGGTTGCGTCACGTCGGCGACGTGAAGCTCAAGCGCGCCGAAGCGTTGCGGCGCATCGCGGATCCTGCGGCGCGGCATGCGAGACTTTGCGAATTCAACGTGATCGAGCAGGCCGTCAACGTCTGCCAGACCACGGTGGTGCAGGATGCGTGGGATCGCGGCCAGCCGCTGAGCGTCCATGGCTGGATTTATGGACTCGACGACGGGCGCGTGCGCGACCTCGGCCTGGACATCGCCGGCCGCACGGACACCGGGCCCGCCGCGGCTGCCGCGCTTCGCGCGCTGGAGATCGAATCCCCGTGAGACTTGCCGCGCGGGGCGCCGAAAGGAGGAATCGATGCGATACGCCCTCGCACTTGCCGTTGCGCTGACGCTGTCCGGCGCATTCGCTGCCGAAGAGCAGGAGCAGCAACTCACGCCGTACCAGTGGCAGCAGCAGCAGAAGATCGCGTTCGAGCAATCCGAGAAGATCTATGCCGAGGCTCTCAAGCGCAACGGCCTGCTCGCGCAGTTCAAGGCGATGCGCGACGCCTACCGCAGCAATCCGAATCGCGCGTTCCGCGTCGTGTTCGGCCAGTACATGAGCTGGTACCAGAGCTTCGTCGGCGACTATCCGGGCGCGCACGACGCGTACTCGATCCGGCAGCTGCCCGCGCATGACGACAACGTCTCGCCGCTGACGGCAGGCTACACCGCCCGACCCGCGATCGACGAAATCGCGGCGCTCGCGCACGGCCGCAAGGCCGTGTTCTTCAACGAGGCGCACAACGTGCCGCTGACGCGCACGCTGACGGTGCAGATGCTGTCGCGCCTGCGCGAGGACGGCTACAACTATTTCGCCGCCGAGACCGTCTACGCGAGCGACACCGGCCTGCAGGAGCGCGGCTATCCGACCGAGAAGAGCGGCTTCTACACCATGGAGCCGATCTGCGCCGAGATGGTGCGCACCGCGCTCAAGCTCGGCTTCAAGGTGGTCGGCTACGAGAGCGAGAAGGAAGGCAACGGCGACGTGCGCGAGTACGACCAGGCGAAGAACCTGTACGAGCGCGTGTTCAAGCACGATCCGAACGCACGCGTCGTCGTCAACGCAGGCTACGCGCACATCCAGGAAAACGGCCGCTATCTCGGCGGATCGAGCATGGCGCAGCACTTCCGCAAGCTTTCCGGCATTGATCCGCTGACGGTCGAGCAGACGATGCTGATCGAGCATCCGCCCGGCACCGAGAATCATCCGTACTATCACGCCGTCGTCGATTCGCTGCACCCGACCCAGCCGATCGTTTTCGTCGGCAAGGACGGCAAGCCGTGGTCGCTCAAGGCGAAGGCCTACGACGTCAGCGTGTTCTTTCCGGTGGACCAGATCCAGAACGACCGCCCGACCTGGCTCGATCTCGGCGGACTGCGCAAGCCGTACTCCGTCAGCGGCAGCACGTTCTGCCAGGACCAGTACCCCTGCCTGATCGAGGCGCGCTATTCGAACGAGGGCGACGATGCGATCCCTGCCGACCGGCTGGTGCTGAATCCGGTCGAAAAGGCCGAGCGGCTCGAAGACCGCCTCGTCATGGGCCACGGCGTGGCGCAAGGCAGCCTCTATCTCCGGCCCGGGACGTACCGCGTCACGAGCATGAGTGAAGCGAACCGCGTGCTCTACCGCCAGGACATCAGGGTCGCGGGCGCCTCGACCATGCCGTCCCCGCCGGCGAAGTGAGCGGCGCGATGAGCGAATCCGTCCACACCAGCCGCGCGCCCGCGCCGGTCGGTGCCTATCCGCATGCGCGCCGTGTCGGCCACCTTCTCTTCCTGTCAGGCGTCGGCCCGCGCACCCCAGGAACGAACGAGATTCCCGGCAACGTGTACGACGCCGCCGGGCAGCTGATCCGCTACGACATCGAAGCGCAGTGCCGGCAGGTGTTCGCGAACGTGCGCGCCGTGCTCGAAGCGAGCGGCGCACGCTGGGATCAGCTCGTCGACGTGACCGTGTTCCTGACCGACATGGCGCGCGACTTCGCCGCCTACAACCGCGTCTATGCCGAGCACTTCCCCGATCCCGTGACCGCTCCGTGCCGTACCACGCTCGGCATCACGGCGCTGCCGACACCGATAGCGATCGAGCTGAAGTGCATCGCGGCGCTGGATTGATCTCGCGGTCGATTGCCGGAAACAAGGTGGGCCGAGGCCCACCCTATGGCATCGCAGGATTGCAGGATCCTCGAGAAACGTGGCGCGGGAATCCTTCACGGCGGCGGCGACTGGGCGCAAAATCGGCCGATCTTCTCCGCGAGGGCCGCGCACGATGAACCTGACTCCTCCGTTCGACTTCAGGCACTGGATCGACGAGCACCGGCATCTGCTGAAGCCGCCGGTCGGCAACAAGTGCATCGTCGACGGCGATTTCATCGTCATGGTCGTGGGCGGGCCGAATGCGCGCACCGACTATCATTGGGACGAAGGCCCGGAGTTCTTCTACCAGATCGAAGGCGAGATGGTGCTGAAGGTGCAGGAAGACGGCCGCGCGCGCGACATTCCGATCCGCGCCGGCGAGATCTTCTACCTGCCGCCGCGCGTGCCGCATTCGCCGCAGCGCATGCCGGATTCGGTCGGCCTCGTCATCGAGCGCAAGCGCCTGCCGCACGAGAAGGACGGCCTGCTCTGGTTCTGCGAACGCTGCAATCACAAGCTTTACGAGGAATTCTTCACTTTGCAGAACATCGAGACCGACTTTCCGGCCGTGTTCGAACGCTTCTACCGTTCGCTCGACGCACGCACGTGCAAATCGTGCGGGCACGTGAATCCCGCGCCCGAGAAATACCGCTCGTAAGATTCTCCCCGCGTCACCTCGTCTCAGCTATCGCGGCTTCGCGTGCCATCCCCTCTCCCGTGTTCGGGAGAGGGCCAGGGTGAGGGCAAGCTTGCAAAGCACCTCCGCCCGCGCCTCCGCTTTCGCTCCTCTGCTCCGGAATTTCCGGAGAAATGCACGCCATACTTGCCGCATGCTGCAGTCCCTGCTGCAACTGAAACCGCGTGACGTTCCGCTTCGCGTCGCGTTGCGCAATGCGGCCGCGGTCGTCGGGCCGCTCGGCATCGGCATCGCGACCGGACACACAGCGATCGGCGTGGGCATCGCGGCCGGCGCGCTCAACACGATGTTCCTCGATCAGCCGGGGCCGTACCGGCTGCGCGTGCAGCGCCTCCTGCTGGGCGCGCTCGCGGCCGGCGTCTCGGCCTTCGCGGGCGGCCTGATCGGGCCGAACACGCTGCTGCTGACGCTGATCGCGCTGATCTGGGGCGTGGCCGGCGGCATGCTCGTCGCGCTCGGTCCGAACGCCGGTCGCGCCGGGCTCACGAGCATGATTCTGCTCGTCATCACGGCCGCGACGCCGATGACGCCGAGTCAGGCGCTCGCCGCCGCGCTCCTGATCTTCGCCGGCGGGGCGCTGCAGACGCTGCTCGCGATCGCGGCGTGGCCACTGCAGCGCTATCGCCCGGAGCGTCACGCGCTCGCCGCGCTCTGCGCGCAACTCGCCGCAAACGCGCGACGGCCCGGTGGAGAGACCCAGGCGCCCCCTGTGACCCAAGCGCTGCTCGACGTCGAGAGCCTCCTGCACAGCCCCCATCGCGCCCGCGGCGAGGTCATGGAAACGTTCCGCGTGCTGGCCGGCATCGTCGAGCGCATCCGCCGCGAACTTCTCGCCATCGGCGACCTCTCGGCGATGCTCGACGACGACGAAACGAAGGCGACGCTCGCACGCCTGCGCGAATACGCGGCACGCACGCTCGAAGCACTGGCGGACGCGCTCGAGCGCGGCGCGAGCCCGCTCGCCGCCGCCGCCGCGATGGAAGGCGCCGACTCCGCGATCACGGCGCTCCGCCCGATCGCCGCGCGCACCACCGATCACCGCGCGCAGCGCAAGCTCGCCATCGCCATCGCGCGCGCGAACGGGCTCGCCGGGCAGTTGCGTGCCACGGTGCGCAATGCCGACTTCGCCGGCAGCCGCGGCGAGCTGCGCGCGGCGGCGGCCGAGGCGCGTCTGCCGCACGCACTGCGTCAACGCAGCGCACTTGCCACGCTGCGCGCCAACTTCACGCTGTCCTCGATCGCCTTCCGTCACGCGATCCGCTGCGGTGTCTGCCTCGCGATCGCAGTGGCTGGCGAACGAGCACTTGCGGTTCCGCACGGTTACTGGATCCCGATGACGACCGCGATCGTGCTGAAACCCGATTTCGCCGGCACGTTCAGCTTCGGCATGCTGCGCGTCACGGGGACGATGCTGGGACTCCTGCTGACGACGGCGCTCGTCCACTACGCATTCGGCAGCGAGTGGGAGCGTCTCGCGCTGCTCGCCGCGCTCTGCATCGGATTCCGGCTGCTGACGACGGTGCACTACGGGATCGGTGTCATGCTCCTGACCGGGCTCGTCGTGATCCTGCTTTCGTTCGACGGCATCCCGCCGGGCGACACGATGCTCGCACGGGGCATCGCAACCTCGATCGGCAGCGCGCTTGCGCTCGCCGGCTATCTCGCCTGGCCAAGCTGGGAGAGCCCGCGCGTGCCCGCGGCGCTCGCACCGATGATCGACGCCTACCGCGCGCATCTCGACGCGCTGCTATGCGGCGACGCATCCGCACGCGCGACGGCGCGCTCGGCCGCACGCAGCGCCCGCACCAACGCGCAGGCATCGCTGGAGCGGCTGCGCGGCGAGCCGCGTCATGACTGCGCCCTCCTCTCGCTCGGCGAAAGCCTGTTCGCTCACGCCAACCGACTCATCCGCGCCGGCATGGCCCTCGAAGCCGCGCTCGACGACGCGTCCGCCCTGCCCGAACGCGAGCACGTGCTCGCATTTGCCGCGCGGGCCGGCGCGAATCTCGCCGCGATCGCCGGCTCGCTGCGCCATGGCACGCCGCCGCCGGCCGAGCGTCTGCGCGGAGCGGAACGCGAGCTCGCCGAGCGTCTCGAAGCCGCGCGGGATGGCAACGGCGGCGAGGTCGCCGTCGCGATCGCCGACGCATTCGATCGCATCACGGACAGCGTCGACACAATGGCGCACCTCGTGCGGCAGTTCTCTCGACCCGGCGCGCCGACGCGAAATGATCGCGCGCTTGAGGAGAGCAAGCCGCCGAGCTAGCGCGTGCCGTTTCCGGCATCACATTGCGATGTCGGCCTCGACCGGCGCCACGCGCGGGATCTCGACCTCGCCCAGCATGTCGCGCAGATCACCTTCGATCTCGCTGCATATGCGCGTGATCGGCACATCGTTCGCGCCGCCCTCGAACGGATTCTCGGTGCTCTCGCCGACACGGTCGAGCGACACGTACATCCACGAAATGAGGATGCCGAGCGGAACGCCGAGCCAGACCATGTGCCCCGCGGCCCACCCGCCGACGAAGCTGTCGAGCCGCGCGAACTCACCCACCACGCCGAATGGAAGCAGCACGCAGAAGATCCGGACGAACAGCGTATTGATGAACGCGTGCTGGCGCGGATACGGAAAATTCTTGATGCGCTCGGTGCGGCTCTGCTCGTCATACAGCTCGCGCAGCACCTCGCGCAGCTCGGCGAATGCCGCGGATGTCAGCGCCTTGTCGGCGAGCAGCCGTCTGGTTTCGCGGCTCTGCAGATCGAGCGTCTGCAGCGCGTGGCTTCTCGACGACAGGATCTCAGCCGCATCGTCGGGATCGACGTACCGGGCCAGCTCGGTTTCGAGCGATTCCTCGCGCTCGCGGATGCGGTAGTGGCTGCGATATTCGGCATTGTACGGCTTGTTCGTGCTCTCCCACGCCATGACGTGGCGCAGTTGATGGCGCAACGCAGCGAGCCAGGCGAAATGGCGGTAGACCAGTGCCCTGCCGATCTCGCGATCGGCGACGAGATCGCGGCACGCCGCGCCCCAGATGCGGCTGCTGCTGACGATCGAGGCCCAGATCCGCTGCGCGTCCTCCATGCGGTTGTAGGTCTGCAGCGTCTTGAAGCCCGCCGACAGCGCGACCGCTGTGCCGAGCAGAAAGATCACGCCCCACGGAATCGTGAGCCACGTGAGTCCGGAGATCTGGTACAGGATCGCCGGCACGGTGTTCAGCGCGACGAGCACATAGATCGTCCGCCGTGTCCAGACGATGAATTCGGGCAGGGTGTAGGGTCTTCCGGTACGCATGGCGATCTCCCGCTGCGATGCCCTTGCCGGGCAATCGCAGCCGTTTCATTCGAGGTCCGAGGGTTCGGGAGCGAGCGCGATCACGTGCTCGATTCCCTGGCGAAACATCTTCGTGTACGGGCACACGCGCTCGGTGTTGCGGATCAGCTCGGCGGCGAGTTTCCGATCGATGCCAGGAAGCGCGACGCGCACATCCGCGGAGAGCAGGAAGCGTCCGTCGACGGGGTCGCGCGCGAAGGTCACCGCGGCATCGACCGTCGCTTCGTCGAGCGTCACGCCCGATCTCGCGGCGAGCAGCATCAGCGCGCCGTGAAAACAGGCCGCATAGCTCGCCGCGAGCAGATGCTCGGGATTCGTGCCGCCGCCTTCACCGCCGAGCTCGGCGGGCAGGCGAAGCTCGACGTCGAGGGCGCCGTCGTCCGATCTGGCCAGCCCGGAGGCGCGTCCATGCGCCGCCTCGCCACCGGTCACGCGCACGCGTCCCGTGTAGAGAGGCTTGGCATCCTCGCCGTGATACTTGTCGAGAAGGCTGGCAGGAGGTGGTTGCAGTGGCGACATGAGCGTCCTCGCGCGTGTCGGCGCAGCTCTCAGTGAACGTTGGGCCGCAACTCGTAGCCGGCGAATTCCGATGCCTCGAGCCAGCGATCAAAGTTCAACGAGCCTTTCCATGCCGACTTTCCTGGCACGAGCGTGTCGGCGGCGAGCTCCGCGCCGAAATACGGCGCGTGAAGGTCGGCGACGACTTCGCGCGGATCCTCGATCAGCATCATGAATCGCTGCGCGAGACCGGACAGCGACTCGCGCTCGGGACCTGCGATCTCGACGATCCCGTTGGGCGGCGGCTGCAACGCGAATCGCGCGACCGCTTCGGCCACGTCCTCCGAGGCGATCGGCTGCACGAACGCAGGCGACAGCCGGATCGTCGAACCGTCGGCGGCAGACTGGATGATGCCCGGCAGAAACTCGAAGAACTGCGTCGAGTGGATGATCGTGTACGGAATGCCGGACTCGCGGATCAGCGCTTCCTGCGCCTGCTTCGCGCGGAAATAGCCGCTCGCGGAGAGTTTCTCGGTCCCGACCACTGACAGCGCGAGATGATGGCTGACGCCGTGCCTCGCCTCGGCGGCGAGCAGGTTGCGTCCGGCGGTCTCGAAGAACGAGAGCGCCGCGGCATCCTCGAACGAGGGCGAATTCGAGAGATCGACGACGACGCGAGCGCCCGTCACCGCGGCGTCGAGCCCCTCACCCGTGAGAACGTCGACGCCGTTCGCCGGCGCGGCGGCGATCACTTCATGTCCCTGGCCGCGCAGGCGCGCGACGACCTTGCTGCCGATGCGGCCGGTGCCGCCGATGACGACGATTTTCATGTCATTGCTCCATGATGCGGTGGAAGGCCGGCGCGCCGCGATGCAGGCGTCCGGGCGATTTCGACGAGGATCGTAGGAGCCGATGCATGTCGCGAGTAGCCTTGCCGCGGGCCTCGCGATGTTTCCTGCCGCGCACCAATGGCCGCTCCGGTTCGGGTCACAGCAGCCACAGTGGCGCCTGATGCGTGGCCACGCGGCGGAGATCGCGGGGCTGCCTGCGCTCGCCGAGGCGACGGCGTCGATGACAGCGGCCCGCACGCATCAGGCTGTAGGACCGTGCGCTTCCGCGAGCGGGCACGCGTCGCTGAGTGCAATGGCCGAAGGATCGAGATCGAGCGCGCGCACTCCCGCCGTCATGAAATCGACGAATGCGCGGATGCGCTTCGGCAGCTGCTTGCGGCTGAGATAGCAGAGATAGTGGCCTCCGTCGTCCGGCGCGAACTGCTCGAGGCCGGTGACGAGCAATCCAGCGCGCAGCGCCTCGCAGACCTCGTACGCAGGCAGCTGCGCCAGGCCCTCGCCGCCGATGGCCGCCTCCAGGACCAGCCCGGGATCGTTGAACGTGAGCTCGGCGTGCGGCACGAAGCGGCGCAGACGACCGTCGATCCGGAACTCCCAGTTCCGCAAGCGTCCGTTCCCGAGGCGCTGGTTGATGCAGGTGTGCGCGCCGACCTCGTCGACGGTTGTCGGCAATCCATGCTCCCGCGCGTACGCTGGAGATGCACACACGAGCATCTCCATCGGGATCAGCTGCTTCGCGATGACCTGGCTGTCGTCGAGCACGCCTTCGCGGAACGCGACGTCGATGCGATCGGTGACGAGATCGGATTCGCGCTCATCCAACACGAGTTCGACCGCGACTTCGCGGAATCGCTCACGGAACGCGGCAATTAGCGGCGCGACGACCCGCCGCCCGAAGCCCAACGGCGCCGAAACGCGCAAAAGCCCGCGTGGCGGACCCTCGCGCAGATCGCGCATCTCCTCCAGCGCCTGGAGGATGCGCTCGACGCCAGGCCGGCAGTTCTCGAAGAAGATTTCGCCTTCGCGCGTCAGCGAGGTCGCGCGCGTCGTGCGCTGAAAGAGGCGCGCTCCGAGCTGTCCCTCGAGCTTCTGCACACTGCGGCTGACCGCCGAGCGGCCGATGCCCAGCCGCTCACCGGCGCGCGCGAAGCTTCCTTCGGTCGCGACCGCGATGAATGCGACGACGCCGGCGTAGCTCGCCGAGAAGCTCGACGTCAGCGTATCGCGACCTTCGGGCGAAGCTTCCAGGGGCGTGCTCATGAATCGCGCTCTCCCGTTTTTTGCGAAACCTGCAATCCAGACGTTCGGGAGCCCCGCGGTGTGACAGGCCGGTTCCGGCGGCATTGATGCGAGGCACGCAACACCGTGCGGCCGTGCGGACATCTTCCGGCTGTCGAACCTGCGGCTTAGGGTGGACTCCGATGTGCGGACACCGCGTCCCACCCGTTCTCATCGAAGGAATCGCCTCATGACACAGCGTCCCGACTATCGCCAGCACGCACCCGAGCTTTTCAGGAGATTCGCCGCATTCAGCCAGCAGGTCGCGAAATCTTCGATCGAGCCGGCCATCATGGATCTCGTCTTCCTGCGCGCATCGCAGCTCAACTGCTGCGCGTTCTGTGTCGATATGCACGTGAAGGAGGCGACGCTCCGCGGCGAGCGACCGCTGCGCCTGCACCACGTCGCGATCTGGCGCGAGTCGCCGCTGTTCGGGCCTCGCGAGCGCGCGGCGCTGGCATGGTGCGAGGCATTGACCGAGCTTTCTCGCGATGGCGTTCCGGACGACGTCTACGACCGCGTGCGCGATCAATTCTCGGAAGCCGAGATCGTCGATCTCGCGTACGCCGTCATCGCGATCAACGGATGGAACCGCGCCAACATCGCGTTCAGGACTGCACCGGGCTCGTCCGACAAGCAGCTCGGGCTCGACGCCGCCGGGCTCGCGTGAGCCTCATCGACACCATTCGCTGCCGGAGACTTTCATGCACAGGATCATTCTTGTTCTCGCGGGCACGGTCGCCCTCTGTTCCACGGACCTCGTCGCCGACAGCGACTCCGCTGCCGCTCCGGAGCCAATCGTCACGTCGCTGATGACGCAGGCGCTGCCGGACCTGCCTGGCAAGGAAGCGGAGATGCTGCTCGTCGAGTACCCGCCGGGCGGCGTCGACCCGGTCCATCGGCACGACGCCGACGCGTTCGTCTACGTGCTCGAGGGCTCGATCGTCATGGGCGTCGCCGGCAGCGAGCCGGTCACGCTGAGCGCAGGCCAGACCTTCCGCGAAGGCCCGCGCGACGTGCACACGATCGGCCGCAACGCGAGCCAGGAGAAGCCCGCGCGATTTCTCGCCGTGCTCGTCAAGGATCAGGGCAAGCCCGCGCTGACATCCGTCGACTGATCGCGACGCGCGGACGGGACCAGCGGCACACGTCGCCGCGTCGCCGCGCGTGCCACAATGCGGGCATCGGCCTCGACCGGTGCCCGCATGGAAGACGCGATCCAGATCTTCAGCCGGCTCCAGCCGCGCATGCTCGGCGCGGCGTACCGCATGCTGGGGTCGCTGTCGGATGCCGAAGACGTCGTGCAGGATGTCTGGACGCGCTGGCACGGTGCCGACGTCGGCGGCATCGCGAACGCCGAGGCGTGGCTCGTCGCGACGACGACGCGCCGCGCGATCGACCGCCTGCGCCAGGCGCGGACCGAACGCGAGAAATACGTCGGCATCTGGCTGCCCGAGCCGGTGCTGACCGACGAAGCGAGGACGCCCGAGCAACTGCACGAAGCGTCGAGCGATCTCTCGATCGCGTTCCTGATCGTGCTCGAACGGCTCGCTCCGGAAGCGCGCGCCGCATTCCTCCTGCACGAAGTGCTCGACGTCGATTATGCCGAGATCGCGCGCATCCTCGACAAGAGCGAAGCCGCGTGCCGGCAGATCGTCCATCGCGCACGTACCCAGCTTCGCGACGAGCGCGTGCGCCATGCCGTCTCGGCCGAGGCGCATCGGCGCCTGCTGCGCCGCTTCGTCGATGCGGTGTCGCACGGCGATTTCGCCGCGATGAAAGGCATGCTCGCCGAGTCGGCGGAGCTCGTCGGTGATGGCGGCGGCATCGTCACGAGTTTTCCGAAGCCGATGGTCGGCGGACCGCGCATCGCGCAGGTCCTCTACGCGGCGACGCTGCGTCCGGAGCATCGCCTGCGGATGGAGCTCGCGACGATCAACGGCCGCGCGGGTGTGCTGCGCTACCTGCACGGCGCGCTCGAATCGGCGCAGTCGTACGACACCGACGGCGAGCGCATCACGCACGTCTACGTGCAGCGGAATCCCGAAAAGCTGCGGCGCATCGTCGGGAACCAGGTCGTCCTGCTCCGCTGAGCGTCCGCCGCGCGCGGCCGCGATCCCGATCAACGATTCCTGGCGCGCGAGTCGCGAGGGTTCCCGCTGCCACTGATGCATCGAGCGCAACAGAGTGCGGCCGCCCGAGGAGCTACCGGCGGCCCGAGCGCCTTCGTACAGTGCGCTGCGCCATCGATGTTCCGCTTTTCCACTCTTATGAGGACCGCGACATGAGCTCGATCACGACCAACGACGGCACCGAAATCTTCTACAAGGATCTCGGCTCCGGACAACCCATCGTCTTCCATCACGGCTGGCCGCTTTCGGGCGACGACTGGGACACGCAGATGCAGTTCTTCCTGCAGCAAGGCTACCGCGTCATCGCCCACGATCGCCGCGGCCACGGCCGCTCGATGCAGACGGCGAAGGGCAACGACATGGACACGTACGCCGCCGACGTCGCCGCGCTCGCCGCGCACCTCGATCTGCGCGACGCGATCCACGTCGGCCACTCGACCGGCGGCGGCGAAGCGACGCGATACGTCGTTCGTCATGGCGCGGGACGCGTCGCCAAGCTCGTGCTGATCGGCGCGGTGCCGCCGCTGTTGCTGAAGACGCCGGCGAATCCGGGCGGCATTCCGCGCGACGTGTTCGACGGCCTGCGCGCGCAGCTCGCCGCGAATCGTGCCGCGTTCTACTGGGATTTCCCGGTGCCGTTCTACGGCTTCAACCGCGAAGGCACGCCGCTCTCGGAACCCGTGCGCCAGAACTGGTGGCGCCAGGCGATGATGGGCGGCATCACCGCGCAATACGACTGCATCGAGGCGTTCTCGGCGACTGATTTCACCGAGGACCTGAAGCGCATCGACGTGCCCTCGCTCGTCCTGCACGGCGACGACGATCAGATCGTACCCGTCGCGGGTTCGGCGATGCTCTCGTCAAAGCTGTTGCGGAATGCGACTCTCAAGATCTACAAGGGCTTTCCGCACGGCATGTGCACGACGCACGCGGACGTCATCAATCCCGATCTGCTGTCGTTCTTTCGTAGCTGACCAGCGACGACGCGCTTCCCCGCCCGCGATGACGGCCCGCGAGGCCGCGTCGCGGGCGGAAGCGTTTTCGTAACTCGCGGCACGTCCGCGCGATGCCCCTGCCCCGATCGCTCGAGGCGGCCACGTACGACGGCACGCCGGTGGCGCTCCGATCGAGTTCCCACCGCAGCCTGGCTCTCTCGCGTAAACTTCGCGCCGGGACGCAGCATGCGCCGGAAGCGCGGCGCAGCCCATGCGCGGAAATCCGATGGAATCCGTGCGACGACACGGTTTCTCGAGAATCCATGCTCAAGATCGACACCCACGCCCACATCCTCCCGCCCGACTGGCCGAACCTTGCCGAGAAGTACGGGGACGACCGCTTCCCGGTCATGGTCAGGACCGAAGGCCGGCATCGCATCTACAAGGACGGCCGGTTCTTCCGCGAGGTGTGGGCCAATGCGTTCGATCCCGAGGTGCGCATCGCCGAATACGCGAGATTCGGCGTCGACGTGCAGGTGATCTCCACCGTTCCGGTGCTGTTCTCGTACTGGGCGCGGCCGAGCCAGGCGCTCGAGCTGCATCGCTTTCTGAACGACCACACCGCAGGTATCTGCCAGAAATACCCGCGCCACTATGCCGGCATCGGCACCGTGCCGCTGCAGGCGCCGACGCTGGCGATCCAGGAGATGGAGCGCTGCGTGGAGCAGCTCGGCCTCGCGGGCGTGCAGATCGGCTCGCACTGCGAGAACTGGAACCTCGACGCCCCCGAGCTGTTTCCGTTCTTCGAGGCGGCCGCCGATCTCGGCGCGGCGATTCTCGTGCATCCCTGGGACATGATGGGCCGCGAGTCCATGCCGAAATACTGGCTGCCCTGGCTGGTCGGCATGCCGGCCGAGCAGTCGCGCGCCGCATGCTGCCTCATCTTCGGCGGCGTGCTCGAGCGGCTGCCCACGCTCAAGGTCTGCTTCGCGCACGGCGGCGGATCGTTCCCCTACACCATCGGCCGCATCGAGCACGGCTTCCGCATGCGCCCCGATCTCGTCGCGACCGACAACGCGCGCAATCCGCGCGAATACTTCGGCCGACTCTACTTCGACTCGTGCGTGCACGACGTCGCCGCGCTGCGCTATCTGATCAGCGTCGCCGGCATCGACACGGTCATGCTCGGCACGGATTATCCCTTCCCTCTCGGCGAGCAGGAGCCCGGCAGCGGCATCGCGGCGCTCGGGCTCACCGAAGCCGAGCAGGCGCGCCTCTTTCACGGCACCGCGCTCGAATGGCTCGGCATTTCCCGCCAACGCTTCGCTCCGGACGACGGACTGACATCATGAAAGCACTCGCGCTTCCCTTCGCCATCGTCAGTTGCGCGGTCTTCGCGCAGGCGAAAACCGACTACGAGCTCAATGCGGGCCAGGTGCGCTTCCACGTACCGCCGGACTGGACGGCGATCATGGAAAAGGCCGACGGCGACCCGCAGGCCGTGATCTTCCAGGTGCCAGACCCGGCTGCGCAGGGCACCGAGGACACGGCGAGCGTGACCGTGAAGACGCGCAGCCTCAAGGCCAGCGCGGACTTCTCCGGCTTCGTCACCGACTCGTTCGAGCGCGCCAAGGGCCAGTCGGGCTACGAGAACGATTCGACCAACAAGGATTCCTCGGTGCACCGCTACTTCGTTACGCACAATCACACGCGCTATCTCGTGCGCGACAGTTACCAGCTCAACGGCAACGTCGGCATCGAGGTGCGCTGTCAGCGGCCCCTGCTCGACGCCACGCCCAAGGAATGGAGCGACGCCTTCGACGCCGCGTGCAGCAGCGTCGTCGCCTCGCTGAAGCGATGAGTGCCGACGCAACGATGACGACGGACGCTTTCGCCGCCGCCGAGGCGCGCGCCCTGGCCGAGGATGCGGCCGATCCGCTGGCCGCATTCCGCGACGAGTTCCTGATTCCGCAGAATGCCGACGGTTCGGAGCAGGCGTACTTCTGCGGCAATTCGCTGGGCCTGCAGCCGCGCGCGGTGCGGCAGGCGCTCATGGACGAGCTCGACGACTGGCGCGCGCTCGCGGTCGAGGCGCATTTCCGCGGCAAGCACCCGTGGATGCCTTATCACGAGCTGGTGCGCGAAGACCTCGCCGCCGTGGTCGGGGCGCTGCCGCACGAAGTCGTCGCGATGAACTCGCTGACGGTGAACCTGCACCTGATGATGGTCAGCTTCTACCGGCCGACCCCGGAGCGTCCCGCGATCCTCATCGAGAAGCACGCGTTTCCGTCCGATCGCTACGCGGTGGAATCGCAGATCCGCTTCCATGGCTACGATCCGAAGACCGCGCTGATCGAGCTGGAGGGCGACGAGCCGGACGGCTCGATCTCCGATGCCGCGATCCAGCGCGCGCTCGACGAGCACGGCGCAAGCATCGCGCTGGTGATGCTCGCCGGCGTGCAGTACCGCACCGGGCAGGCCTTCGATCTTCGCGCCATCACAGAAGCCGCGCACCGCAAGGGTTGCGTGGTCGGCTTCGATCTCGCGCACGCGGCCGGCAACATCGATCTGCACCTGCACGACACGAACTGCGATTTCGCGGTCTGGTGCAGCTACAAGTATCTCAACTCCGGTCCCGGCGCCGTCGCCGGCTGCTTCGTGCACGAGCGCCACGCACGCACCGATCGCCCGCGCTTCGCCGGCTGGTGGGGCCACGACCAGGCCTCGCGGTTCCGAATGGGGCCGGAGTTCGTGCCGACACCGGGCGCGGACGGCTGGCAGCTCTCCAATCCACCGATCCTCGCGCTCGCGCCGCTGCGCGTCTCGCTGCAGATCTTCCGGCGCGCCGGGATGGACGCGCTGCGCCGCAAGTCGATCGCGCTGACCGGCTACTTCGAGACGCTGCTGCGCGAGCGCGTCGACCGTGTGCTCGACATCGCCACGCCGCGCGAGCCGGAGCGGCGCGGCTGCCAGCTCTCGCTGCGCGTGCGCGGCGGGCGCGAGGACGGGCGCGCGCTGTTCGAGCACCTGAACGCGGCCGGCATCGTCGTGGACTGGCGCGAGCCCGATGTGATCCGCGCGGCGCCGACGCCACTCTACAACCGGCGCATGGATTGCCTGAGGTTCGTCCGCGAAGTGGAAAGCTGGGCTGCGCGCACATAGCGGGGGCCTCGGCCAGGAAACCCGGATATCGATTCCGACTTGCCTCGCATGAAGCACAACGACATCACCCTCGTCGGAGCCGGCCTCGTCGGCTCGCTGCTCGCCGCCTTGCTCGCCCAGCGCGGCTTTGCCGTGCGCGTGTTCGAGCGCCGTCCCGATCCGCGCGTCGCCGGCTATGCCGGCGGGCGCTCGATCAACCTCGCGCTTGCCGAGCGCGGCCTGCACGGCCTGCGCCTCGCCGGCATGACGGACGCGGTGATGAAGCTCGCCGTGATGATGCGCGGACGCATGGTGCATCACCGTGACGGCCACACCGAGCTGCTGCGCTACGGTCGCGACGACAGCGAAGTCATCTGGTCGGTGAGCCGCGGCCGGCTCAACATCGCCCTGATCGACGCCGCCGAGGCGGCCGGCGCGCGCTTCGTGTTCGGCCAGCGGCTGGCCGGCGCGACCTTCGGGGACGGTGCCGTCCTCCGCTTCGAAAGCGAAGACGGCAGCGCGCGCGAAGAGCGCGTGCCCTTCGCAATCGGCGCCGACGGCGCCGGGTCCGCGCTGCGCGCCGCGATGAACGAGATGCAGCCGCTCGGCGAGCGCATCGAGCCGCTCGGGCACGGCTACAAGGAACTGGAGATTCCGCCGGTGAGGGCCGAGGGCGGAGGGCGGAGGGATGAAAAGCCCTCGGCTCTCAGCCCTCAGCCCTCCCCCTTCGCCATCGAGCCGAACGCGCTGCACATCTGGCCGCGCGGCAATTACATGTGCATCGCGCTGCCGAACGCCGAAGGCAGCTTCACGGTGACGCTGTTCCTGCCGAATGAGGGGGATCCGAGCTTCGCCACGGTCGATTCGCCGGCCGCCGCGCGCGCATTGTTCGAGCGTGACTTTGCCGACGCGCTGCCGCTGATTCCCGATCTCGAAGAGGATTTCGCCGCCAATCCGGTCGGCCTCCTCGCGACGCTCTATCTCGACCGCTGGCATCTCGACGGCCGCGCGCTCCTCATCGGCGATGCGGCGCACGCGATCGTGCCGTTTCACGGCCAGGGCATGAACTGCGGTTTCGAGGATGCGGTGGAGCTTGCCGATCTCTTCGCCGCTGGCCGCGACGACGTCGCGGGCGTGTTCGCCGAATTCGAGCGCCGCCGCCGACCGAACGCCGAAGCCATCGCCGCGATGGCGATCGAGAATTATGTCGAGATGCGCGACTCGGTCGCCGATCCCGCGTTTCTGCTCCGGCGCGAGCTCGGCCGCGTGCTCGCGGAGCGCAATCCGGGCCGTTTCGTGCCGCGCTACTCGATGGTCACCTTCACGCGCGTGCCGTACGCGCAGGCCTTCGCGCGCGGCGCCGCGCAGGAACGGCTGCTGCGCGAGCTGACCGAAGGGCGGCAGCGCCTCGACGAGATCGATCTCGACGCGGCCGATGCCAGGGTCCGTGCCGAGATCGAGCTGCTCGCTCCGTGAGCGGACGCGCGCCCGAGACGGCGGAGCGCGTGCGCGCGCTGATGACGCTTTATCTCGGAACGCACTACGACGTGGAAATGCCGGGTGGCGCGATCGCGACGATCCGCGTCGGCGCGCCCGCACCCGCACCGGTGCAGCGCTGGATCGGCGATGATGACGTCGCGTTCTATGCCACCGCCTGCAATCCGCGCTCGACACCGCTGCCGCTCGATCAGAACCTGAGGCGCCTAGAAACATTGCGCGCCGAGCTGCGGACGCGCGGCTGCCGCTGGCTGGAAGGCGTCGGCCATGTCCCCGGCGCCACCTGGCGAGAGCCCTCGCTGCTCATCGCGGGCATCGGCGATGCCGGCATCGCCGAAGTCGTGCGGTGCCACGACCAGAACAGCGTGATCGTCGTGCCGGCGACCTCGATCGCGACGCTCCGCGTCTACCGGCCGGAGTGGCGCGCGTTCGCCGGCGAGCGGGCCGATGTCGAATGGGCCTAGCGCCGAAGCCGGGACCCGTCTTGTTGCTGTCGCCCGTGACATCGCGAGGGCGCAGGGGTGGCGTCCACTGCGACGACGCGGCATTTCTGTTCGACAATTGCGCCATCGGAGGACGGAGGCGTGAAACCTTGCTAGCCTCGCACGGATGGCCGCGATAGACCTCCACGATCGCCCCGCCCTGCTCGAGGCGCGCCGCCTCACCTATGCGCGCAACGACGAGCCGATCTTCGGCCCGCTCGATTTCGCGCTGCACGAGGGCGAAGTCGTGCTGATCGAAGGCGACAACGGCGCCGGCAAGACGACGCTGCTGCGCGTGCTTTCGGGTCTGCTCGAGCCCACCTCGGGCGAGATCCTGCTCGACGGCGCGCCGCTGACGCTGGCCAGGCTGTCGCACCAGGTCGCGTTGCTCGGCCACCAGCCCGGCCTCAAGGGCGACCTCACGGCGATCGAGAACCTCCGTTTCTTCGCCGGTCTCGGCGGGGTGCGATCCGGCATCAGCCCGACGACCGCGCTCGCCGGCGTCGGCCTCGAAGGCTACGCCGACGTGCCGACGCGCCAGCTCTCGGCCGGGCAGAAGAAGCGCGTCGCGCTCGCACGCGTGCTGCTCGCGCCGGTCGGGCTCTGGCTGCTCGACGAACCGTACGCCAATCTCGACCTCGACGGCATCAGGCTCGTGAACCGGCTGCTCGAGCTGCACGCGCGCCGCGGCGGCGCCGCGCTGATCACGTCTCACGGCGCGTATGCGTTCACCAGCGGGACGCCGCGGAGGATCCCGCTGCGTGGGACGCTGCGCGAACTGCCGACGGAGGCGCGCGCCGATGCTCACTAGCTCGTCGTCCTCGCGAAAGCGGGGACCCAGTGCCTTATCCATGGCCGGAAACGCAAAGGCGCTGGATCCCTGCTTTCGCGGGAACGACGAGATGAGGATGCATTCGTGAAACCCGGCACGACCTTTGCGGCCTGCGCCGCCCTGCTTCGCCGCGATCTCACGCTGATATGGCGCCGCCGCGGCGACGCGCTGAACCCGGTCCTGTTCGCGTTGATCGTCGTCGCGCTGTTCCCGCTGGCGCTCGGCCCCGAGCCCGAGAACCTGCGGCGAATCGCCGCGGGCATCGTGTTCGTGGCGCTGCTGCTGTCGGGTCTCCTCGCGCTCGACACGCTGTTTCGCGGCGACTACGAGGACGGCTCGCTCGAGCAGCTCGTGCTGTCGCCGCATCCGCTGGCGCTGCTGCTCGGCTGCAAGATCGCCGTGCACTGGCTTACGACGGCGCTGCCGCTGCTCGTCGTCGCGCCGCTCCTCGCGGAAATGCTGAACCTGCCCCGCGCCGTGCTGCCGGTGCTGCTGGCGGCGCTGGCGCTGGCGACGCCGCTCCTCAGTCTGATCGGCGCGGTCTGCGTGGCGCTCACGGTCGGGATGCGCCGCTCTGGTATGCTGCTGGCCCTGCTGGTGCTGCCGCTCTACGTGCCGGTGCTGATTTTCGGCGCGGGAGCGTGCAACGCGGCGCAGGCCGGGCTCGCGTTCGCGGCGCCGCTGCTCTGGCTCGGCGCCGGCCTCGTCCTGGCGCTGGTGCTGGCGCCGCTGGCGTGCGCGGCGGCCCTCAAGATCTCGCTGTCGTGAGCGCGAGTGCCGCGGAGCGGGATCTTGCCTCCTCCCGCGTGCGGGAGAGGTGACTCAGGCGCGGACCTCGTCCGGATCATGAATCGACTGACGCTCTGGTTCCACAGGATCGGCTCGCCGCCGACGTTCTACCGCATCGCCGGCGCGCTGGCGCCGTGGTGCTTCGGCGTCGCGATCGTGCTCGGCGCGGTCGCGCTGTACGGCGGTCTCGTGGTCGCGCCGCGCGATTACCAGCAGGGCGACGCGTACCGCATCATCTTCGTGCACGTGCCATGCGCCTGGATGAGCCTCTTCGCCTACATCTTCCTCGCGGTCAACGCGTTCATCGCGCTGGTCTGGCGCATCAAGCTCAGCGAGGTGCTCGCGATGGCGAGCGCGCCGATCGGCGCTGCGTTCACGTTCATCACGCTCGTCTCGGGATCGCTCTGGGGCAAGCCGATGTGGGGCACGTACTGGACCTGGGACGCGCGCCTCACTTCCGAGCTCGTGCTCCTTTTCCTTTATCTCGGCGTGATCGGCCTCCATCATGCCATCGAGGACCGCCGCCAGGCCGCGCGCGCCGCGTCCTTCCTCGCGCTGATCGGCATCGTCAACGTGCCGATCGTGCATTTTTCCGTGAACTGGTGGAACACGCTGCACCAGGGCTCGACGGTGCGCCTGATGGGCGAGTCGCACATCACGGGCGACATGGTCTGGCCGCTGCTCGTGATGGCACTGGCGACGCACATATGGTTCTTCGGCAGCCTGTTCGCACGCGCTCGCGTCGGCCTGCTCGAGCTCGAAGGCGGCAAGGACTGGGCGCGCGAGATCGCGCTTGCGGATGTGGCGCGTGAAACGACGGTGGCTGCACATGGCTGATTTTCTTTCGATGGGCGGTTACGGCGCCTATCTCTGGCCCTCGTACGCGGTGTTCGTGATCGTGCTCGCGATCGATGCGCTCGCTCCGCGCTGGCGCAGGAAGCGCGTGCTCGGCGAGATCCGCGGCAGACTGAAGCGCCGCGAGGCGCGCGGAGCGACGCCATGACGCCGACACGCAAGCGCCGCCTCATCGTCATCTCGCTGGTCGTCGCCGCGGTCGCGATCGCGGCGACGCTGACCGTGCTCGCGCTGCAGCAGAACATGACGTATCTCTTTTCGCCGACCGAAGTCCACGAGGGCCATGCCCCGGCGGACGGCCGCTTCCGGCTCGGCGGCGTCGTCGAGGAGCATTCGGTGCGGCGCGCCAGCGATTCGCTGAAAGTCGACTTCGTCGTCACCGACCGTTTCCAGACGATTCCGGTCGAGTACACCGGCATCCTTCCCGACCTGTTCCGCGAAGGCCAGAGCATCGTCGCGACCGGCACGATGAAGGACGGCCGCTTCGTCGCCACCGAAGTGCTGGCCAAGCACGACGAGACTTACATGCCGCCCGAAGTGGCGGATGCGATTGCGAAGGCGAAGGCGCTGAAGAGCCGGGATTCGGGAGACGGGATTGGAGATCCGGCAAAGCCCTGAAGAACTTCCGAGCCTGAGTGACGCCATGACTGCATTTACCGTCGATCCCGAAGCGATCAAGACCGCCGTGGCCCATGCGCTCGGCGACAAGGCCCGGCACCTCAGTGTCCGGCTCGGTGAAGTCACCGTGGTGGTGGCCGCCGCCGACTACCTGGCCGCGGCCACGCTGCTGCGCGACGCACCGGGCTGCCGGTTCGAGCAGCTGATCGACGTCTGTGGCGTCGACTATTCCGAATACAGGGATGGCAGCCACGATGGGCCGCGCTACTGTGTCGTGAGCCACCTGCTGTCGGTCTCGTTGAACCAGCGGGTCCGTCTGAAGGTGTTTGCGCCGGATGACGATTTTCCGGTCGTGCCGTCGATCAATGGCATCTGGAGCGCTGCGAACTGGTTCGAACGCGAGGCGTTCGACCTGTTCGGCATCGTCTTCGAGGGACACGATGACCTGCGCCGCATCCTGACCGATTACGGTTTCATCGGCCATCCGTTCCGCAAGGACTTCCCGACGTCGGGCCATGTCGAAATGCGCTACGACCCCGAGCAGAAGCGCGTGATCTACCAGCCGGTCAC
>CBINBI010000037.1:0-31734 GCA_966248875.1 uncultured Rhodanobacteraceae bacterium
GACCACTTCCGATATCAAACCAATTTTGGTCCGGAAAGGTTAGGAATTACCTTATGTTTTCCCGCACGAGTTCGGCCATATTTTCGGAGCGAACCATGCTAACGGCGACACCCGCCCGACAATCCCACGCCGGTCGAGTCGTGGGCGTTCGGGAAATGGGTCGCGATGACGAAGCGCGCGATCATCCGCCGATTGTCACCGCCGCGCGCCGAGTCGATTGCGCCGTCTCCCTGCCCGCCCGACGCCATGCCTTCGTTCGATGTCGTATCCGAAGTCGACAAGTACGAGCTGACCAACGCGGTCGACCAGGCCTCGCGCGAGCTCACCAACCCCCCAGCGAGATCGCGAAGCGAGCTTCGCAAGCACACGGGCTGAAGGAAGTCCACGTAGATCAGGCTGGGAATCGCGCGCCTTTTTTATAGGGGGGAATTTTCAATGGGAATCCCGCTCGTCGGGTCTGCCTGCATAGCGAACCACACTGAAAAACAGCGGGTCGCGGGGGCGATCGGCCCGTTGGGAACGGACATTGAAAACGAGGCCATCAGAGACAGGTGCCCCAAACGGCCCGCAGTAGGCGGCGCTCATGCGGAGAGCGGAATCGCAGGCACAAAAAACCCCGGGTTTGCTGGGGGTTTTGCGAGATGCCGAGACATCTCGAGTTTTTCTCAACTGAATGGCGGAGCGGACGGGACTCGAACCCGCGACCTCCGGCGTGACAGGCCAGCATTCTAACCAGCTGAACTACCGCTCCGCGTTTTGCTTGAAACCTGAATCCCCCTTGCGGGGTCGCCTTTCACTTTCGTTGGCGTCCCCAAGGGGATTCGAACCCCTGTTACTGCCGTGAAAGGGCGGTGTCCTAGGCCTCTAGACGATGGGGACGCATCGAACCGAGATCAGAAAAGGAACCAACCTGGTGGAGCCAGCCGGGATCGAACCGGCGACCTCTACAATGCCATTGTAGCGCTCTCCCAGCTGAGCTATGGCCCCGAGAGAGGCGCGGAAGGATAGTGACGCGAAGTGGGTCCGTCAACACCGGCGTCCCGAATCTCGCCTGCGTGGCGCTTGCGCTCGCTCGTCCTGCACGAACTGCAGGCGCCGGTGCCTTCAATCAATCGAAGGCAGGCGGATCTCGGCCACCTTGTCGAGCGGCTTCTCCGGGATGCGTTTCGTCTCCGCGCGCGGATCGGGCAGGATCACCGGGTGCTCGGGATCGCGCAGCGCGTGCTCGAGCAGGTATCTGCGCGTCTGCTCGATCCAGGCCGGCAGCGTTTCGGTGCGCCAGCGCTCCATCGCATCGAGCCATTCGTGGCACGAGCGCAGGTAAGCCGATGACGAAGACCAGTCGACCTCCGGCATCGGCGGCGGAGGTATGCGCGGCGACGAGGTCATGCGCACACGATACACCCGCCGGAACGCCGCAAGAAGCCGTTCCCGCTACCGCCGGACGGCGTTTCCGGCACGGCGATCGCCGGAAAAAAGCCGAGGTGGGCTGCGACCGAGGGCAATCGCAGCCCACCTTCAGCGACGCGGAGCCGGGGGAGCATCCCGCGCCAAGCGGATCCGGACGGGGAAGAGCCGGATCCTCTACTGCCCGCGCCGGACCGTTCGGTCCGGCGCGTGTATATCAATGGTGACCGTGCCCGCCGCCGTGACCGCCGTGGCCGCCATGTCCGCCGCCGTGATCGTCACCCGGCGGATCGTCATGGCCGTGGCCGCCGTCGTCATCGCCCGGCGGATCGTCGTTGCCGCTTCCGTTGCCGTTGCCGCCGGCCGAGCTGCTGACGTTTACCGGCTGTGTCGGAAATGTGCCGGAGAGCAGCACCACGCCGTTCCGCAGGATCCGCACGACCTGCCCGCGCGGATCGAAGTCGAGCAGGAAATGCCCGGGCTCGGGCGGATCGCGGAACTCGATCTCGCCTTCCGTGCCGCCCTGCACGGCCACGACATCGATGGTGCCGCGATCGGTGCCGCCGACGTTCAGCGTGTACGTGCCCGCCGCGAAATCCTCGAGCTCGACCGAGAAATCCGTGCGCGTGCCGCGCTCCTCCAGCTCGGCCTTGAGCTCCGGCCCGTCGTGCGAGGCTTCGACATGCAGCACGTAGCGCTCGATGTCGCCGCCCGCTCCGCCGCCCGAATCGTCGTCGCCACCGCCGCCGCCGGGCTGGCCGGCAAGCTGTGTCGTCAGGAACACCGTGCTGCCGCGCGCAACCTCGATCTGCTCGCCACGCGGGTCGAAGTCGAGCAGGATCTTGCCGGGCTCGACGGGGCTGCGGAATTCGACTTCGCCTTCGGTGCCGCCCGCCACGGTGACGACGTCGATCGTCGCGCGTTCGATGCCCGCGACGCGCAGCGAGTACGCGCCGACCGGCAGGTCCTCGGCCTCCACCTTGAAATCGGTGCGGTTGCTGCGTTCCTCGAAACGCACCTTGCCGCTCGCTGCGGGCACCGCGCCGGTGTTGGCGAAGAACTGCACGATGCGTATCTCGTCCGACGTGTGACGATCATCCGAGATGCCGCCGCTGCAGCCCTGCACGGCATCGCCGGAGAGGCGCGCGATGCTGGTCTCGCCGCGCGGCTGGCGCGGATCATTCGGCACGAAGCGCACGGTGCCGTGCGTGCAGTCGCTGAACGAAACCGTGAGCTGGCCCCACGGCTGCGCCGTCGACGACGGCGAGGCGGACCTGCCGATCACGGCCGACAGCACCGCGCTGTCGCCGTCGACCGGGCCCTGCCCGATCACCCACATCGGCTTGCCTGACGCATCGGTCGTGAACCAGTACGCAAGCAGTTGCTTGCCGTCGGGCGTGCTGACGACTTCCGCACTGAAGCCGCGGTTGGCACCGCTGCTGTCGTGCCACAAGCCGGAAAACCCGCGCGTGATGGTGAGCGCATGTGCGGACGGCGCGAACGCGGCCGCCGACAGCGTGATCGCCGTGGCTATGGCGGAAAATCGGATGGACATCGGGACCTCTTGCAGGCCGAACGCCGCGGATTGCGAGCGGTGACCATCGTGTTCGCGCGCACCGTGCGTAACAATGAGCACTTCCACCCAGCATCGCGAACCGCCGTTACCCAATCTCCGATCGAGCGGAAGTTCCCGTCGCCGCGCACGGATACCGCGGCAACCGCACCGTGGTCGAGAGGAAACGCTGGGTGGTTCCACTCAGGCGCGTCGGGCGCGTTCGCCCAGCGCGGTCGCGCACGCGCGACGGGCTATCGACTCGCGCCGAACCGTGCATTAGTGTGACCGGCGCGGATGGAGAGCAACGGCCGGCGATTCCCCGGCACGCCTCCGGCCGCGGCGGGCGGCGCGGCAGCGCGTCGAAGCGAGGCAGGGTGAACGATCAAAGGCGCGTACCAAGGCTTCCGGTTCTGATCGCCGCAGGATCGCTGCTGGCGCAAGCGGTTGCCGCTTCGGCAGGCGGCGTCGACGTCGAGATCATCGACGGGCGCAAGGCCAAAGCCGACATTTCGCTGTTCGATTCTTCTTCGGGGAACACGTACACAGCCGAACTCGAGATCGAGTTCGAGGTGGACGGCCTTCAGAATCTCACCGTCGCCTGCATCGGCATCACGGCCGACGTGCTCGACGACGCCGAAATCGCCGACATCGAAGCGAACCGGCTTCCGCATCCGTGGCAGACGATCGATCGTGCGTTTCCGGTGCGCGTCACCGTCGAGCCGCCGGCCGGCTGCGGTCTCGAATTCCGCGATCACTACGATGTCTCGCTCGAAACGGACGACCTCGTCTACGCGCCGGGCTCACCCTATCGCCTCGTCAAAGCGCCGATCGGGCAGCCGTTCCACTACGTCACCGGCGCGGTGACGTCCGGCAGCGTGCGCTCGCGCGGCAGCAGCGGGGGCTTCTCCGAATTCATCGTGATCAAGGACGAGAAGCCGGACTACCCCACCGATTGCGAGTCCGAATACGACCTGCTCGAGGCGCGCATCGCCGCGTCCATGATGAGCCCCACTGCGCGTCACGCGCTGGAAACCGATCTTGCGGTAAGCCGCGCCGCGTACGAAGCCGGCGACTTCGGCCAGGCGATGGCATATCTCGCCAACTTCGATGCGCACTGCGTCGAATACGGCGGCGAAGCGCTGCCGAACCGCTGGCGCTCGGCTCGCGATCTCGACAACGTCGAGGGCGATCTCATCGGCCACGTCGACAACCTCCGTTTCATGATGGGCCGCCTCAACGGCTCGCCATAGCGCCCGACATGCCCGCGAAGCTCGCCATCCATGTCCCGACGCAGGCGGTGGCGATCCATGTCCTCGCCGACGGCGCCGACCTGACGCTCGGCCGCGCGTCCGCGAACGACTGCGTGCTCGCGCACGATTCCGTGTCGCGCCGTCACGCGCGGCTCTACCAGAGAGCCGACGGCCGCTGGATGATCGAGGATCTCGGCTCGAAGAACGGCATCCGCGTCGATGGCCGGCGCGTCGACGCCGCCGAGCTAGCTGCCAGCCAGTGGCTCGCCATCGGCGACGTGTTCTGCGAGTTCGAGCACGTCGAGGCGGACGCCGTGGCGCACCTCGCCGCGCGCGCCGCGCACCGGCGCCAGTCTTCGCAGCTCTGGATCGACCGCATCTCGACGGCCGACAACGTCGACCATCTCATGGACACGCTGCTGCGCGGCATCGTCGAGATCGCCGAATGCCGCCGCGGCTTCCTGCTCGTGATGGACAGCGCCGGCAGCCTCTGCGTGCGCGCCTGCCGCGCGATGGACGCATCCGACCTCGAAGGCGTCGCTTTCTCCGGCAGCCGCAGCGCGGTCGATCGCTCGATTCTCGAGCACCGGCCGGTCTACCTCTCGGACCGTCGCGATCACGACTGGCTGCGCGACCAGGCCAGCGTCGTCGCGCGCGGCATCCGCGCGCTGGCCAGCCTCCCGCTGCAGCACGAGGGCCGTCTGCTCGGCGTCGCGTATGCCGACACGGATGAGGAGGCGAAGGTGTTTTCCGAGCTCGACGCCGAGCTGCTCGAAGCGTTCGCGGCACGCGCCGCGGCAGCGCTCGCGGCCATCGAGATCGACGCGACGCTGGCCCAGATGGAATCGGCGCTGGCAAGCCGGGCAGCCGCAGCACCGCGCTGGCCGTCGGGCACCGGCCGGCTCGATCCGTCGCAGGATGGCGCACGCGGGGTGCCGCAAGCATGACGGCCGGCCGCACGCTCGCTCCGTACGCCGATGGCGGCGCGACCGTCACCGGCATGCTCACGATGGTGGAGCTCAAGCCCGGCGACGTCATTGCCGAACGCTTCCGCATCGTGCGTCTGCTCGGCATGGGTGGCATGGGTGTCGTCTACCACGCGCACGACCAGGAGCTCGATGTTGACGTCGCGTTGAAGCTTCTGCGGCCCGAGCTCGCCAGCCGGCCCGACGCGTTCGAACGCTTCCGGCAGGAACTGCTGCTCGCGCGCCAGGTGTCGAGCCCGCACGTCGTGCGCATCCACGACCTGGTCCGCCACGGCGAGGTCTGGCTGATCAGCATGGACTTCGTGCCCGGCCAGTCGCTGGAGCGGCTGCTCGACACGAAGGGCACGCTGCCACCCGAGGACGCGATCCGCATCGTGCGTCAGCTCGCGCTCGGACTCGCCGCGGCACACCAGCGCGGCGTCGTGCACCGCGATCTGAAACCGGCCAACGTGCTGATCAGCGAGGACGGCGAAGCGCGCATCACGGATTTCGGCGTCGCGCGCTCGGCGGGATCGACCGGCATCACCGTGTCGGGCGTCATCATCGGCACGCCGGAATATCTTTCGCCGGAGCAGGCGCGCGCCGATCCGGTCGACGGTCGCAGCGATCTCTACGCGCTCGGCCTCATCTTCTTCGAAATGCTGACTGGCACCCTGCCCTTCCGCGGCGGCACGCCGGCCGAGATGCTCGCGCAGCGCATCGTGCGCGATCCGCCGCCGCCCGACACGATCAAGAACGATCTGCCGGCTTTCGCGGTGAAGCTCTGCTCGCGCCTTCTGGAGCTGAAGCCGTCGCGCCGCTTCCAGACCGCCGATGAAGTCGTGCGCGCGATCGACGACAAGCGCGTGCGCACGCTGGTACGCCCGCGGCGCGTGCTGGCGATCGCCGGCGTCATTGCGGCGCTCGCGCTCGGCGTCGCGCTCTTCGAATGGCGCGCTCACGCGCCGCCGACGCAGGCGGCCGCGCCGGTTACGGTGCCGAGGCTCGATCTCGCCCCGATGCCGGTGCTCGTCAAGAGCGCGGCCGCCGACGACGCGGACCTCGCCGCCGGCATCCGCCAGGTCGTATCGTCCGCGCTGCTCGGCACCAGCGGGCTGCGCAGCGGCGATTCGCGCCGGGTCGATCGCGTCCTCACCGAGCTCGTCTACGATGCCGACACCGCACGCCGCCAGCGCGCGCGCGTCGCCGAGATGCTGAACGTGAAGACGCTGCTCGAAATCGAGCTCGAACGCACGCCGGCGAACGCGTACGTCGTGCGCTACGCGCTGCGGAATCCCGCCGACGGCGCAGAGCTCTGGAGCGGCGGCACGCCGGCTTCGACGGAACAGGAGCTGCCATCGCGGTTGAGCGATCTCCAGGCTCGGCTGGCATCGCCTCTCGGCGCTTCGGCGCATGGCGCCGTGACGTGGCCAGACACCGCTGCGCTGAAGGCGATCGGGCACTTGCACCGCAATGCGCCCGTATCGCCGGCAGAAGCGCTCGCTGCCGCCCAGCACGCCAACGATCCCTTGCTCTGGTGGACCGTCATCGAAGCGCTCGACCGCTCGGGACAGACCGCCGATGCGACCGCGGCTGCCCGCCAGGCGAAGGACGCGCTCGCCGGCGCGACCGGCCGCGACGCCGAGCGCACGCGCGCCTACGCGGCGCTGCTGCTCGGCGAGCACGACGATGCGATCGCCCGGCTCGACGCGCTGACGCAGGCCGCGCCCACCGATCATCCATTGCGGCTTCTGCTCGCGCGCGCGCAGGCCGAGACCGGCAAGTTCGACGTCGCGCGGGCGACGCTCGAAGCGCTGGCCGCCGAAGATGATCGCAACATCGACGCGTGGTTCCTGCTCGGCAAGTTCACGATCATGCAGGGCGACGCGAATCTCGCCGTCGGCGACTATCTCACGCGTGCGCGCATTCTCGCGAACCGGCTCGACGACGCACGCATGCAGGCCGACGTGACCAACGCGATCGGCGTCGGCTACCGCCACCTCGGCAAGAGCACCGCCGCCGCGAAGGAGTTCCGGAACGCGAGCGAAATGCGCGGCGCGCTCGGCGATCGCCGCGGCCAGGGCGTCAGCCTGCGCAATCTCGCCACGGTGCTCGCGATGCAGGGCGATTTCGCCGGCGCGGAGAAGGCGCTGGCGCAGGCGCGCGACATCCTCACCGCGCTGGGCGATCCGGCCGCGCTCGCCGATCTCGCCAACGACGTCGGCGTGTTCCAGGAGGAGCGCGGCGAATTCCGACGCGCGCTCGACGCCTACCGCGAGGCGCTGACGTTCCGCCAGACGCAGGGCGACCAGCGCTCGATCGGCGAAAGCCAGATCAACGTCGGCTATGCGTACTACCAGGTCGGCGAGTTCGACAACGCCGAGGCCTACTGGCAGCAGGCGTCGGCGACGTACGCGCGCATCGAGGACCGCGTGGGCATCGTCCATGCGAACCAGGTGCGCGCGCTCGGCCACATCGCACGCGGCCGCTTCACCGACGCGCGCGAGCTGCTCGAGCAGAGCCTGCACGAAGCCGAAGCGCTGCAGATGGCCGAAGAACGCAGCACGAGCCTCTCGGGGCTCGCCGAGCTCGACTACGTCAGTGGCAACACGACCCGCGCGCTCGCCAACACCAAGGCCGCCGCTGACATCTTCCGCACGCGCGAGGACGATCGCGGCAGCGTCGAGATGAAGCTCCTCGGCAGCGCGATCCTCATCGACGTCGGCGACTGGGATGGTGCCGAGGCGGCGCTTGGCGATCTTTCAGCCGATACCGTTGCGAGCCGCGAACAGGCCGCGATCCTGCTCTGGCGGCGCGCCGAGATCGCGCTCGGCCGCGGCGACGCCGTGCGTGCCGCGGCGACGGCGAGCGAAGCGGTGACGGCGGCGCAGGCCGCGCACAGCTACGGCACGGAGCTGTCGTCGCGCCTGCTGCGTGCCCGTGCATTGCACGCGCAGAAGAAAAGCAAGGAGGCCGCCGCCGAGCTCGCCGCGACGCGCAGCGGCCTCGCTCGCTACGCCAGCGTTCCCCTGCGTCTTCGCCTCGCCGAGGCCGCGCTCGAAGTCAGCGGCAGCACCGCCCTGCCCGATTATCGAGCTGCACGCTCCGAGCTCGCGCGCCTGCCTTCCTATGCGCGGGCTTTCGAAATCCACGCGCTCGCCGCGGCTGCGCTTCGGAAATCGTCGGCTGCGGCCGCGGCCGAAGCGCAGCGAGAAGCGAGGGCCGCTTACGACACGCTGGCGAAGAACACGCCGCCGGCGCAACACGCCGCGCTGGCGAAGCTCGCGGCGACCTATGCTCTCGATGCACCGCATGAGTGAACCCAAGGACCGGATCTCCGTTGCCGGAGATGTCTCGATGCGCGAACAGCTCGCTCGACTGCGCGAGCAGCAGGAGCGCCTGTTCGTGCAGCTCCACGCCGGCGAGCAGCACTTCAAGCAGCTCGCGCGCTCCGTCTGGCGCGTGCAGGAGGACGAGCGCCGGCGCCTCGCGCGCGAGCTGCACGACGGCATCGGGCAACAGCTGACGGCACTCAAGCACCGACTCGATGCGCTTGCGCGCGACGCCGGCGGATGCGGAGACGCATCGACGCCGCTGTGCCAGGCGCTCGCGATCTGCGAGTCGGCGATCGAGGAAACGCGCGCGCTGTCGCGCGTGCTGCGTCCGCAGATTCTGGACGATCTCGGACTCGCCGCCGCGCTCAACTGGCTCGCCAGGCACTCCGCCGAAAGCGGCGGCTTCGACGCGGAAGTCGATGTCGGCGAGCTGCCGCCGATCGACAGCGACGTCTCGACGCTGATCTTCCGCGTGGCGCAGGAAGCACTGACGAACGTGCTCAAGCACGCGCAGGCGAAGCACGTCGTGATCCGCCTCGCGCAGCGGCAGGATCAGGCGCTGCAGCTTCTCATCGTCGACGACGGCACCGGTTGCGACGTTGACGCGGCGTTCGAGCGCGCCAGCGGCGGCCACAGCACGGGGCTCGCCAGCATGCGCGAACGCGTGCGCCTCTTCGGCGGCCGTTTCACCGTCGTGTCGCGGCCCGGCGAAGGCATGCAGATCCGCGTAATGATTCCGCAGCTTCCGGGAGACGCCACGCCATGAAGCCGATTCGCGTTCTCGTCGCCGACGACCACACGATCGTGCGCGACGGGCTCGTCGCGCTGCTGAACGGCAGCGGCGACTGCCAGGTCGTCGCGCAGGCCGCCGACGGCGTGTCTACCGTCGAGCTTGCGCTGAGGACGCAGCCCGACGTCGTCGTCGTCGACATCTCGATGCCCAAGCTCAACGGCATCGAAGTCGTGCGACGGCTCACCAAGGAGCTCGAATCGGCGCGCATCCTCGTGCTGACCATGCACGCCGAGGAGGAGTACGTGATGCACGTCGTGCGCGCCGGGGCGGCCGGGTTCCTGCTGAAGGACAGCGCGAGCGCCGAGATGCTCGCAGCCGTGCGCGCGCTCGCCGCCGGCCGCGGCTACTTCGGCACGCACGCCTCGAAAGTGCTGGCGCAGCAGGTGCAGAAGCCGCATGCGCAGCTCGAGGACCCCTACCGAGATCTCACCTCGCGCGAGCGCGAAGTTTTTCACCTCATCGTCGAAGGCATGACGACCAAGGAGATCGCGCGCCAGCTCGGCACGAGCACCAAGACCGCCGAGAACCATCGCTTCCGCGTGCTCGACAAGCTCGGTGCGCGCAACACCGCGGAGCTGATCCGCTACGCGGCGCGGCACGGGTTGATGGATTGATGCGCGATGCGGCTCTGATCCGACGACGTCGCCGCGGTACCTGCCGTCATCGAATCGCCGGCAATCACGACGCCGGCAATGCCACCGCCTCATCCAGATCCACGCAAGCCCCAGGCGCATCGAACCCGGCGTGGAAGATCGTGATCGTCGGGTCGAACCAGTAGGCTGCTCCGGCGTGATCGTCTGCGCCGACGACGTGCCCGGGTGCGCTGACGGCCCAGCGCGGGCCGCTGGCGGCGACTGACCAGCCGGCGAGTTGATTCGGTGCCGGTGCTTCGATGGATCCGCCGGTTTCCGCGATAGATACGGCGTCGAAGACGTAACTGCTGCCACAGGCGGTGCCTGCGAGCTGGCCGGCGAACGGCGCGCCGATCACGATGGTGCTGTCGCCGAGCGCGACGGACCAGCCGAATTCGTCACCCGCGGCGCCGCCGGCAGCCGCAAGCTGTGCCTGCTGCGCCCACGTCGTTCCGGTGCGTTCGAACACATACGCCGTGCCTCGCGCGGACGCGGCATAAGGTGCGCCGACGATAGCGCGATCGCCGTCGAGCGCGACTGCGAAGCCGAACAGGTCGCCGTTCGCACCCGTGGCGGCGACCAGTTTCGCCTGTTGCGACCAGCCGCCCCCGCCGCGCGTGAACACGTACGCGGCGCCGTTCGCGTAATGCCCGAAGCCCGTGCTTCGCTTGAGCGGCGCACCGGCGATCAGCGTGTCCGCATCGAGGGCGACGCTGGCGCCGAACGCGTCGCGTGCCGTCGCGTCGTTCGCGGTCAGCCGCGCTTCCTGCGTCCACGCGGTGCCGCTGCGGACGAAGACGTAGACGGCGCCGGCTTTGCCGTTCGCTCGATCGGCGCCGATGGCGAGTCGATCGCCGGCCAGCGAAGCGGATACGCCGAAGCGTTCTCCCGTGCCGCCGCCGCCCGGTGCCAGTCTCGCCTGCTGCGCCCAGCCGCTACCGCTGCGAACGAAGACGTAGGCCGCACCCGGCTCGGGGCCCGGCGCCGTCGCGACCAGCGTGTCGCCGGACACGCCGACCGCCGAGCCGAATGCATCGCCGGAAGCGATGTCACCGGGAACGATGCGCTGCGGCGCACTGCACGGCAGCGTCGCGCAGTCGGCGACGTACACGGCGCCGGTGGATGCGTTCTCCCCGGGCGCTCCGATCGCAAGCTCGGTACCTTCGACATCCAGCGCATAGGCCAGCTCGGCGCCGTGACCCGATGTCGGGCTCCACAGAATCGACGTTTCCACCGCCGCAGCCGGCAACGCCAGCGCGAGCGCGACCACGAGCGCTGCGCAGCGGACGCCCGCGCGCAGTCGCGCAGGCGGCGCCGCATGCGCGTGACGCGGATCGAATTCTGTTTTCATGATGAACGATTAGCACCGCTCTGCGGCGCCGTGTCAAGGCGAGGCTGGGTGAATTGCCTCAGGCACCCGCTCAGCCGGCGCGACGCGCGAGATCGGTCGGGATCTCCGCGATGGAGGCGTTGGCGGAACCTGCGGTCAGCGGCTCCAGCGTGCCGATCGAGTGCCCTTGCTCGGCAAGATACTCGAGCCAGCGGTTCAGGAAGGAACTCATGCGCAGGCGCTGCTGGAAGATGCTGCGCGCCGGCCGCAGCGGCCCGATCGCGCGCGACAGGCGCCGGTCCGCGTGGCAGTGCATCACTTCGGCCATGTGCGCGTCGTGATACATGCGAAGCTGCGCCGAAGGCGCCAGCTCGCCGGTCTCGCCGTCCACGAAGCAATAGGTCAGGTGCAGATCAAGCGTGTAGCGGTGGCGTTCGAGCACGTCCAGCCTGACGTCGAGCCCGTCGTCCAGCGAGGACAGGTAGCTCCCGAGGGCGAGCCGCTGCGGCGCGAACAGGCGGGCGAGGCGATGATAGTTTTCCGCATAAAGCCCCATCAGCCAGGCGAAGCGGCCCGGCAGGACGTCGTGCGGTTTTTCGAGAACGGCGGACATGGCTCGACTATAAGGGCGGCACCCTTCGAAACCTAGTCTTATGCGCCCCTGCGATCGCGCGTAGAATGCGAAGCCTCACCGCGCGCGATCCGCTCGCGCGCGTACCCGCCTTCCTTCGAGTCACGTGCCGCGCCAAGCCGGCGCGGCACGCTCGATCACTTGTGAATCGCGATCGGCATGCGCAACGTCGGCAGCAGCACGCCGTCCGGCGTGAGCGCAAGCTCGCCGAAGCTCCAGCCGGCCGGCAGCGCACTGCCGTCGACCGTCACCGTGATCACCTGCGTCGCCCCGCCCGCGATCGTGAACGACGGCGGCGTTACATCGATCCCGCCACCGAGGCCGCTGCCGGTCAGCGTGTAGGTCTGATCGATCAGCGTCGTGCTGCGCAGCGTCCGCGTGAACGAGCACGAGGTCGCACAATCGGCGGATGCCATGCTGGCGAGATTCAGCGTCGAGAGATCGCCGCCGGCCGACGGATTGGCGTTCACGAAATTCTCGGTCGTCTCGTCCAGCACGAGCCCGGACAGCGCCGCGCGCGTCAGATCGACACGGCCCGAGCCGAGATCGAACGGATCGGTCGCGCTGCCGTCGGCGTTGATGAGGCCGTCGATCTTCGAGGTCATGTTGATCGCCGAGCGGACTTCGCTCGGCGTCCAGGTCGGCTGCACCGCGCGCAGCAGCGCGGCGGAACCCGTGATGTGCGGGCTCGACATCGATGTGCCGTTCTCCATCGCGGTGGAGCTCGCGCCGCCCTCCTCCGCCGTGTACGCGGCGAGAATGTCGACGCCGGGCGCCGTGATGTCCGGCTTGACCAGGTACTGGCCGCTGCTCGTGCGCGGCCCGCGCGAGCTGAAATCGGCGACGACGTCGCCTCGCTGCGGAAACGAGGCAGCGGGCAGCAGCAGCGAGGCGCGCGCGGCTTCAGGATCGCTTTCGATCTCCGCCCACACCGCATCCCAGTCCGCGCGCAACATCGACCACGAAGTCTGGCTCGCGCCGAGATTGATGAAGTCGCGGTCGACGAAGATCACGCCGATCGCGCCGGCGTTGAGCGCCGCCTGCCGCCGCGAGACGCTGCCGCAGTTGCTCGCGTTCTGATCGAGCGCGAGCACGGCGACGGCACCGAGGCGCGAGGGAGTCGAGACGGCCTCGAAGCCATCCGCGAAAATCGTGTCCCCCACGGGCTCCGCGGGCACCGTGAACGTGTCCGGCGCATACGGCGCGCAGCCGTCGTTGCTGCCGTCATCGAAGGTCGGGCTCTTCACGATCGGCACGTCGACCAGGTCCTCGGTCGGCAGCGGCGGCGCGGCCGGGCGCAACGGCAGATTCTGCGTGCCCGGCGGCGGCGTGCCGGGCGCGGTGAGGTTGAAGCGGAAGCCGACCACGTTGTCCTTGGTCGAGGCGGCGACGGTCTCGACCCAGGGCTCGGTGTGGTTGGTCGAGCCCGCGACGGGTCCGTCGTTGCCGGCCGAGGCGGCGACGAAGATGCCGGCGTCGACGGCGTTGCGGAACGCGATCGACACCGAATCACCCCACGGCGACACGCCACCGCTGATCGAGAAGTTCAGCACGTCCGCGCCGTCGATGACGGCCTGGTTCACGGCCTGCGAGGACGCCGTCGTCGGGCAGCCGGAGGTGCAGACGCGATAGGCAATGACGTTCGCATGCGGCGCGACGCCCGAGATTTCGAATGTGCCGCCGCCGAACGGCGCGATCCAGTGATTGCCCACGATCGTGCTCGCGGTGTGCGAGCCGTGGCCGTCGAGATCGTTGCCGCTGCGGTTCGGCGACGTGCTGGTGAAGTCGTACATGCCGATCAGCTTGTCATTGCAGTGGCCGAGATCGGCGTTCGGCGGCGTCGGCCCGCACAGGCCGAGGTAGACGCCGGCGCCGTTCGGATTCGTGTGGACGTAGCCGTCGATCGGCCCGACGGCCGCGAATGCGGGGCTCTGCCAGTTGATGCCGGTATCGAGATCGGCGACCACGATGCCTTCGCCCTGCGTGGCGATGCCGTTCGAGGCCGAGCCGTCCCAGATCGACGGCGCACCGATGAAGGAGGGGCCGCGGTCGGTGTGGAGCTGGCGCACTTCCTCGCGCTCGACCAGCTCGACGTCGTCGCGCCGGCGCGCGATCGTCGCCTCGCTCTTGTCGAGCTCGACGATGACTGCGTTCAGCGCGTGCTGCATCGTCGCGATGACCGTCAGCGGGCGACCGACGGCGGTCTCGAGGGATTGCACGAAGGCCGCCTGCCTTGTCGCGAGATAGTCGACGTACGCGCGCGATGCCGGCGCGTGCACGTCGAGCCGGCCCGCCTTGCGGCCGCTGGCGAAACGCGCGGCAGCGGCATAGCCCGCAATACCGCCGCGATACGTCGCGAGCGGTTCGCCTTTCAGCAGGATCGTGTAGCGGGCACGCGCCGTCGATGCCGTCCGCGGCGCCGCACCGTCGCCGCTGGCGGGCAGATCGGACGAGATCGCGAACGCCGGCGCGAGCGCAGCGGCTAGCAACACGGAGCGGATCGCCCCGGCGAGACGACGAGTGTGCACGACACGGTTCGTGAAAGCAGGCAAGGACATGGCGGACCCCCTGAATGTCCACTTGGGCGGGAACGGCGCCTCCCCGGCGCCGGACGCCGAGCATACGCATTTTCGATGCCGAGTGGACCGCCGCGACGGATTCGCGCCGGCCCGGCCCTCAGAACATGTGTCGCTCGATCCCGAGCGCGGCGAGGATCTTGCTCGCGATCTCCTCGATCGACGTGTGCGTCGTGTTCTGCACCGAGATGCCTTCGCGGCGGAACAGCCGGTCGGCCTGCTCGAGCTCCCAGCGGCACTGCTCGATCTTCGCGTAGCGGCTGCCGGGCCGGCGCGCCTCGCGCACCTGCGCAAGACGCTGCGGATCGATCGTGAGCCCGTACAGCCGGTTCCGAAACGGGGCCAGGCGCTTCGGCAGCTCGCTGCGTTCGAGATCTTCTTCGGTGAGCGGATAGTTCGCCGCCTTGACGCCGTAGTGCAACGCCATGTACAGGCAGGTCGGCGTCTTGCCGACGCGGGAGACACCGACGAGGATCAGGTCGGCGTCGTCGTAATTGACGTCGACGCCGTCGTCGTGCGTCAGCGCGTAGTTGGTCGCGTTGATGCGCGCTTCGTATTCGCCGAAGTCGGTGAGGCCGTGCGCCTTGCCCACACGCGGGGAACGCTTCGCCTCGAGCTCGACTTCGAGCGGCCCGATGAACGGCGCGAACACGTCGAGCATGAAGGCGCCGCTCTCGGCGACGAGATCGGAAAGCTTCTGGTCCATGATCGTGTTGACGACGATGGGCCTGACGCCGTTCTGCGCATAGGTGGTCTTGATGCGCAGCGCGGCCGCGCGCGCCTTCGCCTCGTCGTCGACGAACGGGATGCGATAGGTGGCGAAATCGACGCCGTCGAACTGCGTCAGCACGCTGTGGCCGATCGTCTCGGCCGTGATGCCGGTGCCGTCGGAGACGTAGAAGATCGTGCGGCGCATGGCGTTCCGTTCCCGGGCGGAGTGCGGAGTCTACGGAAAACGCGCGTTCGCCGGGCAGCGGCAGAGCTCGTGGCTTGTCTATGCCGGCGCAAACCCCGAAAATTGCGCACTCTCGCGGCCCTGCCGCGCCTTCTTCCCGATTCCGCAAACCCGGAGATCTTCCTTGAGCGATCTGGTGCTTTGGCTCGACGCGTTGCGCATGTCCGATCTCGGCAAGGTCGGCGGCAAGAACGCCTCGCTCGGCGAGATGATCGGCCACCTCGCGAAGCTCGGCGTGGCCGTGCCCGGCGGCTTCGCGACCACGGCCGACGCGTATCGGGACTATCTCGAAAACAGCGGGCTCGCCCAGCGCATCCGCGAACGGCTGAAGACGCTCGACGTCGAAAACGTCGATGCCCTGACGGCGGCCGGCAAGGAGATCCGCGGCTGGATCGTCGACACGGCGCTGCCGGCCGATCTCGACAAGGCGATCCGCCAGGCTTACGCAAAGCTGTGCCGCGATGCGGGCGCGGACAACGTCGCCGTGGCCGTCCGCTCCTCGGCGACCGCCGAAGACCTGCCCGATGCCTCGTTCGCGGGCCAGCAGGAAACGTTCCTCAACGTCGTCGGCATCGACGACGTGCTGCACAAGGTCAAAGAGGTCTTCGCCTCGCTCTACAACGACCGCGCGATCGCCTACCGCGTGCACCACGGCTTCAAGCACGAGGACGTGTTCCTCTCGGCCGGCGTGCAACTGATGGTGCGTTCGGACATCGGCGCGTCGGGCGTGCTGTTCACGCTGGACACGGAATCCGGCTTCCGCGACGCGGTGTTCGTCACCGGCAGCTACGGCCTCGGCGAAATGGTCGTGCAGGGCGCCGTCAATCCGGACGAGTTCTACGTCTACAAGCCGACATTGAAAGCCGGCAAACCCGCGATCCTGCGGCGCCAGCTCGGCGCCAAGCAGCAGCGCATGGTGTATTCGTCGAAGCCCGGCGAGCGCGTCAGGATCGAGGATACGCCCGCCGCCGATCGCGCACGGTTCTGCATCAGCGACGCCGACGTGCACGAGCTAGCCAAGCAGGCGCTCGTCATCGAGCAGCACTACCAGCGCCCGATGGACATCGAATGGGCGAAGGACGGCGTGACCGGCAAGCTCTACATCGTGCAGGCGCGGCCGGAAACGGTGAAATCGCGCGTACGCGCCACGCAGGTCGAACGCTTCCAGCTCAAGCAGCGCGGCAAGGTGCTCGCCGAAGGCCGCTCGATCGGCCAGAAGATCGGCGCCGGCAAGGCGCGCGTGATCCGCTCGATCAAGGACATGAACCGCGTCGAGCCCGGTGACGTGCTGATCGCCGACATGACCGATCCGGACTGGGAACCCGTCATGAAGCGCGCCGCCGCGATCGTGACCAATCGCGGCGGCCGCACCTGCCACGCCGCGATCATCGCGCGCGAGCTCGGCGTGCCCGCCGTCGTCGGCACGGGCAATGCGCTCGACGCCGTGCCGGACGGCGCGGACGTCACCGGTTCCTGCGCCGAGGGCGACACCGGCTTCATCTACGAAGGCAAGCTCGATTTCGAGCGCATCACGGCCGACCTGGGCGCGATGCCGCCGGCGCCGCTCAAGATCATGATGAACGTCGCCAACCCCGAGCGCGCGTTCGATTTCGCGATGCTGCCGAACGCGGGCGTCGGGCTCGCCCGGCTTGAGATGATCATCGCGAGCCACATCGCCGTGCACCCGAAGGCGCTGCTCGAATACGACAGGCAGGATGCCGACATCAAGCGCCAGATCGACGAGCGCATCGCGGGCTACGCGAGCCCGGTCGACTTCTACGTAGACCGCCTCGCCGAAGGCATCGCGACGATCACCGCGGCCTTCGCGCCGAACCCGGTCATCGTGCGCCTGTCGGACTTCAAGTCGAACGAATACGCGAACCTCATCGGCGGCGCGCGCTACGAGCCGCACGAGGAAAACCCGATGATCGGCTTCCGCGGCGCGAGCCGCTACGTCGATCCGTCGTTCGCGGACGCGTTCGCGCTCGAATGCCGCGCCATGAAGAAAGTGCGCGACGAGATGGGACTGACCAACGCCTGGGTCATGATCCCGTTTGTGCGCACGCTCGACGAAGGCCGCAAGGTCATCGACGTGCTCGCGAAGAACGGCCTCAAGCGCGGCGAGAACGGCCTCAAGGTCATCATGATGTGCGAGGTGCCGTCGAACGCGCTGCTCGCCGAGGAGTTTCTCGAGATCTTCGACGGCTACTCGATCGGCTCGAACGACCTGACGCAGCTCACGCTCGGCCTCGATCGCGATTCCGGCATCGTCGCGAGCCTCTTCGACGAGCGCGACCCCGCGGTCAAGAAGATGCTGTCGATGGCGATCCAAACCGCGAGGAAGAAAGGCAAGTACGTCGGCATCTGCGGCCAGGGCCCGAGCGACCATCCCGATCTCGCCGAATGGCTGATGGATCAGGGCATCGAATCGGTATCGCTGAATCCGGATACGGTGGTCGATACGTGGCTGAAGCTCGCGAAGAAGAAGGCTGGCTAGCCGGCTGCGCACCCTCGCGCATTCGGAATGCAGCACTGCCGATGGCATGACCGCGCTCAAGCCGGCGCGAGCGCCTTTCGCATCGCTCCGAACCTGCGCCGGTATTGCGCCGGCGTCAGGTTCACGTTGCGCTTGAACAGCCGCCCGAAAAATCCCGCGTCCTCGTAGCCGACCGCGTTGGCGATCGCCTCGACCGGCTCGTCGCCGGATTCGAGCATCTGCTTGGCTTCCTCGAGCCGCAGCGTGTGCACGTATTCCAGCGGCGACATGCCGGTCGCCTTCTGGAAGCGGCGCTTGAAGGTGCGCTCGGGCAGCCCGCTCAGGCGCACCATCGCCGCGACCGGCGCAGCTTCGTGATAGTGCTCCGCGATCCAGACCTGGCAGCGCGCGATGACGGCGTCCTCGACATGCCGCGGGCGCGCGAGATGCGCGAACGGCTGCTGGCCGACCGCGTGCCAGTCGATCACGTTGACGCGTGCAGTCTGCATCGCGTGCTCGATGCCGGCGAGGCGTGCGATCAGATACAGCGCGAGATCGGCCCACGACGTGCCGCCTCCGGCCATGATCAGGCGCTGTCCTTCGCCGGAGACGACGAGCGCGCTCTGCGGCCGCATGCGGATGCGCGGATAGCGCTTGCTGATCGCATCGCAGAATGCCCAGTGCGTGGTGGCCTCGTGGCCATCGAGCAGGCCCGCCTCGGCGAACAGCAGCGCACCCGAGCACGCCGACGCGAGAATCGCGCCGCCGGCGTGGCAGCGCTTGAGCCATTCGATCTCGCGCTCGAACGAGTCCGCGCACGGAGCGTACGGATCGACCGCGACCTCAGGCACGCAGACGACGTCCGGCTGGCCGATCTCGTCGAGCCGGGCTTCGGGCCGTACGCTTATGCCGTTGATGACGCTGATCGGCTGCGACGCGGCCGATACGATGACGGGCTGGAGCACGCCCGGCCCGGGCTCGCCGGTGACGATGGCGTTCCAGTCGCGTCCGGCGGAATGGAACAGGTCGTACATGCCGTAGATGACCGATGCCGACGACTGCGGCAGGGCCAGGATCGCTATCAGGGGCTGGCGGGGGGTCGACATGGCCGATCCGTCCGATCCGCTGCCGAAATCGCTGGGGCGGCGCTGGACACCCCGGCGTATCGTGCGGACACCCTAGTAGATCAAAAGTGGAACCGTCATGCCATCACCCCTGGAGCTTCTACTCGACCCGATCTCGCTCACCGTGTTCGGCATCTACGCGGCGCTCATGCTGTGGGAATACCTCGCGCCCGCGCGGCCGCTGCCCCGCGCCAAAGCCTGGCGCCTGCGCGGGCTCGCCGCGTTCGCCACGTATTTCGCGGTGTCGAGCTACCTGCCGCTGCTCATCACGGAGTACCTGGAGCCGCTGCAGCTCTTCGACCTCACCGGCCTCGGCACGCTCGGCGGCGCCACCGTCGGCCTCCTCGTCTACGAGTTCTGCGGCTATCTCTATCACCGCAGCATGCACAGCTCGACGGTGCTCTGGCGCGGATTGCACCAGATGCACCACAGCGCGGAGCGCCTCGACACGTTCGGCGCGTTCTGGTTCCATCCGACCGACATGATCGGCTGGACGCTGGTCGCGAGCATCGCGCTGACCGTGATCGTCGGCCTGAGCGCCCAGGCGGCCACCGTCGTGCTGCTCACGGTGACGCTGCTCTCGATCTTCCAGCACACCAACGTGCGCACGCCGCGCTGGCTCGGCTACATCTTGCAGCGGCCGGAAAGCCACTCCTGGCACCACGCGCGCAGCCATCACCGCGACAACTATGCCGACCTGCCGCTGATCGACATGCTGTTCGGCACGTTCGACAATCCGCGTGATTTCGCGCCGGCGAACGGCTTCTATGACGGCGCCTCGCTGCGCCTGGCCGACATGCTGCTGTTTCGCGAGGTCGGCGAGCCACCGGCCATCGGCAAGGCGGCCGCCCAGGCAGCGGGCTGAGGTCATGCCGCGCCCGCTTGCGGCGGCGTCGGGGGATGCCTCACGATAGCCCTGACCGCCGCCGTCCGGATCGCCTGTCCTTCATGCGCACATTGCTGCTGCCTGCCGCATTCGCCTTGTTCGTGAGCTCTGCGCAGGCAGCAGAAATCGATCTCTCCGCCGGCGCGAGTGCGACGGTCGGCGTGCGCTGGGCGGGAGCCGTCTTCATCGACGTCGCCGGCGGCACGACCGAATGGGCCGACCTGCACTGGCAGCCGACGGCGAGCGTGGGATGGATCGGATCGCGCAACGACCCCGGCGACAACCTCGAGCACGACGTCGGCCTCGTCGGCGCGGGCGTGCGCCTCGTCGACTGGTGGCGCGGCGCCTTCCTCGGCTTCGAAGTCGCCTATGCGAGCCCGCGCACCGATGCGCTGAGCAGCCACGAGCAGTTCATCAGCTCGCTCGGCTGGCGAGGCGATCGCTACGTGCTGATGGTGCGCCACATCTCGAACGCGAACCTCTTCGGCGGCCGCAATCTCGGCGAAACGATGGTGCTCGCCGGCTTTCGCTTCTGACGGCTCGCATCGGTGCATAGGGTGGGCTTCAGCCCGCCGTCGAAACTTGCGAAAAAATCGAGGTGGGCTGAAGCCCACCTTGTGCGTGCGTCGTCACTGCCCGGCTTCGGGCCGGCGATGGACGACGCCGTCCTTCATCACGAACACGGGGTTTCGCAGCGCGGCGATGGCGGTGCTCGGATCACCCTCGAACGCGGCGAGGTCTGCGCGAAGGCCGGGCGCGATGCGGCCGATGCGCGAGTCCTGGCGCAGGATCTTCGCGGCGACGTCGGTCGCGGCATGCAGCGCCTTCGCAGGCGTCATGCCGTACTTCACCATCCATTCGAGCTCGCGCGCGTTTTCGCCGTGGCGGAACACGCCGACGTCGCTGCCGTTGCCGATGATTACGTCGATTTTCAGCGCGACGCGGAACGCGCGCTCGGCTTCGCGCATGCGCGGCGTCGGCTCGCCGCCCGGCTCGTAGTGCTCGAAGTACTGGCCGATGGCGGCCACTGCGGTCAGCGTCGGCATGTACGCGACATTGCGCTGCTTCATGAGGCGCAACGTCGCCTCGCTCGCGCCGTCGCCGTGCTCGATCGTGTCGACGCCCGCCTCCACCGCCATGCGTACGCCGGCGTCGCTGCCCGCATGCGCGGCGACCGGCCGACCCATCCGGTGCGCGGTATCGACGATCGCCTTCATCTCGTCGGCGCTCAGCGTCGGCAAGGTCTCGCCGTTCGGTCCCACGCGGTAATCCGCGTAGAACTTGATCCAGTCCGCGCCGCGCGCCGCCTGCTCTCGCGTCGCGCGCGCGGCGTCGTCGGCGCCACTGATCGCCTGCGCGCCCTGCGGAAGATCGAGATCGGGCCGGAATCCCTTCGGGCCCGGTCCGTAGCCTGCCGTCGCGACGATCGCGCGCGTCGCGACGAAGAGGCGCGGTCCCGGAAGCCATCCTTCGTCGATCGCACGCTTGACGGACACGTCGGCGAATCCCGCGCCTTCGGTGCCGAGATCGCGCAGCGTCGTGAAGCCGGCGAGCAGCGTGGCGCGCGCGTGCTCGGCGGCTTTCAAGGTGCGGTACTCCTGCGGCTCCTTCAGCACCTGATCGTTCCAGAGCGTCTCGTCGTACGGGTGCAGGAAAAGATGCGAGTGCAGATCGATCAATCCGGGCGTCAGCGTCGCGCCCGGAAGCTCGATGCGCGTCGCACCGTCTGCATCGATCGCAGCGCGGGGACCGACGGCCGCGATCGCGCCGTCATGGACCCGCACCGCCCAGCCGGCGTGGGAAGCATCGCCCTCGGCTGTCCAGACGCGGTCGGGCAGCAGCAGCCAATCCGCTGCCGCGGCGGACATCGCAAGGCCCGACGAAAAGACCGACATCAGAATCGACAGCGCGGCTCGCATGGGACGGCTCATTCGTGGAAAGCGATCGAGCGTATCGGATCGGAGGCGAAGGTTCGAACCTTCAAAAAGATCCCGTTGCACGCCCGCCCGCCAATACGTACTATTGTACGTATGCGAGCCGCCCTCACCCCCAACCAGCAACGCGTGCTCGACTGGATCCGGCGCTATTTCGATCGTCACGGCCGCGCGCCCACCCTGAGAGAAATCGCGGAAAATCTTGGGCTTAGAAGTCATACCTCAGCCCAGGATTACGTCGATGCGCTGATCCGCAAGGGCGCGCTCGAGCGTCTGCCGCATAATAAGCACGTCCACCGAGGCCTTGGCCTGCCGGACCGATCGCGGGCACCGGCGGCGACCCCACTTCCCCTCGTCGGTCGGGTCGCCGCCGGAAGCCCCATCCTCGCCGCGGAAAACATCGAAGCGCACCACGACGTCGACGCCGCCCTGTTCCACCCGCGCGCCGATTACCTCCTGCGCGTGGTCGGCCTCAGCATGCGCGATGCCGGCATCCTCGACGGCGATCTGATCGCGGTCCACAAGAGCGACACCGCCGAGCACGGCCGCATCGTCGTCGCGCGGCTGGACGACGAAGTCACCGTCAAGCAGCTCGAAAGGCGCAACGGCCGCGTGCGCCTGCTGCCCGCCAATCCCGATTTCGCGCCGATCGAGATCGATCCGCGCCGTCACGCGTTCGCGATCGAAGGGCTCTACGTCGGCCTGATCCGCACCAGTCCCAACGCACGACAAGGATGAGTCGTCATGTTCACGAGCACCTCCGAAGCGGTTGCCGCCGCCCTCGCTCCTTCCGACTTCGCGCAAGCGCCGCCGCTCGCGCGCAACCCCGCGCGCACGCCGCGTGAGGAAGCCGCGCTGGCCGAAGTGCTGCGTCATCCCGGCATCTGGCGCCGCGGCTCGGCCGCGCGCGCAAGCATCGACGCGCAGCCGACCGGCCTCGCCGAGCTCGACGCCTGCCTCCCCGGCGGCGGCTGGCCGCGCGGCGCGCTCAGCGAAATCCTGATCGAGCACGACGGCATCGGCGAGTGCAGCCTGCTGCTGCCCGCGCTCGCGGCGATCACGCAGACGAAGCAGCGCGTCGTCTTCGTCGCGCCGCCGTACATCCCGTATCCGCCCGCGCTCGCCGCGGCCGGCGTCGACCTCTCGCACGTCGTCCACATCGGCGCCGGCGCCGCCGACACGCACTGGACGGCCGAGCAGTGCCTGCGCGCCGGCTGCTGCGGCGCCGTGCTGAGCTGGATGCCGACGACCGATTACCGCCAGCTGCGCCGCCTGCAGCTCGCCGCCGAAACGGGCGCCGCGATCGGCTTCGTGTTCCGCCCGCTCGCCGCCGCCAGGGGAACGAGCCCGGCGGCGCTGCGCGTGCAGGTCACGATTTCGAATGGTTTTTCGAAGATCGACATCTTGAAATGCCGCGGCTTGCAAAGACACGAGCTGGCATTGCGCTCGGCTTGACGCGCAATCATGAAAATGAGGGATCTCATCGCCTTGCTGGAATCCCAGGGATGGTTCCAGCGCGTCAGAAAGGCAGTCACCGGCAGTTTGACATCGCTGGAAGAAGGACACGATCACCGTTTCCGGCAAACCGAGCGTCGATATTCCCGTCGGCACTCTTCTCAGTATCTTGAAACAGGCCGGCCTCAAGTAGGAGTATTTCACCCATGCGCTACATGGTTGTCATCGAGCAGGGACCGGACAGTTTCGGCGCCTACGTTCCCGATCTGCCGGCATTGCCACGGCGCAAACGCGCGAGGAAGTCCTGCGTCTGATCCGCGAAGCCATCGAGTTCCATCTCGAAGGTCTCAAGGACGAAGGCGTTTCGTTGCCGCAGCCGCACTCGTTCAGCGAGTTCGTCGAAGTGCGCGCCTGACCGCGCTGCGGTCGATTCCCGGAATTCCTTAGCCTTCTCGGAGCCGCGATGCTCTGGGCCTGCCTCCGCTTTCCCCGACTTGCGCTCGAAGCCGTTTGCGGCAATGCCGGCGCCTCGTGGCGTGCGCCCACGGCCCTCATCGACGGCCCGCAGCAGCGCCGCTGCGTCGTCCTCGCCGACGACGAAGCGCAGAAAACCGGCGTGCGCAGCGGGCAATCGCTGGCGGCAGCGCAGGCGCTCTGCCCCACGCTGTCGACGAGTCCGCGCGATCCGGCCGCGGAGCGGCAGACGCTCGCGTCGATCGCAGCCTTCGCCTATCGCTTCAGCGCGGATGTCAGCATCAGGGATCCCGATGCGGTATTTCTCGAGATCGGCGCCAGCCTGAAGCTGTTCGGCAGCCTTGCGCCGCTCCTGCGACGGCTTCGCTGCGAAGTCGCCGCGTTCGGATTCGAGTGCTCGATGGCCGTGGCACCGACGGCCACGGCCGCGCGCGTGCTCGCCGCGCACGCCGACGGCATCGCGATTCCCGGCATCGCCCCGCTCGCCAACGCGCTCGGCGCGGTGCCGCTGGCCCTCGGCGGATTCGACGGCGACACGGTCGCCGCGCTGAGCGGCATGGGCTTCCGGACCCTGGGCGATCTCTTCCGTCTGCCGCGCGCCGAGCTCGCCCGCCGCGTCGGGCAGGATTCGCTCGATCATCTCGATCGCATGCGCGGCTTCGCCCCCGAAAGCCTGCCGCGCTTCCGTCCGGCGGACCGCTTCGAACGCCGCATCGAGTTTCCATGCGGCATCGAATCCAGCGCGGCGCTCGCGTTTCCGCTGCAGCGGCTGATCCGCGAGCTGGCGGTCTTTCTCGTCGCCCGCGACGGCGGCGTGCAGCGCTTCTCGCTGGTGCTCGCGCACGAGCGCGGCGCGACGACGCGTGTCGATGTCGGCCTGCTCGCTCCGCAGCGTGATGCGGCGTCATTGTTCGAGCTTGCGCGCGCGCGGCTCGAACGCATCGAGCTGCCGGCGCCGGTCCATGCGCTGAGTCTGCGCGCCGACGATCTGCCGCCGCTCTGCCCGCTGCATCGCGACCTGTTCGATGCCGGCCGCCGTGAAGCGCTCGACTGGCCGGCGCTGGCCGAACGCCTGCGCGCGCGCCTCGGCGATAGCGCTCTGCATGGCCTTCGCTGCGTCGCCGATCACCGGCCGGCTCGCGCCTGGCGCTTCACTTCGCTCGCCGAAAGTCCACGCGATTCCGGCGATTCTTCGGAAAAGGCCTCCGACGATCCCGCGGTCGTCGGCATCCGCAAGCCGGTCCGGCCCTTCTGGCTGCTCGAACGGCTGATCCGCCTGCCCGCCGCGCCGACCCGCGTGCTGGCCGGGCCCGAGCGCATCGAAAGCGGCTGGTGGGACGATCACGACAACGTGCGCGATTACTACGTGATCGAGACGCACCTCGGCCAGCGCGCATGGGCATTCGTGCCCGCCGGCTCGGCCAGCGGCTGGATGCTGCACGGCTGGTTCGCATGATGACCACGCCACGCAAACGGCCGCGGAAGCTGCGCAAGCCGATCGAGCCCGATCTGCCCGGCGCCCACGACGACGATCCGCGCAGCGCCCTGGCGCGCGAGCGGCGAAGGCATCGCGACCGGCACGATGCGCCGGGCATGCAAGGCGATACGCACGATGCGGACCGTGGAAACAGAGGCTTCGAGTCCGCAGACAAAGCGGACGCCGACACGTCATCCGCGCCCCGCTACGCCGAGCTGCACTGCCTCTCGAATTTCTCGTTCCAGCGCGGCGCGTCGAGCGCGAGCGAGCTGTTCGAGCGCGCGAAAGCGCTCGGCTATGCTGCGCTCGCGATCACCGACGAGTGCTCGCTGGCCGGCATCGTGCGTGCGTTGGAGGCCTCGCGCGAGACGAAGCTGAAGCTCATCGTCGGCACCGAAGTGCGGCTCGTCGACGGCCCGAAGCTGGTTCTGCTCGCGATGAGCCGCGAAGGCTATTCCGACATCTGCCGGCTCATCACGACGGGATGCCGCCGCAGCGAGAAAGGCGAATACCACCTCACCCGCGCCGACGCGGAGCTGCTCGGCACCGGCGTGGCCGTGCTCTGGGTGCCGGATGCGGACCCGCACGCGCCATCCGCGAAATCCGCGAAGCGCCGGGCGAAGATCCGCGCCGAAGCAGCCTCGTGCCTCGACGAGCACGGCGCGTGGATCGCCGGCCGTTTCGCCGGGCGCGCATGGATCACCGCGGAGCTGCACCGCGGCCCGGACGACCGCGCGCAGCTCGCGCGGCTCTGCCGGCTCGGCCAGCGCCACGGCCTGCCGCTCGTCGCCGCCGGCGACGTGCACATGCACGTGCGCGCAAGGCGCGCGCTGCAGGACGTCATGACCGCGATCCGGCTCGGCACGACGGTCGCCGAGGCCGGCCACGCGCTGTTTCCGAACGGCGAGCGGCATCTGCGCCGCGTCGCCGATCTCGAATCGCTGTATCCGCCGGAGCTGCTCGCGGAAACGCTGCGCATCGCCGCGCTCTGCACGTTCGACATGGACGAAGGCCTCGGCTACCAGTATCCGCACGAGATCGTGCCGCCGGGCATGAGCGCGCCGGAGTATCTGCGCCAGTTGACCTTCGAAGGCGCCTTCCGGCGGTTTCCGCAGGGCATCTCGCAGAAGCTCCGCGCGACGCTCGAGAAGGAGCTCGCGCTGATCCATCGCAAGGGTTACGAAGCGTTCTTCCTCACTGTCTACGACATCGTGCGCTGGGCCAGGGAGCACGGGATTCTCTGCCAGGGCCGCGGCTCGTCGGCGAACTCCGCGGTCTGTTTCTGCCTCGGCATCACCGCCGTCAATCCCGAGGAAGGCCATCTCCTGTTCGAGCGCTTCCTTTCCGACGAGCGCGACGAGCCGCCCGACATCGACGTCGACTTCGAGCACGAGCGGCGCGAGGAAGTCATCCAGTACGTGTACCGCAAGTACGGCCGCGCGCGCACCGCGCTGGCGGCGACGGTGATCAGCTATCGCGGAAAGAGCGCCATCCGCGACGTCGGCAAGGCGCTCGGCCTGCCGGCCGACCAGCTCGATGTCCTTGCCGCGATGTTCTCGCGCATCCGCAGCGGGAAGTCGCGGGACGCCTCGCTGCGCGAGCGCGGCTTCGATCCGTCGAGCCCCGTGCTGGCCAGGCTGTTCGCGCTGACCGAAGACCTGATCGGATTTCCGCGCCATCTCTCGCAGCACGTCGGCGGCTTCGTGATCTCCGAGCATCCGCTGTACACGCTGGTGCCGGTCGAGAACGCCGCGATGCCGGACCGCACGATCATCCAGTGGGACAAGGACGATCTCGAGACGATGAAGCTGCTCAAGGTCGACTGCCTCGCGCTCGGCATGCTGACCTGCCTTCGCAAGTGCTTCGATCTCCTGCGCGTCCACAAGGGCATTGCGCTCGATCTCGCCGGCGTTCCCTCCGAAGACGAGGCCACCTACCGGATGATCCGCAGGGCGGACACCGTCGGCGTGTTCCAGATCGAGTCGCGTGCGCAGATGTCGATGCTGCCGCGGCTCAGGCCCGCCACGTTCTACGATCTCGTCATCGAAGTCGCGATCGTGCGTCCCGGCCCGATCCAGGGCGGCATGGTGCATCCCTACCTCAGGAACCGGAACGCGCCAAAAAGCGTCGTCTACGAATCCGAGGCGATCAGGGACGTGCTCGGGCGCACGCTCGGCGTGCCGATCTTCCAGGAACAGGTCATGGAGCTTCTGCGCGTCGCCGCGGATTTCACGCCGGGCGAGGCCGACCAGTTGCGCCGCTCGATGGCCGCGTGGCGGCGCAAGGGCGGCCTCGGGCATTTCCAGCAGCGCATCTTCGACGGCATGAAGAAGAACGGCTACTCGCGCGAGTTCGCCCAGCGGATCTTCAGCCAGATCCAGGGCTTCGGCGAGTACGGATTCCCCGAATCGCACTCGTACAGCTTCGCCCTGCTCGCCTACGTCTCATCCTGGCTCAAGTGCCATCACCCGGAAGCGTTCACGTGCGCGCTGCTGAACTCGCAGCCGATGGGCTTCTATCAACCTTCGCAACTGATCCAGGACGCACAGCGCCACGGCGTGCGCGTCCTGCCGGCGGATGTCGTGTGCAGCGGCTGGGACAACGCGCTGGAGCGCGACGGCGACGGCACGCTTGCGCTGCGCATGGGCCTGCGCCAGATCCGCGGCCTCTCCGAAGACCTTGCCGCCCGTCTCGTCGCCGCGCGCGAGGAAGCGCCGTTCGCGGACGTCGCCGACATGACGCGCCGTGCGCGCGTCAACGCCGGCGAGCGCGCGCGCCTCGCCGACGCCGGCGCGCTGCAAAGCCTCAGCGGACATCGCTATCGCGCGCGCTGGGACAGCGCCGGTGCGGAAGTGACGACGCCGATGCTGACGAAGGCCGCCATCCGCGAGCGCCGCGTCGCGCTGCGCCGGCCTTCGCTGCGCGAGGACGTGATGACCGATTACAGGACGCTCGGCCTCTCGCTGCAGCACCATCCGCTGTCGCTGGTGCGGGCGGAGCTGGCGCGGCGGCGCGTGTCGCCGGCGAGGGTCACGCTCGACGCCGGTCATCACGGCCGCCGCCTGCGCTGCGCGGGCCTCGTCACCGTGCGCCAGCACCCCGGCACGGCGAAAGGCGTCACCTTCGTCACGCTCGAGGACGAGACGGGCCAGGTCAATGTCGTGGTCTGGCGCGCGCTGGCCGAGCGGCAGCACCGCGTCCTGCTCGAATCGGTGGTGATGTGCGTGGACGGCGTGCTCGAAGCCAGCGACGGCGTGCACCACCTCATCGCTCACCGGCTGCACGACTACAGCGCGCTGCTGCCCGAGCTTTCGTTCGCATCGCGGAATTTCCACTGACCATGCGCTTCCCCTCTCCCGCTTGCGAGAGGGCCGGGGTGAGGGGAATCTTGTGGAAGCGTTTCGTCGAGACTGCTCAATCTGCAGCAGCGAGCAGAGGAACTTCCGCGCTGACGAAATCTCATCGCAAGACCACCCTCACCCTGCCCTCTCCCGCAAGCGGGAGAGGGTAAAAAGCGGGTTCACAAGGGAATCGGGCGCTATGGAATCGGGCGCTATGAAATGGAACGCTCAAAGCTCCCGTGCGGCGATCATCGCGGTGATCGCCTGCACGTCGCCGTCCATCGCGCGGTCGCGTTCCATGAAAGGAATGCGCTCGCGGATTTTTGCGTGGGCGTTGCGCACCGCGGTGCCGGCGCGGAAGTCGGCGGTTTCGGCAAGCGCGCGCATCAGCGCCTGCACTTCGGATTCGAACTGCGCGCGCGACGGATGGCCCGCGTCCGGCGCATTGCCGATCTTGCCGGCGAGCGCGCGCCAGTCGCCGCGCGCGGCGAGGCGGCGCGCGGCGTTCAGCATGTCCTGCCGGTAGTCGAGCGCCTGCGCCGCGGTGTAGAGCTCCAGCGCGAGCACGTGGCCGAGATCCTCGGTCATTTCCAGCACGTGCCGCGCCTCGTTGGCGCCCATCGACACGTGATCTTCCGCGTTCGCGCTGGTCGGAATCGAATACACGGACGCCGGATGCGCGCGCGTCGCGAGATCGTTGACCAGCGCCGCGGCGGTGTACTGCACGATCATGAAGCCCGAATCGGTCGCGTCCTCGTTGCCGATCAGGAAGGCGGGCAGCCCGTCACTGATCGCGGGATCGACCAGCTTGTTGAGCCGCCGCTCGGAGATCGACGCCAGCACCGGAATCGCCGCCTTCACGTAGCTCATCGCCAGCGCGAGCGGCATGCCGTGGAAGTGGCCGGCCGACACGACCTGATCCTCGATGACTTTCGCCTCCCTGGCGTCCGGGAAGATCAGGGGATTGTCGGTGACCGCGTTGAGCTCGATGTCGACGACACGGCACGCCTGCGCAATCGCGTCGCGCACCGCGCCGTGCACCTGCGGAATGCAGCGCAGGCAGTACGCGTCCTGCGGTTGGTGCTTCTTGCCGCCCCGGAACGGCAGGAAGCGCTGGTAGAACGCCTCGCGGCCGTGGCGCTGCGAAGGCGGCACGTAATCCCAGGCGATGTCGAAGCGCTGCTTCCGATCCTCGGGCTCGCTCCACGAATCCGCCAGCCAGGTCTTGAAGCGCGGCACGAGGTGATACGGAATGTCGATCAGCGTCGAGCCTTCCAGCAGCTCGCGAATGTGGCGCGCAGCTTCGACCTGCCCCGGATGCGGACGCAGCGCGTGCACTTCCTCCTGGAACGCGCCGCCGCGGCCGGCGAACGCTTCCAGCGTCATCGCCGCGGCGAGATCGGCGGTTTCCTGCAGCGATTCCAGCCGATCCAGCGCCAGCACCGCGCAGGCCAGCATCTGCGTCGTGCCGTTGTTGAGCGCCAGGCCTTCCTTGAAGGACAGGCGGATCGGCGACAGCCCGGCGCGACGCAAGGCCTCCGCGCCCGGCAGGCGCTCGCCGCGGTAGAACGCCTCGCCGCCGCCGAGCAGCACGATCGCGAGATGCGACAGCGGCGCGAGATCGCCGCTCGCGCCGACCGAGCCCTTCTCCGGAATCACCGGCACGAGATCGCGGTTGAGCAGCTCGACCAGCGCCTCGAGCGTCGTCACACGCACGCCGGAGTGGCCGCGCATCAGCGTGTTGATGCGGATCACCAGCATCGCGCGCACCACCTCGGCGTCGAACGGCTTGCCGACGCAGACCGCGTGCGTGACGATGAGATTGTGCTGCAGCTCCTCCATCAGCGAGCCTTCGGGCGTCTCGGGGTTGCCGCCCGGCAGCTCGTCCCGCGCGCGGTGCGCGCCGAGCAGCTTGTCCGCATTGCTGCCGAAACCCGTCGTGACGCCGTAGATCGGCTCGCCGCAGCTCACCTTTTCGGCGAGGAAATCCGCGGCGCGCCGCACGTGCGCGAGCTGCGCCGGGTCCAGCGCGATCTTCGCGCCGTGACGCGCGACGGCGACGACGTGGTCGCGCGTCAGGCTGTTGCCGTCGAGAAGAATGGTGTGGTCCATGGTGTCGTGTCGGAACGCCGTGCCTAGCCCGGCTGCGCGCTCTTCTCGCGCAACGTCTGCGCCAGCGCGGCGCGCGGGATTTCGTACTGTTCCTGCTTCTTGAGATCCTTGACCGTCACGACGTTCTTCGCGATCTCGTCCGGCCCCAGCACGATGACGAATCGGATGCCGGTGCGGTCGGCGTACTTGAACTGGCGCGCGAGCTTGCCCGGCTCGATGACGGCTTCCGTATTGATGCCGGCCTCGCGCAGCTCCGCCGCCAGCGCGAGATAGCGCGGCAGCTCGGCCTCGTCCATCTGCGCGACCAGCGCCTGCACCGTGCTGCAGCCGGCGCCGATGATGCCGGCCTCGCGCAACTGCCAGAAAAGGCGCGTCGCGCCGATCGAGATGCCGACGCCCGGCAGCTTCGACTTCGTGTAGTGGCTGGCGAGATTCTCGTAGCGCCCGCCGGAGCAGATCGAGCCGATCTCCGGATGCTCGTTCAGCGTCGTCTCGTAGACCGTGCCGGTGTAGTAATCCAGCCCGCGCGCGATCGAGAGATTCAACGCGAAATGCGTCTCCGGCACGCCGAACGCCTGGATCAGCGTCAGCACTTCCTTAAGCTCCGCCCGGCCCTGTTCCAGGTTCTCGTCTCCCGCGCCGAGCGCGCCGAGCTTCGCCAGCGCATCGGCCAGCGAGGTCGAGCGCGTCTGCACCAGCGCCAGCAGCCGGTCCGCGACATCCAGGGAAAGCCCGAACGGATCGTCCATCAGCGTCGCGCGCACGCGCTCCGCGCCGCGCTTGTCGAGCTTGTCCACCTCGCGCAGCACGTCCGCCTGCCGCGCGGGATCGCCGATGCCGAGCGCCTGCAGGCAGCCGCGCATCAGCTTGCGGTTGTTGATCTGGATCGTGAACGGCCCGATCGCGAGATCGCGGAACACGCTGTAGATCACCGCCGGCAGCTCGGCGTCGTAGCGCACCGACAGCGTGTCCTTGCCGACCACGTCGATGTCGCACTGGTAGAACTCGCGGAAGCGCCCGCGCTGC
>CBINBI010000038.1:0-30624 GCA_966248875.1 uncultured Rhodanobacteraceae bacterium
TCGGCGAGGATGTCGAGAACATCATCCAGAAGCTCCTGCAGAAGTGCGACTACGACGTCGACAAGGCGCAGACGGGCATCGTCTACATCGACGAGATCGACAAGATCTCGCGCAAGAGCGAGAACCCGTCGATCACCCGCGACGTGTCCGGCGAAGGCGTGCAGCAGGCGCTGCTCAAGCTGATCGAGGGCACGATCGCCTCGGTGCCGCCGCAGGGCGGGCGCAAGCATCCGCAGCAGGAATTCCTGCAGGTCGACACGCGCAACATTCTCTTCATCGTGGGCGGCGCGTTCGCGGGGCTCGAGAAGATCATCCAGCAGCGCTCCGAGGCGATCGGGATCGGTTTCAACGCCGAGGTGCGCAGCAAGAACCGCAACGCCGAGGTCTCCAAGCTGCTCGCCGACGTGCAGCCGGAAGACCTGATCAAGTTCGGCCTCATTCCCGAGTTCGTCGGGCGCCTGCCGGTCGTGGCCACGCTGGAGGAGCTCGACGAGACCGCGCTGGTCAAGATCCTCACGGAGCCCAAGAACGCGATCACCAAGCAGTTCAAGCGCCTCTTCGACATGGAGGGCGTGGAGCTCGAGTTCAGGCCCGAGGCGCTCACGGCCATCGCCCGCAAGGCTCTCGCACGCAAGACCGGCGCGCGCGGTCTGCGCACGATCCTCGAGCAGGTGCTCCTGGACACGATGTTCGACCTGCCTTCGCTGGAGCACGTCAGCAAGGTCGTCGTCGACGAAGCCGTCATCAACGGGCAGGCCGAGCCATATCTGATCTACCGCGGCAACATGCAGACGCGGGCGGCCGCCGAGTGAGACACGGGCGGCCGGGTCCTGGCCGCTCACTCATGCACGGCCCGTACCTTCCGCCGCAGCCGGCGGCGGACTTCGCAGCTTCTGCAACCGGCGCGCACCGGCCGCCGCACAGCGTGAACTGGCTTGCAATCGCAAGCGGTACCCTTACTTGACGATACAGGTGCCGAGGTACACGCTCGGGCCGCGGACCTTCCATCGCTGCTGATTTCCGATGACTGACAAAACCCCGAGACCCGCAAAACCTGCCGAAACCGACCTGATCGAGCTGCCGGTCCTGCCGCTGCGCGACGTGGTCGTGTTCCCGCACATGGTCATTCCGCTGTTCGTCGGCCGCGAGAAATCCGTGCGCGCGCTCGACAACGCGATGGATGGCGGCAAGAAGATCCTGCTGGTCGCCCAGCGCAGCCCGGACGTCGACGAGCCGGGCGCCGGCGATCTTTACACGATCGGCACGATCGCGACGGTACTGCAGCTTCTGAAGCTGCCGGACGGCACGATCAAGGTGCTGGTCGAAGGCACGCATCGCGCCGAGATCGTCTCATTCGGCGAGCGCAACGGCCTGATGGTAGCGCACCTGCGCGAGCTCGAGCCCGCGTACACGCGCAGCGAGCGCGAGATCAGCGTCATCGCGCGCTCGCTGACGTCACTGTTCGAGCAGCTCGTCAAGCTCTCGCGCAAGCTGCCGCCCGAGCTGATGTCGACGCTCGCCGGCATCGACGATCCTTCGCGACTCGCCGACACGATCGCCTCGCACATCTCAGTGCGCGTGGCCGACAAGCAGCGCGTGCTCGAGACGGCTGACGTGGCCGACCGTATGGAGCTGCTCGTCTCGATGGTGGACGGCGAGATCGACGTGCAGCAGATCGAGAAGCGCATTCGCGGCCGCGTCAAGTCGCAGATGGAGAAGTCGCAGCGCGAGTACTACCTCAACGAACAGATGAAGGCGATCCAGAAAGAGCTCGGCGACATGGACGAGGCGCCGAACGAACTGGACGAGCTCGGCAAGAAGATCTCCGCTGCCGGCATGCCGAAGCCGATCGAGGCCAAGGCGCGCTCGGAGCTCAACAAGCTGAAGCAGATGTCGCCGATGAGCGCGGAAGCAACCGTCGTGCGCAATTACATCGACTCGCTGCTCGGCGTGCCGTGGAAGAAGAAGACCAAGGTGCGGCGCGATCTGCGCGTCGCCCAGCAGGTGCTCGACGCCGACCATTTCGGCCTGGAGAAGGTCAAGGAGCGCATCCTCGAATACCTCGCCGTGCAGCAGCGCGTCAACAAGATGAAAGGCCCCATCCTCTGCCTCGTCGGCCCGCCCGGTGTCGGCAAGACCTCGCTCGGCCAGTCGATCGCCAAGGCGACCAACCGCAAGTTCATCCGCATGTCGCTCGGCGGCGTGCGCGACGAGGCCGAGATCCGCGGCCATCGCCGGACGTACATCGGCTCGATGCCGGGCCGCATCATCCAGAATCTCGCCAAGGCCGGCACCAAGAACCCGCTGTTCGTGCTCGACGAGATCGACAAGATGTCTATGGACTTCCGTGGCGATCCGTCGGCGGCGTTGCTCGAAGTGCTGGATCCCGAGCAGAACCACACGTTCAACGATCACTACCTCGAGGTCGATGTCGATCTCTCGGAAGTGATGTGGATCGCCACGGCGAACTCGCTGAACATTCCGCCTGCGCTGCAGGATCGCATGGAAGTCATCCGCATCCCGGGCTACACCGAGGCGGAGAAGGTCAACATCGCGCAGCGCTACCTCGTTCCCAAGCAGCTCAAGGCGAACGGACTCAAGCCGGCGGAGCTGCAGATCGCCGAGCCCGCGATCCGCGACATCATCCGCTACTACACGCGCGAGTCCGGCGTGCGCAATCTCGAGCGCGAGATCTCGAAGATCTGCCGCAAGGTCGTGAAGGAGCTTTCCCTCGCGGCGGCGAAGGCCGCGAAGAAGGGCGTCAAGCGCGAGCGCGGCAAGATCAGTGTGACGTCGAAGAACCTCGACAACTATCTAGGTGTGCGCAAGTTCACCTACGGCCGCGCCGAGCAGCAGAACGAGATCGGCCTGGTCACCGGCCTCGCCTGGACGGAAGTCGGCGGTGACCTGCTCTCGATCGAAGCGACGATCGTGCCGGGCAAGGGCAAGCTGATCCACACGGGCCAGCTCGGCGACGTCATGCAGGAGTCGATCCAGGCCGCGCTTTCGGTCGTGCGGGCGCGTGCCGAGCGGCTCGGCATCGAGCCCGAGTTCCACCAGAAATTCGACGTACACATCCACGTGCCGGAAGGCGCGACGCCGAAGGACGGACCGTCCGCGGGCATCGCCATGTGCACGGCGCTGGTCTCGGCTCTGACCAAGGTGCCGGTGCGCTCGGAAGTCGCGATGACCGGCGAGATCACGCTGCGCGGGCGCGTGCTGCCGATCGGCGGCCTCAAGGAGAAGCTGCTCGCGGCTCATCGCGGCGGCATCACCACGGTCATCATCCCGGAAGAGAACCGCAAGGATCTCGCCGAGATTCCGAAGAACGTCACCGACTCGCTCAGCATCAAGCCGGTGCGCTGGATCGACGAAGTGCTCGATATCGCGCTCGAGCGTCCTCTCGCGCCGGTGCAGCGCAAGGAAGGCGAGAACGTGCGCGCGCGCGAGGAGCGTCAGGTCGAGACACCGGCGCGTCCGCACTAGCCTCTTCTCGCTCGTTCACAATGCCTGCTGCGGATAGGGAAATCCGCAGCCTGTCCGCGCTTCGGATGTACGTCCGCAAGAACACGCGGCGATAACCCGCGTTTCCCCCTGCTTCTTCTTCGGCGTCGTGTCAAGTGCGGCGTGCCTGTTCGCGTTTCCGCATCGCGTTTCGTCGTGCGCGAACACGCATCACGCCTCGTGTTGCACCCCCTGGGGGGCACTGGTATAAAGACCGCGCCGCGATCCAGGCGACGCAAAGTCCGGGCGATTGCGGGGTATCGGCGCACGCATCCGCGAACATTCCGCTCGCAGAACGCATAATCGAATGGCGTGCTCCGGCTCGATCCCATCAAGCGGGTCGCTGTTCCGTGAGGGAGTCATAGAATGAATAGAGGCGAATTTGTTGCGGCGATTTCCGAGCAGTCCGGCCTGACCAAGGCCGACGCCGATCGCGCGCTGGAAGCGATGTTCAAGGTGATCAAGAAGGCGCTGAAGTCCGGTGACAGCGTCTCGCTGGTCGGCTTCGGAACGTTCGTCGTGCGCAAGCGAGCCGCGCGCACCGGACGCAATCCGCGCACCGGCGACACGATCAAGATCAAGGCGTCGAAGGTGCCCGCGTTCAGGGCCGGAAAGGCGCTGAAGGACGCGCTGGGTTGACGCATCGCGTGCGTCTGTCGGGGCGGCCGCACGGCGACAGGTTTTTTCGGGGGAAGCACAAAGTCGATTTCAGGGGTGCTTAGCTCAGCGGTAGAGCATCGCCCTTACAAGGCGAGGGTCGGGGGTTCGAAACCCTCAGCACCCACCAGCGAGCGTCACGTGCCTCAACGGTTTGCGGCGACGGCCAGCGAGCCCGCCGGAACCCTGCGACAGCGAAATGGGGTGCCGATCGCCGTACTCCGCGCGATATCGCCCGCCAGGCGTTAAAATGGCGGGACGCCGCGCGCGCAGGAGGCGCCTGGCGCCTCCGTCAGGCCACCTTCTAGAAGGGCGCCCGCGTGGCGCCCTTGGTTTTTTGGCGCGAATCGACACGCGCACGGCTCAATCGGCAGCCGCCGTCCGGCGGCCGCGCATTCCGGTCAGGACCTTCAAGGCTTCATCATGCTGCAAGCGCTACGTGGGAAGAAATCGAGTCTGCTCATCAAAGTCGTCCTCGTGGTGATCACGATCGGTTTCTCTTTCTGGGGTATAGAGTCGTATCTCTTCACGCGCGTCGATTCGAGCGTTGCCAAGGTCAACGGGACGGAAATCTCGCAGGACAAGTTCCGCGAGCGCTTCGACCAGAACCGCCAGCGCATGATGGAGATGACGGGCGGGGCGCTCGACGCGGCGTATTTCGAGCGCCCGGAGATCAAGCGGCAGGTGCTCGATCAGCTCATCAACTAGCAGGTTCTGCTCGATGCGAACAAGGATCTCGGCATCAGCATCACGAACGACCGGATCAAGCAGGAGATACTGTCGATCCCGGCGTTTCAGAAGGACGGCAAGTTCGACGCCGACACGTACCGCATGCTGCTGACCGCCCGCAACATGACGCCGCGCTCGTTCGACGAGCTGGTGCGGGAAAACCTCTCCGTGCGCGAGCTGCCCGAGCAGGTCGGCTCGGCGGTGCTGGTCACCGACGCGGCCGTCGACGCGTACCTGCGCCTGCGCGATCAGCGCCGCGACATCCGCTACGTCAAGCTCGACAAGCCCGCCGACGACACTTCGCCGGTCTCCGACGAGGAGATCCAGAAGTACTACGACGAGCACAAGCAGGATTTCACGACGCCCGAGCGCGTCGCGCTCGAATACGTCGAGCTCGATGCCGCCAAGCTCGAAGTCGACGCGACCGCTGACGACGCGACGCTGAAGGAACGCTACGAGAAGGAGAAGTCGCGCTTCGTCAGCCCCGAACAGCGGCTCGTCTCGCACATCCTCGTCAAGGTGCCGGGCAAGGGCAGCCCCGACGATCAGAAACAGGCGCTCGCGAAGGCGCAGAAGATCGCCGAGGAGGCGAAGTCGGGCAAGGATTTCGCCGCGCTCGCCAAACAGGAGTCGGACGATCTCGGCTCGAAGAACCAGGGTGGCGACCTCGGCTGGCTCGAGAAGGGCATGACCGACGAAGCCTTCGAAAGCGCCGCGTTCGCGTTGAACAAGGGTGACATCTCCGATCCGGTGCTGACCAGCGAGGGTTACCACATCATCCAGATCCGCGACCTGCGCCCCGGCACGACGCGCAGCTTCGAGGAAGTGAAGCCCGAGCTCGCCAAGGAGTACGCGAGCACGGAGCGCGATCGCGTCTATGCGGATAAAGCCGGGCGGCTGACCGATCTTACGTATCAGGATCCCGCGTCGCTCGCCGGAGCCGCGAAGGAGCTCGGCCTCACCGTGCAGAAGACCGGCCTCTTCCCGCGTACCGGCGGCACCGGCATCGCCGCCAATCCGAACGTGGTGAAGGCGGCGTTCTCGGACAATGTGCTGGTGCAGAACAACAATTCCGATCCCATCGAGCTCGGGCCGAATCACATCGTCGTCGTGCGCATCGCCGAGCACAAGCCGGCGACGCCGAAGGCGCTGGACGAGGTGCGCGAGCAGGTGCGCAAGCACATCATCGCCGAGCGCACTTCGAATCAGGCAAAGGCGCACGCGGACGAGCTGTTCGCTGCCCTGGGCAAGGGCGAGACGCTGGAGCAGGTCGCCGAGGCGAACAAGCTCAAGGTCGAAACGCAACAGGGCATCGGCCGCGAGGCGGTCAACGTCGACAGCGCCATCGTCAGCGCGGCATTCGCGTTGCCGCGTCCGCAGCCGGACAAGCCGCAGCGTCAGCTCGTCGCGCTGGGCGGCGACGCCTACGCGCTGCTTCAGCTCGACGCCGTCGTCGACGGTGATCCGTCGAAGCTGGACGCGAAGACGAAGGAAGCCGCGCGGAACGCGCTCGCCGAAGGCCTTGCCACAACCGCGACGCGCGAGTTCGTCGACGCCTTGCGTGCCGCTGCGGACATTCGCGTTTCCGAGGCGCGCCTCAGCGAGCAGCAGTAGCCGGGAGGCGGTCCGTCGCTGCCTCCGACGCGGTCAGGCGGAAATGGGCCGGCCGGCTACAGGCCGGTCATGCCGAGCGTGTTGTAGCCCGCGTCGACGAAGGTGATTTCGCCGGTGATGCCCGAGGCGAGATCGGAGCACAGGAATGCCGCCGCGTTGCCGACTTCGTCGATCGTGACGCTGCGGCGCAGCGGTGCGTTCTGCTCTACGTGGTCGAGCATCTTGCGGAAATTCTGGATGCCGGACGCAGCCAGCGTCTTGATCGGGCCCGCCGAGATCGCGTTCACGCGTGTGCCTTCCGGTCCGAGGTTGAAGGCGAGATAGCGCACGGCCGCCTCGAGGCTGGCCTTGGCGAGCCCCATCACGTTGTAGTTCGACAGCGCGCGCTCCGAGCCGAGATACGTGAGCGTCAGGAGCGCGCCGGCCCGGCCCTTCATCAGCGGCCGCGCCGCCTTTGACAGCGCCGCGAAGCTGTAGCTCGAAATATCGTGCGCGATCGCGAAATTCTCGCGCGTGAGGCCGTCCAGGAACTCGCCGGTCAGCGCCTCGCGCGGCGCGAAGCCGATCGAGTGCACGACGATGTCGAGGCCGTCCCAGTGCTTGCCGAGCTCCACGAACAGGTTCTCGATGTCGGCGTCGCGCGTCACGTCGCAGGGCAGGACGATGTTCGAGCCGAACGCGACGGCCGCCTCGTCCACGCGATCCTTGAGCTTGTCGTTGACGTACGTGAACGCGAGCTCGGCGCCTTCGCGGTGCATCGCGTTGGCGATGCCCCATGCGATCGACCGGTGATTGAGCACGCCGGTGATCAGCGCGCGCTTGCCGTGCAGAAAACCCATGATGCCTCCGGAGGATCGGACCCGATGACGGGACCTCGAAGGCGCGAAGTTTAACCGAGCCTCCGTTCGATCGAGGCCGGCTCGATCGGGCGCTTCAATCGGTGGCGGCGAGGCGCACGCGATCGCCGGGATGGAGCCGCCTCGCGTCAAGCCTCGGATTGAGGCGCTTCAGCTCGGCGACCGTCACGTGATGGCGCCGCGCGATCGCGGACAGCGTGTCGCCCCGTTTCACGACGTACGTAGTCGGCAACTCCGGCGGCGGATCGGCTTCGCGGCCCGGCACGAGCAGGGGCGTCGCGGGCTCGATAGTCGCGCTTTCGCCGATCGCGTTCGCCGTGGCGAGCACGGTCACTGGAATCCCGAGCTCCGCCGCCCACGAGGCGAGCCCGCCGGTGCGTGTCGCGCGCTGCTCGCGCCAGTCGTTCCATAATGCGACCGGGATCGACTGGGCCGCGGCCTGGAAACGATCGACGCTGTCGGCCGGCATGCGCAGGACGTACGGCATGCCGGACACCATGCGATGGCGCCGGTACGCGGCATTGAAGCGCTTCATGTCCGCCGGGTCGACGCCCGCCAGCCGTGCCGCGAGGCGCACGTCCATGCCCGATTGCAGGACGACGGTTGAGAGCTGCTCGCCGGGGTCGGGCTCGGGCAGCGTCACGCCGAAACGCGCGGGATCGGCGACGACGCAGGACAGCGCGAGCAGGCGATCCAGATGCTCGTGCGTGATCGGATTGAAAGGAAGCCGCGCGAGATCCTGGGCCGATAAGGCGTGCGCGTCGCGCCCGCGCAGCAGCTTCTTCACGCGGTACTCGCCGCTGTTGAACGCCATGTCGGCGAGCCGCCAATCGCCGAATTCCGCGCCGTAGCGCTGGATGAGGTCGAGCGCGGCCCCGGTCGACGCCACCGCGTCGAGGCGCGCATCGTAATCCGCGCGGACGACGAGACCTTCCGCGCGCGCAGTGCGCGGCATCAGCTGCCACATGCCGGCAGGACGGTTGCCGCGCGACGCGACGGGCTCGTAGCCGCTCTCGACGTAGGGCAGCATCGCGAACTCGCCGGGCAAGTCGCGCCGCTCCAGCTCGTCGATGACGATCGAAAGGAAGGGCAGGGCGCGGTCCCAGCTCGCCGCGAAGCGCTCCGGCGAAGACGTGTAGCGGCGCGCCCAGCGCAGCACCTCGGGGCGGTCGTCGCAGCTCGCCATCACGAAGCGATCGCGGATGCGTTGCCACGGCGATGCCGGAACGGCCGGCGCCTCCACCGGCGGGGGCGGCGACGGCGAGGGCTCAGGCGGGCTTGGCGCGGGCACCTCGATGTCCGCGGCAGGCGGCGCCGGTCGTTGCGGCTGTACCGAACAGGCGGCCAGCAGCGCCGCTGCCAGCGCGAGCCCCGGCAACCGGGTCCCGCTCGGCAAAGTCACGCGGTGGCCACCCGAAATCCGTCCTTGCGCCGGCGCAACTCGGCAAAGCGGCCGACGCGGTCCCGCGCGTCGGGAAGGGCGGCGACGATCGAATCGGCGTCGACGCGCAGAAATGGATTGCAGGCGCGCTCCTCGGCAAGCGACACCGGCAGAGTAGGCGAGCCGCGCTCGCGCAGGGCGCGAGCCTGCGCGATGCGGCGGGCGAGCGCGGGGTTGTCAGGCTCGATCGTCTCGGCGAACGCGCAGTTGGCCAGCGTGTACTCGTGTCCGCAGCAGACCAGCGTGTCGCCCGGCAGCGCCGCGAGGCGGTCGAGCGACGCCAGCATCTGCTCGGGCGTACCCTCGAAGATGCGCCCGCAGCCGACGCTGAAGAGCGTGTCGCCGCAGAACACGACGCCATGGCCGTGATAGGCGATGTGCGTTCGCGTATGGCCCGGTATGCCGATGACGTCGAAGCGGAGCGGCGGATCCGACAGATCGACGCGGTCGCCGTCGTCGACGCGACGGGCGGCGATCGCGATGCGCTCGTCGTGCGGCGCATAGACGGGAATGCGGCCGTCGTCCGTCAGCGCCGCGGTGCCGCCGATGTGATCCGGATGGTGATGGGTGAGCAGCACGGCCGCGAGCCGAAGCCGCTCGCGTTCGAGCGCGGCCCGCACCGGCGCGGCTTCGCCCGGGTCCACGGCGATGGCGGCGCCGGACGCGTCGGCGAGCAGCCAGACGTAGTTGTCCGACAGCGCGGGCACGGCGAGGATGCGAAGGTCGTCGCTCATGGGCGGCGCGAATATAGCCAGCCGTCCCGGGTGTGACGTTAAGTCGGCATTAGCGCGCTACACTTTGCCCAGCTTCCGTTCACGGCCGTCCGCGTGAGATCCGCCACGTCCCTCTTCGCATTGCCCGAGATCCAGGCCTTGCTGCGCGAGGAGCTGGGGTTGCTGCCGGTGCACGCGGCGCGCCAGCCGAGCGGGCGCGCGCTGCTGCTGCTGCCGGATGCGTCCGCGCAGGCGCTGCCCTGTGATGTCGCGCATCTCGCCGCGATGCGCCTCTACGCCGACGGCAGCACGCTGCGAGGCGACGCCGTCTGCCTGGCACGCGCGCTGCCGATCGAGAACGATGCGTTCCAGCTCGTCTTCGCCCAGCACCTGGGGGACGTCCAGCCCGAGCCGGGGCTGATCCAGGAGATCGCGCGCGTGATGGCGCCGGGCGGACTCTTGCTCTGGGCCGGCTTCAATCCGTGGAGCCCGTGGCTCGCCTGGATTCACTGGCACACGCGCTGCGGCGGGGCGGTTCCGCAGACGCTGAACGTCGACACCCTGCGCCGGCGCCTCCAGCGCTCCCGCCTCGCGCCAATGGCGATCGACTACCTGGGCACGTGCTGGCCGCGACGCAGCGGCGAGAATTCCCGCGCCGAAGGGGCGCACGGCGCACGTTGGCTGGCGCCGTTGCGCGGCGCGTATCTGCTCGCGGCGCGCAAGCAGCGCGCGGTGCTCACCCCGCTCAGGCCTCGAGTCAAGCGCACCGGCGTCGCCCTGGGCGCGCGGCTTGCCACGCCGAGCCAGCGCGCCTGCGCATGATTCAACGGCGCGCGGCGGAAACCGTGGAGGTGTTCACCGACGGCGCCTGCCTCGGCAATCCGGGGCCGGGCGGGTGGGCTGCGCTGCTCCGCAAGGGCCGTCACGAAAAGGAAATCTCGGGCGGCGAGACGGAGACGACCAATAATCGCATGGAGCTGATGGCGGCGATCGCCGGCATCGAGGCGCTCAAGCGCGCCTGCACGGTGACGGTGACGACCGATTCGGAGTACGTTCGGCGCGGCGTCGAAGAATGGCTGCCGCGCTGGCAGACCAACGGTTGGAAAACGAGCGACAAAAAGCCCGTGAAGAACCGCGATCTCTGGGAGCGACTCGCCGCCGCGCTGGCCGATCACCAGGTACGCTGGCACTGGGTGCGCGGCCATGCGGGCCACGCCGAGAACGAGCGCGTCGACCGTCTCGCGCGCGAGGCGGCGATGGCGATCAAGGCCGGAATGAAGCCCGACGCATGAAGGGTGGCGCATGACAGATGAAAGCCGTTCTTGCGACATTTGACACCGATCCTGACCGATGAGACAGATCGTCCTCGACACCGAAACCACGGGCCTCGAAGTCCAGCGCGACCATCGCATCATCGAGATCGGCTGCGTGGAGCTCGCCGAGCGCCGGCCGACCGGGCGCCGCTTCCACGTCTATCTCAATCCCGAGCGCTCGATCGACGAAGGCGCGCGCGCGGTGACTGGCATCAGCGACGAATTCCTTGCCGACAAGAAGCGCTTCGCCGAGATCGCCGCCGAATTCCTCGATTTCGTCCGCGACGCCGAGATCATCGCGCACAACGCCGAGTTCGACGTCGGCTTCATCGACGAGGAGCTGCGGCGGGCCGGCGCGCACTACGGCCGGCTTGCCGATCACGCGACCGTGATCGACACGCTGGCTCTGGCGCGCGAGAAATTCCCCGGTCAGCGCAACAGCCTCGATGCCCTGTGCCGTCGCTTCGGCATCGACAACAGCCATCGCGAATGGCACGGCGCGTTGCTCGACGCGCATCTTCTCGCCGAAGTCTATCTCGCGATGACGGCCGGCCAGGGGCTGCTGGGCTTCGGCGAGGAAACGGTCGAGCAGTCCGCCCGCGTGACCTCGGGCGAGCTGCGCATCACGGTGCGCCCGCGAGTGTTGCGCGCGCTCGCCACCGAGCTTGCCGCGCACGCCGAGCGGCTCGACGCCATCGACGCGGCGAGCAAGGGTGCGTGCCTGTGGAAGCGGCTTGCCGCCGAATCACACGAGTCGGCTCCGGAGCTCGCCGTCGCAGGGTGACGACGGCTTCGCGCCGCTCCTGCGGGAGCGTGCGAACCGCTGTGAATTCCCGAAGCTGTGTGTCCTGGCCGGCGGCCTTCACACTCGGCGAAGCGCGATCGTCATCGCGCCCGAACGAGGATCACCGTGACATTGTCGGCGCCGCCCTGGTCCAGCGCCGCCAGCACGAGGTGGTCGACGCATTCCTGCGCGCTCAGGTCGTCGCGGGCGAGGATCGAAGCGATCGTCGCATCGGTGACTTCCTCCGTGAGCCCGTCGCTGCAGAGGAGGAGCTGCATGCCCGGGGCGAGCTGGCCCTTGGCGATGCCGATGCGCATCGACTGCGGATCGGTGACGCCGAGCGCCTGCGTCACGACGTTCCGATGCGGATGGCTGCGCGCCTGCTCGCTGGTGATCGCGCCCTGATCGATCAGCTCCTGCACGTAGGAGTGATCCTGCGAAAGCTGCTTCAGGCCATGGTTCCACAGGTATACGCGGCTGTCGCCGACCCAGGCGACTTCGTAGTCGCGCTCGCCGGTGACCCGCAGCGCGGCGATCGTCGTGCCCATGGGCAGCGCCTCGGAGCGGCGTGTCGAGTGGCGGATGATTTCCTCGTCGGCGAGCTGGATTGCCGGGATCAGCGGCGTACCCCTGGACACCTCGCGCACGAGCGTGTCGCGCGCCAGCGCGCTGGCGACCTCGCCGTGCTCGTGCCCGCCCATGCCGTCGGCGACGAGCCACAGGCCGAGGTTCGCATCGGCGTAATAAGTGTCTTCGTTATGTTCCCGGCGCAGGCCGACGTGGGTGCTGTGTCCGAACTCGATCATGCGCTGCGCGTGCAATGTCGGTGAATGGGGCCGACCGGCGTCGGGTCGATGCGGCCCGGCCCCGCAGCGCCCGTGCCGCATAGCATGCCGCGCGGTTCGCGCCCGACGCAAGCGGCGGGGCAGCGGACCGGGTCGCTCCGGAAAAACGCCGCAGCGACCGCGCCATCCGAGCAGGCCCGACGCGAGCCGAGGCGATTTCCTACGCGTCGACGCGCGGAAAGCCGCCGACCGCGCATACGCCGCAAAGCATGCTTTCAGGATCCGGAACATCGGGCGACCGAAGGTTCCCAAGCCGGGCCGATCCGCAGCGGCCAGTCAGGCTGCGCTCCCTACAATGCTTGCCGGAGGTCGGATGATGAAGATGATGCGTACCGCCACTCTCGACGCCGCCGCCGCGGTGAATCTGCTCAAGCACGCGCGCTCGGTCTGCGATCAGTTGAACCCGCTCGGCACGCCGCTGACGATGGCGGAGCTTCAGCAGCGTGCTCAGATCGTCGACAGCGTGATCCGCGCCCGCACCAAGCTTCAGCTCCTGCGCAATCGGGCCGTGGCGCTCGAGGAAGCCGTCGCGCGCTTCAAGGCGCGCAGGAACGGGACGGCTGCCTGATACGCGACAGCCCGCGACTCGCGTCGGAAGAGGACTCAGGCGTTGACCGCGCAGACGAAATCGATACGCGCCGTCTCGCCGTCGGCGTAGCGCCAGCGGCGGATCAGGCGGCGCGGATATCCCGCCGCATCACCCTCGGCGTAGAACATCGCATTTCGGAAGAAACCCTTGCGCACGCCCGTCTCCGAGGCGATCTCGAACTCGATCGGCACGCCGGGTCGCGGCGCTATCACCGAAGCACCGATCCATTCCATTGCTTGCATTTCGGAAACACACAGAACGACAGGGGCGCGAAGGTTAGCGGTTCCGCGCCCGCGCGTTTGTAAATCTCTGAAAAATTGCGGTCCGGGCGATGTCGTCGTTGCGCGCGGGGCGCGGCTTGGCGCCGGACCGCAGGCAAACGCCCGCGGCGCCCGCGGCAGGGTGCTGTACCGATGCCCTGCCCGCGTGGCGCCGTGGCGCCCCCCTCACCCTTCGGACAGACCGGCTTACGTCGGCGCGGCGAACAGCGTCACCACCATCACCGCGACGCACGCCGCGATCACGACGAACGCCTGCCAGCCCGAAATCCCGTGAACCTCGCGCGTTTTCATGCGGCGAGCTCCGCCTTGCGCGCGCGGAAGCGTGCCAGCGCATGCTCGAGCGACAGCGCTCGATCACGAAGCTGCTGCAACTTGCGCGACGCGTTGATCACCGCGGCGATGACGCGCGCGCGATGCTCGATCTGCTCCTGCGTCATGGGCAGCCCCAGCGGGCTGAGACTGGAGCAGGCGTCGCGCGCGTGCTCCATCACGGCCACGGCCGCCATCACATCTGCCGCTGCATTCTTCACACTCATGACTCGTCTCTCCAGAAACGAACCGGGCGATCGGCTCGGCGCGAGGCCCTCGGCGGATTCCCGTTGGTCCGCGAACCGATTGCGAGTGTGCGTATGGTTGCGCCGGCGCCGCCGTGTGTCGTCCGACGATCATCGTGTGACGGTGTAGGCATTTTCCCACGTCGCTGTGCGACATCGCCGGCTTCTCGGGGCCGGGCGGCGTGCCGCAGCGGGCCGTTCAAGGAGAGGCCTCGGGGCTGCTCAGTCGCCGTTGTAGCGGAGACCTTCGACGATCGTCGTCCCGTCCGGCCTGGTCGGCAGGTGTGCCCAGCCGACGATGCCTTCGCGCGTGCGGACCAGGTAATCCGGGTTCTGACCGTTTTCATCGTCGCCCGAGGCCGCGTTGAGCAGGACGGTGAGGGATGTGCCGGCGGCCAGCGTGAGGATCGCCGGCTTCGGGCCCTTCCTCGCATCCGCTGTGCGTTCGCTAGTCAACACGAGGGGAGCCGTCGTCCTGCCCTCGATGCCCACGTAGCGGAACGGTTGCGCGACCTCGATGAAGCGCTTGCCGTCGTAACGGAACAGACGGCGGTGGTCGTAGGTGTAGTCGGTTGCGCCGGAAACGTAAATGTCGCCGCCGGGCAGAAACGCGAAGGTATTGCCGGCGGCTTCGAACACCGCGCTGCGCGGGTCGTCGAATTTCGAGAGCAGGCGGCAGCTCGGGTCGTTGCTCGGGCCGGAATCGCAGGCGAGCGCAAGCGCCGGCAGGCCATGGCCGAGCTCGAGCACCAGCGGCTGCGACGCATAGACGCCGGCCTCTTCGTAATCCTTGAGATACGCGGGAGGCGATTCGATCCGCTTCGCGCCCGCATCCGGATACCAGATCACGATGTGCTCGTTTCCGAGATCGAGCCGGGTCAGACCCGGGAATGGCGGCACTGGATCGGCAGCAAAGGCGCCGGCCGCTGCCAGCGCTGCGGCCGAAGCGAGCAGGATGCGTGAACGCATAAATATCTCCTCGAAGCGCAACTCAACACGATCGGATCCGCAGCGCGAGTGCATGGCGCGGCGCTCTCAATGTATGCCGACGCCGACGCCGATGCCAAAGCTCACACGCGGCCGCTCGTACGGAAAATTGACGGGCCAGAGGTGCACTGTCGCATCCGCGACGAGAGGCAGTACCACGTCGCGGTCCTGCACGCGGATCACGCGCGTGCCTGCGACGCGGCCGCGCAGCGTCACGAAACGGCCGGCGGGGAAATCGAGCGGCTCGACATAGCCGGGAAGGGCGACGATGAAGCGGCCTTCGGTCGGCGCGCCCGGGTCCGGCCGCTGCGCGCGGTCCAGCGGATAAGCGACGATCTGGATTTCGGTCGTCTCCTCGCGGTTGCGCACGTCCAGGATCTTGCCGCCCCAGACGACGTCGGCGTCGTGATAGCGTTCCGGCTGATCCGCGATGGCTGCCGGAGACGCGGCTGCGGGAGGTGCATCCTTGAACACCGGCGCCGCGCAACCGGCCAAGGCGCCGAGAGCGCCGCAGAGCGCGAGACGAACCCGGACGGAACGGCGGAGGCGGCACGACATGCCCGTACACCATGAGAAGGTCGAGGACGGCCTCGTATTCGCCACGGATCGCGCACGGCTGGACATCGATCTGATCCACGCGTTCCTCAGCCGCGAGTCGTACTGGGTACCGGGCATCCATCGCGACATCGTCGAGCGGGCGATCGAGAAGTCGATCTGCTTCGGCGTCTACGAGCAGGACCGGCAGCTCGCGTTCGCACGCGTCATCAGCGATTGCGCCGGGTTCGCCTGGCTGGCGGACGTCTTCGTCGTCGCCGGCGCACGTGGACGCGGCATCGGCCGGCGCCTGATCGCGTTCGTCATGGCGCATCCGGATCTCCAGCGCATCCGCCGCTTCATGCTGGCGACGCGCGATGCGCACGGCCTCTATGCGCGCTTCGGATTCACCGCGCTCGCTCACCCGGAGCGGATCATGGAACGGTACGATCCCGAGGCGTTGTCCCGCTGACGCCAAGCCGGTGGATGGCGACCGGGACCGCGGCTATCCTGAACGCTCCGGAGTGCCTCGCACCCTGCTGCGGGATGCGCGTCGTCGCCGGATAATCCGTCTCGCGCGGACACCGCGCAGCGCCAGGCATGATCCAGCCACTCACGTATCAATTCGGCGAATACCGTCTGGACCGGTCCGCGCGCGAGCTGCGCCGCAACGGCGCGCCCGTGGCCGTGCCGACGCGCGTGTTCGACTGCCTCCTGTACCTGATCGAGAACCGCGACCGGGCGATCGGTCGCGACGAGCTGGTCGCCGCACTGTGGGGACGCGCCGACGTCTCCGATGCGCAGCTCGGCCAGATCGTCCTGCGTGCGCGCCGCGCGGTCGGTGATGATGGCAACGACCAGCGCTTCATCCGCACGATGCCGAAGTACGGCTACCGGTGGACCGCGGAAACGCGCGTCGTCGCGGTGGACGATGCCGTGCGCGCGTCCGCCGCCGATTCGCCGGACCGCGTGACGGCCGACGTTTCCCGGCCCGAAACCGCAATGCCGAAGCCGGGGGCCGGGCCCGTGCGCAGGCGATTCACCGTGCAGGCACGCTGGCTCGTCCTGGTTGCGCTCGCGATCGTCCTCGCGTCGGCTGCCGTCGTGTGGTGGCAACGCCGTCCCGCGGCGATCAGGGACGACGGTCTCGCGTCGGCGGCCATCGTCGTGCTGCCGGTCGATATCGCGGCCGGGCCGGAGCAGGATTGGGTCCGGCTCGGCGGCATGGACGCGCTCGCCTCGCGGCTGCGTGCGGCGGGCCTGCGCGTGCCGCCGAGCGAGAGCGTGCTCGCCGCCTTGCAGGCCGGCCGGGCGGAGGGCGTCGATGCCGAGACGGCGCTGCGCCGCGCGACGTCGACCGATCTCGTCGTGCACGCGACGCTCGCCACGGCGCCGCAGGGCTGGCGCGCGGAGCTGGCCGCGGAGCCCTCGGCCGGCAGCGCGCTCCACGGCACGGCCGAGGGGCGGGAGGTGCTGCAGACGCTGCGCCGCGCCGCCGACGACCTGCTGATGCGCATGGGCAAGCTCGTGCCGGACCAGGGCGCTACCACGAGTGGCTTGGACGAAACGCTGCAGCGTGCCAATGCGGCCATGCTCGCCAACCAGCTCGATGTCGCGCGCACGATCCTGCTCGCGGCGCCCGATCTCGTCCGCTCAGAGCCGGAGCTGCGCTACCGGCTGGCGCAGGTCGATTTCCGCGCGGGGCGCCTCGACGACGTCGAAAGCGCGCTGCAAGCATTGCTCGACGACAGCGCTGCGGCGAAGGACGCGCTGCTGCGTGCGCGCGTGCTGACCGGGCTCGGCACCGTGCATCTAAATCTCGGGCACTTCGCTGATTCCGAGCGCGATTTCAGCGCGGCAATCGCCTCGCTCGAAGGCTGGCAGCGTCCGCTCGAGCGCGGGCAAGCCCTCGGCGGGCGCGGCGCCGCGCGCGCCGCTCAGTATCGCTACGACGAAGCGGCCGACGATCTCGGTCGCGCACGGATCGAGCTGGAGCAGGCGGGCGACAGGCTGGGTTACGCGCGGGTCGACATGGCCGACGGCGAGCTGGAGCTGCAGCGTGGGCGTCCCACGGCGGCGCGTCCGCTGCTCGAACGCGCGATCGCGGTGTTCGAGCGTTTCGATGCGGTCAACGAGCGGCTGCACTCGCTCGCGATGCTGGTCGACGCCGAGCGCCTGCAGATCGATTACGCCGCGGCGCTCGCGAGCAGCGATCGCGCGCTCGAGCTGCGCCAGCGCGTCACCGATCCGCAATTGCGTGCGCAGGTCGTCGTCTCGCGCGCGACGCTGCTGATCGATCTCGGCCGGTATGTGGAGGCGGCCGCGCTGCTCGCCGAGCTCGATCACGGCGCGGCACCGCGCGATCCGCAGTCGCTCGCCGACATCGCTCGCGTCCGCGCCGAGCTCGCGCTCGCCACGGGCGATGCCGCGACGGCCGCGCGCGAGGCCGATGTCGCGCTGTCACACCTGTCCGATCCGCACGCGAGCGCAGCGCGCGCGTGGGTCGCGCGGTTGCGCGCGCGCGCACAGGCGATGCTCGGGCACGCAGCCGATGCCCGCACCGCGTTCGCCGCGGCGCTCGCCACGGAGACGGCAGAGGCGCGCGAGGAAATCGGCTATCGTCTAGGCGCCGCCGAGCTCGATGCGGCCGAGGGGCGCGCCGCCGACGCCGAGCAGGCGTTTTCGTCCGCGCTCGCGCGCGCCGATGCCGACGGCATTCCCGCGCACGTCGTCACGGTCGTCAGCGCATACGCGGACTGGCTGCTCGCGAACGGGCGCGCCGATGTGGCGCAGTCGATCGTCGGCCGCGTCGCGGGCTGGGCGGATCGCGATTTCCGTTGCGCGCTGCTGCAGCTCGCGCTGTTCCACCAGCTCGGCCCGGCGAGCTCGTGGTCGGCGGCACTCGGCCGCACCGAGAAGCTCGCCGGCGAGCGCGAAATTCCGCCGGAGCTGAGGCGTCCGCCCGCAGCGTGAACGCGACGCCTCAGGCGGTTTTCAGCCACTCCACGCGCTGATCGCCGTAGCGGCCCTGCGACAGCAGCTCGCGCAGGACAGGCAGCAGCTCGTCCAGTTCCCGCTCGAATCGCCACGGGGGATTCAGGATCGCCATGCCGCAGCCGTTGAGCCGCAAGGCCGAATTGTCCGGATGCAGCAGCAGCTCGGCGGCGATCACGTTCTTCGCCGCGCTCTTCTCCGACAGCCAGCGGTGGAACGGCACGATGTGCTGGCGCAGCTTGATCGGGTACCAGACCACGTACGTCGCGTTCGCCCAGCGCGACAGCGCGGCGGCGAGCGCGGCTTCGATGCGCGCGAATTCGGCCGTCTGCGCCTCAAACGGCGGATCGATCAGCACGAGCCCGCGCTTCTGCTTCGGCGGCGTCAGCGCCTTCAGCGCCTCGTAGCCGTCGCGCTGGTGCACGGCGAAGCGCGCGTCGCCGCGGAACAGCGCCTTCAGCGCGGTGGCCTCGTCGTCCTGGAGCTCGCAGAGGATCGCTTGATCCTGCTCGCGCAGGACCAGGCTCGCCAGCAGCGGCGATCCGGGATAGACGGCGAGCTCGCTGCCTTGTCCCGCATTGAGCGCGCGCACGAGATTCACGTAGACGTGCAGGACCGAAGGCAGGCGCGTGCTCGCGAGCAGGCGTTGCACGCCGCCGGCGTATTCGCGCGTGCGCGTTGCTTCCTCGCCGCGCAGGTCGTAGCGGCCGCGGCCGGCGTGCGTGTCGAAGTAGCAGAGCGCGCCTTGCTTGCGCTTCAGCGATTCCAGGAGCCCGAGCAGGATCGAGTGCTTGAATACATCCGCGAAGTTGCCGGCGTGGAATGCGTGGCGATAGTTCATCGGTTGCGCGCGTCCAGGGTCGTTGAGCGTTCGTCCGTGTCCGGGCGGCGTGATCGTGGCGTCCTGCCGTCCCGGCTCGCGGTGCGAGGCGCGGGCGGATGAGCGAGACATCATGCGCCGGCGGCCGGTTGCCCCACCTTCGCGGGGGCATGGCCGAAGCGTAACATTCCGCGCGAGGCGGCGTTCTTGTGCGGCGTTTACGCAAGGCTGCTCGGGCCGCCGCCATGACTTCCCGCCTTCGCCCGGAGCGCCGATCGCTGCTAGCGTCGACGCCTCGCCGGGAAAGGGGAATCTCCATGAGAACGCTGCTCAAGTGGCTTTTGCGCCTGATCGTGCTCGCGATCGTCGTGATCGCCCTGTTCTTCGTCCACGTCTGGTACTTCAAGCCTGCCAAGATCGAGTGGTTCTACGCCCGCGTCTTCGGCGAGTTCGCGCTGCAGAGCCCCGAGCTTCTCAGCAACATGCGGATCCTGCCGCGCTGGCTCGATTTCTACAGCGACGATCTCGACGACGCCTCGCCGGAGCACGAGGCGGACATCGCGGCGATGGTCAAGCGCGACGTCGACACGCTCCACCGCTACGATCGCGGCGCGCTGGACCCGGACGGCCGGCTCTCCTATGACGTGCTCGACTATTTTCTTTCGATCCAGGTCGAGGGCGACAAATACCGGGATCACGATTTCCCGGTCAACCAGCTTTTCGGCATCCAGTCGTCGCTGCCGAACTTCATGGCGCAGACGCACCAGGTCAACGACCGGCATGATGCGGACACGTACATCGATCGGCTCGACAAGTTCCCGCGCAAGTTCGAGCAGGTGATCGCGGGCCTGAAGCTGCGCGAGGCGAAGGGCGTCATCCCTCCGCAATTCACGGTGGAGGAAGTCATCACGCAGATGGAGAGCTTCATCGGTGTGCCGGCACAGCAGAACATGCTGTACACGAGCTTCAAGGAGAAGCTCGACAGGATTCCGGCCGACCGGCTCGATGAATCCGCGCGCGGCGAGCTGCTTGCCGGAGTCGAGCGCTCGATCGACGGAAGCGTGTATCCGGCGTACCGCGAGCTGATCGCCTATTTCAAGGCCCTGCAGCCGAAGGCGGAAGGCAACTATGGCGCGTGGCACCTGCCGGACGGCGACGCGTACTACGCATGGTGCGTGCGCATGCACACGACGACGGACATGACGCCCGAGGAAGTGCACACGCTCGGCCTTGCCGAAGTCGCGCGGATCTCTGCCGAGATGGACGCGATCCTGAAAGACAAGGGTCTCGCCGACGGCACGATAGGCGCGCGCGTGCAGCAGCTCGCGCACGAGCCCGACGCGACGTTCCCGGACACGCCGGAAGGCAAGCAGGCGATGCTCGCGCAGTATCAGGCGATCCTCGACGAAGTGAACCAGGGGCTCGACGGTGCGTTCGACGTGCGGCCCAAGCTCGGCGTCGAGGTCAAGGCCGTGCCGGAATTCGCCGAGAAGACCGCGCCGGGCGCGTACTACGAGCCGGGCTCGTTCGACGGCACGCGGCCCGGCGTGTTCTTCGCGAACATGCGCGACACGACCGAGACGCCCAAGTTCGCGATGCGCACGCTCGCGTATCACGAAGGCATTCCCGGCCATCATTTCCAGATTTCCATCGCGCAGGAGCTGAAGGGCGTGCCGTTCTTCCGCCGCGTACTGCCGTTCACTGCCTACGCGGAAGGCTGGGCGCTCTACGCCGAGCGGCTTGCCTACGAGCTTGGCTTCGAGACGGATCCGCTCGACAACCTCGGCCGCCTGCGCGACGAGATGATGCGGGCGGTGCGCCTCGTCGTTGATTCCGGCATCCATTACAAGCACTGGACGCGCGAGCAGGCGATCCAGTACATGATGGACAACACCGGCATGGCCGAGTCCGACGTCACGGCCGAAATCGAGCGTTATTTCGTCGATCCCGGACAGGCGCTGGCGTACAAGGCCGGCATGCTGAAGATCCTCGCCTTGCGCGAAAAGGCCAGGCAGGCGCTGGGCGATAGGTTCACGCTCGCGGAGTTCCACGACCAGGTGCTCACGCATGGCGCGCTGCCGCTTGCTCTTCTGGAACGCGTGATCGATGACTGGATCAGGGAGAAGCAGGCGAGCTGATCCGGTGCGGCTGGCACGCGTCATCTGCGATCGCTGACGCCCGCGCCTGCCGCGCGGGCGCCAAGCGCGCTGTTCTGGGCCTTCGGCGGCTTTCATTCGCCCAGCAGCTTCTGCACTGATTCGCGCGGAGCGCGAGATCGCCGGGGCGCTTTCGGCTTCCCTGCGCATATTGCGCGGTTGCTACGATACGCACGTGCGCCGTTCCGGCGAATCGCATTCCCTCGAGGTCATCCATGAGCATGCAGGACACGATTGCGCTGATCGAGCGCTACTACGCCGCCTTCAACCGCGGCGACTGGGGCGCGATGCTCGACTGCCTCGCGGAGGACGTCGTGCACGACCTGAATCAGGGCCCGCGCGAGAAAGGACGCGATGCCTTCCGCGCGTTCCTGGCGCGCATGGACAAGAGCTACTCGGAGCAGCTGCGCGACATCGTCGTGCTGAGCAATGCGGACGGCTCGCGCGCCGGTGCAGAGTATGTCGTGCACGGCACGTACAAGGTCAGCGACGAAGGGCTGCCGCCGGCGAATGGCCAGAAGTACGTGCTGCCCGGCGGCGCGTTCTTCGAGATACGTGACGGACGCATCGCGCGCGTGACCAACTATTACAACCTGCAGGACTGGATCCGCCAGGTCGGAGGATGACACGGTCTCGCTCTCCCGCGTTCGGGAGAGCTCGGTCAGTCATCGATGCGCGCCGGAGCGGCCGGCGCGCCTTTGCCGTCGCGGCGGCAGCATGCGTCAGCGCAGGAACGAGCGGGGCGTCGGCTCCAGCACGAGCCGTTCCGGCGCCGACTTCAGTCGTTTCTCGAGCTTCGGTACAAGCTCTTCGTTCCAGCGTGCCGACGTGGCAAGCCGCCGCTCGTGCGCCCGCAATGCGCCTTCGTCGTCGAAGCGTGCGAACCAGACGAACACGTGCTCGCCCTCGCGGACCGGCAGGCGTGGGAACGTGTTCTCCGCAGGCTCGGTCTCGAAGCGCGCGATCGGACGGCCGCCGGCTTCGACGAGCGCCGGCGAGAGTTCGTTTTCGAAGAACCGGCGGAAGCTTTCATCGACGGGCGCGTCGAAGTAATAGATGGTCGCGAGCACGCGCGAGCGCGGCGCCGTTTTCGTCCCGGCCGGCGCGCGCGGCGTGGCCGGCGTCGCGAAGCCGGATTCCGGGGCGACCGGGCGCAACAGCAGCACGTTGCCGGAATCGATCATGGTCGCTCTCGCCGCATCGCGGTGCGCCTGCCAGACAGGACCGCCGTAGAACGCCTGCAGCGATTCGGCGCGCGAAGGCATGTCCGGAAAGCCGCGGATCCACACGAAGCGGTCCGGACGGTCGAGATCACGGAACTGGCCGACGAGGCGCATGCCGGTAGCCTCCTGCGTCTCGACGAACTCGCGCTCGAAAAGCTCGATCAGCGCGTCGCGCTGGCCGGGCTTGAGCGTGTACTGCCGCAGCTCGACGACTGCGCAGCAGCGGGTGTCCGCCGCCTGATCGCTCGGCGCTTCGGCCGGCGAGTCCGCCGCGAGCATGGCAAACAGCAGCGGCGTCAGCATCGCGTGCTCCGGCTGGTGGGGAGGAAACGGGCAATCGGCTGTGTGAAACGCATGGTGACCTCCGTGCAGAACGACGATGACTCTAGACGGGGCCTGCTGACATCCGCTGTCAGTAGCGAGCGCGGATTCGTGGCCAAATTCCGCGCTTTCGATGGAGCCATTGGCGCGCGACGTCGGATTCGCTAACGTGTCGGCATGATCGACGTGAAAACCTTCACCGGCGCCGACGTCGCGCCGCATTTCGAGGCCGTCGCGGAGCTGCGCATCGCCGTGTTCCGCGACTGGCCCTATCTCTACGCCGGTGACCGCGAGTACGAGAAGAACTATCTCGCGACCTACGCGAAATCGCCGGAAAGTCTGTTCGTGCTCGCGTTCGATGGCGATCGCGTCATCGGCGCCTCGACCGGCATTCCGCTCACCGACGAGACCGCGGCGTTCCAGCAGCCGTTCCTCGACCGCGGCATCGCGCTGGAAGACGTGTTCTATTTCGGCGAATCCGTGCTGCTGAAGGAATACCGCGGGCACGGGCTCGGCCATCGCTTCTTCGACGAGCGCGAGCGGTACGCGCGCAGCCTCGGCCGGTTCCGGATGACGGCGTTCTGCGCCGTGGAGCGGGATCCGGCCGATCCGCGCCGCCCGGAAGGCGCCCGCACCAACGACGCGTTCTGGACCAAGCGTGGCTACCAGCGCCAGGACGACATGTTCTGCCAGCTTGAATGGCAGGAGATCGGCCACGATATGCCGACCTGCCATCGGCTGCGTTTCTGGTTGCGTCCGCTTGACCCGCGCTGACTGCTTTTCCCCCTCCCGCTTGCGGGAGAGGGTAGGGTGAGGGCAAGCGTGCGATGCCCTCTCAAGCGGGCTCTCTCCCTTCGGCACCTTCTTCCGGAAGCGGGGAAGGGAAATATCCGCTTCCTTGATGGATCGAACGGATGAAGCTCACCGTCGCCACCGCCCAGTACACCATCGGCGAGCCCGCCGATTTCGCTGCGTTCGCCGCGCGCGTGGGCGACCGCGTGGCGCAGGCCGCGCGTGCGGGTTCGGCCCTCGTCGTGCTGCCGGAATATCTCGCGCTCGAAGCCGCGGCGGGACAGCCCGCCGGCGTGCGCGCCGATTTCGCGCGTTCGCTGGCGGCGCTGCAGGCGCACCATGACGATTACGTCGCGCTCGCGCGCGACCTCGCGCGCCGGCATTCGATCTATCTCGTCGCCGGGACGTTCCTGCTCGACGTCGGCGGCGGCCGCTATCGCAACCGCGCGTACTTCGCCTCGCCGGACGGCCGCGTCGCGTTCCAGGACAAGCTGACGCTCACGGGCTTCGAACGCGCTGCCGTCGTCATCGAGCCCGGCGACACGCTGAAAGTGTTCGAGACGGAATTCGGCCGCGTCGGCATCGACGTCTGCTACGACGTCGAGTTTCCACTCTACGCGCGGGCGCAGGCGGAAGCCGGCGCGCGCGTCGTCATCGTGCCGAGCTGCACCGACACCGACGCCGGCGCGAACCGCGTGCGCGTCGGTTGTCAGGCGCGTGCGCTCGAAAACCAGATCTATGTCGCCTGCGCGGTGACGGCCGGCGAGGCACCGTGGAGCCCCGCGCTGGACGTCAACACCGGCACCGCGTCGATCTACACGCCGATCGATCGCGGCTTCCCGTCCGACGGCGTGCTCGCGCAGGCCGGGGTCGGTTCCGACTGGGCGATCGGCGAGCTCGATCTCGCCGCGCTCGATGCATTCAAGCGCGACGCACAGGTCGCGAACGCGAACGACTGGATGGCGCAGCTCCGCCCGTCTGTGGTCAACGCGCGCGTCGAGACGCTCTAGCCTGCGGCTACTGAAGCGGGAACGCGAACAGCGATCCCGCGATCGTCGCCACGATCACGCTGTCGCCGCTCCGCGCTGGCGATCCGGCGATGCCCCATTGATGGCCGCCGGTGTCCGCGAACGGCCAGCGCGTCAGCATGCGGCCGGTCTTGCGATCGAGCGTGACGAAGCCTGCGTCGTGCCGGATGAAATACGGCGTCCCGCCCGCGGCACCGGCGTAGATGCGCTCGTCCGTCGCCAGCGGCGTGCCGAAGGTCCAGCCGTAGACGTTGCCGCGCCAGATCACGCGGCCGTCGGCGGGATCGATGGCGCTGACGTGGCCGAGGTCGGAGGACCCGATGTAGAGCACGCCGTGGCGGATCGTCGGCGTCGATTCGACCCACGAGCCCCAGAAGAACAGGCGCCATGCTTCCTTGCCTGTGTCCGACTCGAGCGCGAACAGGCCGACGCCACGATTGCCGATGAAGACGCGGCCGTTCGCGACCAGCGGCGCGCCGTCGACTTCGGCACGCGTGTCCGCTTTCCAGATTTCGCGCCCGCTCGTACGATCGATCGAGTACACGAAGTGATCGGCGCTGCCGACGACGACCCGGTCGCCGTCGATCGCTGCGCCGTTGCGGATCCTGCCTTTCGTCTCGAAGCGCCACTTGCGCGTGCCGCTGACGGCGTCGATGGCGTGGAAGCCGCCATCGCCCGCTCCGACATAGACGACGCCGTCGGCGACGAGCGGAGCAGGTGCCTGCCAGTCCCACTCGAACGTCGCCGGATGCGGCAGGATGCGCGCGGTCCTTCCGCCGAGCTCACTGCGCCAGCGCTGCTTGCCGCTCGCCACATCGAGCGCGTAGAGGAAGCCGTCGTCGCAGGCGAAGTACAGCACGCCATCGCTGATCACGGCCGCGCCGAAGATCGGCGCGCCGGCGCCGAAGGTCCAGACGAACTCGCCCGTTGCTGCGTTCACCGCGTTCATCACGCCGCCGGTCGTGCCGATATAGACGATGCCGTCGGCGACGGTGGGCGACGCGAACACCTGGCCGTTGAGGCGCGTCTGCCAGCGTGGTGCCGGTCCGGTCGGCACGTCCGGAATCGGTGCCGGCTGCGGCAGCGATTCGACGCGGCGCAGGGTCGCCGCGCTGCGGGGACCGGGGAAGGTGCCGCTCAGGGCATCGCCTTTTTGCGTCAGCGACAGCGCGAACGGCTCGTTCGTCACGCGATCGCCGTCCTGACGCGCCTCGCCCGCATCGACGCCGTAGTAGCCCATGATCGGCTGCGTGATCTTCATCGTCAGCGTGCCGCTCGGGTCGCGGCGAAACTCGAATCCGACCTCGACCTTCTCCTTGTCGGTACCGACGGTGCCGAGCCAGCAGCCCTCGATGCCATCCGGTGCGGCGGCCGCATTCGCCGTCGCAAACACCAGCACGAGAGCAGAACACGAAAGCAGGCGCGACATGATCCACCTCCCGTCCCGGTCGCGATTCCGGCCACGCGGATCGACACGTGCGTCGACCGCCGATTTCGTGTCGATCCCAGGCAGCGCCGCGCGCGAGCCACGTGTGCCGGAAGGTCCGGCTTCGATCGGTTCGACGAGGCGAAAAAACGCCTGGGCGAAAGCGCGTTAGGACCGCTTGCGGCGCGGCGCCACGGAGGTGCCCAGCATCTGCTCGGCGTGCGCGAGAGTCTCGCGCGTGATGTCGATGCCGCCGAGCATGCGGGCGATCTCGTCGCGCCGCGCCTCGCCATCGAGAGGCTCCACGCGCATTTCGGTGGCGTCCCTCCGGCTCGACTTGACGACGCGCAGATGATGATGGGCCAGCGCCGCGACCTGCGGCAGATGCGTCACGCAGAGCACCTGGCTTTTCGCGCCGAGATCGCGCAGCTTGCGCCCGACGACCTCGGCGACCGCGCCGCCGATGCCGGCGTCGACTTCGTCGAACACCATCGTCCCGACCGGATCGAGGCCGAGCGCGGCGACTTCAAGCGCCAGGCTGATGCGAGAGAGCTCGCCGCCCGAGGCGACCTTGCGCAGCGGGCGGGGCGGCGTGCCCGGATTGGCCGCCACTAGAAATTCGCAACGCTCGGCGCCGTTCGGATCCGGCGCGTCGGCGGGGGAGGCGGTCAGCTCGACTTCGAAGACGCCGTGCATGCCGAGCTCGGCCATCAATGCGGTGACGTCGGTTCCGAGCTTCTTGGCCGCGGCGGTACGCCGGGCGCCGAGCGTGCGGGCGGCCTTGGCGTACTCGTCGCCGAGACGCTTCTGCTCGTCGCACAGGCGCTCGATGTTCGCGCCGGCGTCGCGCAGCGCATCGAGCTCGGCGCGCAGCTTCGCGGCGTGCTCGTGCAGCTCGGCCATCGGCACGCGGTGCTTGCGCGAAAGCTCGTGCAGCGTGCCGATCTGCGCATCGACTTCGGCGAGCCGGCCGGGGTCGAGCTCGAGCGCGCTCTGGTAGCGCGAGAGCGTATCGGCGGCCTCGTTGAGGTGGATCTGCGCCGCATCGAGCAGGTCCGCGATCGGCGCCATGCGCGCATCGAGCGCGGAAAGCCGCAGCGCCTCGGCGTGGGCGCGCGCGGCGAGGCCAACCAGGGCGAATTCGCTGTCGCCGTCGATGCGCTCGGCGAGGCCGCTGCAGCCCTGCAGCATCTGGCCGGCGTTGGCCAGCCGACGATGCTCGTCTTCGAGCGCACGCAGCACGTCGGGCGCAAGCGCGTGGCGATCCAGCTCGTCGAGCTGGTGCGTCAGCCAGTCGATGCGCTCCAGGTGATCGGCGCCGCGGGAAAGCTCGGCGATGCGCGCCGCCGTGTCGCGCCAGGCGCGGGCGAGGCGCGCGACTTCGGCGCGCTCGCCGGACGCGCCGGCGAACGCGTCGAGCAGGGCGAGCTGCTGCATCGGATCGAGCAGGGCCTGGTGCTCGTGCTGGCCGTGGATCTCGATCAGGCCGGAGGCCAGAGCCTTGAGCTGCGTCAGCGTGACCGGCCGGCCGTTGATCCACGCGCGCGAGCTGCCTTCACTGCGGATCACCCGGCGCAGCTGGCAGGCCGTGCCTTCGTCGAGCTCCTCGTTGCGCAGCCAGTCGAGCAGGTCGGCGCGATCGGACAGATCGAACGAGGCGGACAGCTCCGCGCGCTCGCAGCCGTGGCGGACCTGCGCGGCGTCGGCGCGTCCGCCGGCGAGCAGCAGGAGCGCATCGACGAGCAGCGACTTGCCGGCGCCGGTCTCGCCGGTGACGACGGTCATGCCGGCGCCGAACGCGATCTCCGCTTCCGCGACGATCGCGAAATCCTTGACGGTGAGCGTTTCGAGCATGGAGTGGGGCGGCGCGAAGTGCGCCTGAACGCTAGCATGCGGCCGCGGCGCGCGGAAGGCGAAGCCGCGCGGCGGATTGCAGGAATCCGCGTTGTCCGCATGGAAGCGGGGACCGGCGACGTTCCCCGAGGGCTCGAAATGCGAACACGCCGGGCCATGCTTGCGCGGGGACGGCGGCGGAGCGATCTTGATCGCTCTGCCAGCGCTTGCTAGCGTCCGCGCCGACCGCATTTTCCATCGCATGAACGGACCGGCTAGCCATCACACCCTGGACGCCCGCGCGCGCCACCTGCTGCGCGCGCTGATCGCGCGCTACATCGCCGAGGGGCAGCCCGTCGGATCGCGCACCCTGGCCAAGGCGTCGGGGCTCGACGTGAGCCCGGCGACGATCCGCAACATCATGTCCGATCTCGAGGAGTTCGGGCTGGTTGCGGCGCCGCACACGTCGGCGGGGCGCGTGCCGACCTCGCAGGGCTATCGGGTCTTCGTCGACAGCCTCCTCGAAGTGAGGCCGCTGGAAGAACTGCAGGTGGACAAGCTGCGGCGCGAGCTGCCGACCGACGCCGCCACGCCGGATCTCCTTTCGAGCGCGAGCGCGCTCCTGTCCGAAATGACGCATTTCGTCGGCGTCGTCAGCGTGCCCAAGCGCGAGGAGTTTCCGTTCCGGCACATCGATTTCGTGCCACTCGACTCGGGCCGCCTGCTGGTGATCCTCGTCTTCACCGACGGGCAGGTGCAGAACCGGGTGATCGCGACCCAGCGCGCGTATGCGCCCAGCGAGCTCGAGCAGATCGCGAATTACCTGAACGCGAACTTCGCGGGCATGCGCATCGACGAGATCCGCGCCCGGCTGCTGCGCGAGATGCAGGACGAGAGCGCCCGGCTCAACCGCCTGCTTGCCGCCGCAGTGGAGGTCGCGCAACAGGCGTTCCAGGGCGGTACCGACGCCGACGTGCTGGTCGCCGGCCAGACCAACCTCATGAGCAAGCCGGAAGCGACCGACGTCGATCGTCTGCGCGAGCTGTTCGAGGCGTTCCAGCGCAAGCGCGATCTCCTGCAACTGCTCGAGCGCTGCGCGCACGCCGAAGGTGTCAGGCTCTTCATCGGCGAGGAATCGGGCTTCGCCGCGCTCGACAAGTTCAGCCTCGTCACGGCGCCTTACGGCGTCGGCGGCCGCGTGCTCGGCGTACTCGGCGTGATCGGACCGACGCGCATGGCCTACGAGCGCGTGATTCCTGTCGTGCAGGCGACCGCCGGAATCATCTCCGGTGCCTTGAAGCGAGGGCAGGCGCCCTCATAAGACGTTGTCGTGCGGGGTTTTTTCTTGAACCCCGCAGTTCATTTTCGAGTCTGCGGCGCCACGCCGGTACCAGGCTACGAGGCAAACCAGAAAGCTGCGGCCGGGATGCCGCTTTCGCGTGCGGGCAGGGCAGCCCGTCAATGGCAATGGAGACATCATGGAAAACACGGATCCGACCTCGCGACAGGCCGCGGACACGGCAGCGGCCGGCGCGGACGAAACGGTGATGGCGGACGTCGATGCGCTGACGCGCCAGCTCGACGAATACGAGACGCGGCTGGCCGAGATGCGCGAAGTGATGCTGCGCGAGCGCGCCGAGCTCGAGAACCAGAGAAAGCGCCTGCAGCGCGATCTCGAACAGGCGCGCCGCTTCGCGAACGAGAAGCTGCTCGCCGATCTTCTGCCGGTGATCGACAATCTCGAGCGCGGCCTTGCCGTCGAATCGGGCGACTACGCCGGCCTGCGCGGCGGTGTCGAGCTGACTCTGCGCGAGCTGTCGCGTGTCGTCGACGCGCACGGGCTCAAGACGGTCGACCCCGCCGGGCAGCCGTTCGATCCCGAGCGCCATCAGGCGATGAGCATGGTGGAGAGCGGCGAGCACCAGCCGGGCACGGTCGTCGCGGTGATGCAGAAGGGCTATGTGCTCAACGAGCGCCTGCTGCGGCCGGCGCTGGTCGCGGTCTCGCGGGCGCCCGGCAGCTAGAAATGCCTTGAAACACAGGTGCAAACCCCCAGTTTTTGCGACATCAACGGCCTTCCGGCCGAATCCGAATAGCGCGGGAGAGTGAGAGAGATGGGCAAGATCATCGGTATCGACCTTGGCACGACGAACTCGTGCGTGGCCGTCATGGAAGGCACGAGCGTGAAGGTCATCGAGAATTCCGAAGGCGATCGCACGACGCCTTCGATCGTCGCGTTCAAGGACAACGAGGTGATCGTCGGCGCGACCGCCAAGCGCCAGGCCGTGACCAATCCGAAGAACACCTTCTACGCGGTGAAGCGCCTCATCGGTCGCAAGTTCACCGACGCCGAGGTGCAGAAGGACATCGGCATGGTGCCCTACAAGATCATCGCGCACGACAACGGTGACGCGTGGGTCGAGACGGCCGACGGCAAGAAGATGCCGCCGCCCGAGATCTCGTCCAAGGTCCTCATGAAGATGAAGAAGACCGCCGAGGACTATCTCGGCGAGACCGTCACCGAGGCGGTGATCACGGTGCCCGCCTACTTCAACGATTCGCAGCGCCAGGCGACCAAGGACGCCGGCCGCATCGCGGGCCTCGAGGTCAAGCGCATCATCAACGAGCC
>CBINBI010000039.1:0-30368 GCA_966248875.1 uncultured Rhodanobacteraceae bacterium
CCACGGCGGAACCGGCGAAGCCGGGCAACCTGCAACTGCACTACCCGCATAGCCAGCCAGACCCAGCAGCGCCAGAGCCAGCACTTTCATCTTCGCATTCATTGAGAATCTCCCAGAGTACTCGGGCGGGGTGCAGTCCCCTTCCCCATGATTGACGGAAATATTTGTTAACCAAGCCCGATCCGCGCGGACGATAGTGAAGTATCACCGCCGTGTCAACACGGACCCTGTGGGCCTGGCTACCTTGCCCGGTTTCGGGCGGGGTCCCCAACTGCATGCGGCCCCTGTCCCGGCCAGCGGCGAGTGTTTGTCGCCTCCGGCCCACGCCATCTATAAACGCACGACTCACCGCCGACCGGACAGTGGGGCCTTCCTCCACGGCTCGAATTCCGTGAAGTCGATCGCACGATGGCCTCCCCGGCGACCGCAACGGCTGCCTTGCCGGGCGCGGCCTTGATTGACACGCGCTTGGAGGCATACGGAGAATGCCGGCCCCTTCCGCAGCACCCTCCCGTGTCCACTACCGTCTCTGATCTCCTCAAGGCCGCCCCCTGCCTCGCGGTCATGCCGGCGCGCGACGAGGCGCCTACGGTGGGCGCCGTGGTCGAGGGGGTGCGGCGCACGCTGGGTTGCGAGATCCTGGTCGTCGACGATGCCAGTTCGGACGAGACGGCAGCGGCGGCGAGGTGCGCCGGCGCAGCCGTGCTCCGGCTGCCGATCGGCCTGGGGGCCTGGGGCGCTACTCAGGCAGGTATCCGGTACGCTCGCCGGCATGGGTTCCCGCAGGTCATCACGCTCGACGCCGACGGCCAGCACCTGCCGGAGTCGCTGCCGCTCCTGATCGAGGCGCAGGCACGAACAGGGGCGGACGTCGTGATCGGCACCTGCACCCAGCGGCTCAGCCGCGCGAAGCGGCTGGCCTGGCGCTATCTGCGCCTGCTCACGGGGCTCGAGCTCGCCGATTTCACGTCGGGGCTTCGACTGTACGATGCCGACGCGATCGAGGTGCTTTCGGGACAGGCGGCGAGCCTTCTGGACTATCAGGATGTCGGGGTGCTGATGTTGCTGTCGCGCAGCGGATTGACAATCACCGAAACACCGGTCGAGATGCTGCCGCGCCGCGCGGGCCGCTCGCGGGTGTTCGCGTCGTGGCCGGTGGTGGCGCGTTACATGATGCACACGACCGTGCTCTGCCTCGCCCAGCTCGACCCGGCGCGCCGCCGCACGACCGGAGCCGATCCTTCATGCTGACCGGTCAGATCACCTCGGCGATCATCGGCATCGCGCTGGCCGGCGCGATCCTGTTCCTGGTCCGTCGCGACCACCTGCACGGCCCCTACGCGCTCTGGTGGTTCGCGGTGGCGGCGGCGACCTTCGCGCTCGGCGTGTTTCCCGCCCTGATCGCTTGGCTCGGCCGCGTCACGGGTATCTTCTATGCACCCGTGTTGCCGATCGTCGTCGGCTTGTCGCTGGTGCTGATCCGCATGCTCAAGCTCGACATCGACCGCTCGCGCCAGGAACGGCAGATCCGCCGACTGACACAGAAACTCGCCATCCTGGAACAGGAGCTCGATCGCCTCGATGGGCGGTCCGGGCGGCCGAGGCTGCCCGAGGACGACGCGTCCTGAGCGCACGCAGGCATGCGCATCCTGCACCTCGGCAAGTACTACCCGCCCGAACGCGGCGGCATCGAAAGCTATACGCGCGCGTTGTGCGAATGGACCGCCGCGAAGGGCCACGCGGTAGGAGCGCTCGTACACCAGCGTCCGGGTACCTGGCAGACCTCGCGCGAACTCATCGGCGGCGTCGAAATCCGCCGTGCCGGGTGCGTCGGGAGCATCGTCTACACGCCGTTGAGCCCGGTGTTTCCATTCGAGCTGTCGCGCGCTCTGCGCGAGTTCCGCCCCGACATCCTGCATCTGCACCTGCCGAATCCGTCGTGCTTCGCGGTACTGACTAGCGCCGGCGCGCGGCGGCTGCCTTGGGTCGTGCATTGGCATTCCGACATCCCGGCGGACGCACCGGATTGGCGCCTTCGGGCCGGCTACCTGGCCTACCGCCCGCTGGAGCAGGCGCTGCTGAGGAAGGCACGTGCCGTCGTCGCGACCTCACAGGCCTATCTCGACGCGAGCACCGCGCTCGCGCCCTGGCGGGAAAAAACGCGCGTGATTCCGCTGGGCGCTGTGGACGTCGAATCTCCGGCGACCCGGCCCGAGCTCTGGCCCGACGGCGCGGGACTCCGCCTGCTCGCGGTCGGACGGCTGAGCCATTACAAGGGCTTCGATGTTCTCGTCGCTGCGCTCGCCAGCGTACCCGGTGTCCGCCTCCTTCTCGTCGGCGAAGGCGAATGCGCGGAAGAGCTGCGTAACTCCGCCGGCGAGCACGGCGTCGCTGATCGCATCCGCCTCGCGGGCGCGCTCGACGAGGACACGCTGCTCGCCGCCTACGCGTCCGCCGACGCTCTCGTGCTGCCTTCGATCAATCGCGGCGAAGCGTTCGGGCTCGTCCTGCTCGAAGCGATGCGCGCACGCCTGCCGGTGATCGCGAGCGCGATTCCGGGGTCGGGCGTCGGCGAGGTCGTGGCGGATGGCGAGACGGGCCTGCTCGTCGCGCCCGGCGACGCGGCTCTGCTGGCCGCAGCGATCGTACGCATGCAGGATCCCGAGCTTCGCCGACGCCTCGGCACCGCGGGCCGGGCCCGCTGGGAGGCTCGTTTCACGCTGGAACGGTCGGCGCAGGGCTGGCTGGCTGTTTATCGCGATCTGCTCGGCTAGTTTCGATCGCACTTATCGGTCGCAACAGCACTGCGGCGAGCACGAACACGCTCGGCACGAGCTGAAGGATGAGCCGGTTCGCGCTGGTGAAATCCTGAGCCCAGGCGGATGCTGTCGTGAAGAAGAACAGCACGAACAGAAACGCGAAATCGATCAGCAGCGTCAATCCGAGCAGACGCGCGGCACGGTCCGTGCGCAACCGCGCCCGCCGCAGCACCAGCAGCACCGGCACGGCATACCAGAGCAGATGCCAGTTCGGCAGCGTGAACAGGCTTTCCAGCATCGCGCCGCCGACGCCATGCCAGGCGAGCTCGAAGGTGCCGAGCGACGGAATCTCGATGCGGTTCCAGCCGACGTGGATCGATCGGGACGTCACGGCCAGGACTCCCGCGACCGCAATCGCCCCGAGGACGAGTGCAAACCGCCATCGCCAGCGCGGCACGAGATCGAACGCGACGGCGGCAAGAAATACTGCCAGCCACACCGTGCCCTCGAGCTTGATCGCAGGCAACGCGAGCGCGACGGCAACCGCAAGCGCCAGCTGCGCCGGGTCGCGGAAGGCGAGCCAGCGGGTCCAGGCGAGTACGGCGAATCCCAGCGTGATCGCTACCCACAGATCGGCGTAGCCCGCGAGCGCGACGTGCGCGTTGACCAGCGGCAGTGAAATCAGCCCGTACACAAGCAGCATGACGAGCCACGGCGCGAGCCCGAGCGCGCGCCAGTATCCGTAGGCGGCGAGCGCGAACGCCACCAGAGCGCCGCACCACGCGACATCGACCAGCGGCTCGTTCCACCCTCCCGCCGCGCTCGCGAACCAGAGCTGCACCCAGGCGAGCAACTCCGGGTAGTTCCACGCAGCCGCCGTACGCACCGCGAGCTGCGGATTCGCGAGCCATTCGATCATCGAGACGTAAGGCTCGGCGTGGCCGCTGAGGAACCACGCCTTCGGTTTCGTCGACCACGCCGACCACGCATCCCACGGAAACACCGGACGCAGCGAGGCCTCGTCGCCGATCAGCAGCATCCGCGTCACGATCAGCAGCAGCGCCAGCCACCATAGCCACCGGCCCGCGCCCGACGAGGCGCGGATCGCGAGCAGAGGACGCAGCGATGTTCCGCGCGACCTTAAGAACGCCACGCCCCAGGCGATGGCGCCGATGCCGACGCACCACGGCCATGTGAGCGCGAACGTGCGCGCGGTGTCCGCACTCGCCACGGCTCTCGCGCAGGCCGCGGCGGCGAACACACCGATCAGCCATCCGGCACCGATCGTCGCCGCGATATCGCCGGGCTCGCGGAGCGGCCCGCGCAGCGCAGCCCAGATGCCGCCGCCGATCAGGACCGGCAGCAACCACGCCGCGATATAAGTCGGCTCAACGCCCATGATGGAAGCGGAAGACCGTCACGATGTCGTCCTCGAACGTCGAGCCCAGAATCGATGTTGCCGCCGACAGATGCTCGCTGTGCGCCAGCAGCCGGCGCCAGTACGGCTCGGTGCGCCAGGCGTCGCTGTCGTAAAAGACGATCAGGCAGCCCTCGGGCAAGGCGTCGCCGACGAATTGCGCGTAGGCATAGACCGCCGCGTTGCGCGGCAGCAGATGCCAGATGAAACGCAGCAGCTCGTAGCCGCGATACGCGTCGGTGTAGACGAGGATGTGGGAGGATTCCGGCTCGCCGCGCAACATCGCGTCGAGCTTGGCGGCGGCTGCGGCGATCTCCGTGTCGGCGACGGTACGCTGGCGTTCCGCCCACGAGAGAGGCACGTAAACTGCGCGCGTCGTCTGCAGGCGGCCCCAGAGGCCAGCCTGCCAGGCGAGGTCGAGCACGAGCCAGGCGAGGCCGAACACGGCGGCGGCGCCGATCAGCATCCGGCGACTTCGCCAGCCGAACAATACAAGCATCCACACCAGCACGATGCCCGCCGCAAGCGCGACGCAAAGCACCAGCGAGCGCGCCCGCGGCGTGTCGGTATCCCGGCCGAGCGCATGTACCGAGCGCTGCGTCCATGGCCATGCGCCGAACCAGTCGGTCGCGAGCGCCTCGAGATCGCCGCGCCACGAACGCGACCACAACCCGGCTTCGACGATCTCGAACGGCTTGAAGCCCTGCTCCGGCGGCACGATCTGCGCAGTCGGAAATTCCGCAAAGCCGATCTCGATGATGTGGCCGCGCCATTCGGGAATGCGGCTGAGATCGAACGTGCGCGTCGCGTCGCCGGGCCAGGGCAGCGAAATCGCGACGTCCTCCGGATGCTCGGCGGTACGGAAGACCAGCGAGAGCTCCAGCGTGCGCGGAAAGCCGGCGAAGCGGTAACGCAGCGTTGGGAACCGCCCGGCTTCGAGCCCGAACAGCCGCAGCGATTGCAGGCTCGTGAAATCGAAGCCGGCCGCTTCGACTTTGAGCCGATCCGCGTCCGCCGCGGCCGTGCCGAACACGGCGCTGAATTCATGGCCCTGGAAATCGCGCTGCTCGGCAGGGAGGAACGGCGCGGTACAGTCGATTCGCGCCGCCCACAGCAACAGCATCGTCCAGCAGGCGAGCACGGCCGCCGCAAACGCGATCCGCCTCATCATGCAGCGAGGCCATCCGAGGGCGTGCGCGATCGCGTCGTATCGCGGAATTCCGCGGGCGCTTCGCCGCACGAGGCTTCGAGCTCTTCGAGTTCTGCCGCCGTGAAACCCGCCGAGAGGCGCGCTTCGATGTTGAACGGGCCACGCAATCCACCGCGCATGTGGCGCGCGATCAGCGATCGGAACGTCGCGTGCGGCTCGACACCTTCGCGCTCGCAGCACCACAGGAACCAGCGCGAGCCCGCGGCGACGTGCGCGACTTCCTCGCGCAGGATGATGCGGAGGATGGCTGCGGTGGCCTCGTCGCCGACGGCGCGCAGGCGCTCGATCATTCCCGGCGTGACATCGAGCCCGCGCGCTTCGAGCACGCGCGGCACCAGGGCCATCCGCGCGAGGCACGAGCCGGCCGTCTCGACCGCCATTTCCCAGAGCCCGTCGTGCGCATCGAAATCGCCGTAGGCGTATCCGAGCTTGCCGAGCCGGGCCGACAGCAGGCCGAAATGCCGCGCCTCATCGACCGCCACGGAGACCCAGTCGCGGTAGTACGCGTCCGGCATGCCGCGAAAGCGCGCCACGGCGTCCCAAGCCAGGTTGATCGCATTGAACTCGATGTGCGCGACGGCGTGTATCAGCGCCGCCCTGCCCTCGGCGCTCGCCAGCGCGCGCCGAGGCAGGTGGCGCGGTGCCACGAGTCGAGGACGTGGCGGCCGGCCCGGTATCGTGCCGAGATCGGCGGCCACGAGCGCAGATCGCTCGGGCCGGGCTTCACCGGATTCGAAGCGCGCCGCAGCCTCGGCGGTCAGCGCGAGCTTTCCGTCGATCGTGGCGCAGCCGACGCAGCGCGCGGCGAGCTCGTGCAGCGAAAGCGTTGGAGCGGCCATCGTCCGTCATGGCGATAAAGGTTCCGGATTATGGCGCGGTTGACGCAGCTTCGGCCACGCGCGGCCGTTCATCGAGCGCGCCCTTGGCGAGCGCCGCGGCGGGTGCACGCTCACGCCAGAGAAGTGCCGCGAACACGAGCATCGTCGGCACGATCTGCAGGCTGAGGCGATTGACCGCCGTGTGGCTCTCCGCCCATTTGCCGGCCGGCGTCAGCACGAACAGCGCGAACAGGAATCCGCAGCCGAGCAACAGGAACAGACCCAGCACGCGCAAGGCTCGCGATTCGCGCAGCTCGCGCAGGCGAACCAGCAGCGTCAGGGCGACGGCAACCCAGAACAGATGCCAGTTGTACTGCGCGAACAAGCCTTCCGCCGCAGCGCCGATCACGGCGGGCGCGTGATCGAGCAGCGCGCCCGTATCAGCGCTGAGGCCGATCCGGTCCAGGGCCGGCGTGATCAGCGGCCAGCGCAGGAGATACGCAGCGATGGCGCCGACGCCTATGACCGGTGCCAGTGCAAGCGCAATGCGGCGAAGCCGCGGCGTCATCCGCGCGTAGACCATCGTCGCGCCGAGGATCACGAGCCAGATGCTGCCCTCGAGCTTGACCATCGGCAGCATCGCGGCGAACAGCACCGCGAGAACGAACGAGCCGCGCTCGCCGTTCTCGAGCGCACGCATCCAGCCGAGGCAGGCGAACGCGAGCAGCGCCGCGATCCAGAGATCGGCGTAGCCGACCAGCGCGACGTGCACGTTGATCAGCGGCAGCGAACCCAGCACGTACACCGCCACCACCGAGCGCTCCCGCGAGAGCCCGAGCGCTCGCAGTTGCCCGTAGCAGCCGGCGAGCAGCGCTATCCACAGAGCGAACCACGCGGCGCCGACAGCAGCCGCGTTCCATTCGCCCCATGCCGAAGCAAACCATACCGCGAGCCGGCCCAGCGCCTCCGGGTAGTTCCAGGTCTGCGCCGTGCGCAAAAGACCGCTCGCATCGGCGAGCCACTCGTCGAAGCCGACGAACGGCGCGAGCCGGCCACCAAGCATCCACGCCTTCGGCTTCAGCAGCCAGGCTGCCCACGCGTCCCACGGATACATCGGCCGCAGCAGGATCTCGTCGGCCATCAGCCATGCGTGCACGGCGAGCAGCGCGAGCAAGATCCAGAACAAGGGATGCAGGCGCCGCGTGTCCTGCGTAATCATGGAAACCGCAGCACGACCCGGTCTCAGCAGCCCCCAGGCCCACGCACCGCAGCCGAGGGCAAGCAGGATCGGCGCGACAATCGGCACGATGCGCGCCACCGCGACGCCGTCGAGCGGCGCGACCGCGAGCGTGCACAGGAGTGCGCCGAGCACGAAACCGCAGCCGATCACCTGCGCGTATTCGGCCGGCGCGCGCGGCCGGCCGGAAAGCAGCGCGACGATACCGGAGCCGAGCAGCAGCGGCGCGAGCCACGCAATGACGTAGGCGAACCTCACCGCGTCGTCCCCCGAAGCTGGAAGATGCGCAGCGCGCCTTCCTCGAAGACGAGATCCGCGGCGTAGGCCGCTCCGGCGTTGCGCAAGGTCTGCGTGGCGTCATCGAAGATCCAAGCGGGATCGTCGTAGACGACCAGCAGCGCCGGCTGCATCGTGCGGTCGCGCACGCCTGGCTCGGCGAGCACGCCGACCGACGCGACGTTCGCCGGCAGCAGGTGATAGTTGAGACGCAGCACGTCGTACACGCCCTCCGCCGCGACGATCACGTGCGTGTTCACAGACTCGCGCGAGAGCAGCTGGCGCACGCGCGCGGCAGCCTCCATGAGAGCCGTGTCCGGCTCGATCATCGCGCGCTCGCGCCAGGATTTTCCGGCGTAGAGTTCGCGTGTCAGCACGTGGCGGTCCGCGAATTCGCCGAGCCAGCGCAGATCGAGCGCGAGCCAGCCTCCCGCGAGCGCGAGGCACAACGTAGCGCCGAGCCAACGTGCGCTCCGGGCGAGCACGATGGCGGCAAGGATGACACTCGCGACGAGCCCTAGCGTGAGCACCAGTACCGGCGTCGGCTTGTGCGGCCATGGCGCGTCGGGTCCGAGCGCGCTCACCGACATCAGTGCCCACGGCCGATAGGCGGACCAGTCCGTGCCGAGCGCGCCGAGGCTGCCACGCCAGGACGGCGACCAGAATTCCGCCTCCACCAGCGAGAACGGACGAAATGCGATGTTCGCCGGCACGAGCTGCGCTGTCGGAAATTCGGCGAAGCCGACCTCGATGATGCGCCCGCGCCACTCCGGGACATCGGAAAGATCGAAGTAGCCGGGATACTTGCCGGCCGGCGGCAGCGTGATCGTGTGCACGTCGTTCGGCTCGGCGGCGCGCCGGAACACGAACGACAGCTCGAGCGTCCGCGGGAAATCCTGCCAGCGATAGCGCAGCACCGGAAACGCGGCGGCATCGATCGGACGCGCGAGCGCACGCGATTGCAGCGCCATGTGATCCGCGCCCACCGCGTTGATGCCGAGGCGCCGCCCGTTCTCGACAGCGGCGCCCATGACGACGTCGAAGTCGCTGCCGTCCAGGCGCAGGCGCTGCTCCGGCTGGATGCCCGCGCCAAGCGGCGCCTGCGAAGCCCAGCCGAGAAGACCGATCCACAACGCGGCCAGAAGCAGCACGAGCAGAGGCACGCGCCCGCGGCCCGCGTGCGATCGGCGCGATTCCGCGTGCTCCTCGTTCCGAGTCGCTTCGCGCGCGTGTGCGCGGAAGTCTGCCGGCACGCGGCCATCGAACACAAACGGCGGCGGCGTGACGAAACGACGGATCATGAAGGGGCTCCTCGGCTTTCCGCTCGCACGGTGACGGCCTGCAAACGGCCCGTCGCCAGCGCATGGCCAGCGCCCCCGAGGACGACGCGGAACTGGTTCCCCTTCCTGATCAGACGCAATCGCCGCTACAAAGCGGACATCGCGACGGTCGCACCTGATGCCGTCCGCCCGCATGATGGCGCGAACGTCGCCGGTTTTCCACGCGTCGCGTTACAGATATTGCGATTTTTGCAACGGCTCAGCTCGCCTGGCGGCGCTGCATCTTCGCCTCGTCGGAGCGGGCGAACTCAAGTTCGCTGAGATAGGTCGGCTCCACGCCGGTCACGTACTCACCCGAGAAGCACGATGTATCGAAGTGCGTGAGGTCCTCGTTGCCGTCCTGCACGGCCCAGATGAGGTCATCGAGATCCTGATAGACCAGCCAGTCGGCACCGAGGATGGCCTGCACCTCTTCGGTGGTACGCCCGTGCGCGACGAGCTCTGCTGCGGCCGGCATGTCGATGCCGTAGATGTTCGGATAGCGCACCGGCGGCGCGGCGGACGCAAAATACACTTTCTTCGCGCCGGCCTCGCGCGCCATCTGGATGATCTGCTTCGAGGTCGTGCCGCGCACGATCGAATCGTCGACCAGCAGCACGTTCTTGTTGCGGAACTCCAGCGGAATCGGATTCAGCTTCCTGCGCACCGATTTCACGCGCTCGCTCTGGCCCGGCATGATGAACGTGCGGCCGATGTAGCGGTTCTTGACGAAGCCTTCCCGCACCGGCACGCCGAGAATCTGCGCGAGCGGGCCTGCAGCGGTGCGCGAGGTGTCGGGGATCGGAATCACCGCGTCGATGTCGTGGTCCGGCATCAGCCGCAGGATCTTCTCGCCGAGCTTCTCGCCCATGCGAAGCCGCGCCTTGTAGACCGAGACGTCCTCGATCATCGAATCGGGCCGTGCGAGGTAGACGTACTCGAAGATGCACGGCGCGTGCACGGCGGGCTCGGCGCACTGGCGCGCGTGCAGCCTGCCGTCGAGCGTGATCAGCACCGCCTCGCCGGGGCGGACATCGCGCAGCAGCTTGAAGCCGAGTATGTCGAGGGCAACCGATTCCGACGCGACCGCGTACTCCTTGCCTGCGCCGGTCTCGCGCTCGCCGAGCACGAGCGGGCGGATGCCGTGCGGATCGCGGAACGCCAGCACGCCGTAGCCCAGGACCACCGAGACGGTCGCGTAACCGCCGACGCAGCGGGCGTGCACGCCGGCGACCGCCTTGAAGATGTTGTCCGGCGAGAGGACACGGCGATCCTGGATCTGCAGCTCGTGCGCGAGCACGTTGAGCAGGATCTCCGAATCCGAATCGGTGTTGATGTGGCGGCGGTCGTCCTCGAACACCTCGCGGCGCAGCGCGTCGACGTTGATGAGATTGCCGTTGTGCGCGAGCGCGATGCCGTACGGCGAGTTCACGTAGAGCGGCTGCGCCTCGGCGGAGCCTTCCGCGCCGGCGGTCGGATAGCGGCAATGGCCGATGCCGACGTTGCCGCGCAGGTTCAGCATCGCCTCGCGCGTGAACACGTCGCGCACGAGGCCCGCCCCCTTGTGCAGGCGCAGGCGATCGCCGTCGACGGTCGCGATGCCGGCCGCGTCCTGCCCGCGGTGCTGCAGCACGGTCAGCGCGTCATAGAGCGCCGATCCGACTTCCGATTTGCCGACGATGCCGATGATTCCGCACATGGGCTCACGCAGACGATGGATTGGAGGGCTCCGGCTTCGCCGGAGGCAATGCGGGCCGGGTCATCGTTTGCACCGGGTCCAGATACTTCGCCACCTCGCTCGGCAGCCGCTCGCCGAGCCAGCGCGCGCCGACCTCGAAGTTCGGCAGGAGGCGCGATTCATTCCACCACGGGTCGCGCCGAAACGGCGTGAACCCGAGCATCAGCACGACCAGCGTCACGAGCGCGAGCCCGCGCACCAGCCCGAACACCATGCCGAGCAGCCGGTCGCTGCCGGATAGCCCGCTGCCCTGGACCAGCTTGCGCATCAGGAACGCGACGATCGCGCCGCCGATCAGCACCGTTACGAAGCAGACGACGTAAGCCAGCAGCACGCGCACCGACGGCGTCGATATGCTGGCGGAAAAATGATCCGCAAGGGCCGGCCCGAACATCCAGGCGGCCCAGAACGCCAGCACCCAGCACACCAGCGCCAGCACCTCGGCGACGAGGCCCCGCCAGAGGCCCATCAGGATCGACAAGGCGAGGACGGCGAGGATGGCGTAATCGGCCCAGTTCATTGGAAAGCCGGGATTCGGGATTGGAGACTCGGGATTCGGAAAAGAGGGAATCCCGCCGCATGCAACCGTTGGCCTTTCCCAATCTCCAATCCCGAATCCCCAATCCCGCTCTTTTCACTGCTGAGTGACGATGATCCCGTCCACCTTCAGCTTGTCCTTGATCCGGCCGCGCAGCTTGTCGGCGTTGCCGCGGTCGGTTTCCGGCCCGGCGCGAACACGCCAGAGCGTGCCGCTTCCGGTATCGGCCTTGTCGACGAAGGCGACGAAGCCGGCGCTCTTGAGCCGGTCGCGCAACTTGTTCGCCTCTTCTACTGTACGGAACGCGCCGAGCTGCACGGCCCAGCCGCCGGCGCGCGTGGCCGGCAGCGCGCTGGCGGGTGCGTCTGCCTTGGCGTCCTCGGCAAGCTGCACGACGCTGCCGGGAACAGCCGGCTTCACTTCCTTGATGCGAAGCCGCGCCGCTTCGGCGGACGCGCGATCCTCGTAGGGACCGACGCGCACGCGCTCGGCAGGCTTGCCCTGGTAATCGCTCGCCTCGGCGAAAGCCGGGAAACCGCTGCGCTTGAGCGAGGCGACGAGCTCGTCCGCATTCTTCGTTTCGGCGTAAATGCCGAGGTGAACGTAGAAGCGGCCGTCGGCGGCGCGGCCAGGCATGCTTTCGGCCGGCTGCGCAGTTTCGGCTTTCGCGGGTGCGGGCTTGTTCGACTCCGGCTTGCTTTCCCCGGGCTTGCCCGCTTCGGCTGCTTGCGGCGCCGGCGTGGCGACGGTCGGCTGCGGAATCTCAGCCGCGCGCGGCGGCGTCTCCACCGTGGCGAGCGGCGCGCCGGAATCCACCGGCTGCGCGGGCGACTGCGATGAATTCTGTGGCGTGTCGACCGGCAGCACGCGATTCTGGAACTCGCGATCGGGCGCAGGCGGGATCGCGAGATTCACGGTTTCCGACGACTGCTGCGGGCCGGGACCGGAGAGAAGCATCGGCACGAAGATCACCGCGAGCGCGATCAGGACCACCGCACCGAGCAGACGTTGTTTCAGCGACAGATCCATGAGGACGCGCGCCCGGAAGAGTCGGACCGCGATTATACCCGCGCGGCTCGCTTTATCGGCAGTTAACCGGAGTCGGCATTGCTTGGATCGATGAAGCGAAGCGCGGCCGCCGCGACGAAGAACGAGCCGAACGCGACGATGCGATCGGCCGCCGCGGCGCTCCGGAACGCGGCCGCCAGCGCAGTTTCGACCGCGTCGTGCCGTCCGGCGATGTCGATGTCCGCCAGCGACGGCTGCACGAGACCTTCGAGCGCCGCGGCGGCGAGACCGCGCGGCGAGTCCCGATCGAGGCCGGCCAGATGCCACGCATCGACGACATCGCGCAGCGGCTCGACGATGCCGCCGACATCCTTGTCCGCGAGCGCCCCGAACACCGCGTGCGTGCGTCCGCTCGCCGCGTGCACGCGCAGCCACTCGCCGAGCACGCACGCGGCCTGCGGATTGTGGGCGACGTCGATGATCAGCTCCGGCGGGCCGGCGAAGCGCTGCAGGCGCGCGTCGACGTGCGCCTCCGCGACGCCGCGCGCGACCGCGGCCGGATGCCAGCCGAGCTGCGAAGCCAGCATATGCAGCGCGGCAATCGCCGCCGCCGCGTTCGCGTGCTGGCACGGCGCGCCGAGCGTGGGGTGCGGCAGGACGAGCTCGACGCCATCGCCGCGCCAGCTCCAGTCGCTTTCGCGCAGCTCGATCCGGAAATCGCGCCCGGCGATACGCAGGTCCGCTCCGACGCGCGCGGCCTCATCGAGCAGGCCGCGCGGCGGATCGGCTTCGCCGATGACCGCGGGACGGCCGGCGCGGAAGATGCCGGCCTTCTCGCGGCCGATGCTGTCGCGGTCGTTGCCGAGCCAGTCGCGATGATCGAGATCGACCGTCGTCACGATCGCGACGTCCGCGTCGACGATGTTCACCGCGTCCAGGCGTCCGCCGAGCCCGACCTCGAGCAGCGCGACGTCGAGCGAGGCCCCGGCGAAGATCAGCAACGCGGCGAGCGTGCCGTACTCGAAATAGGTCAGCGCAACGTCGCCGCGCGCGGCTTCGATACGCTCGAAGGCGTCGATCAGCGTCGCGTCACCGGCTTCGACGCCATCGACACGCACGCGCTCGTTGTAGCGCACCAGATGCGGCGAGGTGTATGCACCGACACGAAATCCGACCGCGCGCAGCATCGACTCGAGAAACGCAACCGTCGACCCCTTGCCGTTCGTGCCGCCGACCGTGACGACGAAGCGCGCCGGCATCGGCGCGCCGAGCTGCTGCCACACCGCGCGCACGCGTTCCAGGCCGAGCTCGATCGCGCGCGGATGGACGCGTTGCTGGTGGTCGAGCCAGGCGGTGAGGCCGAGATTCGGGATCGGGGATCGGAGATTGCGCAAAGCCATGTACGCCATCAAGACTGCTTCTTCTTTCCGAATCTCGAATCCCCGAATTCCCGCTCTACCGCATCAATATCCGCCGCGGCCTTACCGGCAGCTTGCCGCGCCAGTACTGGATCAGCACGAAGCCGATCGCCATGCCGCCGAGGTGCGCGAAGTGCGCGACGCCGGCGGCGGTACCCGTGATGCCGAGGAACAGCTCGACGGCGCCGTAGCCGATGACGAACAGCCAGGCCGGCATCGGGATCGGCGGAAACAGCAGCAGGATCCGCGCGTGCGGATACATCATGCCGTAGGCGAGCAAGAGGCCGAACACGCCGCCGGACGCGCCGAGCGTCGGATAGTAGCCGCCGGTCCAGTATGCCGTAACCAGCAGCTGCGCGACCGCGGCGCCGACGACGCAGACGAAGTAGTACAAGGCGAAAGGCCTCGAGCCGAACAGGCGCTCGATCGGGCCGCCGAACATCCAGAGCGCCAGCATGTTGAAGGCGATGTGCGTGAGCCCGCCGTGCAGGAAGCTGTACGTCACGAGCTGCCACAGTTCGAATCCCGGCACGTCGGCATAGCGCGACGGCCCCAGCGGCCACAACGCAAAGTGAATCAGCAGCGCGTCTCCGGTCAGCATCTGGAGCAAATACACGCCGATGTTGGCGATGAGAAGTGCGCGGGTGACGGGAGGCAGGTCGATGGGCATGCGGGTGTTCTCGATCCGGTCGCGGGATTGTGGACCACGCGCGCGGTCGGCGCGACCCGTGTGAAAGATTCCGTCGCAAAATCGGCTATTCAACCACTGCGGCAGGCCTTTCTCCCGTCGACGACAGAAGGTTGCGTGGAGAGACGTTCGTGCGGGCTTTCGCAACGGAGCCCGAACGCTTCACTCCGCTTGCTCTCACCCTGCCCGCTCTCCCAAACGGAGGGGAAAGCCGGTTCGGCTCTCCAGTCGCGAGCCAGGAAGCATCCGGAGTGCAGGCCGCGTCGGCTCAGTCCGGCGACGGCAGCGCATCGAACCCGTCGACGAAGATGCGATCGATCACGGTGATCGATCCGCGCATGCCGCTCGTCGTGTCGCCGTGCTGGTCGCAGAAGTAGCCGAACGTGCCGAGCTGGTTGAACCGGACGACGACGCTCCACGGCAGGTCGCTCGGCGCGTTGTTCGTGCTGCAGTTGACCGAGCAGATGAAGCGGTTGTCGTCCGCGTGCACATTGTGCACGCCGCCGCGGTTCTCGAAGCGGATCGCATCACCCTGAAAAATCGTGATCGACTCGGGCGAGAACGTCATGTCCTCATTCGCCGTGACGAGGTGGATCGTCGCGCCGGCCGGCGCTGTCACCACGCTCAGGAGCGATAGCGCGAACGATGCGATGGTCGCGCCGACGCGGCGGTGCAGGTGCTTCGTCAAGTCATGAACCCGAGATTGCTGCTCGGGAAGCGCCCGAGATTCGGGAAGATGTCATTGACGCCGCCCGCGTCGATGCCGAACCAGCTCGCGAGCGTCGCTGCATATTGGTCGACGGCGAGCTTCGGGATGATCTGGCCGTAGCCCGTATCGTCCGGGTTGCTGCCCGGGTGATCGTCGTCGTACTGCGCGAGCGAAGGCATTTCACCGTAGAAGCGCTGGCCGCGCACCGCTCCGCCGACCACGAAGTGATGGCCGCCCCAGCCGTGGTCCGTGCCGTCGCCATTGACGGCGAGCGAGCGGCCGAAATCCGACGCGGTGAACGCGGTGACACCATCCGCGATGCCGAGCTCGACGGTCGCGGCATAGAACGCGGCGAGTCCCTGCGAAAGCTCGGCGAGATTGCTCGCCTGATCGGCGAGCTGCGTGTCGTGCGTGTCGTAGTTGCCCACCGCGACGAAATAGATCTGCCGGCTCATGCCGAGCGCCTGGCGCACCTTGATCAGCATCGCGACCGCGGCGAGCTGGTTGCCGAGATCGGTGTCGGGAAACGGCGTCGCGAGCGTCACGCCGTTCAGTGCGTTGTTGATCAGGGTCGAGTTCGCCATCGTGCGCGTGGCGGAATCGGCAAACGCACGTTCCAGCACGTGCGCCTGCGTGCCGCTCGCGATCAGCGCGTCGTAGGCGGCCTGGTCGTTGGCAATGACGTTTTCGTCCGCCCACGGATTCAGCATCCACGATTCCGGGCCTTCGCCGAGGTAGCTCATCGTGGTCACGCTGAACGGGCCGTAGTCCGGATCGCCGGTGGCGGCGCGCGCCGCGCCCCACGAATCGACCGAGTACTGACTCACGATTGCGCCGCGCTGGAAGCGGTTGTCGCCGGCCATCGTGATGCTCATCGGCACCTGGCCCGGATTCACGCTGTACAGCAGGTCCGCGATGCGTCCACCCCAGCCGTTCGCGTTCGGATCGTCCGGGCGCGACGTCTGCCACTGCGTCGTCTGGTCGTCGTGGGAGAAGAGCTGCGCGGGCGTCGGCACCGTGCCGTCCTGGTACTCGGCTTGCGTGATCGGATACAGCAGGCTGCCGACGTTCGCGACGATCGTGGCCTTGCCGGTGTTGAAGAGGTTGGCCAGCTCGGGCATCGACGGATGCAGGCCATAGTTCGCGGGACCGGCGACGGGATTCAGCGGGACCAGGCCCGCGGTCGGCAGAGCGAGCGAGCCTCGCGAGGCCTCGTAGTTCGTGCGGTCTGCACCGCTGATCGGCACGATGGTGTTGAAGCTGTCGTTGCCGCCGTAGAGATAGACGCAGACGAGCGCCTTGTAGTCGGCAAAGCCGGTCGGGCGCTGCGCCGCGGCTGCCACGCCGATGAGTCGCAGGTTGCCGAGCGCGGAATAGAGGCTGACGCCGCCGAGCGCGGCACAGATGCTCTTGCGCAGGAATTCGCGACGATTCACGTGCATGGCCGCGCCCTCACTTCTGAATCGAGTATTCGGGGGAATTCATGACGAGGTACAGCGCGTGCTGCACGCGCCGGCGCCCGAGTTCGTCGCCGTAATCGTCCACGGTCATCTGGCCGAGGCGCGTAATCAGCACGTTGCGCATGAACGGCGACATCTGCCCGGCCATGAACAGCGTGTTGTAGGCGTCGACCAGGCCCGCCGGATCGTTCGCCGCCAGCACCGCGTCGCGGTCCTCGTCCATCTGCGCCGCTTCGTCGATATCCCAGCAGTCGCCGCCGACGTAGTGGCAGAAAATCTCATGGAAGAGATAGTTCGGCGTCGACACGACCATCGTGTCGCTCAGGATCTGGAACTCGGGGCTGACGAGGCCCGCCGCCTCGACTTCGCCGGGCTGCGCGAAATCGGGCTTGAAGAAATTGAACACGGTCGGCGAGCGCAGAGGCGCCTGCCCGATCTGCTGCTCGATCGGCGGCCACGGTCGCAGCGAGGTGATGCGGCCGTCCGGCGAGCGGGCCGCCATCGCGCGCCACATCTGCGTGATCTTGAGCAGCGGCTCGCGCAGCTTGCCGAACGTGTCGGGGCGCTGCCAGTGGCCATAGCGTGCTTCGGGATCGAGCAGGATCGCCTTGATCACCGCCTTCATGTCGCCGCGCACGCCCGCACCGTTGTTGTTGAAGACCTGCGCGACGCGCTGCACGTAGGCCGGCGTCGGGTTGCTGGTGACGAGGCGCTCGATGAGCCGCTTCGCGATGAACGGCCCGACGTTCGGATGGTGGAAGATGTTGTCGAGCGCTGCTGTCAGCTCCATCTGCGCGTCGCCGCCGTGCACGAGGACGCCGCCGCTCAGCCCGACGCCGGGATAGACGAGCAGCTGCTTGTCCGACGTGTCGTCGTGATAACGCTCAACGGGCTGCATCGGCAGGCGCCAGCCCATGTCCTCGTAGCTGCTCGGGCCGCACCAGAAATAGTTGTCCTCGTCACAGCACGAATCGGTCTCGTTGCAGGCTGATTCCGGCGAGCTGTTCCAGTCCCAGCCGGTGAACACGGCGGCAAAGCCGCGCACCGTCGCCTGATCGTAGGTCGGCACTTGCTGCCCGCCGGAAAGCACCGGCGTGCCGTCGAGATTGAGCTGCACGAGTCCGATCGAGAACAGCTGCATGACCTCGCGCGCGTAGTTCTCGTCCGGATGGATGTTCTGCTCGGGATCCGCCTTCTGGTTCTGGATCATGCTGAGGAAGATGCCCATCGCGGGATGCTTGGTCACGTCCTCGAGCAGCGTGCGGTAGTTCACGAACGCGTCGGCGGCGAGCATGTCGTAGTAGCTCGCCAGCGCCCAGGGCTCGTAGGCGAGCGTGCCGTTCGAATTGGAAACGACGAAGATCTCGCTGAGCGCGAGCGCGACGCGCTGGCGCAGCTGATCGTTGGGCGCGTTGCCCGGATATCCCGCGCGGCTCGGGTCGGGCGTGCCGAGCGAATTGATCGTCCAGATCTAGAGCCGCGTGTCGTCGGAAATGTATTCGTCCGGCCAGTTCGCGAGCACCCAGTCGAGATAGTGGGCTTCGGTCGACGGCGGCGCGGCGAACTGCTCGGCGAACCAGGCTTCGTAGCCGATCGAACGCAGGTGATCGATCGACGCCCTGCTCGGGCCGAACGTGGCCTGCGCGAGGAAGCGAGCGGCGTCGCTGTCGTGCGACGGGCCGTTGACGAGGCCGTCGAAGCCGTCGTGAAGGCCGCCGTCCGGCCGGTGACTCAGGTTTTGTGCGAGCGCACCGTGAAACGAACCCGCGAGCAGTGCCGCGAGGCCCAGCCGCTTCAAGGAATCGATGCTCATGTCTCCCCCGACGGACGCAGAGCGTCCCTCCGCACGCGCAGGGACTCTAGCGTGATCGCCGTGGGCACGGCATGACGCATGCCGCATTCGGGAAAAATTTTCAGCGTTTCTGGCGCGCCGTCTTTTGTCGCGCAGGTGCTCGTCGGGATTTCGGAGGCGGCGCCCAGAGCACCGCGTCGAGATCCCGATCCCAGCCGTGCCGTTCGATGTCGACCCGGCCGCGAACGACGAGCACGCCTTCGCCCGAGAGCAGGCGCACCTGCGTGCGGAAACCCCGGCTGCCGGGCGGAAACGCGATACGGCCGTCGGCCCGCAGCACGCGGAACCACGGCAGGTCGTCGCCCGGAAACTCGCGCAGCACGCGCCCGACCATGCGCGCGCGGCCGGGCAGTCCGGCGCGTTCGGCGATCTCTCCGTAGCTTGCGACGCAGCCGCGCGGGATGGACCGGATCACGCGCAGGATGTCCGCGTGGCCGTCCGCCGGGCTGCGCCCGGGGAGCACCGGCGCGGTTTTTCGATGGCCTGACTTCATGCAGCGCGCACGCTAGCATAGGCCGTCGATCCGACCGAGAGCCACCGTGCAAAGCTTCGAACAGATCCGCTCCCACACCGGCAGCCGCCACGCGCTGCGCACGAATGACCCGTATCTGATCAGCTTTGATCTGACGCTCGACAACGGCCGTCACCAGGGCATGTATCTCGCGGAAATGGAGGACGAGGACGGCGGCAAGTACCTGCGCATCTCCACTCCGATCGGACCGTTCGCGGGCATCGACGGTGCGCGCTGCCTGCGCTTCAACTGGGAGCAGCGCACGGGCTATCTCGCCGTCAGTGATCTCGACGGATCGCCGTTCCTGCATCTGTGCGAAAACCGGCCGTATGCGCTCCTGTCCGAGGAGGAGCTCGACCGCGTGATCACCGAGCTCGGCGCGCTCGGCGACCGCATGGAGCAGGCGATGTCGAGCGGCGGCGATACATTCTGACGCGAAGGGGGGCGGGCCGAGTCACGCCCGCATTTTCCGTCGCGGAAGGAAAAAGCGACTCGGTCTCCCTAGACCAGACCGATCACGCGCAGGGCCACCACGAGCACCCACGCCAGCGCGCCGGTGATCGGCAGCGTCAGCAGCCAGGCCCAGACCATGCGCTCGACGACGGTCCACTTGATCGCGGTCAGGCGCTTGGCCGCGCCGACGCCCATGATCGCCGACGAGACGTTGTGCGTCGTCGATACCGGGATGCCGAGGGTCGAGGCCGTGATGATCACGCCGGATGATGCGATGTCCGCCGCGACGCCGTTCATCGGATGCAGCTTGACCATCTTGTGCCCCAGCGTGCGGATGATGCGCCAGCCGCCCGCCATCGTGCCGGCCGCCATGACCAGTGCGCAGGTTGCCTTGATCCAGACCGGAATCGCGAAACCCTGATCGGCAAAACCCGGAATGCGCAGGAACGACAGCCAGCCGGGGATGCCGTCGAGGCTGCCCGCCGCGGTGGCGCCGGCGAGCGCGAGCGCGATGATGCCCATCGTCTTCTGCGCGTCGTTGAGTCCGTGCGAAATGCCCATCGCGCTCGACGACAGGATCTGTATCTTGCCGAACACCGCGTTGACGGTGCGCGGGCGGATCGCGTGGCGCAGCGGCCCGCGATCGCCCAGTGTCGACAGCAGCGCGAACAGCAGGCCCATGATCGCGAAGCCGAGCAGAAAGCCCGCGACCGGCGAGGCGAACATCGGCACGACGACTTTAGGCAGCAGCCCCTTGCCCTGCCACCAGTGAGCGCCTTCCTGCCACCAGATGATCGCCGACCAGTTGTCGCCGGCCGCGGCCAGCGCGGCACCGCAGAGGCCGCCGACGAGCGCGTGGGAGGAGCTCGACGGCAGGCCCCACCACCACGTGATGACATCCCAGATCGTCGCACCCAGCAACGCGCAGATCAGCACCTGCGGCGTCACCGCGACGATGCCGGCGTCGATCAGCCCCGACGAGATCGTCTTGGCCACCGCCGTTCCCATCAGCGCGCCGATGAAGTTCGTGCACGCGGCAAGGATGACGGCCTGCCCCGGGCTCAGCACCTTCGTCGCGACGACCGTCGCGATCGAGTTCGCCGTGTCGTGAAAGCCGTTGATGTACTCGAAGAGGAGCGCGACGAGGACGACGATGAGGACGAGCGTGAGGCTCATGCGGGGGAGCCGGGATTCGGGATTCGGGATTCGGGATTCGAAACGGCCGGCAGCATCGAGCCCACTCTTCGCTCACGCGTCAGATTCACCTTGCGCTCCCCGCAACCTCAATCCCCAAACCCCAATCCGACTTTCAGGAATTCTTCAGCACGATCTGATAGATCACGTTGCCCGCATCGCGGCAGCGGTCGATTGCCTTCTCGAGCAGCTCGAAGAGGTCCTTGCGCAGGAGAAGCTTGGCGGGATCGCGCTCGCTGGAAAAAAGATCGCGATACAGGTCGAGGATCAGCCGGTCGGCCTCGCTCTCGATGGACTGCATGCGCTCGTTGAGATCGCGCATGACGTCGAGCCGGAAGCCGCTGCGCAGCTCCGATGTCATCTGCACGATGACGTCCGTCGCCCGCTCCAGCATGGCGGCCCGCGAGGCGAAGTCGACGTCGGCCAGCAGGTCGGCAAACAGCATGTAGCGCTCGGCGAACTTCTCGACCGTCTTCGGAATTTTGTACAGCGCCCCCGCCAGCGCCTCGATGTCCTCGCGCTCGAGCGCGGTGACGAAGGTGTCGACGAGCGCCTCGCTGATCTGCGCGAACAGCTCCTTCTCGCGCCGGCGCGCGAGGCGGAACTCGTCCAGCGAGCGCGTCGAGACCGGCGCGTTCAGGAGCGCGATCAGCGCACGCGTGCTCTGCCGAGCGGCGTCCGCGCTCGCTTCGAGCAAGCCGTAGAACTTGTCGCCTTTGCCGAAGATGGTCTGGAGCGAAAACATGGCGTCGCACGTCCGGTCAGCTGCGGGAGACTGGCCCCCGCGCGCAGCCGGCGAGCCCTCGAAGTAGCAATAATGTTACAGCAACGGCCCGGGCGCTCACCGAGCCCGGCCGGCCGCCCCGTGCGCGGTTCCGGTCGGCCGCCGGTTGCTACACTTTGGCCACTTCCTCCGGCAAGGGACCCGGATGCTGCTCCAGATCCTGCTGGTCGTTCTGCTCGCGCTCCTCAACGGGTTCTTCGCGCTGAGCGAGATGGCCCTGATGGTGGCTCGCAAGAGCCGCCTGAAGCACCTCGCCGCGACCAGCCGGCGCGCGAAGACGGCACTCGCGCTCGCGCAGCAGCCGGAGAACTTCCTCGCCACCGTGCAGGTGTTCATCACGCTGCTGCAGGTGAGCGCCGGCGCGGCGCTCGGCGCGACGCTGGGCGAGCACATCGGCGCCGCGCTCGACGGGCTCGACCTGCCATGGATCGATCCCTACAGTCTGCCGATCGGCGTCGGCCTCAGCGTCTCCGGCATCACCTTCGTGCAGCTCCTGCTCGGCGAACTCCTGCCCAAGCGTATCGCGCTCGTCGACCCGGAGCAGTTCGCGACCTCGACGGCGCTGCCGATGCGGGCCCTGACCTGGCTCGCAACGCCGTTCGCCTTCGTGCTCATCTGGGCGACCCGGGTGGTCCTGCGCCTGCTGCGCATGGACACCGCAACGCGCGAGCACGTGAGCGAGGAGGAAATCCGCCTCCTCGTCGCGGAAGGCGCCGACCAGGGCGTCATCGACAGCGACGAGCGCAACATGGTCAACCGGGTGCTGCGCCTCGGCGACCGCACGGTGGACAGCGTGATGACGCCGCGCACGCGCATCGCCTGGCTCGACGCGGCGGCTCCGCTCGAGGAGAACGTGGCTGTGATGCGCGAGACGCCGTACTCGCGCTATCCCGTCTACCGCGGCGGTGAACAAGAGGTGCTGGGCGTGCTCGAAGCCAAGCGCCTGGTTGGCCAGATCGGCACCGAGCCGACGGACCTGTTCCGCTCGCTGCGCAAGCCCCTTTACGTGCCTGCCACGGCGCGCGCGCTCGACCTGCTGGAGGAATTCCGCGATGCCGAGACCCCGCTCGCGCTCGTCGTCGACGAATACGGCGACATCCAGGGCCTGGTGACGCTGAACGACCTCCTCGCCGCCGTCGTCGGCAAGGTCATGACGCCGCTCATCGAGACGGCGGAGCAGCCGATCGTGCAGCGCGAGGACGGCAGCTGGCTCATCGACGGCAGCGTATCGACGGACGACCTGCGCGAGCTGCTCGGTGTCTCCGAGCTTCCGAACGAGGAAGACCACGATTTCCGCACGGCGGCCGGCATGGTCATGGCGCACTTCGGCCGCATCCCGCAACCGGGCGAACATTTCAGCGGCGGCGGATTCCGCTTCGAAGTCGTCGATCTCGACGGGCCGCGCATCGACAAGCTCCTGATCGCGCGCGTGCCCGTGATGGCGGTCGAATGAAGCGCACACGGCAACCACGCACGACAGAGCTCCTCAGGAGCGCGCTCGACACGCACGAGGGCGACGAAATCCTGCTCGGCGAGTTCCTCGATCCGCTCGGCGAACGCGCGTACGGGTTCCTGATCCTGATTCTCGCGCTGCCGAATTTCATTCCGGTGCCATTCGGCGTCGGCGCGGTGATGGGCGTGCTGATCGTGCTCGCCGGGCTGCAGATGGTGATTGGCCTCGAGCATCCCTGGCTTCCCGGCGCGCTGCGACGTCGCGGGCTCAAGCGCGCATCGGCGGAACGCTTCATCCGACGCGTGACGCCGATGCTGCGCTGGCTCGAATGGCTGTGCCGGCCGCGTTGGGAAGTGCTGACGCGCCATCCCGCGCATCACGTCACCGGGTTTCTGCTGGTGCTCACCGGGATCGCGCTGTCGCTGCCGATTCCGTTCACGAACTTCTTGTTCGGGTTCGTGCTGGTGGTGTATGCCGTCGCGCTGCTCGAGCGCGACGGCATCGCGCTGGCGATCGCATGGCTTGCCAGCATCGGCATCGGCGTCTTCCTGCTGACACTGAGCCAGGCGGCCGTCGACGCGGTGCGTACGCTGTTCTGAGCAGCGCAACGCGCGGAAGTCCGCGCTCGCGGACTCAGTCGCCGGATCGCGGCCGCGCGAGGCGCACCGCGCGCTCGGTGTCGGTGAGAATGCCGTGCAGGATGCGCAGCTCGCGCTGATCGGGCCGCGCGCGGAGATAAAGGCGTCGGAGGCGCAACAGGATCGTGCGCGGCGAGCGGCCCTTGTGGAAGCCGATCGCATCGAGCGTCCGTGCGAGATGCTCGAAGAATACTTCTAGCTCGGCGCTCGACGCCGGCGGATCCTGTTTCTGCTCCGGCAGCGGCATGGCGCCGGCGAGCGCGGCCATGCGCACTTCGTAAGCCAGCACTTGCACCGCCTGCGCGAGATTGAGCGAAGAAAACCCGGGATCGCTCGGGATCAGCACCGCCGCGTGACAACGCTTGATGTCCTCGTTTTCGAGGCCGATGCGCTCGTTGCCGAAGACGAGCGCGACCTCGCCTCCGGCGCGCGCCTCCTCCAGCACGCGGGCGGCGGCCGCGCGGGGATCGAGCTCCTCCATCGGCACGTCGCGTCGCCGCGCCGTCGCGCCGAGGACGAGCCGGCAATCGGCGATCGCGGCCGGCACGTCGTCGCTGACGCGCGCGCGCGCGAGCACGTCGTCCGCGCCCGCCGCGAGCGCGCTGGCTTCCGCGTGAGGAAACGCGTGCGGCGCGACCAGAGCGAGGCGCGTGAATCCCATCGTGCGGATCGCGCGCGCCGACGCGCCGATGTTGCCGGGGTGCGAGGTGCGCACGAGCACGAAGCGGACGCGCTCGGCGATGGAATCGTGCGTAGCCTCGTTCATGACTCCGGAAAGCGAGCGCGGATCGTGTGATGCGATCCACGTTTGGTCGATGCCGGGCGATCTGCTAACCTGCGCCGCCGCGCGGCTGGTCCCGCGCGCCGTTCTTTTCAAGTCCGCCCAGCGGAAATTCCATGTCCAGACCCGCCGTCAACGTGGCGGTGCGCGCCGCGCGCGCTGCCGGCCAGATCATCCTGCGTCACATGAACCGCCTGGAAAGCCTCGCGGTCGTCGAGAAGCAGCAGCTCGATTTCGCGTCGGAAGTCGATCGCCTGGCCGAAGCGGAGATCATACGCGAACTCAAGCGCGCCTATCCGGCGCACGCGATCCTCGCCGAGGAATCCGGCGCGGCCGGTCAGGGCAAGCACACCTGGGTCATCGACCCGCTCGACGGCACGCACAACTACCTGCGCGGCTTCCCGCACTTCTGCGTTTCGATCGGCTTGCTCGAGCACGGCGATCCGATCGTCGGCGTCATCTTCGATCCGCTGCGCGGCGAGCTGTTCACGGCGAGCAAGGGCGACGGCGCGTTCCTCAATGATCGCCGCATCCGCGTCGGCAAGCGCGACGGCCTCGCCGGAGCTTTGCTCGCGACCGGATTTCCGTACCGCCAGCGCGCTCACCTCGATGCCCAGATCGGCATGACACGCGCGCTGCTGCGCGAAGCCGAGGACATCCGCCGCACCGGCTCCGCCGCGCTCGACATCGCCTACGTCGCGGCCGGTCGCATCGACGGCTATTACGAAATCGGCATCAAGCCGTGGGACATGGCGGCGGGCTGCCTGCTCGTCCGCGAAGCCGGCGGCCGCCACTGCGACTTCGCCGGCCGCGACGGCATGCCTGCGAGCGGCAATCTGCTCGCGGGCAACATCAAGGTCGTCGACGCGATGATCAGGGCGATCGCGCCGGAGTTGACGCCGGGTCTGACACAGTAGACCGCGGCGGTTTCGACGGAAGACGGAATACGCGTCTTCGTCGTCCCCGCGGAAGCGGGACCCAGTGCTTTTCGCTTCTGGTTCGGTCGCTGTCGCGAGGATCGACTCACGTCCTTGTGTTTTTTCGCTCGCCCTCCCTGGCGAGCGAGTCACCTTCTCTGCTTGCCCAGAGAAAGTGACGAAAGAGAGGGCACCATCGGTGACACGCCGGCGCTGCGCGCCGGTGCGCTACGGGCGGCCGGGGTTTTGCCGACAGGCCCTTCCCTGGCCTGCGGCAAACGCGGCGCGATCCCTCGCGCCGCCCGCGCGTATCACGCGGCCTCTTCCGTCCGCCTCCGCCGCGTCACAGAGGGTCCCAAAGCAAAAAGCTTTTGCTTCTCCGGTTCCCACTCGGCCGCGGCGAGCGGGCGGAGGATCAGCCCGAAGGGGCACGCGCAGGAGGCGCGTGCGTTCGCTGTCAGTACACGGACGTACGGTCAGCGAACCCCGCAGCCCGCTCGCGTAGTTTGCCGGACGCGGAAGCCCGGCAAACCGCGGCCGCGAGGGTGCCCTTTCTCTTGGTGACTTCTCTTTGGGCAAGCAAAGAGAAGTCACTCGTCGGCCACGGAGGGCCGACGAAAAAACACAAGGATGTGAGCCGGTCTTTGCGACGCGATTCGCGACAATCCAAGGCGCTGAATCCGCCGCTTCGCGGAACGACCAAGTCGGTGGCTACAACACGCCTGCGTTCGTCCAGAACGCCTCCAAAAACACACGACGCAAGCCGAACACGCCCTTCCGATCGCGCTCGGTCTCGAAAGGAAAAGCCCGGCTTGCGCCGGGCTTTTCCGTGACACCTGAATCGGGTTCCGATTACGAACCCGGATTCTCGACCTTCAGCTCGGTGCGGCGGTTGCGCGCACGGCCTTCCTTCGTCGAGTTCGTGTCGATCGGCTGCGATTCGCCGAAGCCCCTGACCGCCGTGATGCGGCTCGGATCGACGCCGTGCGAGGTCAGGTAGTCGTACACGATCTGCGCGCGGCGCTCGGACAGCTTCTGGTTGTAAGCGTCCGTACCGACCGAGTCGGTGTGGCCGTCGAGCTCGACCTTGATCTCCGGATAGCGCTGCAGCGCGTCGATGGCCTGGTCGAGGATGGCGACCGAGTCCGCCGTCGGCAGTTGCAGCGTCGGCTCGATGTCGTGCTCGCCCGGCTTCGGACGATCGAACTTGAAGTTCACGCCGCGCAGGTCGATGACGACCTTCTGCGGGCAGCCGTCCGGACCCACGACAGTGCCGGCCGCCGTATCCGGGCAGCGGTCGTCGCAGTTGTTGACGCCGTCGTGATCGTCGTCGAGCGTGTGGCAATCGGGCGGCGGCGGCGGAGCAGCCGGCGGGGCCGGCGGCGGCGGCGGCGCTTCGGCACCGAAGTTGTAGACGAGGCCGATGCTCACGATGCCGTCGGTGAAGCCGCTCTGACGGCTGTGGATCTGGCCCGGGCCCGGGCCGAGGTAGCCCAGCGCCTCGGCGAGGTTGTCCTCGGTGTTGTTGTCGTGGTCGTAGCGCGCGGCGATCTCACCACGCAGCGCGAGGCGCTCGGACATATTGTACTGGATGCCAGCGCCGACGGTGGCCATCGGATCCCAGCCGTTCTCGTTGAAGCCCTGCTCCTTCAGCAGGAAGCCCGAGTACGCAGCATGACGCAGCGCGCCGAGGCCGGCCATGATGTACGGACGCCACTGGGCACCCTCGTCGCCGAAGAACCAGCGCGCGCTGACGCCGAGGCCGACGCTTTCCCATTCGTGGCCGTCGCGGAACGAGCCGCCTTCGAAATCGGCATTGTTGATCGTGTATTCGAAATCGACGGCGAGATGCGGGTTGACCCACACGCCGGCGCCAATGCCACCCCACAGCGACGTGTCGGTGTGACGATCGCCGTCGGAGAAGTTAGCGCCGATGCGCGGCGCGATGTACCAGTTGCCGAAGTCCTGCGCGTGCGCGGTCGTCACCGCGGCTCCGGCAAGGCTCAGGGCGATCAGCGCACATAAGGCCTTACGTTTCATTCAGAGTCTCCTCTCGTTTGGTCTTCATGCGTCCGCTCAACCCCGCGCGGAACGCGACACCGTTCCCGAATCCTATTCTACGCCAGCAAGACGCTTGGGAAACGTGTTCTTAACATTTTATCACGGTAACAGGGCTGCCGGGCAATCTTAGCCGGATCAAAATTTTACAACCAGTCCGATGTAAAAAGAGCGTTAAGCGTCGAGTCAGTGAACTGCGAAGAGGTCCACAAATCGGTGGATTGGCATGGCGTCCAGGCGGGGGCCGTCCCCGGACAGCGCCAGGATGCGCTCGACCTGCCGGGCGGGCAGATGGCCGGCCAGGGCGTCGGCGAACTTCCGCAGCAGCACCGGGATCCCCTCGGCCCGGCGCTTGCGGTGGCCGATCGGGTAGTCGATCGAGACCTTCTCCGTCGCTGAGCCGTCCTTGAAGAAGACCTGCACCGCGTTCCCGATGTAGCGCTTGTCGGGATCGAAATAGTCCTTCGTGAACACCGGGTTCTCGCGCACCTCCATGCGCGCGCGCAGGGCGTCGATGCGCTCGTCGGCCGCGACGGCGTCGCCGTAGTCGTCGGCCGTGAGGCGACCGAAGATCAGCGGCACGGCGACCATGTACTGAATGCAGTGGTCGCGATCGGCGTAATTCGCCAGCGGCCCGGTCTTGTCAATGATGCGCACGCCGGCTTCCTGCGTCTCGATCACGATCTTCTCGATCTCGTCGAGGCGCCCGGCGACCTCGGGATGCAGGCGCATCGCGCACTCGACGGCGGTCTGCGCGTGGAACTCGGCCGGATAGCTGATCTTGAAGAGGACGTTCTCCATCACGTAGCTGCCGAACGGCCGCTCGAACTCGAACGGCTTGCCTTTGAACGCGACGTCGTAGAAGCCCCAGGTCTTCGCCGTCAGCGCCGAGGGATAGCCGACGCAGCCCTTGACGGCGTTCAGCGCGTGCGTCACCGCGCGCCGGCACGCGTCGCCGGCCGCCCAGCTCTTGCGCGGGCCGGTGTTCGGAGCGTGGCGGTACGTGCGCAGGACGCCGTTGTCGATCCAGCTGTGCGAGACGGCATTGACGATGTCGTCCTTCGAACCGCCGAGCATGTGCGTCGTGACGGCTGTGGAGGCGAGTCGGACGAGGATCACATGATCCAGCCCGACGCGGTTGAACGAGTTCTTCAATGCGTAGCAGCCCTGGATCTCGTGGGCCTTGATCGCGCAGCCGAGCACGTCGCGCACGGTCAGCGGTGTGCCCCCGTCGCGTTCCGCCTTGCGCGAAAGATAATCGGCGACGGCGAGGATGGCGCCGAGATTGTCCGAAGGATGGCCCCACTCGGCAGCGAGCCAGGTGTCGTTGAAGTCGAGCCAGCGCACCTGCACGCCGATGTTGTACGCGGCCTGCACGGGATCGAGCTCCCAGGCCGTGCCCGGCACCCTCGCCCCTCCGGGCAGCACCGCCCCCGGAACGATCGGTCCGAGATGCTTCACGCACTCGGGGAATTTCATCGCCAGCATCGCGCAGGCCAGCGAATCGAGCAGCATGTAGCGTGCGGTGTCGTAGGCTTCCTTGGAATCGATGCGGTAATCGGCGACGTAGTCGGCGATGTCGCGCATCGGCTGATCGGGATCCGGCCGCCGGGCCGAGCGGATATCGTGGGATGACATGGAGCTTCCGTAGCTGCGGAACGAAGACGCGGCCGCCGGACGGAGGCCGCGAGGGCGCGCATTGTACGGCAGCCCGGAGCCGCGCGGGCTTCGTCCGCGGCGATGTCAATCGTGCCGCGGCGCTTCGACCGGAGCCACGCGCGGCGTGCACCGCGGGCACTGAATCCAGCAATCTTCGATACCGCCAGCGAACCGATGGCGCTGAACGCGAGGCGGATACCGACAAAATTGTCGCGCCGGAGAGCGGGATTTGCATCGGCGATCGTGATCGTTTCGATCTCGGGGATCGCGCGAAGGCGATCGAGCAAGGCATCGATTCGCGATCAGGTTATGCCGGCGAGCATCCGGCGATGCAGACGCGATACGAACGCGACTGCGGGCCGAAGCCGACAGCCACGGCTACCGCGTTCTAAGCCAGGCATGCAGAATCCCGGCATCTCCCGCTCGTTCGCTTCCGCCTTGCCCGACTCCGCCCTCGCCCGCATCCTCCAGCTCAGCGCCTTCGACGGGGATTCCGCGGCCGCGCTGCGAGTGCTGCACGGCCACTTCCGCGCGCGCTTTCCGGATTGCTCACTCGCTCTGGTACGCGTCGCCGGCGAGCCACCGGGCCAGTGCCGGCTGGCGGGGCTGATCGGTCCTGACGGCACCGAGCACGTGCCGAACGTCGACCCGTTCGGCCAGCGCATGACGCAGCCGCTCTTCGCCGACGCGCTGACCGCTCGCCTGTTCGCAGAGACCACGCCGCGCGTGGTGCGCATGGCGCCCACGGAGTTCGCGCTGCCGTTCGCGCAGGCGTTGCTGGCGCCGGCGGCGCTGCTCGGGGTGCCGATCGTGAACGCCGGCGCGATCCAGCACTGGCTCGTATTCGGCTCGACCTTCCATCCGCGCTTCGACCGCGTCGACACCGATGCGCTGCTGCTCGAGACGAATCTCGCCGCGAACCTGATCGTGCGCCCGCTCGCGACGCGCGCGCTGCGCGACGAGACCGCGCGGCAGCGGCGCGAGATCGAGGGCATCGCCGACGTGCAGCGCCTGCTGCTGCCGGACGATCCGGTGATACGCGGCCTGGAATACGCGGTGCACTGGCAGCCCGCGGAGACCGCCGCCGGCGACTACTACGACCTGATGTCGCTGACGCCGTTCGCGCCGCCCGAGTTTTTGCGCGACCGCGCGGACATATGGGCGCTGATGCTGGCCGACGTCTCGGGCCACGGCGCCGCTGCGGCGATGGAAGCCGTGCAGTTCGACGCGATCCTGCGCACGTACCAGGGCGACGGCGACGGCCCGGCCGGCGCGCTGACCTACGCGAACCGTCACTTCTTCTCGCGGCGTCAGCGCCGGCATTTCCTGACCGCCTTCGCCCTGCTCTATCGGCCGGACCTCCGCCGGGCGACTTACGTCGCCGCGGGCCATCCGCCGCTGCTGCACCGGCGCGGCGATGCCGTGACGCCGCGCGGCGCGGGCGAGCAGATTCCGCTCGGCATCGTGCGCGAT
>CBINBI010000040.1:0-29876 GCA_966248875.1 uncultured Rhodanobacteraceae bacterium
AGCAGGAGATTCAGCACGAGAAAGATGTAGTAATTCGGCAGCGTGCGCAGCCAGCGGCGGATCCAGAACTGGCGCACGTCGAGGTCGCCCGCCTCCGCCTGTTCGGCGAGGATGCCGCCGATCAGGAATCCGCTCAGCACGAAGAACAGCTCGACTCCGAGCTGGCCCGGCAGCCACCATGGCTCGAACACGGCAAGATCGCCTGACAGCGGCAGAAACAGGAAGCTCGCGTGGGTGAACAGCACCATCGCGACCGCGAGCGCCCGGATCAGGTCGAGGCCAAAGACGTGCCCGCGGCTCATTGCGCGACGAAGGAAATGTTCATGGGCGCGTCGGGTCCGGCGTGAGTGGTATGGAGCGACGCGGCTGCCGGGCCGCCGCTCCTGCTTTCGCGCCGGCAAGACCGCTTTCTGCAGGTAACGTCGCGATTTTCATGGTTATTGTACACTTGCGCGGCCGGCCCGCCGATTCCGCCCATGCAGTACGTCCAGGACGCCCTTCTCACCAGCTGGTCGCAGTTCCAGCTCATCTGCGTCGTCTACATTGTCGGCCTCGCGATCGAGTCGCTGCGACCCGCGCAGGCGGGTCAGCCGCTGAAGCACATCGGCTTCAACCTGCTCTACACGGCGGTGTTCCTGCTCGCGACGAATTTCCTCGTGCCGCCGCTGCAGTCGCTGACCAAACCCTGGATCGATCGCTGGGGCCTCGCCGTGCCGATCGCGTTTCCGGACAACTTCGCAGGGCAGGTAGGGCAGACGCTCGCGTTCCTCTTCATCATGGATTTCTTCTACTACTGGTTCCACCGTGCACAGCACGCGCTCCCGGCGCTGTGGGCGCAGCACAAGATCCATCATTCGGAGTTCTCGCTCAACATCACCACCGGCAATCGCCACCACTGGCTGGAGGAACCATTGCGTGTGTTCGCGCTGTGGCTGCCAATCGGGTTCATCTTCCAGCAGAAGCCCGTGACGATCGCCTGGCTCTGGTCCGCGTTCCTGCTCTGGGGCTACTTCATCCACATGAACCTGCGCCTGCCGCTCGGCCCGCTGACGCCGGTGTTCGGCGGGCCGCAGCTGCACCGCATCCATCACTCCAATCTGCCCGAGCACCGCGACAGGAACTTCGCCGCATTCTTCCCGATCTTCGACGTGATGTTCGGCACGTATTGCAAGCCCGGGCGCGACACCTATCCGACGACCGGGCTCGCCGACGGCGAGGACCTCAACGGCCTCGTGCGCGCGAGCATCGCGCCGTTCAAGGAATGGAAGCGCCAGATCGGCGAGCTGTTCGCTTCGCGCGGTGCCGCGCGCCGCATCACGCCGTAGCCGCTCGCGCCGCACCTTTCGTTTTCGCCGGAAGGGCAGAAAATCAGGTTCGCTGACGCAATGCCTCGAACAGCGCAATGCCGGTCGCGACGGACACGTTGAGGCTCTCCGCTTCGCCGCGCATCGGAATGTTCGCGAGGAAATCGCAGGCTTCGCGCGTAAGCCTGCGCATGCCCTCGCCTTCGCTGCCAAGCACAATCGCGATCGGCCCCTTGAGGTCGACCGCATACAGCGACGTGTCGACATCGCCGACGAGGCCGACCAGCCACACGCCCGCGTCCTTGAGCGTCTTCAGCGTCCGCGCAAGATTCGTCGCGGCGACCAGCGGCACGCGGTCGGCAGCGCCTGCCGACGCGCGGCGCACCGTCGGCGTGATGCCGACGGCGCGATCCTTGGGCACGACGACGGCCGTGACGCCCGCCGCCTCCGCGCTGCGCAGGCACGCGCCAAGATTGTGCGGATCGGTAACGCCGTCGAGCACGAGAAACAGCGCCTCGCGCCCGGCCTCTTCGGCCAGCCGGGGCAATTCCGTTTCCGCCAGCGGTGCCGGCGCGTTGTAGCGCGCGACGACGCCCTGATGCCGCGCGCCGCCGGACATGCGATCGAGCGCGGCGCGATCACGCGCGTGCGGCCGGATGCCGAGCTCGCGCGCGCGCTCCGAAATCTCCTTTACGCGCGGGTTGTGCGCGCCGGTCTCGACGTAAAGCTCGACGATGTTCGCGGCGTCGTAATTCAGCGCCGCTTCTACCGCATGGATGCCGATGAGGAGATCGTGCGCCATTCCATAGACCTTATTGTGTTATCCCCTCCCGCTGCGAGAGGAAAGGATGAGGGCAAGCCGGCTCGCGGCGTCGGACTTCCGCTGCGTACCGGTGGACGAAGGTTCAGCGCCCCGACACCAGGCGGAAGTCGATTTTCCTGTCTTCGAGGCTGGCGCGCAGCACCTGCACGCGCACTTTGTCGCCGAGTCGGAACCGGAGGCCGCGGCGCTCTCCGGTCAGGAGGTGGCGGACCGCATCGAAATGGTAATAGTCGTTCGGCAGCTGCGTGATGTGCACGAGGCCGTTGATCTTCGATTCCGTGAGCTCGACGAAAAGCCCGAACGAAGTCACGCCCGAGACGATGCCGTCGAATTCGCTGCCGACGTGCTTCTCCATCCAGGCGCACTTGTAGCGCTCGTCGACGTCGCGCTCGGCCTCGTCCGCGCGGCGCTCGTTCTGCGAGCAGTGCACGCACATGCCGGCCATGTCGCTCGCGCCGTACTGGTAGTCCGCGGGCTTGCCGCCGGCGAGCGCGTGCCGGATCGCGCGGTGCACGAGCAGATCGGGATAGCGGCGGATCGGCGAGGTGAAATGCGTGTACGTCGACAGCGCGAGCCCGAAATGGCCGGGATCGCCGGGCTGATATACGGCCAGGCTCTGCGAGCGCAGCAGCACGGACTCGATCAGGCTCGCATCCGGCCGCTTGCGCACCTTTCTGAGGAGCGCTGCGAAATCGGCCGGCTGCACCTGCTCCAGCGGCGGCAGTTGCAGATGGAACTCCTTGAGGAACTGCAGCAGGTCCTCGTATTTCGACGCGGGCGGCGGCGCGTGCACGCGATACGGTGCGGGAATGCGCCGCTTGTGCAGAAATTTTGCCGCCTCGACGTTCGCGGCGATCATGCACTCCTCGATCAGCTTGTGCGCCTCGTTGCGCTCGTAGGCACCGAGCTGCACGACCTCGCCGGACGGCGCGAGCCGGAACTCGACTTCGCTGGACTCGAAATCGATCGCGCCGCGGCGCTGGCGCGCCTTCGCGAGCACCTTGTAGAGCTGGTGCAGGTGCCTGAGTTGCGGCAGCACATCGGCCAGCTCCTCGCACGTATCGCGGTCCCTCTCGCCGATCGCCTGCCACACGCGCGTGTACGTGAGGCGCGCATGCGAGCGCATGACCGCGGGATAGAACTTCGAGCGCACGACCTCGCCACTGCGGTCGACCTGCATGTCGCAGGCCATGCACAGGCGCTCGACCTTCGGATTCAGCGAGCAGATGCCGTTCGACAGCGTCTCCGGCAGCATCGGCACGACGAAGCCCGGGAAATAGACCGACGTGGCGCGGTTGTACGCTTCCGCATCGAGCGCCGAACCGGGCGCGACGTAGTGCGACACGTCGGCGATCGCGACGATCAGCCGGAAGCCGGACGCGTTCGGCTCGGCGTACACGGCATCGTCGAAATCCTTCGCGTCGGCGCCGTCGATGGTGACCAGCGGAAGCGGGCGCAGATCGACGCGCCCGGCGATTTCGGCGGCCGAAACCTCGGGCGCGACATCGGCCGCTTCGCGCAGCGCCGCCGCGGGCCATTCGTTCGGCAGGCCGTGGCTCGCGATCGCCATCTCGACGACGAGCGAGGGCGTGAGCCGCTCGCCCAGTACCGTGAGAACGCGGCCCATCGGGCCGCGATACGCGGTCGGCTGATCCGTGATCTCGACCACGACGATCTGGCCCGAACGCGCACCGCGCTCCTTGCCGGGTGCGATCAGGATGTCCTGGTGCAGGCGGCGATCGTCCGGCGTCACCAGCACGAGGCCGTTCTCCTCGATGACGCGGCCGACCAGCCGGGGCGGGCGCCGTTCCAGCACTTCGACGATCGCGCCCTGCCGGCGTCCGCGGCGGTCGACACCGACAACGCTCGCGAGCACACGGTCGCCGTGCAGCACCTTGCGCATCTCCGCCGGCGAGAGATAAAGATCGTCGCCGCCTTCGTCGGGTCGGAGGAATCCGTAGCCGTCCGCGTTCGCGATGACCGCGCCCGGACTCAGGTCGAGATTGCTTGCCACGCCGTAGCCGCCGCGGCGATTCTGGATCAACTGTCCGTCGCGCAACATCGCCGCGAGGCGCTTGGTGAGCGCTTCGAAATCGGGTGGCGTGACGAGGCCGAGCGCCGCCGCGATGGCCTCGGCCTTCATCAGCTGGCCGTTCTCGCCGAGGAACGCGAGGATCGCTTCGCGGCTCGGAATCGGCCGCTCGTAGCGCCTCGCCTCGCGCTCGGCGTGCGGATCGGAAAAACGCGCCGGCGCTTTCTGCGCCTGGCTCGATGAGTGCGACCGCGCCGTCTTCGGCGATCCGTTGCGACGGCCGGGCGCGCGCTTGCGTGGCGTCTCCTGCGCGCGCGGCTTCGATGTTCTTCTTCGTTTCAAGTCAGGCTTCCATTCGGGTTCGCGCCAGCGTCGCCGAGCGCTCCCGTGATTGCAAGTCGTCGCGTTGACAGGCCTCCTGCTGGCCAGTATCGTTCGCGGCCCCGCAGGACGCCGCCCGGCGTCCCCACCGCGCCCAGGTGGCGGAATTGGTAGACGCACTAGTTTCAGGTACTAGCGGGTAAAACCGTGGAGGTTCGAGTCCTCTCCTGGGCACCATCGCATCATCCATTCTGCGCTGTTTTTCGATCTTCAGACGCGCGCGGACGCGCTTGTCAACCGCATCGCTCCATCGTTCTGCTGCGAATCCGCAGAAGACGGGCTCGCTATGAGCGGCGGGTTTCACGCGTGTTCAGCGCAGTCGATGCGACGACGCATCGAATTGACTCGCGCGACGAGCGTCCGGAGCGTCGATGGTCTGCCGACTGACAGGGCGAAGGAGTCGGTTGTCCTGAGCTTTGGTGAGCGGAGCGCCTGAAAAAACAGGGAGATCCGGCTGAGCCTGCCCACCTCGAACGTCCCCGCGGCGGAAACGCAGTCCCCCGCGAGCCGAGGATTTGCAGTGCTGTCGGGAAAATGCGACGGATCAGGCTGTGGATAACTCGTCCCGCATACCCCGAAATCCGTCCTTCGACAATCCTTGATTCGCGGGCCGCGCCCCGCCATGCTGCCCTCCGCATCCGCCCCAGAAAGGACCGACCCATGACCAAACTCGACAAGCCCCTGCGTCGCGAGGTCGCCATCGGCGATCAGGCCTACACGCTCACGATCGATCCGGATGGCCTCAAGCTCGTTCCGAAAGGGCATCGTAACGGTGTCTCGATCTCCTGGAAGGATCTCGTGAGCGGCGACGCGGCGATCGCTTCGGCTCTCCAGGCGTCCGCGCACTGATGACGCTGTAGCACCTGCTCGCGGGTGCGTTCATTCCGCCGCGCAATGCGCCGCCGATGGCGGCATGCGGCGGGTCTTCCCGAAGGCGCCGTCCGTCCGATCAGCCGGACGGCACGGCGTCTGCCGCCGTGACGCGCCACACGCGATTACCGACATCGTCGGCGACCAGCAGCGCGCCGGCCTTGTCCACGGCGACGCCGACCGGCCGGCCCATCGCCTCGCCTTTCGCGTTGACGAATCCGGTCAGGACTTCCTCGGGCTTGCCGGTTGCCTTGCCGTTCGCGAAGGGCACGAAGATCACTCGATAGCCGCTGAAGGGCTTGCGGTTCCACGAGCCGTGCTGGCCGACGAACGCGCCGCCGCGGTAGCGCGCCGGCAGCGCATCGCCCTCGTAGAACGTGAAACCGAGCGAGGCCGTGTGTGCGCCCACCGCGTAGTCGGGCACGATCGCCGTCGCGACGAGATCGGGCCGCTGCGGCTGCACGCGCTCGTCGACGTGCTGGCCGTAGTAGCTGTACGGCCAACCGTAGAAGCCGCCTTCACGCACCGACGTGATGTAGTCCGGAACGAGATCGTTGCCGAGCTCGTCGCGCTCGTTCACCGCGGTCCAGAGCGCGCCGGTTTCGGGCTCGAAATCCATGCCGTTCGGATTGCGCAGGCCGCTCGCGAACACGCGCATGGCGCCGCTGGAAGGATCGATCTCGAGAATCGCGGCGCGCTGCTCTTCCTTGTCGATGCCGTTCTCGGCGACGTTGCTGTTCGAGCCGACCGTGACGTAGAGCCGGCTGCCGTCGCGGCTCGCGATGACATTCTTGGTCCAGTGGTGATTGATCGGGCCGCCCGGCAGCTCGGCAACCCTGGTGCCCGTTCCCGCGATGCTCGTTGCGCCGTCGCGATAGTCGTAGCGCATCAGCGCATCGGTGTTGGCGACGTAGAAGGCATTGCCGACCAGCGCCATGCCGAACGGCGAGTGCAGCCCCGACAGGTACACATGACGCGTCTCCGCCGTGCCGTCGCCGTCCGCATCCCGCAGCAGGGTGATGCGATCGGCGCTGGGCTTGCCTGAGCCCGCGCGGCTCATCAGCTTCTTCATGATCCAGCCGCGCAGGCCTTTGCTGTCCTCCGGCTTCGGCGGTGCGTCGGTTTCCGCCACGAGCACGTCGCCGTTCGGCAGCACGTAGAGCCAGCGCGGATGCGCGAGATCGATGGCGAACGCGTCGACGGCAAGTCCCTGCGCAGGCGTTGGCTCTGTACCGGCGGGCCAGCCGGTCGCAGTCGCGATGTGCACGGTCGGCACGAGCGACGATTGCGGCGGCGGCAGCACGGGATCGGTGCCGGTGCCGGCATCGGCGCTCAATGCCGACAGGGTCGCACACGACACCAGCGCGCATGAACATCCGGCGAGCAGGGAGCGGAACGCGAACGCTTCCATACGACTTCCTCCGGGCACTGCGCGTCCGAAGCTGACGCGGCGCGATGCAAATGGGCACTTCCGCAAGATGCAGCCTCCGGCTTGGCCTGCTCGTGAACGCGCGCAATTGCGGTTCATCGGCGGGACACGTCGCTGAATCGTGAAGAACGCACGTGGCATGGAATCTGCAGCCGTCCGGGCCCGAGGCAGCCGCCACCAAGCAGCGGCCGGGACAGGAACTCCGCACCGCTCCAAGCCTCGTGTGCGCACGCGCCATGTCACGGCCGGACGCCGGCGCGATCGCGACGACCTTCGAAACCATTGGACTACGAACTGCCATGTACCGCTCGATGCTTGTGTTGCTCGTCATGCTCTTCGCCGGCTCGTCGCTTGCGTCCGCCGGCACGATCTACCGCTGCTCGGCTCCGGGCGGCGGCACGATCTTCAGCCAGACGCCGTGCGGCAAGGATGCGGCCGAGCTGGCGACCGCCGGCTCGAAGAAATCCCCGACACCCGCCAGTGACGCGGCCAGCGACAAGGCGGCGCTGGAAGCCGTCGACAGCCGCTGCGAGGCAGAATCGCGGCGCATTCTGGACGGATACGGCGTGCGCTTTGCCGAGGCCAACGCCGAGATCGTGACCCTGCACAAGCAGCTCGCGTCCGCGACCTCGCCCACCGGGAAAGACCCGTCGGTACAGGAACGCATCGATGCCGTGGAAGCACACAAGACCGAGCTGCTGGCCGCCCAGGATCGCGAGCTCATGGCCCTGCGCAGCCAATGTCAGTCGGAGCGGAGCGCGGTCCAGAAGCGCCAGGCCGATCGCGAGGCACGAGCGGTTGCCCGGCGCTGACTCTTCGCGCCGGACCGGCAGGCGATCAAAACGAAGAGCCGCCACGCCGAGGGCGCCGGTGGATGCCGGCAAAAAGTGCCGCGCCGGCGATCGGTCCGCAAAAAAAACCCTAAAAAAAGCGCTCCTCCTGCTGCCTTTTCGGCCGAAACCCAGATAGGCTTCGCCTGCGGCGCTGGCCAAGCAGCCGTGCTGTCCGACCACTATCAAAAAAACCCGCAGGAGATCTCTGATCCATGGCAATGAAAAAGAAGCCCGCAGCAAAGTCCGCCAAGAAGCCCGCCGCAATGAAGCCGGTGACGCAGGCGTTGTCGAAGTCGGGGCTCGTCAGCCATATCGCGACGCACACGGGCGTCGATACGAAGAGCACGCGCGCCGTGCTCGAAGCGCTCGAACAGACGATATCCAGCGCCGTCAGCAAGAAGGGCGCCGGCCTGTTCACGATGCCGGGCCTGTTCAAGATCACGTCGGTCGCCGTGCCCGCGAAGCCCAAGCGCAAGGGCATCGATCCCTTCACCAAGGAAGAGCGCTGGTTCGCCGCCAAGCCGGCGACCGTCAAGGTGAAGATCCGTCCGCTGAAGAAGCTCAAGGACGCCGCGCTCTGATCGCGGCCTTGCGCCACCAGCCGTTCCGGCTGGTGGCGCCTTGCATTCGGGTGCGCGAGATCACGCGCTGGCGCTCGGTCTCGCACGCAATGAGGAGCAGCCATGAACCGCGGTGATTTCGGACCCATCCATCTGCCGAAGACGTTGAAAGTGGTAGCGCCGGGCCGGTATCAGGTCGTCAACGCGTTCGCCGCATCCGGCGCGATCGGCTCCGCGCTCGGCACGTTCGGCGGCACGGCGCCCGCGCTGAATTTCTCGCTGCCGCAGGATGTGTTCGACCAGCTCAAGAACGAGGGCCTCGTCGCGCCGACGAGGATCGACCTCTACAACGACGCGCTGAATCCGTTCGCCTCGCCGGCCAACATGCCGCGATACCTCTCGCTGTTGCAGCGGCTCGCAGGCGTACAGGTCGACGACGGCACGTGAGCGGACGCCGGCGCGAGCTGCGTCGCGGCGTGCGTGCTCACGTTGGCGCATCGGTCACCGTTGCCTGTGCGGGACCCTTGAGCTCGACGATGTTGCCTTCCGGGTCCGAGATGTACAGCGAATAGCCTTCGCCTTCGGCGCCGTAGCGCATGCCGGCATCCTCCACGCGCACGCCGTGCGCATCGAGATGCGCACGGATCGCTTCGGCGTCGAACGGCTCGACGCGCAGGCAGAGGTGATCCATGTTGTGGCCTTCCCGGCCGGGCGGAGCGCCGCCCTTGCGGCCGAGCGTTCCATCGACAGCGACGATATCGATCAGCGACCGGCCGGCGCGAAGCTGCACGAGCCCGATCGCGTCCCGCCGCCGGTCCACGCTGCAGCCGACGACGTCGCAGTAGAAGCGGACGAGGCGTTCCTGATCGCGCGCCCGTATGACGACGTGGTCGATCTCGCGAATGCTGATCATGGAACGCACATCCTCGATCTCTCCGGCAGGTACGGAGGATGCTGATCTGACACGGCCGCCACACGCGAGTTCCGCGATCACCGCGCGACAAGCATCATGCGTCGCGCATTGTCTTCGATGATGCCCGTGGCCCGGCGTGTGCGGTCCGCGTCCGCACCCTCTTCGATCAAGGTCTCCACAACGCGACGCGCAACTCCCGCTACCGCTTCGGACAGCGTCGCGATGCGGCGGATGACAAAGCGTGCGCCGTACCCCGTCGCCTCGGCGAACGCGCGCCAGTCGCCGGCGGCGATCGCATCGACGCGCTCTGCCGCGCCGATCCGCAGCGCCGGTGTGCGATCGACCAGGCTTTCGGCGATCGCCAATGTCGGCACCGTGTCGTAGAACGGCGCGAGCGCGCGCCGGCCGTCCTCGCCGCACAGCAGCGCGAGATTCTTCGCGTGCGCGTCGGCGTTGCCGATGATCGCGTTGAAGGCGACCCAGTCGAGAAAGCCCTGCACGGCGAGCGGCCCGAGTCGAAGCCGGCTGCGGATCAGCTCGGCGCACAGCGCGAGCGTCGGCCCACCCTGGTTCTCGTACTTGAGCTCGGGCGGATAGCCGAGCGCCTGGCAGAAATCCTCCTGATGCAAACGGGCCGTGCCATGCTCCGTCGTCGCGCGGTCGTAGCGGCGGATCAGGAGTGCTTTCGCGCCGGCGATCTCGATGAAGCTCGCCGCGACCGCATTCAGTCCGACCGCGCGTGCCAGCGCGAGCCCGAGCGCTTCCAGATCGCGCAGCCCGCGAATTCTGCGGCTGTCCGGTTTCAGGATGTGCGTGCTGAGCTCGTTGCCGCGCGGCAGGCGCAGGCGTCCGTCCGCATCGCGCACGACGGCAATCTTGTCCTGTGCGCCGGCAAGCGATAGCCGGTACGGCGTGCCGAGCGCGGCCCAAGCGCCCTCGCCCGCCTCGCCGCCCTGGCGCGCGAGCAGAGTTTCGAGATCCGCTTCTTCGTTCGCGCTCGATTCCTTGCGCGAGCGGGGTCCGATGCTGACGGCGCCCGCGCATTCGCCTCCGATCGCCGCCAGCAGCGCAAAATCGTCGCGTGGAGGAATGCGCAGGCGCGTTTCGACCGCGTCGCGCACGATGCCCTCGGGCAGCAGGTTGCAGAACCAGTTGCGCACGACCGCACCTTCGAACGGTTCGGACCGGAGCGGGAGCGAGACGGACAGTGCGACCGGCGCGGCACCGGCCAGGTAGTCTGGCGCGTACGCGAAGCGCCAGCCCTCGGGGCCCTGCGTCTCGTCCTCCCTTGCAAGCTCGCCCGCTTTGCGGTCGAACAGGCGAACGTCCAGACGTTCGCTCACGCGTCGTCTCCGGTCACTTCGAGCCGCAGGCCGAGCACGGACAAGACCGCCAGCACCTTGTCGAGGGCGACGGTCGGCTTGCCCCGTTCGAGCTCGCTGACGAAACGCAGCCCCGTCCCGGAAAGGCCGGCGACCTGGGCCTGGGTCATGCCGTACTTTCGGCGTGTCGCGCGGACCTTCTGCGCGATCGAAGTGACTTCGGGCAGCGTTTTTATTCCCGATCGGGAGTAAACATCGGCCACGGCATTCCGATTGACGTAATTTTCCCGATCGGGAAAATTACGTCAATCGAGGTCGGATGTCAATCCGATTTTCCCGATCGGGAAAATCTGTGCTTGGTCAGTCGAATGGATCGTGCAGGACGATGTTCGCGTCGCGGTCCGGTCCGGTCGACACGATCGCGAGCGGACAGCCTGCCAGTTCCTCGAGCGCGCGCAGGTAGGCTCGCGCGGCCGGCGGAAGATCGTCCCAGCGCGTGATGCCGTGCGTCGATTCCTGCCACCCGGGAAATTCGAGATAGACTGGCGTGCACTCTTCCCAGCCGGCCGCGTCGAGCGGCGCGTACTCGGTGCGCTTGCCGCGGTACTCGTACGCGATGCAGATGCTGAGCTTGTCCATGCCGTCGAGCACGTCCAGCTTGGTGATGCAGAGGCCGGTGATGCCGTTGATCGCGACAGCGCGCTTCAGCGCGACGATGTCCATCCATCCGCAGCGGCGCGGGCGGCCCGTCGTGGCGCCGTACTCCTGGCCGCGGTCGCGGAGCCTCTGGCCGATGTCGTCGTCGAGCTCCGTCGGGAACGGCCCGCCGCCGACGCGCGTCGCGTACGCCTTGGCGATGCCGAGCACGTAGTCGATCGCGTCCGCGCCGACGCCGGTGCCGGCCAGCGCGCCGCCGACGGTCGTGTTGCTGGACGTCACGTACGGATACGTGCCGTGGTCGATGTCGAGCAGCGAGCCCTGCGCGCCTTCGTAGAGGATCTTCTTGCCCTGCTTGCGCAGCTCGTGCAGCAGGCCCGCGACGTCCGACTTCATCGGCTCGACGTATTCGCCGAACGCGAGCGCCTCGTCGAGCGTCTGCTGGAAATCGATCGCTTCGACGCCAAGATACTTCGTGAGCACAAAGTTGTGGTAGTCGAGCGTGCCGCGCAGCAGCTCCGCCAGCTGCTCGGGATAGTGCAGGTCGGCGACGCGCACGCCGCGGCGCGCGACCTTGTCCTCGTACGCGGGCCCGATGCCGCGCCCTGTCGTGCCGATCGCCTTGCCGCCGGCCTTCTTCTCGCGCGCCTGATCGAGCGCAATGTGATACGGCATGATCAACGGCGTGGCCGGCGAGATCTTGAGGCGTGAACGCACTTCAACGCCATTCGCTTCGAGCTCGCCGATCTCCTTGCGCAGTGCCGCCGGGCTCAGCACGACGCCGTTGCCGATCAGGCAAAGCGCGTCGTCGCGCAGGATGCCCGACGGAATCAGGTGCAGCACGGTCTTCTTGCCGCCGATGACGAGCGTGTGGCCCGCGTTGTGGCCGCCCTGGAACCGCACCACCGCGCCGATGTCCTCGGTCAGGAGATCGACGATCTTGCCTTTGCCCTCGTCGCCCCACTGGGCGCCGAGGATGACGACTGATTTGCCCATTTCGCAATTTCCGCTATGGCGTAAGACGAGACACGGCGCCGGACACCGGCCGCACGCGCCGCGGCGAACGGCCGGCCTTGCCGCGGATCACCGCACGAGCTGCAGCAGAAGCAGTCCGGCCACGATCATCCCCGCCCCGATCATACGCAAGGTCCTTTCGTCGATCTGCTGCAGCTGCTCGGCCATGCGTTTCCAGAGCGCGGGCGACGCGAACAGGAACAGCCCTTCGATCACCAGCACCAGGCACAGAGCGGCTGCGAGATTCGCCACCCCCGCGCCTATTTGCTGTCCTGCAGGTAGCGCAGGTACTCGGATTTCGGATCCAGCACCAGCACGCCGTTGCGTGTCGTCAGCGACGAGCGGTACGCCTCGAGGCTGCGGTAGAACGCGTAGAACTCTGGATCGCGGCCGTACGAGCTCGCGTAGATCTCAGCGGCTTTCGCATCGCCCTCGCCGCGGATCTTGGCAGCTTCGCGATACGCTTCGGCTTTCAGCACCTGCGCCTCGCGGTCGGCATTGGACTTGATGCGCTCGGCGGCCTCGTTGCCTTCCGCGCGCAGCGCATCGGCGACCTGCTTGCGCTCCGAGCGCATGCGCTCGTACACCGAGCGCAGCACCTGGCTCTCCTCCGGCAGGTCGATGCGCTTGATGCGCACGTCGACGATCTGGATGCCGAGATTCTCCGCGTCGCGGTTCGCGGCCTGCACCAGCGCCTGCGTGAGGTCCGAGCGCGCGCTCGATACCACGTCCTGTAGCGTGCGCGAGTTGATCGCGGTGCGCAGGCCGTTCCTGACGATCGGCGAAAGGCGCTGCTGCGCGCGCGTCTCGTCGCCGGCGACGGCCGTGTAGTACTTCGACGGATCGGCGATGCGCCACTTCACGAAGAAGTCGACGCTGACATCCTTGCGCTCGGATGTCTGATAGCGTTCCGGTGTCGAATCGAGCGTCAGGATGCGGCGGTCGAACCTGAGCGCCTGCTGCAGCGGCGCCGGCAGCTTGAAGTGAAGCCCGGGCTTGAGGCCCGCCTCGACGATGCGGCCGAACTGCAGCAGGATGGCGCTCTGGCCTTCGTTGACGACGAAGACGCAGCTGCTCGCCAGCAGCACGATGAGCAGGGCGATGATGGCGGTGACGACACGCATCAGCGATCTCCCTTGCCGGAATCCGGCGTCACGCCCACAGCCGGCGCAATGCTCTCGACCGCCGCCCCCTGCGCGCCCTTGTCGGCTTCGAAGGGCAGGTACAAAAGGTTCTTGCCGGCGGAGAGGTCGATGACCTTGCTGCTCTGCTCCAGCACCTTCTGCATCGTCTCGAGATAGAGGCGCTTGCGCGTCACTTCGGGCGCGGCCTTGTACTCCGCCTCGATCAGATTGAAGCGTTGCGCGTCGCCTTCGGCTTTCGCGATGCGCTCGGCCTTGTACCCTTCGGCTTCGGCGAGGATGCGAGCCACCTCGCCGCGCGCGTTCGGAATCACGCTTTTGGCGTACGCGTCCGCCTCGTTGCTGCGGCGCTGGCGGTCTTCGCGCGCGCTGATCGCATCATCGAAGGCTTCCTTGACTTCCTGCGGCGGACGCACGTTCTGGAAATTGAGCGCGGTGACGGTGAGCCCGGTGTCGTACCGGTTCAGCGTCTGCTGGAGCACCTTCATGGCCATGCCGGCGAGCTCCGCGCTCGGGTTGGTCTGCACCGGCGCGTTCTGCGCCGCAGCCGGCGGCGCGGCCGCATCGCCTGCGTCCGCTACGGCCTCGGCCTCTGCCTCCGACTGCTGCTGGTCGGGCATGATCGACGAAAGGCCGCTCGCGCCGATGACCTCGCGCACGGCGCTTTCGGCGGCCTGCTTGATGGTCTCGTCCGGGTCGCGGATGCTGAACAGGAAATGCTGCGGATCGGAAACGGTGTACTGCACGTTGAAGTCGACGAGCACGATGTTCTCGTCCTTGGTCAGCATGCGCACCTGATCGGAGGTGGCGCGCACTGCGCTCGCGTCGACGTCGATGACGTTCTCGATCGGCCGCGGCCACTTGAGATTGAATCCCGGCGGCATCGTGCGCGCGAACTCACCGAAGCGAAGCACGACGCCGATGTGACCCGCGTTGACGCGCACCCACGAATCGAAGATCAGCCACGCAAGCAGGATGCCGAACGCGGCGACCGCGAAGCCGCCGCCACCGCTGCCGCCGAACAGCCGGTTGAAGAACGCGCCGACGCGCTTGAGCATCGCCTCGAAATCGGGCGACGGGCCGCCGCCGCTGTCCTTCCACGGATCGCGCTGCTTGCCGCTGCCGGGTTCGTTCCACGCCATTATTCGTTACCTCGCTGCGCGACGCGCACCGCCGCTGACGTCTGATCGATTCATTTCATCGGAACGCGCACGGACGGCGCTCCACACATTGCTGCCGCAGTAGGCGCCAGACTACCGCACGGCCGACTCCGAGGCGATCGGAGCCGACCTCTCGAAGGCCTGCCGCAGCCAGTCGCCATCGCCGCCGGGCAGGCCGAACAGCGGCTCGATGAGCGCTCGCGGCGCATCGATGCGGACGCACCAGCCCGATGCCTCGGCATTTTCCTCGGCGACGAGGCCCTGCGCGTGCAGGCGCGCGCGCAGGCGGCCGGACGCGGAAGGAATGTGGAGCTCGGCGCGCACTCGCTCTGCGCCGAGACGTTGCTCGATGGCGGCGGCGAGGCCATCGAGGCCGGTGCGGTTCGCCGCGGACACCCAGGCCCGCGGCGTCCCGCCGCCGGCGATCCAGTCGAGGCGCGGCGGAACGCCGGCTCGCACCGGCTCGCCGGAGCCGCCGGCATCCTGCACGAGCGCTTCGGCCGGCTCGCCGCGGTCCGCGCCGATCAGGTCGATCTTGTTGAACACGAGCACCTGCGGCAGATCGCCGGCGCCGATTTCGCGCAGAACCGCATCGACGTCCGCGATGCGCTCGTCGCGCTCGGGATCGGACGCGTCGACGACGTGCAGCAGCAGATCCGCGTCGCGCGCCTCGGCCAGCGTGGAGCGGAACGCCGCGACGAGATCGTGCGGCAGGTCGCGGATGAAGCCGACCGTGTCGGCGATGACGATCGGACCGCAGGCGAGCCCTTCGAGCCTGCGCACGGTCGGGTCGAGCGTAGCGAACAACTGATCCGCGGCGTACACGCCGGCGCCGGTCAGCGCATTGAACAGCGTCGACTTGCCGGCGTTCGTGTAGCCGACCAGCGCGACCACGGGCACCGCGTTGCGCTGGCGCGCGCGGCGTGCCTGGCCGCGTTGCATTTCGACCTTGTCGAGGCGCTTCTGCAACTGCTTCATGCGCTCGCCGAGCAGGCGGCGGTCGAGCTCGAGCTGCGTCTCGCCCGGCCCGCGCAGGCCGATCGAGCCGCCGCGCTGGCGTTCCAGGTGCGTCCACCCGCGCACGAGCCGCGTCGACATGTGCTTGAGCTGCGCGAGCTCGACCTGCAGCTTGCCTTCGTGCGAGCGCGCGCGCTGCGCGAAGATGTCCAGGATCAGTCCGGTGCGGTCTACCACGCGGCACTCGGTCAGCTTTTCGAGGTTGCGCTCCTGCACCGGAGAGAGATTCCGGTTGACGAGGATGAGATCGGCGTCGAGCACCTTGCGCTGCTGCGCCAGCTCTTCGGCCTTGCCGGTGCCGACGAAATAGCGCGGGTTCGGCTTGTCGACGCGCGCGGTCAGCGTGCCGACCACGCTGGCGCCGGCCGAGCGTGCGAGCTCGCCGAATTCGTCGAGCGCGGCGGGATGCGTAAGGCCCGGCTCCTGCGGCTGCAGGAGCAGCGCGCGCTCACCTTTGCGGGATCGTTCGAACAGCGGAATTACTCGTGATGTTCCTGTGCTTCCGGCGACGCGGAAGCGGCGCCGCCGCCGGCGTCGGGCCCGACGCGGACGTTGCGCGTGGGCACGACGGTCGATATCGCATGCTTGTAGACCATCTGGCTGACCGTGTTGCGCAGGAGCACGACGAACTGGTCGAACGACTCCACGGTGCCCTGCAACTTGATGCCGTTGACGAGATAGATCGAAACCGGCACGCGTTCACGCCGCAACGCATTCAGAAACGGATCCTGCAACGACTGCCCCTTGGCCATGGTCTTCTTCTCCACCAGCGAATATCCGAACCGACAAAAAAGCTGCGCGGCGCAAAAAGCGTGCGTCCGGACGCCCCGGTTCAACCAGCGTTCACGTCTGCGACGGACGCATCTTAACGATTTGTTCCGGCAAATAAAATGCCGCACGGCACGGATTCACGAATCGACGACATTCGCGCCGAGGAACGCTTCGACCGCCGCCCGGGCATGCTCCCGGCAGCACCGCTCGTCCGGATCCAGCCACCGCGCGTCGAGCTCGCCCCGCAGCCACGTCGTCTGGCGCTTGGCCAGTTGCCGCGTCGCGAAAATCGCGCGTTCGCGAAACGTGGGGGCGTCGGTCGCGCCCTCAAGATGCTCCCAGGCCTGGCGATAGCCAACCGCGCGCAGCGCCGGCAGCTCCGGCGAGAGATCGCCGCGCCCGCGCAGCGCGCGCACCTCGTCGAGAAAACCGGCGGCGAGCATCGCATCGAAACGCTGCGCGATGCGCGCGTGCAGGCGCGCGCGATCGCGCGGCACCAGCGCGAGCTTGAGCAGCTTCCACGGCGGGCGCGTCACGCCGCTGCCGATCAGCGCCGACACCGGCCGGCCGGTGAGCTCGATGATCTCGAGCGCGCGCTGGATGCGCTGCGCGTCGCCGGGGCGGATGCGCTCGGCCGTTGCCGCATCCAGCGATCGCAGCCGTTCGTGCAGCGCCGGCCAGCCGCTGCGCGCCGCTTCCGCCGCGATGCGGGCGCGCAGCGCGGGCGCCGCGTCCGGCAATTCGGACAGTCCCGTTGCAAGCGCGCGGAAATAGAGGCCCGTGCCGCCGACCAGAAGCGGCACGCGTCCTTCGCGTGCGATGTCCTCCATCGCCGCGAGCGCGTCGCGGCGGAACTCCGCGGCCGAATACGGCTCGGACGGATCGCGGATATCGATCAGGCGATGCGGATGGCGGGCTCTCGTCGCAGCATCGGGCTTCGCGCTGCCGATGTCGAGCCCTCGATAGACGAGCGCCGAATCGACACTGACGAGCCCGAGTGGAAAGCGCTCGGCCAGCTCGCACGCGAGCGCCGTCTTGCCGGTCGCGGTGGCGCCCATGAGGCAGATCGCAGGCGGGCGGGTGTCGATGCGGATCATGTGCAGACACCCAGTACATGCGGGCGGCCGGCCGCAGCGAGCAGCAGCACGATCTCGCGCCTGTTCTGCCCGTCACGCACGCACGCCTCCCATCGAATCGCCGGCCATCGCCCCTATAATCCGTCATCCCGCCCACGAATACTCCGCACATGGCCACCGCAACGATGAAGGCGCTCGTCAAGCGAGACGCCGCGCCGGGCATCTGGATGGAAGAGGTTCCGGTTCCCGAGATCGGCCCGAACGACGTGCTGGTCAAGCTCGAGAAGACCGCGATCTGCGGCACCGACCTCCACATCTACAAGTGGGACGAATGGTCGCAGCGCACAATCAAGCCCGGCCTCGTGATCGGCCACGAGTTCGTCGGGCGCATCGTCGACATGGGCCCCGGCGTGCGCGGCTACACTCTCGGCCAGCGCGTTTCCGCCGAAGGCCACGTCGTCTGCGGCGTCTGCCGCAACTGCCGCGCGGGCAAGCAACACCTCTGCCCGAACACGGTCGGCATCGGCGTCAACCGCAACGGCGCGTTCGCCGAGTACGTCGCCGTGCCGGCCTCGAATTTGTGGCCGATACCGGACCAGATCCCGAGCGAGCTCGCCGCGTTCTTCGATCCGTACGGGAACGCCGCGCACTGCGCGCTCGAGTTCGACGTGATCGGCGAGGACGTGCTGATCACCGGCGCGGGGCCGATCGGCATCATCGCGGCCGGCATCTGCAAGCATGTCGGCGCGCGCAACGTCGTCGTCACCGACGTCAACGACTATCGCTTGAAGCTCGCCGCCGACATGGGCGCGACGCGCGTCGTCAACGTCTCCAAACAGTCGCTGAAGGACGTCGTGCAGGACCTGCACATGGAAGGCTTCGACGTCGGCCTCGAGATGAGCGGCAACCCGCGCGCGTTCTCGGACATGCTCGACTGCATGTACCACGGCGGCAAGATCGCGCTGCTCGGCCTCCTGCCGAAGGGCGCCGGCATCGACTGGGACAAGGTCATCTTCAAGGGCCTCGTGCTGCACGGCATCTACGGCCGGCGCATGTACGAGACCTGGTACAAGATGACGCAGATGGTGCTGACCGGCTTTCCGCTGCAGAAAGTCCTCACGCACCAGATTCACATCGACGATTTCCAGAAAGGCTTCGACCTGATGGATTCGGGCAACTGCGGAAAAGTCGTCTGCTCGTGGAACTAGCGCGCAGGCGCGACTCCCGAGCGGCGACGCCGCGCACGCCATGGCCGACCGCCGACTCCGTGAACTGATCGAAAGCGCGCTCGCCGAGCTGCCGCCCGGCCCGATCCTCGTCGCGCACAGCGGGGGGCTCGACTCGACCGTCCTGCTGCACGCGCTCGCGGAGTCGCAGGCCGCGCGGGCGCGCGGGCTGCGCGCGGTGCACGTCGACCATCGCCTCCAGGCCGACAGCGCCGCGTGGTCGCGGCACTGCGAGGATTTCGCCGCGAAGCTCGGCGTGCCGCTGGTAACGCGCACGGTCGAAGTCGCGCGCGCGCCGGGCCTCGGTCTCGAAGCCACCGCGCGCCGCGCGCGCTACGGCACCATCGAAGCGATGCTCGCTGACGGCGAGATCGTCGCGCTCGCGCACCATCGCGACGACCAGGCCGAGACCGTGCTCCTCAAGCTCCTGCGCGGCGCGGGTCCCGAAGGCCTCGGTGCGATGCGCACGCTGCGCCGGCTCGGTCGCGGCTACGCATGGCGTCCCTTGCTCTCGCTGTCGCGCGCGATGCTGCGCGGCTACGCCGAGCGGCACGGCCTCGCCTGGATCGAGGACCCGAGCAACGCCGACGTTTCGCTCGACCGGAATTTCCTGCGCATCGAGGTCCTGCCGCGCATCACGCGACGCTGGCCCGAGGCGGAAACCAGCATCGCGCAGAGCGCGGCCTGGGCGCGAGCCGCAGCCGATTTCATCGACGAGGAAGCCGAACGCGCGCTGGCGCGCGTGCAGGGGCTCGATCCGTCGACGCTTCGCTTCCGCGAATGGCTCGCGCTGCCCGACGCGCTGCGCGATCCGGTGCTGCGCAAGTGGCTGCGCGCGGTCGCGCTGCCGGAGCCGACGCAGTTCCAGGTCGCCGAGCTCGTGCGCCAGCTCGGTGAAGCCGGCGAGGACCGCCAGCCTTGTGTGCGCTGGCCCGGCGTCGAAGTGCGCCGCTATCGTGATCTCCTCTACGCGCTGCCGCCATTGCAGCTGCCGCCGCTCGACTGGAGCGCGGCGTTCACCGGCGCAACGCTGGTGCTGCCGGCCGACATCGGCAGTCTCTCGCTCGCCCCGGCAACGCCCGCCGCGGAGCCGCCTCGGCTTGCCGAGCCGGCACACGTGCGTTTCCGCCGCGGCGGCGAAAGCCTGCGTCTGCACGGCGGCGCGCACACGCGCGAGCTGCGCGATCTTTTGCAGGAAGCTGGCATCCCGCCCTGGCAGCGCAGCCGGCTGCCGCTCGTGTTCGATGCCGCGGGGGCGCTGCTCGCGGTCGCCGATCTCTGGATCAGCGAAGCCGGTGCCGAGCGCCTCGCGCGCGCCGGTGCGCGGCTCGAATGGATACCGAGTCCGCCGCGCCCGATTGATCTTGCCGCAGCGCTGAGCTAGCTTGCCGGCCATGCCGCCACAAGCCGAACCCTCCCGCATCGCGGATTTCGAGAAATCCCTGGACGAGCTCGAGCAGCTCGTCTCGCGCATGGAACAGGGCGAGCTGAGCCTGGACGATTCGCTGAAGTCGTTCGAGCGCGGGATCGCGCTCTATCGCAACTGCCAGAACGCGCTCGAACAGGCCGAGCTGCGCGTCAAGCAGCTGCTCGATCCGGCGGCGCCCGAAACTGCGGTGCCGTTCGAGCCCGACACGCCGTAGCTCGTGCGATCGTCCCTGATCGCCGCTGCGGCTTGCCTCGATACGACGTAAAGGCCTTGCGGTCTGCGAGTCCAGCGCGGCTGTCCATGGCCGCCCTCTCCAACAACAGCACGCTTTGATGGATTCCGTGAGCGAACTGCCCGATCACCTGCTCGCACTTTCCGCGCGCGCCGATGACGTGCTGGCGCGCGTGCTGCCGGCCGAGGAGCAGCCGCCGGTCGAGCTGCACCGGGCGATGCGCTACGCCGTGCTCGGCGGCGGCAAGCGCCTGCGCCCGCTGCTCGTCTACGCGACGGGACGGACGTTCGGCGCGCCGGTCGAAAGGCTCGACGCGCCCGCCGTCGCCGTCGAAATCATCCACGCGTACTCGCTCGTGCACGACGACCTGCCGGCGATGGACGATGACAGCCTGCGCCGTGGCCGGCCGACCTGCCACGTCGTGTTCGGCGAAGCCATGGCGATCCTCGCGGGCGATGCCCTGCAGGCGCTAGCCTTCGACGTGCTCGCGCGCGACGCGGCGCTCAACGTCGATGCCGCAACACGCATCGAGATGGTGCGCGCGCTTTCCGTCGCCTGCGGATCGCAGGGCATGGCCGGCGGACAGGCGTTCGATCTCGCCGCGGTCGGCAAGACGCTCACGAAGGACGAACTCGAGCGCATGCACGTGCACAAGACCGGCGCGCTGATCCGCGCCTCGGTCCGCCTGGGCGCGCTCGCCGCCGGCTGCCGCGACGCGGCGATGCTCGACGCGCTGGAGCGCTACGCCCACGCGATCGGCCTCGCGTTCCAGATCCGCGACGACCTGCTCGACATCGAAGCCGGCACCGAGCAGCTCGGCAAGACCGCCGGCAAGGATGCTGCGGCGTCGAAGCCGACCTATCCCGCGATCCTCGGCATCGAGGCGTCGCGTGCAGAGCTTGCGCGGCTCACCGCCGGCGCGCTCGCCGCGATCGAAGCCCTCGGAAAACGCGCGAAGCCGCTCTGCGACCTCGCGCGCTTCGTCGCCGAACGTTCGAGCTGAAGGCGATCCGCGGCGCGGCTACTTCACCAGCCGCAGCGAAACCGGATACCGGTAGTGCTCGCCGGAGTTCGCCTTGACGGCCGCGACGATCGTCAGCACGAACCAGCCGAGGAACAGCACGAGGCCGACCGGTACCGTGATCAGTGCGCCGATGCCGATCGTCAGGATCGTGAATATCCAGAGGGCGACCACGACGATCACGGCGGTGATGTTGAAGTTCAGCGCTTCCTTTCCCTGCTCGTCGACGAACGGCATGGTCTCGCGCTTGATCAGCCACACAATCAGCGGGCCCAGCACGCAGCCGATGCCGGTGATGAACGCGCTGAGCGCGGAAATATGGGCCAGCATCGCCCACATGCGCTCATCGTTGGTGCCCGACGGCGGCGGCGCGGCGGGTTGCGGCGGCGGCGTGGATGGCGTGACGCTTTCGTTTTCATTCATGCGCGGCTCCCCGTGCGGATGACGGTCCCACTATTTCGCAGGCCGGCGCGGAATTCAATCGCAGGAAGTCACCGCGACTTCCGGCGGGTTGAAAGCCGCCGGGTCGCCCCGCAGAAGCAGGGATCGGCCGTTCCGTACCATGCTGCAAGAAGGCCGAGGCGCGGGGTCCCGCCTTCGCGGGGACGACGAGGCGCTATTCGCCGGCGACCGTCATGCGCCCGACCAGCAGCGATCCGGTCAGGATGTGCGAGCGCCGGTCGACATCGCTGCCTACCGCCTCGATGCGCTGGAACACGTCGCGCAGATTCGAGGCGATCGTGATTTCCTCCACCGGATACGCGATCTCGCCGTCCTCGACCCAGAAACCCGACGCCCCGCGCGAATAGTCGCCGGTGACCAGCGACACGCCCTGACCCATCAGCTCGGTGACGACGAGACCACGGCCCATGCGCGCGAGCAGCGCGGAAAAATCGCTTTCTCCGGGCTCGACGACGATGTTGTGCACGCCGCCCGCGTTGCCGGTCGACTGAAGGCCGAGCTTGCGCGCCGAATAACTTCCAAGGATGTAGCGCGCGAGCACGCCGTCCGTCACGAGATCCGAATCGCGCGTGGCGACGCCTTCCGAATCGAAGGCCGTCGAGCCGTGGCCGCGCGGAATGTGCGGGCGCTCGACGATGCGGAACCCTTCGGGAAACACGCGCTTGCCGACGTGATCGACGAGAAAGCTTGCGCGGCGGTAGAGCGCGCCGCCGCTGATCGCCGAAAGGAAATGGCCGATCACGCTGCGCGCGGTCTCGGGCACGAACAGCACCGGGCACTCGCGCGTGGACAGTTTGCGCGCGCCGAGCCGCGCCACGGTGCGCTGGGCGGCTTTGCGGCCGATCTCCGCAGCCGGCGCGAAGTCGCCCACGGCACGCACGCTGTCATACCAGTAGTCGCGCTGCATGCCGGCGTCGTCTTCCGCGATCAGCGCGCACGACAGCGAATGGCGCGTGCCGCGCTCGGTTCCGCTGAAGCCGAGCGAGTTCGCGTACGCGGTCATCGAGGCGCCGGCCTGCACGGAGGCGCCTTCGGAATTGCCGATGCGCGGATCGAACGCGCGGCCGGCATCCTCGATCTCGATGCCGAGACGGATCGCCTCCTCGGCGGTCACCGGCCACGGATGCCAGAGATCGAGATCGGGAATTTCGCGCGCGAGCAGCGCCGGATCGGGCAAGCCGTTCGCGGGATCTTCCTCGGTGTGCTTCGCGATTGCGCACGCGTGCTCGATCGTCTGCTCGATCGACTTCGGATCGAGGTCGGCCGTGCTCGCCGAGCCCTTGCGCTTGCCGAAGTAGACCGTCACCGAAACACCGCGGTCGCGCGTGCGCTCGACCGTCTCGACCTCGCCGAGGCGCACGTTGACGCCGAGCCCTTCGTCGATGCTCGCGGCGACGTCGGCTTCGCTCGCGCCCTTCGCGCGGCAGCGCCGGATCACATCCTCCGCGATCTGCTGGAGCCGGCCGAGATCGGCCGAGCTGGTATCTTTGTCGATGATGATGTCGTTCACTGTGCCGTTGCCAGACGTTGGTTTTCCCTGATGCGCCGCCGCGAGCCCAAGCCAGAGCTATCCGACGATGAGCGCGGCCCCAGCCGAAGCCAGCTCCGCCGCGACGCGCTCGAAGTGTTCGCGCTCGCCGAGACGCTCGCGGCGCTCTCGGACGCCGAGCTTTCGCGCGTGCCGCTCGGCGACGACGTGCGCGGCGAGGTCGTCCGCACGCGTGCCGTCACCTCGCACATCGCGCGAAAGCGCGCGACGCAGTTCCTCGCCAAGCAGCTTCGCAAGCTCGACGAGGACGAGCTTGCGCCGATTCGCGCCGCGCTCGAGAACGATCGCGCGAAGGCGCATCACGAAGCCGCCGCGCTGCACCGGCTCGAAGCCTGGCGCACGCGGCTCATCGACGAAGGCGACGCGGCGCTCGACGAGCTCCTCGCCTTGCACCCTTCCGCGGACCGGCAGCATCTTCGAGCGCTGACGCGCAACGCACGGACCGAGCGCGATCGCGGTAAGCCGCTGCATGCGTATCGCGAATTGTTCCGAGCGCTGCGCGAGGTGTTGAACTAGCTCCCGTCGTCCCCGCGAATGCGAGGACCCAGCACCTTTGCTCGCGCCGAAAGCCAAGGCGCTAGGTCTCCGCCTTCGCGGGGACGACGTTGCGGATCGCGTCACGCCGCAGTTCCACCGACCGTCATCCTGTCGATCCGCAACGTCGGCTGTCCCACGCCGACCGGCACGCTCTGCCCGTCCTTGCCGCACACACCGACACCTTCGTCGAGCTTGAGATCGTTGCCGATCATCGACACGCGCTTCAAAACCTCCGGCCCCGAGCCGACCAGCGTCGCGCCCTTGACCGGGCGCGTCACCTTGCCGTCTTCGATCAGATAGGCCTCGCTGGCGGAGAACGTGAACTTGCCGTTGGTGATGTCGACCTGTCCGCCGCCGAAATTGACGGCGTAGAGCCCTTTCTTCACCGAGGCGATGATCTCGCCCGGATCGTGCTCGCCCGGCAGCATGTAGGTGTTCGTCATGCGCGGCATCGGCAGGTGCGCGAACGATTCGCGGCGGCCGTTGCCGGTCGGCGCCATGCCCATCAGGCGCGCGTTGAGCTTGTCCTGCATGTAGCCCTTCATGACGCCGTTCTCGACGAGAACGGTGCAGTTCGTCGGCGTGCCTTCGTCGTCGATGGACAGCGAGCCGCGACGGCCCGCGAGCGTGCCGTCGTCGACGACAGTGACACCGGGCGCGGCGACCTTCTCGCCGAGCATGCCGGCGAACGCGCTCGTGCCCTTGCGGTTGAAATCGCCTTCGAAGCCGTGTCCGATCGCCTCGTGCAGCAGCACGCCGGGCCAGCCGGGTCCGAGCACGACGGTCATGTTGCCGGCCGGCGCGTCGACCGAATCGAGATTGACCAGCGCGACGCGCACCGCTTCGCGCGCGAACTCGTGCGCGCGGCCGTTCTCGAGCAGCTCCCGGAATCCATAGCGGCCGCCGCCGCCGGCGTTGCCCGATTCGCGGCGGCCGTTCTGCTCGGCGATCACCTGCACGTTGATGCGCACCAGCGGACGCACGTCGGCGGCAAGCGTGCCGTCGGAAGCCGCGAGCAGCACCGTTTCCATGCTCGCCGCGATGCTCGCGATGACCTGTTTCACGCGCGGGTCGAGCGAGCGGCAGAGCGCGTCTATCTCGCGCAGCAGCGCGATCTTCTCTTCGCTCGACAAGGTGTCGATCGGATCGATGGCAGGGTACAGCGCGCGCCCGGCGGTGACCGCGAGCGGCTTGCCCGCGCCGTTCGCGCCGGCCTGCGCGATCGCGCGCGCGGAGCCCGCCGCCTCCAGCAGCGCCGGCAGCACGATCTCGTCGGAATAGGCAAAGCCCGTCTTCTCGCCGGACAGCGCACGCACGCCGACGCCCTGCTCGATCGAGTGATTGCCCTCCTTGACGATGCCGTCCTCGAGCACCCACGACTCGCTGCGAGAGTGCTGGAAATAGAGATCGGCGGCGTCGATCGCGGGACCGGTCAGGCGCGCGAAGACGCGATCGAGATCGTTCGCGGAAAGTCCGCCGGGGCGCAGCAGGCGCTGTTCGGCCTGCGTGATGAGCTCAGTCATGATCGAAGGACAGGGGTCGTGATCGGGAGCGGAGCGCGATAATCGAGCCTCGACTGCGCGTCTTCGCGCCCGGCCCGCCACGCGTTCCTTCCCGCAGAGATTGGGCCGCGCACGGTAGGCCACAAGGCGAGTCAGCGCAACCCGCTGCCGCTCCGCGGCCTGGCCGCGCCGCCGCCGCCATCGCCGCCGTCGGTGCCGTCGTGCGGCGGTGCGGCGCGCTGGCTGACTTTTGCGATCAGCGTAATCTGCGGCTTCTCCCAGGTGCCCGTGATCTGGTAGCGCGAGCCCATCGCCTTGCCCATCGGCTTGCCGAGCACGCCCTGCAGCACGAGGCCGGCAGCGGCGCCGACCGGTCCGCCGGCGATCGCGCCGACCAGCGGCAGCGTCGCGCCCGTGTGCGGCGAGACGACCATTTCCTGGTCGTAGTCCTTGGCACGCAGACCCGTGCGGCCGGTGATCGCGATGTCCGCCGACGGACTCTTGATCAGGAGATTCGACGTGTACGCGTTGCCTTGGTCCAGGCCGAACGTGCCGGTGATCGAGTTGAAGCTGAGGCCGGAGCGGAAGAAGTCGCTGAAATCGAGGCTCAGCCGGCGTGGAATCTCGCTGATCGACAGCAAACCGAACAGGCGGCCAGCGCCGGGCTCGACCTCGAGGATGCGGCCTTCGTCGACCTTGAGCGAGATCGCGCCGCTCTCGAGCCGCGCCAGCGCGAACGCGGATGGCGGTCCGGGCCAGCTCGCGTCGATGTTCGCCGTGGTCTGGCCTCCATCGATGAGCCCGGGAAAGCCGAGCGCATCCATCATGTGGCCGAGGTTCTGCGCGGTCAGCGTGATGACCAAATGCGAGCGGTTGTCCCGTTCGGTCCCTGTCCACTCACCCGAGGCAGACATGCTGACGTTCGGCGAGTGCGACTCGATCTTGTCGACGTGCATGCCGCCGGCGACCGGATAGCTCTCGAAATGCGCTTCGCCGAAGCTCGCCTGGCCCAGCATGAAGTCTTTCACCGCGATGTGCAGCGGCGGCAGCGAGGCCGGCGCGACCTCGGGTATCGCGTCCTCGTCCTCGCCCGCATCGCGCGGCGGCTCGGGCCAGTGGAAACGCTCGAAGCGCGCGGTGACACCCTGACGCTGGAGGTCCTTGCCCGGGATGCTGAGCACGCCGGCGAGCCCGTCACCGTCGAGCCTGAGCTCGGTCATGTCGCCGCTTCCGCCGACGGCGAGCCTCATCTCGCCGAAGCTCCGCTGGGCGATCGTGAAATCGCTCGTCCTCACGTCGATGGCCTGGATCAGGCTGCCCGCGCCGTTGCCGCCGCCGCCCGCGCCGGGCCGGAAGAGATCGAGCCAGCCGCCGGCATCGAAGGTCGGCACGTGTCCGCCGATCGCGATGCCGCGATCCGGCAGCTTGTCCGCGGGCTCGGTGCCGAACGCGACGTTCGCGGCGAACGGCGTCGCCGGCGAAGGCAGCCGCCCGCGCACGCTCGCAACGCCGCCGAGCTTCGCGGAGAACGTCTCGCCGAGGTACGGCAGATCGAGCGCCAGCTCGAACGGCATCACCGCGCCGGCGGGTTTCGCCAGCGGCGCCGGCAGGTCGATCGCGATGCCGGCGAGATCGCTCGCGATCGTGAGCCGCTTGCGACCGCCCGCCACTCCGGCGGCGGCATCGACGGTGAGCGTCGCGGTCCATTCCGCTTCGCCGGGGAAGCGCGCGAGCGCCGGCTGCATATCCGGCACATCGGCAAAAACGACGGAGGCAGGGAAACGGCCGGTCAGGCTCGCCTCGACCGCGTGCGCCGCATTGCCGACGTAGCTTCCGACCGACATCGCGAGCGTGGCCGGCCTGTCGCGGAACGCGACCGCCAACGGTCCCGCGGCAAAGCCGGCCTGGTTGAAGCGCACCTTGCCGCCGGCGTGGCCGAAGTGCAGGCCGTACGCGGTGTCATCGAGATCCGCCCCGCTGAGATCGACGGCGCCGTCGAGCGCGAGCTTCGAAACATCGTCGACCGGCAGGTTCAGCGTGAACGCGAGCTCGCCCTTGCCGCCGATCGTGACGTCTTTCAGCGTGCCCTCGTAGCGCTTGCCGATCGGCGTGTCGCGCAGGAAGCCGAGCAGGTTGGCGCCGCTGCCCTCGCCCTTCACGCCGAGCTCGAGCACCGCGTTGCCCAAATCGTCGATCTTCGCCGTCGCGCCGGTCACACGATTGCCGCGCACCTCCGCCGAACGCGCTTCCACCAGCATGCCTTCGTTGACGAAGCTCGCCGTCGCTTCGAGATGCTCGGCGCGCGGCCAGTCCTCGTCATAGTCGAACACCGTGTCGACGACGTGCCCGCGCGCCTCGAAGCGGCCGGCGTTGTCGTGAAACGGCCAGCTGTCGAGATCGCCGCGCACGAGCACGCGGCCCGAGTCCACGCGGCCTTCGACCAGCGCGTGGTCGAGCCATCTGACCGCCGGCGGCGGCATCACGTTGACCGGCCAGAACAGCTTGGCCGCCGCGACTTCGCCGTGCGTGACCGTCGCATAGAGATCGAGCAGCGGACGCGTGCCGTCGTCCTGGATCTCGGCGCCGCCGCGAAGCTCGCCGCCGAAACCGTCGCTGTCGAACACGACGCGGTCGGTGTCGACGCGCCAGGCATCCTCGGTGCGGAACGCGACCACGTCGCCACCCAGCTTCGAGAACACGAAGGGCTTGCGGAACACGTGCGGATAATCGACACGCAGCGGCTGCTCCGGCAGTTGCAGCATCAGCGCACCGGCGTCGCCGTGCACTTCGGCGTCGAAGCGCTCGACGCCGGGCACGAGTCCCGCGCTCGCGAAGCCCGCCGCGTGGAGCACGGCGTCGATGTCGAAATCACGCGCGCCCGCCCAGCGCAGATCCGCGCCGGCGACCTGGCCTGCTGGGTGCGCGAGATACAGCCAGCGGCGCAGCGCCTCAGGCACGCGCGAGCTCAGCATCGCGACGCTGCCGATCGGTTCCAGCGCGAGATTCGTCGTCTGTGCGCGATAGCGCGCCTCGCCCTGCCCGCGGCGCTCCAGGGTGAGGCCGGCGGGCGGCAGCGGCGCATCGTCGCGCGTGACCACGAGATCCGCCACGTCCGCCGTCCAGCCATCGTCCTCGCGCAGCCAGCGCGCGACGAATGCGACGCGGTCGAAGTGCGTGCGCGGCTCGACCACTGCGCCGTCTTCGAGCGCGATCGGATCCTCCGCCGCCAGCGAGGCATCGCGCAGGTCCAGGCGCGCGCGCACGCTGTCGACGCGCGCGGCCTGCACGCCGATCCAGATCTGCGCGTCGCCGCGGCCGGCGAGGAGGCGGACGCCAGCGAACGGTCGCCGCGCGACGAAACGTCCGAGGTCGACGTTGCGCCCGCCGGCGTAGAGGATGCCGTTGCGGCGATTGAGGTCGACGTCGGCGATGAGATCGATCGAGGTCGGGTCTCCGGCGAGATTGCGCACCTTGCCCGCGAGATGCGTCGTCGCACCGCGATTGACGACGCGAACCTCGGACGCGCCGAGCGTCATGTGCAGGTCCTGACGCGGATCGTCGATGGACAGCTCGAAATCCTTCAGCACGAGCACGCCGAGCACGCCCATCGAGAGATTGCGCGGCGGCGAGGACGCGCCGCCGACGTCGAGCCCGCGCAGGTGCCAGCCGTCGTCGTCGCGCACGAGCTGCACGTCGACGCCGGCCATGCGGAACTCGCTCCACGAGCGGCCGCGCTGGAACGGCGCGTACAGCGACAGCGCCAGCTCGGCGCGTGGAATCTCGAGCGGCGGCCGCTCCGCGGCGGCGCTGCCGATGCGCACGCGGTCCAGCGTCAGCACCGGCCCGCCCTCCACCCAGCTGCCGCTGACGCTGCCGATCGTGACCGGTTGGTGCAGCCGCTCGGACAGCCAGGCTTCGATGCGCGCGGGATTGCGCACGAGCCATGGCATCGCGAGCTGGGTGAGGCCCATCAGTACCGCCAGCGCGATGACGGCCGTCGTGGCCAGCGCAAACAGCGCAAAGCGCAGCCGGCGCAGCGTTCGCCGCAGCATGGTGGCTAACGCCCCCGCGCCGCGCCCGATGCATCGCCGTTCCGGCGCAAGCCGGATTGCGGAGGCGACGAAATGTCGGCGCGAACCGCGTCAGAGCAGCACGACATCGTACTGCTCCTGCGAATAATGCTCCTCGGGCTGGAAGCGGATCGTCTTGCCGATGAACTCCTCGAGTTCGGCGACCGCCGCCGATTCCTCCTCGAGGATGCGGTTGACCACCTTCGGCGCGGCCAGCACGAGCAGCTTCTGCGCCTCGAACTGGCGCACGGCGCGCGTGATCTCGCGGAAGATCTCGTAGGTGACCGTCTCGGCGGTCTTGACGCTGCCGCGGCCCCCACAGGCAGGGCACGGCTCGCAGAGCTGGCGCTCCAGGCTTTCGGTGGTGCGCTTGCGCGTCATCTCGACGAGACCGAGCGGCGACATCTCGTACACCGTCGCCTTGGCGTGATCGCGGGCCAGCGATTTCTCGAGCTGGCGCAACACCTGGCGGCGGTGCTCCTCGTCGGTCATGTCGATGAAGTCGATGATGATGATGCCGCCGAGGTTGCGCAGGCGCAGCTGC
>CBINBI010000041.1:0-29000 GCA_966248875.1 uncultured Rhodanobacteraceae bacterium
CGCCAGCTCGAAAAGCAAGCCGCCTGAACCTGCCCGGCAAGGCCGCGGCGCGGGGACGCTCCCCTCGCCGCGGACCTGCGCTTCGCGCGCACGTCCGCGTGCGGCGTGCGCGCGCATTTTTCCCGAGGATCGCTGATGAAGATCGCCCAGATCGCTCCCCTGATCGAGCGTTGCCCGCCGCGGCTCTACGGCGGCACCGAACGCATCGTTTCCTATCTCACCGAAGAGCTCGTGCGTATGGGGCATGACGTCACGCTGTTCGCCAGCGGCGACTCGCTGACCAGCGCCGAGCTCGTGCCGTGCTCTCGCGTCGCGCTCCGCCTCGACGAATCCGTGCGCGATCCGCTGCCGTACCACGTTGCGATGATGGAGGAAGTCCGCCGCCGCGCCGACGACTTCGACGTGCTGCATTTCCACATCGACCTGCTGCATTTCCCGCTCGTGCAGCCGTTCGTGCGCCGCACGCTGACGACGCTGCACGGCCGGCTCGACCTGCCGGACCTCACGCCGTTCTACGCCGCGTTCCCATCGACACCGGTGGTGTCGATTTCCGAAGATCAGCGCCGGCCGCTGCCGCACGCGCACTGGGTGGCGACCGTGCTGCACGGCCTGCCGCGCGACCTCCTGCCCTACCGGCCGCGATCGGATGGCTATCTCGCATTTCTCGGCCGCATCTCGCCCGAGAAGCGCCCCGATCTCGCGATCGAAATCGCGACACGCGCCGACCGGCGCCTGCGCATCGCGGCCAAGGTCGACACGGTCGACCGCGCCTACTGGAACGAGGTCATCGCCCCGATGGTCGACGCGAATCCGAACGTCGAATTCATCGGCGAGATCGACGAAACCCGCAAGGCGGAATTCCTCGGCGGCGCCGATGCGCTGCTGTTCCCGATCGACTGGCCGGAGCCGTTCGGCCTCGTCATGATCGAGGCGATGGCGTGCGGCACGCCGGTGATTGCGTTCCGGCGCGGCTCGGTGCCCGAGGTGATCGAGAACGGGCTGACCGGGCTCATAGTCGACTCCACGGACGAAGCGGTCGAAGCGGTGCGAAGACTCGCGACGCTCGACCGCGCGAAAGTGCGGCGGCGCTTCGAGGCACGCTTCACCGCCGAGCGCATGGCGCAGGATTACCTCGAGGTCTACCGGTCCCTGGCCGACGACCTCGGCACCACGCCGCGCCCCACCGACCGCACGCGCCTGCACGCCGTCGCCGTAGCATGACGCGATGACCGACGCGCGGCCGAACACACAGGCACCACCCGCAGGGAGCTCCGCGCCGCTCGCGGAGTTCTTCATTCCGGCAGCATCGTCGCTGCAGGAACGGCGCGCGCGCACGCTCAAGCACGCCGACACGTTCGCGGTGTTCGATCCGAACGGCGACGCGCTTTCGGGCGCCGGCAGCGCCGACGGCATCTACCACCGCGACACGCGCTACCTCTCGCATCTGCAGCTCGCGATCGACGGCGCGCGGCCGATCCTGCTGAGCTCGACGCTGCGTGACGACAACGCGACGTTGACTTGCGACCTCACCAATCCCGATCTCGCCGGCGCCGACGGGCAGATCGTCATGACGCACGATCTCGTCCATCTGCGCCGCTCGCGATTCCTCTGGAACGCGACCTGCTTCGAGCGCCTGGCCGTGCGCAACTTCGACGTGCACGTGCGCGAGGTGCGCATCGAAATCGCGTTCGCCGCCGATTTCGCCGACCTGTTCGAGGTGCGCGGCGCCGAGCGCCGGCGGCGCGGCGAGCGGCACGCGCCGGAAGTCCGGCACGATCACGTCGTGCTCGCATACACGGGCCTCGACGGCGCGCGCCGCGAAACCGTGCTGAGGTTCGATCCCGCGCCGTCTCTGCTGACGGCGGAGCGCGCGGTGTTCCACATCGAGCTGGCGCCGCAATCGGCGCGGCAGATCTTCTGCGAGATCCGCTGCGGCGCCGTGCCGGGTCCACTGCCGCGGCCGGGCCGCGCATTCTTTACCGCGTTGCGCGACGCGCGGCGCGCGCTGCGGCTCTCGTCCGGCCGCGCGGCATCGATCGCGACCTCGAACGACATCTTCAACGAAGGCATCCGGCGCAACGTGTCCGATCTCTACATGCTGATCACGGACACGCCGGAAGGTCCGTTTCCGTACGCCGGCATTCCGTGGTTCAGTACCGCGTTCGGACGCGACGCGCTGATCACGGCCTTGCAGATGCTCTGGCTCGATCCCGCCGTCGCGCGCGGCGTGCTGCGCCATCTCGCGCGGCGCCAGGCCACGCGGCACGACGCGGCCGCCGACGCCGAGCCCGGCAAGATCCTGCACGAGGTGCGGCACGGCGAAATGGCCGAGCTCGGCGAAGTGCCGTTCCGGCGCTACTACGGCAGCGCCGACGCGACGCCGCTGTTCGTGCTGCTCGCCGGCGCCTATCTCGAACGCACGGGCGATCTCGACACGGCGCGCGCGCTCTGGCCGAACGTCGAGGCGGCGCTGACGTGGATCGAGCGCGACGGCGACCGCGACGGCGACGGCTTCGTCGAATACGGGCGCCGCTCCGCGGACGGGCTCGCCAACCAGGGCTGGAAGGACAGCAGCGACTCGGTGTTCCACGCCGACGGCTCGCTCGCGCCGGGACCGATCGCGATCGTCGAAGTGCAGGCGTACGTCTACGGCGCGTGGCGTGCCGCGGCGACGATCGCGCGCGAGCTCGGGCGCGCGGGGCGCGCGGACGAGCTGGATGCGAAGGCCGAGGCGCTGCGCCGGCGCTTCGACGAGTGCTTCTTCGATGCCGATCTCGGCACGTACGTGCTCGCGCTCGACGGCGACAAGAAGCCCTGCCGCGTGCGCACGTCGAACGCGGGGCACGCCCTGTTCACCGGCATCGCATATCCCGAGCGCGCGCGCACCGTCGCGGACACGCTGATGTCCACCGCGTCATTCTCCGGATGGGGCGTTCGCACACTCGCCGCCGGCGAGTCGCGCTACAACCCGATGAGCTACCACAACGGCTCGATCTGGCCGCACGACAACGCGCTGATCGCCGCCGGGCTGGCGCGCTACGGTTTCCGCGCTGAGGTCGCGCGGATCTTCCTCGGGCTCTTCGCGGCGTCCACCTACATCGACCTGCGGCGACTGCCGGAGCTTTTCTGCGGCTTTTCGCGGCAGCGCAGCCGCGGGCCGACGTTCTATCCGGTCGCCTGCTGGCCCCAGGCGTGGGCCGCGGCCGCGCCGACCTCGCTGATGCAGTCCTGCCTCGGCATCGGCTTCGATCCGAAGCGCTCGGAGATCGCGTTCGACCGCCCGTTTCTGCCGGCGTTTCTCGACGAAGTCGTGCTGCGCCGGCTCGAGGTGGGCGCGGGCACGGTCGATGTCGTGCTGCGGCGCGCCGGCGGCGAAGTCGTTGTGCACGTGCTGTCGCGCACCGGCGACGTGCGCGTCGTCACGCGCGCGTGAAGATGCGACCCATGGCGTCCCGGAACCCGTTTTCCACGACGCGCGCGCCGCGGAACCTCGCGCAGGCGCTCGCGGTCTGTCTCTTCGCTGCGGTCAGGCTGAACGTACAGGTGTCCGTATGAGCATGTCCTTTCATCCCCGCAATGCTGAGTGGCGTCACATGGCGACGATCGAGATCGATGCGAACGCGCCGAATCTCGCCGGCATCCTCGCCGACCTGCGCTACGACTTCCGTCTCGATCCGGCGGACTCGTCGCCGCCGGGACGGCAGCGCTTCGATCTCCACGTCGATGCGCGCGGCGGCGAGCGACGCGCGGCCATCACCGCGCACCGACTTTTGCACGCGCTCGCACGCATCGCCGAAACGGGCGAGCTCGGCGATTTCCGGATCATCCACGGCGAGCGCTGGCTCGAAGAACCCGCCGGGACATTCGGCGCGCAGGCGAAGCCCATGTCCGCCGGATCGGCCAGAGAATCCCGCGAAGGCGTGAGCCTGCGGCACTGAGTCGCGTCGCTCCGCGCCGGAAGCGCGGCACCGACCGCACTGCAGCGCCCGGCAACGCGGAAGCCGATCGTCGACGAAAAAAAAAGCCCCGCGATGACGCGGGGCTTTTGATTTGGAAGTCGGACCGGCTGGCCCTCGCCTCCCCTCTCCCGGCAAGCAGGAGAGGGGAACGCGGAGCGTTCGGTCGGGATTCCGTCGCCTTCGCGATCAGAAATCCATCCCGCCGCCCATGCCGCCCATGCCGCCGCCGTGGTTGTGCGGCTCTTCTTTCTTCGGCGCTTCGGCGACCATCGCCTCGGTCGTGATCATGAGGCCGGCGATCGAGGCCGCGTTCTGCAGCGCGGTGCGCGTGACCTTGGTCGGATCCAGGATGCCGAACTCGATCATGTCGCCGTACTCGCCCGTCGCGGCGTTGTAGCCGAAGTTGCCCTTGCCGTCGGCGACCTTGGCGAGGATCACGCTCGGCTCCTCGCCGGCGTTCGAGACGATCTCGCGCAGCGGCGCTTCCATCGCGCGGCGCGCGATCGAGATGCCGTGGTTCTGGTCCTCGTTGTCGCCCTTGAGCTTGGCGATGCCGGCGAGCGCACGGATCAGCGCGACGCCGCCGCCCGGCACGACGCCTTCCTCGACGGCCGCGCGCGTCGCGTGCAGCGCGTCCTCGACGCGGGCCTTCTTCTCCTTCATCTCCACTTCGGTCGCGGCGCCGACCTTGATGACGGCAACGCCGCCGGCGAGCTTCGCGACGCGCTCCTGCAGCTTCTCGCGGTCGTAGTCCGAGGTCGTCTCCTCGATCTGCGCCTTGATCTGCTTGATGCGCGACTGGATGTTGGCCGCCTCGCCCGCGCCGTCGATCAGCGTCGTGTTCTCCTTCGAGATGACGACCTTCTTCGCGCGGCCGAGATCCTTCAGCGTCGCTTTCTCGAGCTGCAGGCCGACTTCCTCCGAAATGACCTGGCCGCCGGTCAGGATGGCCATGTCCTCGAGCATCGCCTTGCGGCGATCGCCGAAGCCCGGCGCCTTGACGGCCGCCACCTTGACGATGCCGCGGATCGTGTTGACGACGAGCGTCGCGAGCGCCTCGCCCTCGACTTCCTCGGCGACGATGAGGAGCGGCTTGCCGGCCTTGGCGACGCCTTCGAGCACCGGCAGCAGCTCACGCACGTTCGAGATCTTCTTGTCGTGCAGGAGGATGTACGGATCCTCGAGCTCGACCTGCTGGCTCTGCTGGTTGTTGATGAAGTACGGCGAGAGATAGCCGCGGTCGAACTGCATGCCCTCGACGACGTCGAGCTGGTTCTCGAGGCCCGAGCCTTCCTCGACGGTGATGACGCCTTCCTTGCCGACCTTGTCCATCGCCTCGGCGATCAGCTTGCCGATCGCCTCGTCGCCGTTCGCCGACACCGTGCCGACCTGCGCGATCGACTTCGAGTCGGACGACGGCTTGGAGAGCTTCTTGAGCTCCTCGACGGCGCCCGACACGGCCTTGTCGATGCCGCGCTTCAGGTCCATCGGATTCATGCCGGCCGCGACCGCCTTGAGGCCCTCGCGGATCAGCGCCTGCGCGAGCACCGTCGCGGTCGTCGTGCCGTCACCGGCGACGTCCGACGTCTTCGACGCGACTTCCTTGACCATCTGCGCGCCCATGTTCTCGAACTTGTCGGCGAGCTCGATCTCCTTGGCGACGGAGACGCCGTCCTTGGTGATCGTCGGCGCGCCGAACGACTTCTCGAGCACGACGTTGCGGCCTTTGGGGCCGAGCGTCGCCTTGACGGCGTTGGCGAGCGTGTTGACGCCGCGCAGCATGCGCGTCCGGGCGTCTTCGGAGAAACGGAGTTCTTTGGCAGCCATTGTTGACCTCGGAGATTCGGTATGGGGATTGGGGATTCGGCAAAGCGCGTTGGATTCGGAGTGGGGTTCGGATTCGGAGCGGTGCGCTGCTCTGACGAATCCCGAATCCCGAATCACGAATCCCGGCGCTTCACTCAATCACCGCCAGGATGTCTTCCTCGCGCATGACCAGGAGCTCCTGGCCGTCGACCTTCACTTCGGTGCCGCTGTACTTGCCGAACAGCACCTTGTCGCCTTTCTTCACGGCAATCGGACGGACCTTGCCGTCCTCGAGGATCTTGCCGTTGCCGGCGGCAATGACCTCGCCACGAATCGGCTTCTCGGCCGCGGTGTCCGGAATCACGATGCCGCCGGCGGAGACTTTCTCTTCCTCCAGGCGCTTGATGATCACGCGATCGTGCAGGGGGCGGAGTGCCATGGTGGTCCTCTATATGTTGATTGGGAAGTTGTTGAAAATACGAGAATTTTCCTGAGTTGCTAGCACTCAGGATCGGTGAGTGCCAATTCTAGCGGCACACGTTGGCCCAGGGAAGCCTTTCGATGCAGCCCCGGAGCCGCGGGCCGGCTAGCTAGGGGCGCCGCAAGCACTTTCAAGAGGACCATATCCGCCCGGGCCGGCACCTTGGCCCGATGGCGCCTGGCCGCACTCGGCACGGCCTCGGAACGAGTGTCCAATCTATACGTTTATACCCCGCGGCCGACGATCGTTCGCGCTGCGCCGGACAACGGCTCGGGCGGCCCCGATATCCGGCCCGCGCTAGACTTTCGCCTTTCGGAGCTTCCGATGGATGCGCTGATCGCGTTCTGCACCTGCCCCGACGCCGCCGTCGCCGATCGCATCGCGCGCACGCTGGTCGAGGAGCGGCTCGCCGCCTGCGTCAACCGGCTGCCCGGCGTCGAATCGACCTACCGCTGGAACGGTGAGGTGTCGGTCGACGAGGAGGTGCTGCTCGTGATCAAGACGAGCCGGTCGCGCTATGCCTCGCTCGAGGCGCGCATCGTCGCGCTGCATCCGTACGAGGTGCCGGAAGTGGTCGCGATTCCGATCGGCGAAGGCCATGCGGCCTATCTCGCCTGGATCGCGCGGGAAACCCGGGTCGAATGAACCGCCTGCGAGCCGTGCGGTCTAGGGACGGTCTTGGGGATGGCGTGCCGGCACGGGCGCCGCGTGCCCTTTTTCTGGAGTAGTCGATGACGCGTCGGTTTCTGCCCTGTCTGTTCGCACTCGTCGTGCTCGCCGGCCTCGCGCCAGCGGCGCACGCGCAGTCCGAGGACGATCTCCTGCCCGTCGAGCAGGCGTTCAAGCTGACCGCGAAGATCGTCGAGCCCGGCACGATCGCGCTGCACTGGGATATCGCGCCGGATTATTACCTCTATCGATCGCGCATCAAGGCGAAGACCTCGCAGGCCGGCGCCGTCCTCGGCGATCTCGCGCTGCCGGACGGCACGAAGAAGCACGACGAGTTTCTCGGCGACGTCGAGGTGTATCACGCGGCGATCGACGCGACGCTGCCGTACACGCTCGCGGACGCGGCCACATCGCTGGTGGTGACGATCACCGTGCAGGGCTGTCACGAGGTCGATCCGAAGATCTGCTATCCGCCGCACGCGACGCCGGTGACGCTGGCGTTGCCGGAGACGCCTGCGCCGGAGGCATCGCCCGACGCCGCGCGCAGCCTGTCGGCGCCCCTCTCGCTCGCGGAGAAGCTCGGCACCCGCGCCGCGAGCGAGCCGCTGCCGCCCGACGAGGCGTTCGTGTTCGAAGCGATCGCCGCGAGCCCGACCTCCATCCTCGCGCGCTGGACGATGCCGAAGGGCTACTACCTCTATCGCGACAAAAGCTCGGTCACGCTCGGCAAAGGCGACGGCGTCAGGCTCGGCGCACCGGCGTGGCCGCATGGCATCGATCACACCGACGAGCATTTCGGCACGGTCGTCGTCTATTTCGATCAGGTCGAGCTGCCGATTCCGCTCGCGCGCGAGAACGGCGCGGCGCAGACGGTCGAGCTTTCCGCCGAATATCAGGGCTGCCAGGAGAACGGCATCTGCTATCCGGTCATGACGAAGACCGTCAGCGTCGAGATGCCGGCGGCCACCGCCGACGAGCTGGCGGCCGCGAAGTCGGCGTTCGTGCCGGCGTCGGCGACAAGCCGAGACCAGGCCTCGCCCGCGGACGGGACCAGCGGCGGCGGCACGACAACGGGTTCCGGCGCAGACGGCGGGCAATCCGAGGAACAGGCGCTCGCGGCGGATCTTTCGAGCAATCGCCTGCTCGCGCTGCTCAGCTTCTTCGGCTTCGGCCTGCTGCTCGCGTTCACGCCGTGCGTGTTCCCGATGATTCCGATCCTGTCCGGGATCATCGCCGGCTCCGGAGAGAACATCTCGACGCGGCGCGCGTTCGTGCTGTCCATCGTCTATGTGCTCGCGACCTGTGTCGTGTTCACGATCGCGGGTGTCGTCGGGGGGCTCGCCGGAGCGAACCTGCAGGCGGCTTTCCAGAAGCCGTGGATCCTCTGGGCCTTCGCGATCGTGTTCGTCCTGCTCGCGCTCAGCATGTTCGGCTTCTATGAATTGCAGCTGCCGAGCGCGTGGCAGACGAAGATCGCCGACATCAGCAACAAGCAGAAGGGCGGCTCGCTAATCGGCGTCGCGATCATGGGACTGCTGTCCGCGCTGATCGTGGGGCCCTGCGTCGCCCCGCCGCTCGCGGCGGCCGTGCTCTACATCAGCCAGACCCGGGATCCCGTATTCGGAGGGCTCGCGCTGTTCGTGCTCTCGCTCGGCATGGGCGCGCCGCTGGTCGTGTTCGGCACGGCCGCCGGCAGGTTCCTGCCGCGCGCGGGCGCGTGGATGGATGCCGTCAAGGCCGTGTTCGGCGTGCTCTTTCTCGGGCTTGCGATCTGGATGCTGGCGCGCATCCTCGACGCGTTCTGGATCATGCTGATGACGGGCGCGCTCCTCGTCGCTTCGGCGGTCTATCTCGGCGCGCTGGAGCGGCTGCCCGAAGGCGCGTCCGGATGGCGGCGCCTGTGGAAGGCGCTCGGCGTCGTGCTTCTCGTCGGTGGCGCCGCCGAGATCGTCGGTGCGGCGGCCGGCGGCCGCGACGTCACGCAGCCGCTCGCCGGCGTCGGCGGCGGCAACGCCCGCAGTGATGCGGCGCTCGCGTTCCGCACGATCAAGTCGGTCGATGATCTCGACGGCGAGATCGCCGCCGCGGCCGCCGTCGGGAAGCCCGCAATGCTCGACTTCTACGCGGACTGGTGCGTGAGCTGCAAGGAAATGGAGAAATTCACCTTCTCGCGCGCCGACGTGCAGCAGGCGCTTTCCGGCTTCGTCCTGCTCAAGGCCGACGTCACCGCAAATGACGAGGTCGACCAGGCGCTCCTGAAGCGCTTCGGCCTGTTCGGCCCGCCCGCGACGATCTTCTTCGCAGACGGCGCCGAGCGGCGCGCGCTGCGCCTGATCGGTTTCGAGAAAGGCGAGGACTTCATCGCGCGCGCACGCAAGGCCGCCGACTGACATGAGCCGTACGAATGCGCTGATCCTGATCGTCGCGATCCTCGGCGCCGTCGGCGGCTTTCTCGCCGGTGGCTGGCTGCGTCCGGCGCCGCATCGCGCCGATACGCCATCGCTCGAGATCGGCGATGCCGCGCCCACATTCCAGCGGCCCGATATCGACGGCAAGCCGCGCTCGCTCGACGAATGGCGCGGCAAGCTGCTGCTCATCAACTTCTGGGCGAGCTGGTGCGCGCCGTGCCGCGAGGAGATGCCGCTGCTCGACCGGACGCAGCAGCGGCTCGCCGGCAAGGGCTTGCAGATCGTCGGCGTCGCATCCGACAGCGTCGAGGCGACGCGCGAATTCCTCGAGCGCGTCCCGGTCCGCTATCCGATCCTCATCGACGATCCCGAAACGGGTGAGGACCTGGCGGCCGCATTCGGCGATAACCGCAATGTGCTGCCCTACACCGTGCTGGTCGGCCGCGACGGACGCGTCCTCGCGCGCCGCGTCGGCAACTTCTCGGAAAGCTCGCTCGACGCTTGGCTATCCTCGCATTTATAGGCCAACCTCCGGGAATTAGGGTCAAACGTCGTCGAACTGGACAGATCACGCCGCCTCGGCGAGACTAGCGGCCCTTTTGACCGGGATGGCGCCTTGGCCAAGCTCCTCGTCCTCCACGGCCCCAATCTGAACCTGCTCGGCCAGCGCGAGCCGGCCGTGTACGGCCACGCGACATTGGCCGAGATCGACACCGATCTTGCAGCGATTGCGCGGTCATCTGGGCATGAGCTTGCCTCGTTCCAGTCGAATGCCGAAGGCGCGCTGATCGACCGCGTGCACGCGGCCGTCAAGGACGGCACTGCGTTCATCCTGATCAATCCGGGCGCGCTGACGCACACCAGCATCGCGTTGCGCGATGCGCTGGCTGCGGTCGCGATCCCGTTCATCGAGGTCCACCTCTCGAACGTCCACGCGCGCGAGCCGTTTCGCCGCCGCTCGTTCCTCGCCGATCTCGCTGTCGGCACGATCGCGGGCTTCGGCGCGGACAGCTACCGCCTCGGCCTCATGGCTGCCATCAATCGCCTGGCCGGCTGAATCCCTTTCACCTTCACCGAACTTTGGAAGGAGTCCTCATGGACCTCCGCAAGATCAAGAAATTGATCGACTTGCTCGAGGAATCGAATCTCGCCGAGCTCGAAATCAAGGAAGGCGAGGAAACCGTGCGCCTGTCGCGCATCCCGAAAGGCATGTCGGCGGGATCGGTGCCGGCCGCGCCGGTTCACCAGGTGCACGTCCCGCCGCCGGCCGCAGCTCCGGCTTCGGCACCCGCGGTGCCGGGCGCGCCGGCCGCCGGCGACAAGTCGATCCCCGAGGGCCACGTGGTGACCGCGCCGATGGTCGGTACCTTCTACGCGTCACCGAACCCCGAGGCGCCGCCGTTCGTGAAAGTCGGCCAGAAGGTCAAGGTAGGCGACACGCTCGGCATCATCGAAGCGATGAAGATGTTCAACCAGATCGAAGCCGACGTGGCCGGCACCGTGCTCGCGGTGCTCGTCAGCAACGGGCAGCCGGTGGAGTTCGACGAGCCGTTGTTCGTGATCGGGTGAAGAGCCGGGATTGGGGATTCGTGATTCGGGATTCGCAAAAGCGGCCGCATGAGCATCTCGACGTCTGGCAAGACGCCATGCTGCTCGTCGAAAGCATCTACCGCCTCACGGCTCTCCTCCCCGACAGCGAGCCCAGATGCGCCGCGCCGCTGTCAGCGTCCCCTCGAACATCGCCGAAGGCGCGGCCCGCCTATCCACCGCCGGGTACCTGCGCTTCCTTTCGATCGCAAGAGGTTCGCTCTCGGAGCTGGACACGCACATCGCCATCGTCCGGCAGCTCGGATTGTCCGATCCATCCCCGGATATCGACGAAGTCATGCATAGAACGTTCGCCCGATTGAATGCACTGATCCACGCCCTGGAAAAGCGCGCCGTGGACTCGGGCCTGTACGAATCTCCCATCACGAATCCCGAATCCCGGCCTCCCTATGCTTGACAAAGTCGTCATCGCCAACCGCGGCGAAATCGCTCTCAGGGTCCTGCGCGCCTGCCACGCGCTCGGCATCCGCACCGTCGCCGTTCACTCGACGGTGGATCGCAATCTCAAGCACGTCGGCATGGCGGACGAGTCGATCTGCATCGGTCCCGCGCCGGCGGCGGAAAGCTATCTCAACGTGCCGGCGATCATCGCAGCGGCCGAAGTCACTGACGCGCAGGCGATCCATCCAGGCTACGGGTTCCTGTCCGAAAACGCCGACTTCGCCGAGCGCGTGGAGAAGTCGGGCTTCATCTTCATCGGGCCGACGCCGGAAGTGATCCGCCTCATGGGCGACAAGGTGGAGGCGATCAAGGCGATGCGGTCCGCCGGCGTGCCCTGTGTGCCGGGCTCGGGCGGGCCGCTCGGCGACGACGCGGTGACGAACGGCAAGATCGCGCGCGACATCGGCTACCCGGTCATCATCAAGGCCGCGGGCGGCGGCGGCGGGCGCGGCATGCGCGTCGTGCACACCGAAGCGCACCTGCACAACGCCATCTCGATGACGAAGAGCGAGGCGAAAGCGGCATTCGGCAACGATCAGGTGTACATGGAGAAGTTCCTGGAGAACCCGCGGCACATCGAGATCCAGGTGCTCGCCGACGGCCAGGGCAACGCGGTCCACCTCGGCGAGCGCGACTGCTCGATGCAGCGCCGCCACCAGAAGGTCGTCGAGGAAGCGCCGGCACCGGGCATCACCGAAGAACAGCGCGCGGAGATCGGCAAGGTCTGCGTCGAGGCGTGCCTGCGCATCGGCTATCGCGGCGCCGGCACCTTCGAGTTCCTTTACGAGAACGGTCGCTTCTACTTCATCGAGATGAACACGCGCATCCAGGTCGAGCACCCGGTCACCGAGCTCGTCACCGGCACCGATCTCGTGCGCGAGCAGCTGCTGATCGCGGCCGGCGAGAAGCTGTCGCTGCGCCAGGAGGACATCAGGATCGTCGGCCACGCGATCGAGTGCCGCATCAACGCCGAGGATCCGGACACGTTCATGCCGAGCCCCGGCACCGTGAAGCGGTTCGAGTGCCCGGGCGGGCCCGGCGTGCGCGTCGACACGCACCTCTACGACGGCTACCGCATTCCGCCGAACTACGATTCGATGATCGGCAAGCTGATCGTGCACGGGCGCGACCGCGCGACGGCGATCGCGCGCGCGCGCATCGCGCTTTCGGAGATGGTCGTCGAAGGCATCAAGACCAACGTGCCGCTGCAGCAGCGCATCCTGGCCGATGCCGGCTTCCAGGCAGGCGGGCAGAACATCCATTATCTCGAACGCCGCATTGCCGAGGCGAAAGAGAAATCGATCGGGCTGACCGGCGCATGACGCGCGAAAACTTCGTCATCGTGCCCGGAACGTGCCGCGCGTGCCTGCGCCTGCTGCCGGCGGTGCTCTCGCTTCTGCTCGCAGCGTGCGTCGGCACGCCGACGACGCACGATTCCGGCCTTCGCATCGGTGTCCGGCCGCACAAGATGTATCGGATCGAAGGAAGGACGATTCCGTTCACCGAGGTCGAAACCATGCTGACCTACTCGCCGCCGTCGCGCATCGTCGTCGAATGGTCGCGTCAGCGCGAAGGCACGGCCTGCCTGTTCCTGATCGGCACGAAGCTCGGCATTCCGGTTTGGACGCGCTCGCTGAACGGCGGAATGCACCGCGTCCGCTTCGATCTCGATTCGCCGGACGTGATCAAGATCGACGACTGCCGCTGACGCAGGCACGAATCCCTCCGATGCACTGGCTCGAGCTCTCCCTGATCGTCACCGCCGGGCAGGATGCGGAAGTCGAGGCGGCGCTGGAGGAACTCGGTGCGCTGGCGGTCACGCTGCTGGACGCCGAGGACCATCCCATCTTCGAGCCCGCGCCCGGTGAAACGCCGTTGTGGCCGCAGATCGCGATGACCGCCTTGTTCGACGCGGCGAGCGACCGCGCCGGCCTCGTCCATGCGCTGACCGAGCTGGTGCCCGATCTCGCGCCGGAACGCATCGGCTTTCGCATCGTCGAGGATCAGGACTGGACGCGCGCATGGATGGACCAGTTCCATCCGATGCGCTTCGGCCGGCGCCTGTGGATCTACCCGTGGAACATCGAGCCGCCATCAGGCGACGGCGACGCGGTGATCGTGCGGCTCGATCCCGGCCTTGCGTTCGGCACCGGCACGCATCCGACGACCGCGCTCTGCCTCGAATGGCTCGACGCGCAGGCGCTTGCCGGCAGGACGGTGATCGATTACGGCTGCGGCTCGGGCGTGCTCGCGATCGCGGCGCTGAAGCTGGGCGCAGCGCGCGTCGTCGGCGTCGACAACGATCCGCAAGCGCTTGCGGCAAGCCGCGACAACGCCGAGCGCAATGGCGTCGCGGCCGCTCTGGAACTCTGCGCACCCGATGACTTCGCCGCCGAGCCCGCCGACGTTCTCGTCGCGAACATACTCGCGGGCCCGTTGGACGAGCTCGCTCCGCGCTTCGCCGGCTGCGTCCGGGCAGGCGGCGCGATCGCACTTTCGGGCATCCTGCGTGGTCAGGAAACAGCGCTGGTCGCGCGCTACGGCTCCGCGTTCGAAGCGCTCGAGATCGCGGAGCGCGACGGCTGGATGCGGATCAGCGGCCGCCGCCGCCGCGCATGACGCGCCGCCGCGCAGCCCGAAATTCCTTGACGACACGCCGGACGACACGGCCGGCCGACGATTCGACGGAGGACAACCGTGCACCCGCTGCGCTGGATCGGCCGCAAGCTTGCGCGCTATCTCTCGGAACCGCGTGACGGCGCGCACGTCACGACGAGCCGGCCCGACCTGCTCGCGTCGACGCTGCGCAAGGGCGACGTGCTGCTGGTCGAAGGCACCAGCCGTTTCGCCAGCGCGATCCGCTATATCACGCAGTCGACCTGGTCGCACGCGGCGCTCTACGTCGGCGACGCGCTCGGCGCCTCGATTGACGGCGAGACGATGCTGTTCATCGAAGCGGACATCAATGAAGGTGTCCGTGCGATGCCGCTCAGCTACTACGTGCACTGGCACACGCGCATCTGCCGTCCCGTCGGCCTCACCGAAACCGAGATCGACGCCCTGATCCGCTACGTCGCGGATCGCATCGGCAATCAGTACGACGTGCGCAACGTCATCGACCTCGCGCGCTACCTGATCCGCACGCCGCCGGTGCCCGAGCGCTACAAGCGCAGGCTGCTCGCGCTCGGCAGCGGCGATCCGACCCGCGCGATCTGCTCCTCGCTGATCGCCGCCGCGTTCGCCTCGGTGCGCTATCCCGTCCTGCCTGACGTCGAGATCGCGCGCTCGAAAGGCGAGGCCGGCAAGGATCAGGTGCGCGAGATCCTGCACATCCGCGATTCGACGCTGTACGCGCCGCGCGATTTCGACGTGTCGCCGTATTTCCGCATCGTGAAGCCCTCGCTGCAGCAGGGCTTCGACCCGCACACCCTCACCTGGGCCTCCGCCGTCGATCCCGGCTGAAGACGCCGCCGCGATCGGTGGGCGACGTTCGCGCTCGCGCGGACACTGCGAGCGCCATCATCGAACAGGCGGCCCGTACCTCACTAGAATGAGCCGGGTCCAGGCTGCCCTCGGCTTCGATGTATACGCAGTGTCCCGAGTGTCTGACGATCTTCAAGCTCTCCGGCGCCGAGCTTGCCGCGACGCTCGGCAGCGTGCGCTGCGGTCATTGCAGCGCCGTGTTCGATGCGCTGCGCACCTTGACCGATCAGCTGCCGCCGGAGCCGATCGGCACGCTGGAGGCTCATCCCACGCAAGTCGCGCCGCCCCAGCTCGGCCTGCCGGTGTTCCGGCCGAATCCCGGCCAGGGCACGCTGCTGTTCGATCCGGACGATCGCCCGCGCGCGGCGGAACGCCCGTCCACGCCGGCGTTCACGCGCCGGCGCCGCGTGCGTCCGCAGCGCAACGGCGCGTGGATCGCGGGCAGCGCATTGCTGCTGCTGACGCTCGGCGCACAGATCGCATGGGCCGAGCGCGCGCTGTGGCTCGACGACGCGCGCGTGCGCGCCTGGCTCGACCCGGCCTGCGCGAAGCTCGGCTGCGCGCTGCCGCCGCGGCACGACGCCGGCGCGCTCGAGCTGCTTTCGCGCGATATCCGCCCGCATCCGTCGGTGCCGGGCGCGCTGATCATCTCGGCGACGGTACGCAATGACGCCGATTTTGTGCAGGCGTTTCCGGTCGTCGAGATCACGCTTTCGGATCTCGACGAGACGCGCATCGCGATGCGGCGGTTCCGTCCGCGCGACTACGTCAGCGATCCGCGCGCGATCGCCGCAGGGCTCGCGCCCGGCGCGACGGCCGCGCTCGTGTTCGAAGTCGCCGATCCTGGCAGGAACGCCGTCGCGTTCGAGTTCAAGTTCACCGAGTGACGCGCGCCGCGCGAACCGCCGTTGCTCGTTTAGCGAACACGACATGAGGCCATTGCTGCATCGTCGCGTGAGGAAATGCACGCAAGTGCCGGCACGCGCTGGAATACGCAACACGCAATCGTTGCTCTCCGGAAAATTCGCAATCACGGGACTTATCAAGTCGCCGCAGCGGCGCTAATATCCTCTCCCCGTGCGCATTCCGATGTGCGCACTGGCCGCTCAAGGAAGTCCGATCATCCAACGGGGGCCATCCGCTCGTGAATGCCGTCAGTATCCTGCGCGCCGAAGCCGCGCACGAACCCGCTCTGCAACCCGCGCTGCGCGAGTGCGTCTCGCGGGCGGTGCGCCGCTATCTCGCCGACGTCGAATCGCAGCCGCGCGAAGGCCTGCACGCGCTGGTGCTGCATGAAGTCGAATCGCCGCTGCTCGGTGAAGTCATGGCATGGTACGGCGGCAACCAGAGCAAGGCCGCAGCGGCGCTCGGCATCAATCGTGCGACGCTGCGCAAGAAGCTGCATCAGTACGGACTGGCCGATTGACGCGCATTCCGTCTCGCGCGAGGCGGCATTCTTCGATCGCCCGTGATCGGCGCGTGATCCGGTGTTCGTCCGAGCACGGCGTCCGCAGGCCCGTGCGACCGGTATAATCCGCGCCTTTCCGTCCCGATACGCGTCATGTTCGATGCGACCCTGGTGCCCGTACGGCGGGCGCTGCTCAGCGTTTCCGACAAGACCGGCCTCGTCGATCTGGCGCAGGGGTTGGACGCGCTCGGCGTCGCGCTGGTGTCCACCGGCGGCACCGCCGCGGCATTGCGCCAGGCCGGCGTGCCCGTCACCGACGTCTCGGCACTGACCGGCTTTCCCGAAATCATGGACGGGCGGGTCAAGACGCTGCACCCGAAGGTGCACGGCGGCCTGCTCGGACGGCGCGGCACCGACGATGCGGTGATGGCCGAGCACGAGATCCAGCCGATCGATCTCCTGATCGTGAACCTCTACCCGTTCGAGGCGACCACCGCGCGCCCGGACTGCACGCTCGCCGACGCAATCGAGAACATCGACATCGGCGGGCCGGCCATGGTGCGCGCGGCGGCGAAAAACCACGAGCACGTCGCCGTGGTCGTCGACCCGGCCGACTACGCCGAGCTGCTCGAGGCGCTGGCGCACGGCGGCACGACGCTGGCCCTGCGCCGCCGGCTCGCCGCGAAAGCCTACGCGCACACGGCGCGTTACGACGGCGCGATCGCGAACTGGCTCGGCGCGCGGCCGGACGGCGAGCGCATCGAGCCGTTCGCGCCGACGCTGCACCTCGCGTTCGAGCTCAAGCAGACGCTGCGCTACGGCGAGAATCCGCACCAGGGCGGCGCGCTCTACGTCGAGCGGCAGGTCCCCGCGGGTTGCGTCGCGGCGGCGCGCGTGCTCGCCGGCAAGGAGCTCTCGTTCAACAACATCGCCGATGCCGATGCGGCGCTCGAATGCGTCAAGGCGTTCCGCAAGACGCCGGCCTGCGTCATCGTCAAGCACTCCAACCCGTGCGGCGTCGCGCTCGGCGCGGACCTTGGCGAGGCCTACGACCGCGCCTACGCCTGCGATCCCGTGTCCGCGTTCGGCGGCATCATCGCCTTCAATCACACGCTGGACGGTGCGACCGCGCAGGCGATCATCAAGCGCCAGTTCGTCGAGGTCGTCATCGCGCCCGACGTCGAGCCGGCCGCGCTGGCCGCGCTTTCGGCCAAGCCCAACGTGCGCGTGCTCGCCGCCGGCGCCTGGGACGAGAACCCGGCGCCGTCACTCGACTACAAACGCATCGCGGGCGGCCTGCTCGTACAGGACACCGACCGCGACACGCTGCTGCTTTCCGATCTCAAGGTCGTGTCCAAGCGCGTGCCCGACGCCGCGGAGCTGCGCGATCTTCTCTTCGCGTGGCACGTCGCGATGTTCGTCAAATCGAACGCGATCGTCTACGCGCGCGACAGCCGCACGATCGGCATCGGCGCCGGCCAGATGAGCCGCGTCGTCAGCGCGAAGATCGCCGCGATGAAAGCCGCCGAGGCCGGGCTCGAAGTCCAGGGCTGCGGCATGGCGTCGGACGCGTTCTTCCCGTTCCGGGACGGCATCGACGCCGCCGCCGAGGCCGGTATCCGTGCCGTGATCCAGCCCGGCGGCTCGATGCGCGACGACGAGGTGATCGCAGCCGCAGACGAGCACGGCATGGCGATGGTGTTCACTGGCGTTCGCCATTTCCGGCATTGAAGAGCCGGGATTCGGGATTGGAGATTTCGGATGCTTGCGCCCAGCGTGAATGCAATGCGCCCGACTTGTAGCCGTGTTCTGAAGTTTCGAATCGCGAATCCCCAATCCCCAATCCCGGCTCTCCCATGAAAGTCCTCGTCATCGGCTCCGGCGGTCGCGAGCATGCGCTCGCATGGAAGCTCGGGCAGTCACCGCGTGTTGACGAAGTCGTCGTCGCGCCCGGCAACGCGGGCACGGCGCGCGAGCCGGGACTGCGCAACGCAAACGTCGCCGCGACCGACATCGACGGACTGATCGCGCTCGCAAGGCAGGAGAACGTCGCATTCACCGTCGTCGGGCCGGAAGCGCCGCTCGTCGCCGGCATCGTCGATCGTTTCCGCGCCACCGGCCTCAGGTGTTTCGGGCCGACTCGGATCGCGGCCCAGCTCGAAGGCTCGAAGGCGTTCACCAAGGATTTCCTGCGCCGCCACAACATCCCGACCGCAGCCTACGAAGTGTTCACCGATCTCGATGCCGCTCTCGCCTATGTGCGGCACAAGGGCGCGCCGATCGTCATCAAGGCCGACGGCCTTGCCGCCGGGAAGGGCGTCATCGTCGCGCTGACGCTCGCCGATGCCGAGCAGGCGCTGCGCGACATGCTCGGCGCCCACGCCTTCGGCGATGCCTCGGCACGCGTCGTCGTCGAGGAATTCCTCGACGGCGAGGAAGCAAGCTACATCGTCGTAAGCGACGGACGCGATTTCGTGCCGATGGCGACGAGCCAGGACCACAAGCGCCGCGACGAAGGCGATCTCGGCCCGAACACCGGCGGCATGGGCGCGTACTCGCCGGCACCGGTGGTGACGCCTGGGGTCGATCGACGCATCCTCGACGAGATCATTCGCCCGACGCTGGCCGGCATGGCCGCCGAAGGCGCGCCGTTCACGGGCTTTCTCTATGCCGGCCTGATGATCGGGCGCGACGGGGCGCCAAAGGTCATCGAGTTCAACGTGCGCTTCGGCGATCCGGAGACGCAGCCGATCATGCTGCGCCTCGAATCCGATCTCGCCGAGCTCGTGCTCGCGGCGCTCGACGGCGATCTTGCGAGGCAGAGCGTTCGCTGGGACCCGCGCCCCGCAATCGGCGTCGTCATCGCCGCGCACGGATATCCCGCCAAGGTGCGCACCGGCGACCCGATCGCCGGCCTCGACGCCGACTTCGGCACCGGCGTCAAGGTCTTTCACGCAGGCACGCGCGACGATGGGGGCGCAATCGTCAGCGCCGGCGGCCGCGTGCTGACCGTCTGCGCACTCGGCGATGATCTCGCTCGCGCACGCGACCGCGCCTATGCCGCCGCGCGCAGCATCCGCATCGACGGCGCGTTCTATCGGCGCGACATCGGACACCGCGCGCTGCGCGCGCGAAGCTGAAACGTCGCGGGAAAGGAAACGGCCTTCCGTGACCCCGCCCTCTCCCGGAAGCTGAGAGGGTGGAGTACGCGCAGCTTTGCCCTTGAAAGGCCGCTACTTCGCCGGGGTCTTCGACGCAGGTGCGACCGGCTTCGGATCCGGCGCCGGACGCTGCGGCCGCAGCAGCTCGCTGGATGCGGGCCACGGGCGGCTCGGCAGCTTGTGCGCCTGGAACTGCTGCAGGAAATCGCGGAAGCCCGGCAGCTCGTTGCGGCGTCCGTTGCGTACCAGCACGAACATCGCGGCCTGCTGCGTCTTCACCGCATCGTCCCACTTGCCGTTCGCTGCGAGCGCGAGCGCGTAGGCCTCGGCGATCGGCGCCGCGTCGCTCTGCTGGTAGATCTTGCCGCCGTAGTCGAGCGCCATGCGCTTCTCCTCGACGGAGCTCGAGGGGCACGTGCTGGTGAGCCGCACGAAGAGTTGCATCAGGATGCCGTTGCGCGGGTCCTTGGCGAGCGCGCCGTTGAGGTCGCGGATTGCCGCCGCGCATTTACCGGCCGCGGCCTGGGCCGCCATCAGCCGCGACCACGCCTCGCCATGGGCCGGATCGATCTGCGTCACGGCGCGGTAGCGCGCAGCCGCATCGTCGTAACGGCCCATGCGCATCAGCAGATTGCCGAGCGAAAGCGGCGCTTCGACGGATTTCGGATCGAGCTGAGCAGCCTTCTCGTAGGCGCGCTCGGCGCCGCGATCGTCGTTCGACATCTCGAGCACGATGCCGAGAACGAGCTGCGCCATCGCGACGTTCGGATTCGCGGCCACCGCCGCTTCCGCGCGCGATTTCGCGTCGGTGAGGCGGCCGTCGGCCGCATCGACCCGTGCGTAGATCGCGAGCAGCTCGGGATCATTCGGGCGCGAGCGCAGGCCGCTTTCGAGTTTCTGGCGCGCGAGGTCGTATTGCCGCGTCGCGAGCAGGAACGCCGCTTCGCGGTCCGGCGTCAGCGAACGCAGCGCAGCGGACGACGGGCCGCTCGGCTGCGACGTCTGCGCGCCGGCCGTTTGCGCGCCGGCGGACGCCGGCTTGTCCGTCGCTGGAGCGGGGATTTCCTGCAGGAGTCCGAGGCCGATCGGATCGCCGAGCGCGGGCACGCCGTCGCCAATCTTCGCGCGCGCGTCGGCCGCGGCCTTGGCGTTGCCGGCGCCGGCATAGGCATCGGCGAGCTGCTGGTACAGTTTGGTCGCCTTCGGATCGAGCTCGAGCGCCCGCTTCGTCGCGTCGATCGCCTCGGCATAGCGCTTCTGGCGCAGCGCGATCTCGCCTAGCAGCGCGTACGGCACCGGCTCCTTCGTGTTCGCTGCCGTGAACTCGGTGAGCAGCCTGTGCGCGGTTTCGAGATCGCCCTGCTCGATGCGCGCGTTGACGACCGCGATGCGGATCGGCAGATATTCCTTGTTGAGCTCGAGCGCACGCTCGAAATGACGCAGCGCGTCGGCGTTGCGCTTCTGCAGGCGCGCGACGATGCCCTGCGCGTAGGCCCAGCGCCCGTCGTTCGGCGCAAGCGCGACGGCATCCTCGAGCGCGACGGCCGCGGCATCGTAGAAGCCGGCCCGCGCGTAATCCGCTCCCAGCAGCGCGTGCGCCTGCGCCAGCGCATCGCCGACCAGGGTCGGCTTCAGCTTGTCGAACTCGGCGCGCGTCTGCTTCAGCTGCTCGGCCTTCTCCGGCGGAAGCTTCGAGAGATCGGGCACCGGCACCGGCTTGACCAGCGCCTCGACGGCGAATGCGAGCGTGGGCGCAAGGGCGAAGGCGAGGGCCGCGGCGAGAGCGGCCGCCGGCCCTGGGAATCGGGATCTGGACATCGAGGACATCGTGGCGGGTGCGAAAAGGACGCGCAGTTTACCTGCTCGGGGCGACCACCGTCGGACCGCGGCCCGCGGCTGCGAGTTCAGGCGGACCGGCCGCGTGCATCCGAGACGATCGGGCCATCCGATCGCGAAGCCTCGCTCAGCGCGCCGCCCGCCGCAAATCCGGCTTCCGCCTCTGGTAGATTCCGCCGGTCCCGCAGGGGGAGGCCATGCCGGAACAGCATAATCAGTTCGAGCTGCTGCGCCTCAGGCGCTTCGCGCCGTTCTTCGCCACGCAGGCGCTCGGAGCCTTCAACGACAACGCGTTCCGCAACGCGATGATCGTGCTGGTCGGCTTCCATATGGGGCTCGACGACAGCGCGGTCGGGTTCTACTCGAATATCGCGCCGGCGCTGTTCATCCTGCCGTTTTTTCTTTTTTCCGCGACCGCCGGCCAGCTCGCCGAGAAATTCGAGAAGACGCGCATCATCCGCTTCGTCAAATTGTTCGAGATCGCCGCGATGGCGCTCGCCGCGATCGCGTTCCACCGGCACAGCCTGTGGCTGATGCTGAGCGTCCTGTTCCTGATGGGCCTGCACTCGACGCTGTTCGGCCCGATCAAGTACGCGATCCTGCCGCAGGCGCTCAAGCCCGAGGAGCTGGTCGGCGGCAACGCGCTGGTCGAGACCGGCACCTCGCTCGCCATCCTCATCGGCATGATCGCCGGCGGCTCGGCGATGGCGGGCGCGGGCCCCGCCGCAGCGTCGGTGCTCGTGCTTTCGATCGCGTTGCTCGGTTATCTCGCCTGCCGCGCGATTCCGCCGGCGCCGCCGACGGCACCGGAGCTCAGATTCAACTGGAACCCGTTCACCGAGACGGTGCGCGTGCTCGGCTTCGTCACCCGGAGCCGCACGGTGTTCAACTCCGTGCTCGGCATCTCGTGGTTCTGGTTCTTCGGCGGCGTGTTCACGATGCAGCTGCCGAACTACACGAAGATCTTCCTGGGCGGCACGGAGTCGGTGTCGATCCTCGTGCTCGCGCTGTTCTCGATCGGCGTCGGCGCGGGCTCGCTGCTGTGCGAGAAGCTGTCGGGACGGCGCGTCGAGATCGGGCTCGTGCCGTTCGGCTCGATCGGGCTCACGCTGTTCGGGCTCGACCTCTATTTCGCGCGGCCGGAAGCCGCGACGCTGCATGATCTCCCGGCGCTCGCCTTCCTTGCCGCGCCCGGCAGCTGGCGCATCGTGCTCGACTTCATCCTGGTCGGCGTGTTCGCCGGCTTCTACATCGTGCCGCTGTTCGCGCTGGTGCAGAGCCGCGCGCCTAAGAGCGAGCTGTCGCGCGTCATCGCCGGCAACAACATCCTCAACGCGGTCTTCATCGTTGCCGCCGCCGTGTTCGGCATCGGACTGGCCGCCGCCGGCCTCTCGATTCCGCAGATATTCCTCGCCGCCGCGCTGCTCAATGCGGCCGTCGCGATCTACATCTACACGCTGGTGCCCGAGTTCCTGATGCGGTTCCTGTCGTGGATCCTGGTCAGCCTGCTCTACCGCGTCGAGGTCGACGGCGCCGAGCACGTGCCGGACGACGGGCCGGCACTGCTGGTTGCCAACCACGTGAGCTACATGGACGCGCTGATCCTCGGCGCCGCCGTGCGCAGGCCGCCGCGCTTCGTCATGTACTACCGGATCTTCCGGATCCCGGTGCTGCGCTTCATCTTCCGCACCGCGAAGGCGATCCCGATTGCGGGGCGCAAGGAGGATCCCGCGTTGCTCGAGCGTGCCTTCGACGAGGTCGACCGCGCGCTCGCCGGCGGCGAGATCGTCTGCATCTTTCCCGAAGGCGGCCTCACGCGCGATGGCGAGATCGCGCCGTTCCGGCCCGGCGTCGAGCAGATTCTCGCGCGCCGCCCGGTGCCGGTGATTCCGGTCGCGCTGCGCGGCCTCTGGGGCTCGGTGTTCAGCCGCCGCGATTCCGCGCTCGGCCGCGCGCGCCTGCCGCGGCGCTTCCGCGCCCGCATCGGTGTCGCCATCGGACCGGCCGTACCACCGACACAAGCCACGGCCGCTGCGCTCGAGCAGCGCGTGCGCGAGTTGCGCGGCGATGTGGCCTGAGCGCGGCGGATCCCGGGACGTGGCGCGCGCACTGCGACACCGCAGCGGCGCTCATCGCGCCTCGCGCTGGCTCATCGCGACACTACCGAGGATCACGGCGCAGGCAATCGCCATGGTCGGCGTCAGCGGCTCGCCGAGAAGGAGCCATGCCCAGCCGACACCGAACAGTGGGATCAGATAGGTGACTGTCGAAGCGCGGCTCGCGCCGATGCGCGCGATGAGGCGGTAGTACATGACGAAGGCGAGGCCCGTGCAGAGGACGCCGAGCATGACGGCGGAAAACCACGATGCCGGCGGGATGGCGTGCTGCGGCCACTCGGCGAGCGCAAACGGCAGCGTCAGCAGCGTCGAGGTGCTGAGCGTGGCCGACGCGACGGCGGCGGGCGGCAGCCCGCCGAGATGCCGGCGCACGAGCTGGATGCCGACGCCGTAGAGAAACGACGCGATCGCGCCGGCGACCACCGCCGCTCCGATGCTGGCGCCCGCCGTCCTGCCGCTCGCGAGCACGACGACGCCGCCGAGACCCGCCAGCAACGCAACAGCGCGTCGCGGCCCGATCTTCTCGCTGAAAAACAGGAAGCCCACCAGCGCGGTGAATGGCACAGTCATCGCGTTCGTGATCGCGCTGATGCCGGCCGGCGCACGCTCCGCGGCCCAGGCAAACAGCACGAACGGCACCGCGCCGTTGATCGCGCCGATCAGCGCAAGCTTCGGCCACAGCGTCAGCGGGAACTGCGAGCGCGCACGCCACAGGAACGGCAGCAGCACGAGCGCGCCGAGCGCGAGGCGCAGCTCGACCAGCATGAACGGACCGAAATCCCGTGCGGCGACGCGCGTGAACAGGAACGACGCACCCCAGATGGCGCCGAGCGCGAGAAGCTCGACCGCGACGAGGCCGGCGTTGGCAGGCGTGGCCGCGACCGGCATCGTCGCGGCGCGCACATCGGAAATGCGTTCGGAGGTCATGGCTCGGGAGCACCTGCCGCCTCGGGTTCTTCGCTTGCAGCATAACGGCTAAACCGCGTGCGAAATGAGCCAGTCCGATCAAAGGTGGCCGGTCCAGTCGGCTCGTTCGGCGCTGGCGCAGTTCACTTCGCTTTCAGCCATGCTTCGGCGAAACGCGCGTGCATCGACACGATTTCGCGTCGATAATCGGCCAACGTTGAGTCCTTGGGGAGGGCCTCGATGGATACCGATGTCCTGATCGTCGGTGCGGGTCCCACGGGGCTCATGCTCGCCAACCAGCTCGCGCGGCGCGGCGTGCGCCATGTCCTCATCGACCGCCACGAGGGCCCTGCGCGCGAGACGCGCGCGCTCGGCGTGCAGGCACGCACGCTCGAGATCTACGAGAAGCTCGGCATCGTTCATCGCGCGCTCGAGCTCGGCAAGCGCAGCACCGGCGCGAATCTCTGGGCCGACGGCAAGCGCAAGGGTCGCGTGCCGCTCGGCGACGCGGGACGCTCGATCACGCCGTTTCCGTTCATCCTGATCCTCGGCCAGGACGACAACGAGCGCATCATGGGCGACAGGCTGCGCGAGCTCGGGGGCAGCGTGCTCTGGAACACCGAGCTCACCGCGCTCGAGCAGCGTGAGGACCGCGTCGTCGCGACACTGAAGGATCCCGGCGGCGCCACGCGCACGCTCGAAGCCGCGTGGGTCGCCGGCTGCGACGGCGCACACAGCGTGGTGCGTGAGCTCAACGGCATCGCGTTCCCCGGGGCGCCGTACGAGCATGTGTTCTTCGTCGCCGACGTCGTGATGACCGGCACGATGGTGCCCGACGAAGTGAACGTCTATCTCTGGAAGTCGGGCTTCCACCTTTTCTTTCCGATGCGCGGCGACGACCACTGGCGCATCGTCGGCATCTTGCCGCCGGAGCTGCGCGACAGGGACGGGCTCGGCTTCGAGGCCGTGGTTCCCTCGCTGCACGGCGAAGCAGGATCGGACCTGTCGTTCCGGTCATGCTCGTGGTTTTCGACCTACCGCATCCATCATCGCGCAGCGGCACGGTTTCGCGCCGGGCGCTGCTTCGTGCTCGGCGACGCGGCACACATCCACAGCCCGGTCGGCGCGCAGGGCATGAACACGGGCCTGCAGGACGCATACAATCTCGCCTGGAAGCTCGCTCTCGTCACCGAAGGCAGGGCCGACGCGGCGCTGCTCGAATCCTACGAAGCCGAGCGCCAGCCGGTCGCGCAGTGGCTGCTCGACAGGACCGACCGCGGCTTCAAGCTGATCGTGTCGGACAGCCTGTTCGCGGGGCTTCTGCGCACGGAGGTGCTGGCGCGCGCCGCTGCGTTCGCGATGAGCCTCAAGCGTGTGCAGCGGGCTGCCTTCCGCGTCGTGTCGCAGACCGGCATCCAGTACCGCGACAGCGCGCTCTCATCCTCGACCGGTGCGCTGCCATCAGGTGCGCCGCAAGCGGGCGACCGCTTCCCCTGGCTCAAGCTCAAGCGGCGCATCGAAGGCCCGATCGAAGATCTGTTCCAGGTATTCGACGACACGCATTTCCACCTGCTCGCGTTCGGCCATGACGCGCCTGCCGAAGGCGTGCCGGATTTCGGCGGGCTCGTGCAGGTTCACGCGATTCCGCGGCATGCGGCCAACGACGCCGAGCTCGCGCGCGTCGGCATTCCGCAGCCATCGTTCTACCTGCTGCGGCCCGACGGTTATATCGGGCTCGGCGGGACCCGGCTCGAGGGCGCGGATGTGCGGCGTTATTTCGCGGAGCGGCTGCGCCTTCGCTGAAGCGCGCAGCCGTCCACCAACGCTGCGACGCGACGTCGCCAACTCGGCTCACGATGCCCGCTGGAACTCCATGATCCAGTTGGTCTCCCAGGTCTTGCCGCCGTCCGGCGAGAACGCCTGCTCCCAGCGCGCGGAATCCGGCGTCTCGTGCGTCCAGATGTAGCGCACGCGGATCGGCTCGCCGTTCAAGGTGTCGTCGCTATAGAACGTGCCGACTCCGTTCTGAAAGCGCCCCTTGACCGGCGGGTCGAGCGGGTTGTGCGGCATGCGGCTGTCGAGCCACCAGATCGCCCATTCGCCCGTCTTTGCGTCGTAGGCACGCAGGCTGACGCCGTGGTACGTGCCCTCGGGCAGGTGGATGACGTTGTCGTCGACATTGGCGTAGCCGTCCATCAGCTGGCGCATGCTGCTGGTGCCGTCGAGTTCGATCCACTCGTGGCTGCCGGCCAGCCGCTCCTTGAGGCGGCGGTGATGCACGCGCCACGAGCCGACGAGGAAGTCGAAATCGTGCAGGCCCGAGAGATCCTGCCCGATTTGACCCGCTTTCGGCGGATCCTGCGCGGCAGGAGCGTGTGTGGCGGCCATCATCAGCGTGGCGAGCGCACCGGAAGCGAATGCGGAACGGAAACGTGTCATGGCGCAGGCCCTCTCTGGTCGAAGTTGCCGCGCGCATGATGCGAGGCTATATATGCCAGCCGATGTCATGTATTTGCGGATGATGTCGGATCGTGCTCGCGAGCCGCCTCCTTTCGATCTTGATGCTGCTGCAGGCGCGCGGCCGCGTGAGCGCACGCGAGCTCGCCGATGAGTTCGAGGTCAGCGTCCGCACGATCCATCGCGACATCGACGCGCTCAGCGCGGCGGGCGTGCCCGTCTACGCCGAGCGCGGCCGCAACGGCGGCTTCCGCCTCCAGGACGGCTATCGCACGCGACTCACCGGGCTCAGCCCGTCCGAAGCGGAGACGCTGTTTCTTGCCGGGCTGCCCGGCCCGGCCGCGCAGCTCGGTTTCGCCGATGCGCTCACCACCGCGCGGCTGAAGCTTCTCGCCGCTCTGCCCCCGAATCTTCAGCCCGAGGCCGAGCGCATCGCCGCACGCTTCCATCTCGATCCCGGCGCGTGGTTCCACGACGTCGATCGGCTGCCTTCGCTGCCGGTCATCGCGCGCGCCGTGTTCCGCGAGCGCGTGCTGAAGCTCCGCTATCGCCGCGCCGGCGAAGTCGAGGCGCGTCCGCGCCGGCTCGGCCCGCTCGGCCTCGTGCTCAAGGCCGGCATCTGGTACCTCGTCGCGCAAAGCGGAAAAAGCGTACGCACCTATCGCGCCGCGAACATCCACGACGCGGAAGTCACCGACGAGGTGTTCACTCGGCCGCGGCATTTCGATCTCGCCGCCTACTGGCAGCAGACCGTACGCGAGTACGAGGCCGGCGTCTACCGCGAACACGCCGAGGTCGAACTGTCTCCGAGAGGTGTCTACCTGCTCGAGATGCTTGGCCCCTACGTGATGAAGGCCGCCGCCGAAACCGCTAGCAAGCCGGACCGGAGAGGCTGGATCCGCTGCACGCTCCCGCTCGAGTCCATCGAGCATGGTGCCGGCGAGCTGATGCGCCTCGGCGACGAGGTGCGTGTGCTCGGCCCGCCGGAGCTGCGCGAGCGGATTGCCGAAGTCGCGTCGCGAATGGCGAGACGGCATGCTTTGCGGCACAGCCGACGGCGGAACGGGCGCAAGTAAGCGAGCTCCTCCTCGGCCGCGAATTCGTTTGCCGCCGCGCCGGTCAGCGGATGCTCGCCATCAACTTCGCGGGCTCGTAAGCCGCGCCGCCCTTGATCACTCGGCTCGCGTGGCTGAGATTCGCGACGTCGACGAGCGGGTCGGCGTCGAGCAGCACGAGATCGGCGAGCTTGCCGGAGGCGATGGCGCCGAGATCGTCGCGGCCCATCGCCTTCGCGCCGTTCGTCGTCGCGCTGCGCAGCACTTCGAGCGGAGTGAGGCCGGCTTCCTGCATCAGCGCCATCTCGCGGAACACGGCGGGGCCGTGCAGCGTGCCGATGTTGCCGGCGTCGGTGCCCATCACGATCGGGACGCCCGCGTCCCACAACGCCTTCAGATTTTTCATCGGCACGGCGGGCGGCACGATCGGAGCGTTCGCGGCGGTGGCTTTCCTGATGCGCTCGGGAATCTCGTCCTTCGCCATGCGGTCGAGATCGTGCACGAGCGATGCGACGATCGCGGGATCGCCGAGCCGCTCCTCATCCGCCGTCGGTCGCCAGCGGTGCGAAAGCGCGAGACGATATCCGTTGAGGACGAACAGCGTCGGGCAGAGCAGCGCGTGGTTCTTCTGCATGAGCGCGATGAACTCGTCGTCGACCGGCCGATCCTCGACGGAATGCACGAGGTAGTCGGCGCCGGCGCGCAGCGCGGCTTTTGCGACGTCGAGCTCCGTTGCGTGCACCGCAAGCCGCACGTGGCCCGCGTGCGCGGCGTCTGCGGTCGCTTTGACGATCGCTTCCTGAGCGGCGAGATCCTCGCCTTTCTGGTGCAGGAACCATACCTTGATGAAATCGGGGTTTTTCTCCAGCTCGCGCGCGACGAGCGCGCGCGCGGCGTCGGCCGATTCGATCCGGATGATCGGCGGATCGCCGAGATCGAGCTGCGGCCGCGCCGCCGTCGAGATCAGCGGGCCGGTCGCCTGGACGCGCGGCGCGGCGTCCGACCGGCGCGCCGCATCACGCACTTCGAAATTCCAGAACGGCCCGCCCACGTCGATGACGCCGGTGATGCCGCTCGCCAGCCAGACCTTGAACGTCATCGGCAGATGCGCCTTGTTGCGCTCGACTTCGTTCGCATACGGCACCGTCGCGTTGAAATCCGCAATGTCGGGTCGCGTGTACAGGTTTCCGGACTGGAAGAAATGC
>CBINBI010000042.1:0-28944 GCA_966248875.1 uncultured Rhodanobacteraceae bacterium
AGCTTCGAGCGCATCCACCGCTCGAACCTGGTCGGCATGGGCGTGCTGCCGCTGCAGTTCCGGGACGGAGAGAACGCGAGATCGCTGGGCCTCACGGGCAAGGAAACGTTCGAGATCGTGGGGCTCACCGAGCCGGACGCCCGCGACGCGACGGTCATCGCGCGCAGCGACGACGGCACGGAAAAACGCTTCACCGTGCGCGTCATGCTGCTGACGCCCAAGGAACGCGAGTTCTACCGGCACGGTGGCATCCTGCCGTACGTGCTGCGCATGCTCGCGTCGACGCCGGGACCGGCCACGGCGAAAGCCGCGTAGTTTCGGACTGCTGGCGCTCTTCCCCTCTCCCGCAGCGCGGGAGAGGGGCTGGGATGAGGGGCAATCTTGCGAAAGCCTTTCCTCATCCTCCCCTCCCGCTGCGGGAGGGGGAAAACGCACGCTGAGCAGGCGGTCCTACTCCTTCGCGTCCCAAGTCGCGTTGTAACAAGTCCAGGCGCTTCCCTCGCGGCGCCAGCCGCTGACCACCGCATATGTCTCGCGGCCGCTCGGCAGCCAGCGGCGCGAGCCGTCGATCAGCGTCATGTCGAAGCGCGCGGTCGCGCGGTCGCCGTCGATCTCGATGTCGACGGATCCGAGGCGGACGCCGATGTCCTGATTGCGCAGGAACTCGATTTTGAGAATGCGCGCGAGGCCCTCGCGGTCGATCTCGCCGCCGCGGCCGGTGAAATCGCTGGCGACATGATCGAGCACGCCGCCGGCATCGCGCGCTTCGGCAGCTTCCCGCATCGCCTCGATCGTGCTCCGGATGCGCGTCGCGGCGTCGGGCGGCCGGGCACAGCCGCCGGCAAGCAGCGCCACGAAGGCGGCGCAAACCACGAAGCTAATCGTATATAGTGAGCGCACCGTCCTGTCGCGTTGCATTGCGGCTTGCCGCCTGTTCGAAGCTTGTGCTGCAATTCTGCCGGGCCCAGAGGCCCGAGGGAATCACGACGATCACGGCACGCGCCGGGCTGGAGAATCCATGACGAGCAACGATCGGCCCTGGCTCGCGAGCTATCCCAGGGGCATTCCGGCCGAGATCGATCCGAGCCGCTACCGTTCCGTCGCCGCATTGCTCGACGAATGCTGCGAGCGGTTCCGCCACCGGCCCGCGTTCGTCAACATGGGTCGGACGATCACCTATGACGACCTCGACCGCCTGAGCAACGCGTTCGCGAGCTATCTGCTCAACGAGCTCAAGCTCGCCAAGGGCGATCGGGTCGCCATCATGCTGCCCAATGTCCTGCAGTATCCCGTGGTGATCATGGCCGTGCTGCGGGCGGGGCTCACCGTGGTCAACACCAATCCGCTTTACACCGCGCGCGAGCTCAAGCATCAGCTGACCGATTCCGGCGCGACCGCGATCGTCGTCCTCGAGAACTTCGCGCACACGCTGGCCGAGGTCATCGGCGAGACGAAGTGCCGGCACGTCATCGTCACCGCGCTCGGCGACATGCTCGGCTTTCCGAAGGCGCAACTGACGAATTTCGTCGTGCGCCGCGTGAAGAAGCTCGTGCCGCCCTGGTCCTTGCCCGGCGCGGTGCGCTTCAACGAGGCGCTGGCCCGCGGTGCGCGCACCAGGACGCCGAAGGCCGAGATCGACGGCGAAGACATCGCGTTCCTGCAATACACGGGCGGCACGACCGGCGTTGCCAAGGGCGCGATGCTGACTCATCGCAACATGGTCGCGAACATGCTGCAAGCGCTGGCCTGGATCAGCCCGAACATGAAGGAAGGCGAAGAGGTCGTCGTCACCGCGCTGCCGCTCTATCACATCTTCGCACTGACAGCGAATTTCCTCGTGTTTGCGCGCGTCGGCGGCTACAACCACTTGATCACCAATCCGCGCGACATGCCGGGCTTCGTGAAGACGATCCGCAACATCCGCTTCACGGCGCTGACCGGCGTCAACACGCTGTTCGCCGCCCTGCTCAACACGCCCGGCTTCGACAAGGTCGATTTCTCGCGCCTGCGGCTGACGCTGGGCGGCGGCATGGCCGTGCAGCGCGCGGTGGCAGACCGCTGGAAGAAGATGACCGGATGCACCCTCGCCGAGGCCTACGGGCTTACGGAAACCTGTCCCGCCGTCTGCATCAATCCGCTCGACATTCCCGAATACAACGGGTCGATCGGCCTGCCGATCCCGTCGACCGAGATCTCGATCCAGAATGACGACGGGGAGTCGCTGCCGATCGGCGAAGTCGGCGAGCTCTGCGTGCGCGGACCGCAGGTCATGAAGGGCTACTGGAACCGGCCCGACGAGACCGCGAAAGTGCTCTCACCGGACGGATGGCTGCGCACCGGCGACATAGCCCGCATCGACGAGAAGGGCTTCGTGTACATCGTGGACCGCAAGAAGGACATGATCCTCGTCTCCGGCTTCAACGTGTATCCGAACGAGATCGAGGACGTCGTCGCCCAGCAGCCGGGTGTGCTTGAAGTCGCGGCCGTCGGCGTGCCGGACGAGAAATCCGGAGAGGCGGTCAAGCTCGTCGTCGTGCGCAAGGATCCGGCGCTGACCGCCGACGACATCCGCGCGCACTGCCGGGCGAACCTGACCGGCTACAAGCAGCCGAAATACATCGAATTCCGCGATTCGCTGCCGAAAACCAATGTCGGCAAGATCCTCCGCCGCGAATTGCGTGGGTGAGAGGAGCCGGGATCGGGGATTGGGGATTCGGAAAAGCGGCTCTTTCGAATCCCGAATCCCCAATCCCTAATCCCCGCTCCACTAATACGTGAAATATTCGAGGCGGTCGGCGTAACCGCCCAGGAGATTCCACAACGGGATTTCCTTGTCGGGCGGAATCCGCGTGTAGGCGAAGCCGATGTGCTCGGGCGTGACGCGCGCGACCGTCGCCTCGAGGTGGATGTTGAGATCGGCGCCGATCATCATGTCGAGCGCGAACAACTCGCCGACGCCGTGCGCCCAGCCCTCCGGGCGGCGCACCAGGACGCCCGTGGCGGATATGTCCTCGATGTCGGTCGTCCAGGCATCGGGCCCCCGGCTCAGGAGCACCGTGGACTGCATCGGCATCCGCGCGGAGCGCGCGCCTGAGCGCGTGCCTTCGTCGTTAGTCACAGCCTTCCCCTCTGCGGCCCCTACCGGCGTGGAGCCGGTGGCAGCAACATCAATAATCATGCCAATTCCTGGCCGCAACGGCAAAACGCGCGGTCTTCCTGCCGATTTCACGATTACTACACGCAGCCAACGGGTTTTCCCCACGCCTTCGCGACCCTCGATTCGCGAAAAAACAGGCGTTTGAAGTGCATTTGCACATCTGTCGTCAGGTGTCAAATTTCACACAATTTTTGCGCTACACTCGATGGCGATCGTCCCGACCTGGGGGCACTGGAGGGGTGCAGCATTGCCGCTACGTCGCGATCAACGTGGCGGTGTCCAAGCCTGAGGGGTTGCCAACATGACCGCCGTCGAAGTTTTGCACCGCGATAACGATTTCCGCCTGCTGCGCACAGAAGAAGATCCGGCAGAAAACGCATATTGGTGTTTCATGCACGCGCACCGGTTTCCGCGCGACACTGGGTATCGCGCCTGCTTTTCCGTGCCGCTGATGAAGGAAATGCGCGAGTTCCTCAAGCGCACGGCCGATGATCTGACGATGCGGGCCGCGAACGGCCACAGCGGCCTCGCCCATATCGTCATGGCTTCGGATGCAAACGTTTACAATCTGGGCGGTGACCTCGACCTGTTCTGCCGCCTGATCCGTGATCGCAATCGCGAGCACCTGCTCGCCTACGCGCGCCTGTGCGTCGAGGGCGTGCATGAGCTGCACGCAGCTCTTAACCGCAACGCCCACACCGTCGCGCTCGTCCAGGGCGATGCGCTCGGCGGCGGGCTCGAGCTCGCGCTGTCGTGCCAGACCGTCGTCGCAGAGCGCGGCGTCGGCATGGGGTTCCCTGAAGTGCTGTTCGATCTCTTCCCCGGCATGGGCGCGTACTCTTTCCTGTGCCAGCGCGTCAGCCCGCGCCTCGCCGAGGAGATGATGCTGAACGGCACGATCTACTCGAGCGAAGACCTCTACAAGATGGGCGTCGTCGACATCCTCGTGCCGAAGGGCGAAGGCGTGCAGGCCGTGCACGAGCTCATCCGCCGCAACCAGCGTATCGCGCATGCGCGCGCGGCGATGAACCGCGTCCGCCAGATCGCCAAGCCGGTGACGCTGGCCGAGCTCATGCAGGTGACGGAGGTCTGGGTCGATACGGCGCTCCAGCTCGGCGAGAAGTCGCTGCGCACGATGGAACGCCTGGTCCGCGCGCAGCAGAAGCGCCCGGCCGTCGTCGAGAACGCTCCGGCAGCGGAAGCTGCGTTCGCGCGCGCCTCCGCGGTCTGAGCCATCCGACCTCGCTCGCTGATGTAGAAAAAACCCCTCCGCAACACCGCGAACGCGGGCCGGTCAGCTGATGCGATCCGGTCCGCGTTCCGCGCCTTCGGGTGTGGCCGCCGACTTGAGCGCGACCCGCGCGGTTTCGAGCTCCTCGCGCAGCATCCTGATCCGCTGACGCCAGTCCCGCGCCAGCTGCCAGTTGCCCAGACGCATCGTTTCCGACGCGACGCCGGCAAGGCGCACGGCGCCCATGTTCCCCGCTACGCCCTTCAACGCGTGGCAGTGGTCGCGGAAGGCGTCCCAGCGCGCCGTATCGCCGGTCTTCTCGAGCTCGCCGATGCTCTTCAGCGCGTCGCGCTGGCATTCGTCGAGGAAGAGACTTAAGAAATCGCTGCCGAGCTGAAGCTCCTTGAGCTCCTCGAGCACGTTGCGTGCGATGACGTTCTCGGCGGCGCCGGTTTCCGCCGCGACCTGCGCCGGCTTGATCGCGCCCTCCGACGAACCGAGCGCCACATCCGTCAGCGCGTCGAGCAGCCGGTTGACCACGATGGGCTTGGTCAGGAACGCGCGCGCGCCGGCCTGCTCGCAGGCGCGCACGGTGGATGCCGTCGCGTCGGCGCTCAGCACGATGAACGGCGTGAGATCCTTGCCCGCCTCCATCACGCGCACCTGCTTGAGCACGTCGAGACCGCTGACGCCCGGCATGTGCAGGTCGATGATGACGCCGTCGAAGTGCCCGTCCTCGAGCGCCATCAGCACGTCCTCGCCGCTGTCCACGGTCTGGGCCTGGTGGCCGGCCTTTTCGAGCAGGCGGCACAGCACCGTGAGGTTCGCCGGCTGGTCGTCGGCGACGAGGAGCCTCAGCGGTCGCACGCGCGCGCGGTGACGCACGAACGGATCGTCGAACGGGATGACGTTCTCGCCGCCGTAGGCGAGCTCGGGCGGCTGGTGGCTCTGCGCCGCTTCGGCTTCGGCCTCGGCCGCGACCTCGAACGGCAGCTCGACCCAGAAGTGGGAACCCTCGCCTTCGCGGCTTTCAAAACCGATCGTGCCGCCGAGAAGCTCGGTCAGCGCCTTCGCGATCGTCGTGCCGAGGCCCGTGCCGCCGAAGCGGCGGCCGTGGCCGGCGTCGGCCTGCTCGAACGCCTGGAAGATGCGGCCCTGCGCGGACTCCGGAATGCCGATGCCGGTGTCGCGCACCGAGAAGCGCAGCAGCGCGCGCTGCTCCCACGGCGACCCGACGCGGCTGACCGAGACCAGCACGCGCCCGTGCTCGGTGAACTTGACCGCGTTGGAGACGAGATTCACCAGGATCTGGCGCAGATGATTGCCGTCGCCGTGCAGGAAATCCGGCACTTCGCGCGCGACATCGATCTGGAACAGCAGGCCTTTCTTCTGCGCCGTCGGCTGCAGCATCAGCTGGATGCCGCGCAGCACGTCGCCGAGGCGGAAGTCCGTATCGACGCGCTTGAGCTTGCCGGCCTCGATGGCGGAGATATCGAGCACGTCCTCGACCAGCGCGAGCAGCGTGCGCGCGGACGCCTGCAGCACGTCCGAGCATTCGCGTTGCTCGGGGTTGAGCTTCGTGGTGGCGAGCAATTCCGACATGCCGACGATGCCGTTGAGCGGCGTGCGGAACTCGTGGCTCATGTTGGCGAGGAAGCGGCTCTTCGCCTCGTTGGCGCGGCGCGCGTCCTCGGTGGCGCGGGTCAGCGCGCGCAGGAGCGAGGTCAGATAGGCCGGAATCGCGATGAGGCCGGCGAGCAGGCCCCAGGCCAGCGCCTGGTTCTCCAGCCAGTACGGCGTCGTCGTGATCACGAACAGGAACGACAGGCTCGCGAGCCCGACCGCCCCCATCAGGAATCTCGGCCCGAAGCGCAGGCCGTTGCCGATCGTCACCCAGAGGTACACGACGTACACCGGCGCGAGATGCGCGCCCATGAGGTGCATGGCCGCGCCCATCATCGTGTAGTCCGCGACCATGCCGACGATGCGCCGGCCGCGCGAGACGCCGGGCTGGCGCGCGATCGCGACCAGGATGCCGATGCCGACCAGCGACTCGATCAGGACGTACAGCAGCACCGTGCGCAGGTCCGGATCCTGGAAGCCCGCCACCGTGCCGACGCCGCAGAGATAGACGAGGACGACGAGCAGGATCGCCATGCGCACGAACGCCTGACCATGCTCGCTGTCGGGCCGGTTCGAGAAACGTGCGCGGAGATTGGCGAGGACGGGGCTCATTCCTTCGAACCGGGGCGACACGAAAGGCTTCCTTCAGAGGCCCAAGCCGGGCGGCGCCAGCTTGGCGTGAAGGATGTCGAGTATTCGTGACTGGTTGGCGAGGAGAACATCGACACAGGATGGATCAAAAAGCGTGCCACGGTTGGCCTGGATGTAGTCGAACGCCTCCTCGGCGCTCCAGGCACGCTTGTACGGGCGCTCCGACGTGAGGGCGTCGAATACGTCCGCCACCGCCACGATGCGGGCCGCCTGAGGGATGTCCTCTCCCTTGAGCCCGTCCGGATAGCCGGAGCCGTCCCAGCGCTCGTGGTGGCGCAGCGCGATGACGGCGCCCATCTGCACGAAGCGGCTCTGGCTGTCGCGCAGGATCTCGTAGCCGATCAGCGGGTGCCGGCGCATGACCGCAAATTCCTCGTCGGTCAGCGAGCTGCGCTTGAGCAGCACCGAATCCGGTATGCCGATCTTGCCGATATCGTGCAGCGGCGCGGCCAGCGTGAGAATGCTGGCCTCCTCCTCCGGCACGCCGAGCGCCTCGGCGATCAGCTCCGCGTAGTGCGACATGCGCAGCAGGTGGATGCCGGTGCCGAGATCGCGGTATTCGATCGCCTTGGCCAGGCGGAACAGCGTCTCCCGCTCGCGCTGCTCGACTTCCTGCAGGCTGCTGAGCACGCGCTGCTCGAGCGAGCGGGCGCGCTCCTTGATCGATTCTCCCTGCTGGCGCATCTGCAGGAGGTTCTTGCAGCGCGAGCGCAATTCCCGCGGGCGGACGGGCTTGACCAGGAAATCGATGACGCCGGCCTCGAGCGCCGCCTGGCGCACCGGCTCGTCGCCCACCACGCTGATCAAGACGATGGGGACGTCACGACGTGACAGCGAGCGTCTGAAGCGGCGCGCGAATTCCAGCCCGTCCATCTCGGGCATGCGGTAGTCGAGCAGCAGGAGGTCGGCGCCGTTGCCTTCGGACCAGCGCAGCGCCTCGACCGGGTTGCCGAAGTCCGAGACCCGGATGCCCGGCCCGATGCCCTCCACCACGTGCCGCAGCATCGTGCGCGCAGAAGGCTGATCGTCGACGATAAGTACGTTCACCAAGGCTCTCCGCGAGTGATGTCCCGGTCGCCCCCCGTCTGGCGCCGCTCATCCTGTCCGCCCGACCGAATCTCTTGCGGAACCCGGTTCATCAATCTGCTGGGCGCGGCGGCACCCTTCCAAGCGGCCGCCGTGTCGTGGCGGGACCAAGGCTAGCACACTCGACGGTGCCGGGAGCATCGTCCTGCCGTGAAATCAGAGGCTTCGCGGGCATTCCGGCTGTTTTGCTGTCGATTGCGGTGAAAAGCGCCACCGCGCATCCGGGCCGGCCGCGAACCCCTCCGCCCTCGCCTCCCGCGACGCGATCGAGGCAAGCGCGCTTCAGGCTTCCGGCCGCAGGTACGGAAACAGCAGCACGTCCCGGATCGACGGCACGTCCGCGAACAGCATGACCAGCCGGTCGATGCCGACCCCGAGGCCTCCGGCCGGCGGCATGCCGTACTCGAGCGCCCGGATGTAATCGGCGTCGAAGTGCATGGCCTCGTCGTCGCCGGCGTCCTTGGCCCTGGCCTGGGCACGGAAGCGCTCGGCCTGGTCCTCCGGATCGTTGAGCTCGGAAAAGCCGTTCGCGATCTCCTTCGCACCTATGAAGAGCTCGAAACGGTCGGTCACCGTTGGATCGGCGTCGCTCGCGCGCGCCAGCGGCGAAACTTCGGTCGGATAGTGGGTGATGAAGGTCGGCTGCACCAGCGTCTCCTCGACCGTGGCCTCGAAGATCTCGGTCAGGAGACGGCCGGTTCCGTACTCGTCCCTGATGTGGATGCCGAGACGCTCGCAGTGCCGCGCCATCGCCGCGCGGTCGCGAAGGTCCGCTTCGGAAATTTCGGGATTGTGGTGCCGGACCGCCTCGGCCATCGCCCAGCGCCGGAACGGCGGGCCGAGATCGATGTTGCGCCCTTCCCAGTGCAGTGCCGTCGCGCCGAGCGTCGCCTGCGCGGTTTCGCGGATCATGGCCTCGGTGAGATCCATGATCTCCTCGTACGTCGCGTACGCCTGGTACAGCTCGAGCATCGTGAACTCGGGATTGTGCCGCGTCGACACACCCTCGTTGCGGAAATTCCGGTTGATCTCGTAGACGCGCTCGAAGCCGCCGACGACGAGGCGCTTGAGGTACAGCTCCGGCGCGACGCGCAGGTACATGTCCAGATCGAGCGCGTTGTGATGCGTCACGAACGGCCGCGCCGTCGCACCGCCCGGGATCGGATGCATCATCGGCGTCTCGACTTCCATGAAGCGTCGCGGCTCGGCCTCGAGCCACTGGCGCATGAAGCGGATCATGCGCGAGCGCAGCTCGAACACGCGCCGCGATTCCGGCGTCACGATGAGATCGACGTAACGCTGGCGATAGCGCTGCTCGACGTCGGCCAGGCCGTGCCACTTGTCCGGCAGCGGCCGCAGCGATTTCGTGATCAGCCGCAGCGCATCGGCCTTGACCGAAAGCTCGCCGGTCTTGGTGCGCATCAGCGTGCCTTCGGCGCCGATGATGTCGCCGATGTCCCAGCTCTTGAAGGCGTCGTATGCGTCGCCCAGCGCGGCCTGCTGCAGGAACAGCTGGATGCGCCCGCTCAGGTCCTGGATCTGGGCGAAGCTCGCCTTGCCCATGATGCGCTTGGCCATGAGGCGGCCCGCCACGCGCACGCGTCGCGCCGCGACCGCGAGCGCGTCGGCGTTCCAGCGGTCGGCGTCTTCGAACTCGCGCTGCAGGTCGCCCGCGAAGGTGTCGGGACGGAAATCGTTCGGGAACGCGATGCCGCCGGCGCGCAGTGCGCGCAGCTTTTCGCGCCGCTCGGCGATGAGCTTGTTTTCGTCGGGCGGCAACGCATCAGTCGCGTTCGCGCCTGCCGTCGCCGTCGCACCCATGTCCACTGTCTTTCCGGTCATCATCGCCTCGAGCGCCGTCGCCTACGGCTCATCGGTAGGGCCTGGCCCACCATCTTGTTATACGCCTCCGCCGGATGGGCCGAGACCCACCCTGTGTCCAATGCTCCGAGCTACGCATCCGCGCGCTTCGCGCCCGCTTCGAGCCCCGCCTTCAGGCTCGCTTCGACGAACTCGTCGAGATCGCCGTCGAGCACCTTCTGCGTGTCGGTCCGCTCGATGCCGGTGCGAAGATCCTTGATGCGCGACTGATCGAGCACGTAGTTGCGGATCTGCGAGCCCCAGCCGATGTCGGACTTCGACGCTTCCAGCGCATCCTTCTCGGCGTTGCGCTTGAGCATCTCCATCTCGTACAGCTTCGCCTTCAGCATCTTCATCGCGCGGTCGCGGTTCGCGTGCTGCGAGCGCTCGGTCTGGCAGGCGACCACAATGCCGCTCGGCACGTGCGTGATGCGCACGGCCGACTCTGTCTTGTTGACGTGCTGGCCGCCCGCGCCGGAGGAGCGGTAGACGTCGGTCTTGAGATCGGCCGGGTTGATCTCGACGTCGATGTCGTCGTCGACTTCAGGGCTCACGAACACCGAGGCGAACGAGGTGTGCCGGCGATTGTCCGAGTCGAACGGCGACTTGCGCACGAGCCGGTGCACGCCGATCTCGGTCTTGAGCCAGCCGTAGGCGTAGTCGCCCTCGACGCGGAAGGTCGCGCTTTTGATGCCGGCGACTTCGCCGGCCGAGACCTCGAGCAATTCCGTCTTCCAGCCCTTGCTCTCGCACCAGCGCAGGTACATGCGCAGCAGCATCTCGGCCCAGTCCTGCGCTTCGGTGCCGCCGGCGCCGGCCTGCACGTCGACGAAGGCGTTGGCCGGATCCATCCTGCCGGAGAACATGCGCTGGAACTCGAGCTTCTCGACCTTCGCGACCAGGTTCTCGACGTCGGCCGCGACAGCCGCGATCGTGCTCTCGTCGCTCTCGCCGATCGCGAGATCGAGCAGGTCGCTCGCCTCGCCGAGCGACTCGGTCAGCGAGCGGATGCCGCCGACGATGCGATCGAGATTTGCGCGCTCCTTGCCGAGATCCTGCGCGCGCTGCGGATCGTCCCAGACGTTGGGGTTTTCGAGCTCGCGCTTGACTTCCTCGAGGCGCTCGGCCTTCGCATCGAAGTCAAAGATACCCCCTGAGCGACGTCACGCGCTCCTTGAGATCGCCGATGCGCGTGCGGATCTGGTTGGTGTCGATCGGGTGTGCGGTAGCCATGTTTTTTTCGATCCCTGGGTGAACCTGCGATTTTAGCCCATCACGCAGCCGTTCCCTCGCGGGAGAGCGGAAAGCTCAAGCCGCCTCGATGTGACGGACCAGCAGCCGCAGGCGCTCGCGACCGTTCCACTCGTCGACATCGAGGTGGTACGCCGCCCTGAGCCGCGCGGGCGGCGGCACGGCGGCGCCGGCGTTGAACATGATCGCTTCGAGCGGTTCGCCGTGCCCTTCGACGACGAGGCGGAGCTGCATGTGCACCTCGCCGACCACGCGCCATGATTCGAGGCGGAACACGTTGTCGAACAGCGGCTCGGGGAATGCCTGCCCCCACGGCCCCGCGTAGCGCAGCGTGAGCGCGACATCGCGGCAAAGATGCGCAGGCTCGAGCTCGCCGTCACTCCAGAGCACGCGCTCGAGCAGCGCCGCATCCAGCCGGCTGCGTGCGACCGCATCGAACTCCGCCGCGAAGCGGTCCAGGTTGGCGCGCGCGAGGCTCATGCCGGCCGCCATGGCATGGCCGCCGAAGCGCCCGACGAGCCCCGGACAGCGCGCATCGATCTCGGCCAGCGCATCCCGCACGTGAAAGCCTTCGATCGACCGCGCCGAGCCACGCAGCTCGCCGCCGTCGTCGGAAGGCGCGAAGGCGACGACCGGACGGTGCAGCCGCTCCTTCAGCTTCGACGCGACCAGCCCGATGATGCCGGCGTGCCAGTCGGCCTGATAGAGCACGACACCTTGCGGAAACGCGTCGGCGCCGTGCTCGGCGATGAAGGCGCCGACGATCGCCTCGCCCTGCTCGACCATGGCGGCCTGCATGTCGCGCCGCTGCGCGTTGATCGCGGAAAGTCGCGTCGCGAGATCCATCGCGAGGGCCTCGTCTTCGGCCAGCAGGCATTCGATGCCGACCCGCATGTCTTCGAGGCGCCCCGCCGCGTTGATGCGCGGTGCCAGCGCGAAGCCGAGGTCGGAGGCGACGATTCGCCCGGGGTCGCGCCCGGCCGCGCGGCACAGCGCGTTCACGCCCGTGCTCGCGCGCCCCGCGCGGATGCGGCGCAGGCCGGCGGCGACCAGCACGCGATTGTTCGCATCGAGCGGCACGAGGTCGGCCACCGTGCCCAGTGCGACGAGATCGAGCAGCACGGAAAGATCGGGCTCCGGCCGCGTGCCGCCGAACGCGCCACGCGCGCGGAGATGCGCGCGCAGGGCCAGCATCAGATAGAACACGACGCCGACGCCGGCGATCGCCTTGCTCGAAAACGCGTCGCCGGCGAGATTCGGATTCACGATCGCGTCGGCCGCCGGCAGCGTCGGCCCCGGCAGGTGATGATCGGTCACGATGACGCGCATGCCGCGCCCACGCGCAGCGTCCACGCCCGCGTGGCACGCGATGCCATTGTCGACCGTGAGGATCAGCGAAGGCGCCTCGACGGCCAGCTCCTCGACGAGGCCGGGCGAGAGCCCGTAGCCGTGCCGGAACCGGTTCGGCACGGCATAGATGACGTCGTGCGCGCCAAGCATGCGCAGCGCGCGCACGGCAACCGCCGTGCCGGTCGCGCCGTCCGCGTCGAAATCGCCGACGACGCATATGCGCGATGCCTTCGTGATCGCTTCCGCGAGCAGCGCGCAGGCGGCATCGACGCCGCCGAGCGCCGTCGGCGCAAGCATGCGCGCCAGCCGCGGTTCGGGATCGTCGTCGCAACACACACCGCGCGCGGCATAGATCCGCGCGAGCAGCGGATGCAGCGTGTCGGGCCAGGCCGCCCGGTCGAAGGCGCAGGCGCGGCGGCGAATCGTCAAGGGGATCATCGCCGCGATTATCGCGGATCGTCGCGCGTCCCGGCGCGGCGGTCAGCGCGTCACGACTGGTAACGGACGCCCGTGATCTCGTACCGGCGCGTGCCGTTCGGCGCCTGGAACTCGAAGGTGTCGCCTTCGCTCCTGCCGATCAGGGCGCGCGCGAACGGCGACGACACCGAGATCAGGCGCTGCTTGATGTCGGCTTCGAGGTCGCCGACGATCTGGTAGCTCACTTCCTCGCCCGAATCCTCGTCCGCGAGGTCGACGGTCGCGCCGAACACGATGCGCGAGCCCGCGTTGAGCCGGCTCACGTCGATCACTTCCGCGTAGGACAGGGCCGCTTCGAGCTCGTTGATGCGGCCTTCGATGAAGCCCTGCTGCTCGCGCGCGGCGTGGTATTCGGCGTTCTCCTTGAGATCGCCGTGCGCGCGCGCCTCGGCGATGGCCTGGATGATGCGCGGCCGCTCCACGGTTTTCAGGCGCTCCAGCTCGCTGCGCAGGCGCTCCGCGCCTTTCTGCGTCATCGGTGCTCGCTTCATGTCACGCTAGTTCCCTATGCAGTTCCTGCAGGCTGTGGACGTCTTCGTTGTCGCGGAAGTCGAGAGAATGGAGCAGCGCCTTGGCGCCGCTGACGGTGGTCGAGTAGGTCACGCGCTGCTGCAATGCCTCGCGCCGGATCGAGAACGAGTCCGCGATGGCCTGCTTGCCTTCCGTCGTGTTCACGATGAATGCGATCTCGCCGTTCTTGATCAGATCGACGATGTGCGGCCGGCCTTCGAGTACCTTGTTGATGCGCTCGCAGGCGATGCCGCGCGAAGTCAGGTAGGCGTGCGTGCCGCCGGTCGCGACGAGGCTGAAGCCGCGCGCGACGAGATCGCCCGCGACTTCGACCAGGCGATGCTTGTCCGCGTCGCGCACTGACAGGAACGCCTTGCCCGACGACGGGGCGCGGATGCTCGCTGCCTCGTGCGCGCGCGCGAACGCGGCGCCGAAGTTGCGGCCGACGCCCATGACCTCGCCTGTCGAGCGCATCTCGGGGCCGAGGATCGGATCGACGTTCTGGAACTTGAGGAACGGAAAGATCGCTTCCTTCACGGAGTAGTACGTCGGCACGACCTCGCGCGTCGCATTCTGGTCCGCCAGCGTGCGCCCGGTCATGCAGCGCGCGGCAATCTTGGCGAGCGGCACGCCGGTCGCCTTGGAGACGAACGGCACCGTGCGCGAGGCGCGGGGATTGACCTCGAGGATGTACGCCGTCGCCTCGCCGTTGCCGTCGTACTGGATCGCGAACTGTGTGTTCATGAGGCCCACGACCCTGAGCTCGCGCGCGAGCAGCGTGACCTGCCGGCGCAACTCGTCCTGGATCGCCGGCGTCAGCGAATACGGCGGCAGCGAGCACGACGAATCGCCCGAGTGCACGCCGGCTTCCTCGATGTGCTCCATGACGCCTCCGATCAGCACGTTGCCGTCCGCGTCGGCAACGATGTCGACGTCGACTTCGGACGCGTGGTCGAGAAAGCGGTCGAGCAGCACCGGCGAGGATTCCGAGACGCGCACCGCCTCGCGGATGTAGCGCGACAGGTCCGCGTCGTCGTAGACGATCTCCATCGCGCGCCCGCCGAGCACGTAGCTCGGCCGCACGACGATCGGATAGCCGATCTCGCGCGCCAACGCGAGCGCCTCGTCGGCATTGCGGGCCGTGCGGTTCGGCGGCTGCGTGAGGCCGAGCTTCTCGATGAGCTTCTGGAAGCGCTCGCGGTCCTCGGCGAGGTCGATCGAATCGGGCGACGTGCCGATGATCGGCGCGCCTGCCGCTTCGAGCGCGCGCGCGAGCTTGAGCGGCGTCTGGCCGCCGTACTGCACGATGAGGCCTTTCGGCTTTTCCTTGTCGACGATCTCGAGCACGTCCTCGAGCGTCAGCGGCTCGAAGTACAGCCGGTCGGATGTGTCGTAATCGGTCGACACGGTCTCCGGGTTGCAGTTGATCATGATCGTCTCGTAGCCGTCCTCGCGGAGCGCGAGCGCGGCATGGACGCAGCAATAGTCGAACTCGATGCCCTGCCCGATGCGGTTCGGGCCGCCGCCGAGCACGATGATCTTGTCACGCGAGGAGGGATCGGCTTCGCACTCGTCCTCGTAGGTCGAGTACATGTACGCCGTGGTCGTCGCGAACTCGGCCGCGCAGGAGTCGACGCGCTTGTAGACCGGACGCACTCCGAACGCGCGGCGAAGATGCCGGATCGCGTTCTCGTCGGTGCCGACGAGCTCGGCGATGCGCGCGTCCGAGAAACCCTTGCGCTTGAGCTGGCGCATGCGCACCGCGTCGATCGCGGCGAGGCCGGCGGCTTTGACCTTGGCTTCGATTGCCACGAGGTTCTCGATCTGCGCCAGAAACCACGGATCGATGTGCGTGAGCGCGAACACGTCCTCGCGCGAGAGGCCCGCACGGAACGCGTCCGCGATGTGGAACACGCGATCAGGGCCGGGCTCGCGCAGCTCGCGCTTGAGCGCGCTGAGGCCTTCGGGCGTCGACGGATCGAGCTTGCTCGGATTGAGGCCGTTCTTGCCGGTCTCCAGCCCGCGCAGCGCCTTCTGCAGCGATTCCTGGAACGTGCGGCCGATCGCCATCACTTCACCCACCGACTTCATCTGCGTGGTCAGGCGCGGGTCGGTGGCCGGGAATTTCTCGAACGCGAAGCGCGGGATCTTCGTGACGACGTAGTCGATCGTCGGCTCGAACGACGCCGGCGTGCGGCCGCCCGTGATCTCGTTCCTGAGCTCGTCGAGCGTGTAGCCCACGGCGAGCTTCGCGGCGACTTTCGCGATCGGAAAGCCGGTCGCCTTCGAGGCGAGCGCCGACGAGCGCGACACGCGCGGATTCATCTCGATCACGACGACGCGCCCGTTCTCGGCGTTGACGCCGAACTGCACGTTCGAGCCGCCGGTGTCCACGCCGATCTTGCGCAGGACGGCAATCGACGCATTGCGCAGGCGCTGGTATTCCTTGTCCGTCAACGTCTGCGCCGGCGCGACCGTGATCGAGTCGCCCGTGTGCACGCCCATCGGATCGAAATTCTCGATCGAGCAGACGATGATGCAGTTGTCCGCCTTGTCACGGACGACTTCCATCTCGAATTCCTTCCAGCCGAGCACCGATTCCTCGATCAGCACTTCGTGCACCGGCGAGAGCTCGAGGCCGCGCCTGACGATCTCCTCGAATTCCTCGACGTTGTAGGCGATGCCGCCGCCGGAGCCGCCGAGCGTGAAGCTCGGCCGGATGATCGTCGGATAGCCGACCTTCTGCTGGATCTCGAGCGCCTGCTCGAATGTCTTGGCCACTTCCGCCCGCGGGCATTCGAGCCCGATCTCGAGCATCGCGCGGCGGAACAGCTCGCGGTCCTCCGCCATGCGGATGGCCTCGCGCGAGGCGCCGATCAGTTCGACTCCGTATTTTTCCAGCACGCCGTGATCGGCGAGGTCGAGCGCGCAGTTGAGCGCGGTCTGGCCGCCCATGGTCGGCAGGAGCGCGTCGGGCCGCTCCTTCGCGATGATCTTCTCGACCGTCTGCCAGTTTATCGGCTCGATGTAGACCGCATCCGCCGTCTCGGGATCGGTCATGATCGTCGCCGGGTTCGAGTTGACCAGGACGACGCGGTAGCCCTCCTCCTTCAGCGCCTTGCAGGCCTGCGCGCCGGAATAGTCGAACTCGCAGGCCTGACCGATGACGATCGGGCCGGCGCCGATGATGAGGATCGTGCGGAGATCAGTTCTTCTTGGCACCGCTCGCCTCTGTGTCCTTCGCAGGCTCCGCCGGCTCCGGCGCCACCACGGTGATCGTCTTGATCGTCTCCCTCGGCACGGTCAGCACGAACGGATTCTCGTCCGTGCCGCCGATCTGCACCGTGAGTGCCGGCTGCGTGTACTTGATCAGCTTGCCGCGGCGCGTCGTCTTGAACGTCGTGTCGATGACGAGCTCCTCGCCGACGCGGTTTTCCAGCGCTTCGTATTCGACGACCTCGCCGGCCGGCTTCGCGGGCTCGGCCTTCGCCTTCGGCGCGCGATGCGATTTGGAACCGGCGGCGAGCGCATCGGTCGCGAGCCCGGCCGTCGACAGCGTCGCGAGCAGGACGAGAACTGCTTTGGGGAATCGGTTCTTCATGCGATCTACGCCGCGGCAGCCGCGCGCGCCTCCATCATCTGGATGAACTGATCGAACAAGCCGGCCACGTCGTGCGGGCCGGGGCTCGCCTCCGGGTGTCCCTGGAAACTGAACGCCGGGGCGTCGGTGAGCCTTATGCCCTGCAACGAGCCGTCGAACAGTGAGCGGTGCGTCGCTTTCACGTTCGCAGGCAGCGTCGCGTCGTCGACGGCGAAGCCGTGATTCTGGCTGGAGATCATCACGCGGCCGGATTCGAGGTCGATGACCGGGTGATTCGCGCCGTGGTGGCCGAATTTCATCTTGACGGTGCGCGCGCCGACGGCGAGGCCGAGCAGCTGGTGGCCGAGACAGATGCCGAAGGTCGGCACTTTCGCGCGGATGAATTCGCGGATCGCGTCGATGGCGTAATCGCAGGGCTCCGGATCGCCGGGGCCGTTGGCGAGCAGCACGCCGTCCGGCCGCAGCGCGAAGACTTCGCTCGCCGGCGTTTCCGCAGGCACCACCGTCACCTCGCAACCGCGGTCGGCCAGCATGCGCAGGATGTTCTGCTTGATGCCGTAATCGTAGGCGACCACGCGAAAACGCGGCGGCGGCGTCACGAACGCGGCCTTGTCGAGATCGTAGCTGCCCTCGCGCCAGGCGTAGCGGTCCTTCACCGAGACGACTTTCGCGAGATCCATGCCCTTGAGCCCCGGGAACGCCTTCGCCGCGGCGATCGCTTCGTCCTCGGAAATGTCCGGCCCGGCGACGAGGCAGCCGTTCTGCGCGCCCTTGTCGCGCAGGAGACGTGTCAGCTTGCGCGTGTCGATCTCGGCGATGCCTACGATGCCGTTGCGGCGGAGGTAGGCATCGAGCGTCTCGGCCGACCGCCAGTTGCTCGCCGCGAGCGGCAGATCGCGGATCACGAGCCCGGCCGCGTGCACGCGCGTCGCCTCGGCGTCGGCCGGATTGCAGCCGGTGTTGCCGATGTGCGGATAGGTCAGCGTGACGATCTGCCGGCTGTACGAGGGATCGGTCAGGATCTCCTGGTAGCCGCTCATCGAGGTGTTGAAGACCACTTCGCCGATGGCCCTCCCCTCGGCGCCAATGGCGACGCCGCGGAACAGCGTTCCGTCGGCGAGTGCGAGGAGGGCTGGAAGAGTCATGCGTTCGCCTGCGTTGTTCAGGTTTGGCCCCGCGCACCGACGATCGAACATCAGGTGCGACAGAACCCGCGGGCTGGCGGAAGCCAGTCCGTAGGCCGGGCGTTGAAGAGGCGAGTCGCGATTCTACAGGAACTCGACCGCCCCGGCATCCGCGGCTGGCGCAGCCTCGGCGGAATACAATGCCGCCATGAACACCGCGCCGCTCATCGATCCTGCCCGCCTCGCCGCGCCTGGCACGCGCGTGGCGCGCCAGCCGTTCGCCTTCGTCATCGCGCAGGATCAGCTGCCCGACGCCGCGCGCGCCGCGCTGCGCGAGGATTTTCCGCGCTACAGCGGAGCGGGTTTCTTTCCCTACGCGGCGGAGGACTGCGGGCCGAGCGTCAACCGCCTCGTCGCGGAGATCACCGCGCCGGCTTTCGCCGACGCGCTCGGCGAGCGGCTCGGCATCCCGAATCTCGGCAGCTATCCGACGCTGATCACGATCTGCCGCTCGCTGAACAAGCGCCACGGCACGATCCACACCGACAGTAAGTCGAAAGTGGCGACGGCCCTGCTCTATCTCAATGAATCCTGGCCGGATACCAGCGAAGGCTGTTTCCGCTTCCTGAACCGCATCGACGACATCGACGACCTGGCTGCGCCGGAGATCAAGCCGCTTTATGGCGCGCTCGCCGCGTTCCGGCGCGCCGACAACTCGTTCCACGGCCACCTGCCGTACGAGGGCGAACGCCGCGTGATCCAGGTCGCCTGGCTCACCAGCGAGAAGGAAAAGGCGCGCAAGACTCAGCGCGGCAAGCTGTCGCGACTTTTCAAGAAACTGTTCGGCGGACTCGACAGGAAGCTCGGCGCCGGACGCGATCGCAACGCAGCGCATAGCGACTGACGGCTGGCGTCCCGCGCAAGCAGGCGCACCGCCCGACCGCTCACGTGCAGGAGGACGCGATGAACGTACCCGAGCTTGCCGCCCCTCAGGAATCCCGGCCACGCCGCGGGTCCATGCCGCTCGGCTTCGTCCTCGCGTGGGTTGTCATGATCGTCGGGTACGCCGCCATCGTCACGGGGTGGGATGTGCTGCTGGGTCCCGAAGGATCGGCGCTGACGCTGATGGCGATGCCGTGGGTCGCCTCGATCCTGCTGATCATCTGGCTGATTGCGAAGGGACGCTCGCGCACGGCCGGCGGCGTGGCTATCGGCCTGGCGACATTCGGAGCAATCGGCATCGTGCTGTTCGTCCTGCTGGTCCAGCAACTCTCGCACAACTTCCGGTGACCGGCTGAACCGGCTGCGCGGTATGCTTTCTCCGTCGCTGATGGAGGTGGCATGCGCGCACCCTCTCCTGCTCTCCGCGCGGCGCGTGCCGCGCTCGCGCTTGCGCTCGCAACCGCGCTCACGAACGTGCAGGCCCGCCAGGGCGAGCCGCCGTGGTCGCTCGTGCATCCGGCCAAGCTGGCGCGCAACGTGCCGATCGAAACGGTCGGCTCGATCGACGCGGCGCTTCGTCGTGCCGACACCGATGCGGCGCAGCGGTCGGCGAATGCACCCACGAAACGCCTTGCCACCGCGGACAATTTCGAAGTTTCCATCGGCAGCGAGCGGAGCGGCACCTGGCAGCAGCTGAAGGACGGCTCGCGGCTGTGGCGCGTGCGTGTCCGCGTCGAAGGCGCGACCGACCTGCGTTTCGGCTTCGCGCGGTTCGCACTGCCGGCCGACGCGACGCTCCACCTGATCGGCGGCAATGGCTACTACCAGGGGCCCTACACGGCGGCTGATGCGGGTGCCGCCGGGTTCGGCTCGTCGGTCGTGCCGGGTGATACCGCGACGATCGAGCTGCGCCTGCTGCCGGGCTCGCGCGCGTCAAACGACGTTCTCGAGCTGACGCGCGTCGGCGCCGGCTTTCGCGATCTCTTCAAGCTGGCGCTGGACACGGGACCCGGCACCTCCGGCGCCTGCAACGTCAACGTCGTCTGCCCGCTCGGCCAGCCGTACGCCGACGAGATCCGAGCGGTCGGATATTACGAATATGTCGACGACGAGGATTTCGGCACGTACATCTGCAGCGGCACACTGCTTGCGGACGTCCCGCACGATCGGCGGAACTATTTCCTGAGCGCCGCGCACTGCGTGTCGAGCAGCGCCGAAGCCGCGTCGATGGTCGTGTACTGGAACTACCAGTCGACACTGTGCAACGGGCTCGGCATGCCGGCGGGCGGCTACTTCAACGACGATCAGCACGGGGCCGTGCTGCGCGCGACGCGCGACGATGCCGATTTCACGCTCGTCGAGCTCGTGCAGGCGCCCGATCCCGACTGGCACGTCTATTACGCAGGCTGGGACGCGAGCGGCTCCGCACCGTCCGGCACGGTCGGCATCCATCATCCGTCCGGCGACGTCAAGAAGATCACGGCCGGGCCGATGCCGCGCACGATGGACAACTGCATCGGCACGGGCGGCGCGAGCACGGACACGCACTGGGAAGCCGGACCGTACTCGCAAGGCACGACCGAAGGCGGCTCGTCCGGTTCCGGGCTCTTCGTCAAGGCCGGCAACGGCGGCGGCCGCGACAAACGGCTGATCGGCGTGCTGTCCGGCGGCTTCGCGGCGTGCAGCAATATCAGTCCCGGTCAGCCGAACGACGAGACCGACTGCTACGGCAAGCTGGCGAGCGCGTGGAGCGGACCGGCGTCCTCATCACGCCTGCGAGACTGGCTGGATCCGCAAGGCACCGGCTCGCTGACGACGCACGGCATCGATAGCCAGGCCACGGCCGTGGGCCTCGGCCATTCGCATCATCGGCAGCCGCGGCGGCCGGTCATCGTGCGCGACTGAGACGCGCAGGGACTTCGGGCGCGATCGGATCGACGCGCCGGGCGCAGAGCGATTTCCCTCACTGTTCTTCGGCCGTGCGCGCGCGTGCATCGCGAACCGGTTACCGAGCCCAAAAAAAAACGGCCGGGCATTGCTGCCCGGCCGATGAGACCCGCGTCTTTCAAGCGGTCACTTGGCTTTCCGCGCCTTCGCAGGCTGTGCCTTCGCAGCGGGTGCAGCCGGCACCGCGCTGGCGCCGTCGCCGCCGTCGAAACCGTCGCGCAGGAGCACGAGCGTGTCGACGTCGTTGGCGCTGTGGCTGCCGGAAGGTCCATTGACGGTGACCTGATTGTCGACCGATCCCGAGGTCGAGCCGGCGAGCACCGTCGCGATCAGCGTGTAGGTCACGTTGCCGCCGGCGGGTACGACCACGCCGCTGTCGGTCACCGCACCGGAACCGCTTGCGGTGCAAGTCGCGCCTGCGCTGCCGGTGCACGTCCACGTCGCGGTGGCCGCATCGAGCTCCGGCGGGAACGCGTTGCTGACGCTGACGCCGTTCGCCGCGTTCGCGCTCGCGTTCGAGATCGTGATCGTGTAGGTCACCGCCATGCCGTACTGCGCGTAGTTGCGGCCGTCGTCGATTGCGATGGCGACATCCGGAACGGCGGCGAAGCTTGCGTTGACGGTGCAGTCGGCCGTGATCGGTCCGGTCGTGTACGTAGTGCCGGTCAGGCTGCCGCCGCAGCCGGTCACGCTGTCGATGGTGAAGCCGCTGTCCGGCGTCACGGTGAAGGTCGTGCTGTCGCCATCGTTCACGATCTGCGGCGTCGACGGCACGATCGAGCCGCCCGCGCCGGCAACCGGCGTGACGGTGTGCGTGACGCCACCGCCGGAGCAGCTCTGCACCTTGACGTCGTCGAGGTACCAGCCATCCACGCCGATCGAGAAGTCCGTGCCGAGGCGATAGCGGAACTGCACCGTGTCGCCGCCGAACATGCTGATATCGACGATCGAGCGCGTCCAGTCCTTGGTGCCGCACCAGGCGGGCTGGCCGGCGAGCGGATTCGTGCAACAGGTCGAAACCGGGCCCTCGTAAGGATCGGTCAGCAGGTCCGGCGCGCCGAGCTGGGTCCAGGTCGCGCCGCCGTTGGTAGAGATCTCGAGGACACCGCCGTCGTAGCAGCTCGTGGCGGTGTTTTCCTCGATGCCGCGCTTGTGCCAGAACTGCAGCGTCAGCGGAGCCTGGCCGGTCGGCAGCGTGATCGGGGGCGAGACGAAGCGCTGATCGCTGACGGAGGTCGAATCGAGCGCGCGGTACGAGTGGCTGCCGCCGTGCACGGTGGCCGTGTTGTCGGCCCAGGTGTTGCCCGTGCTGCCGCTGCCGAGCGTCCAGCCGTTCAGTCCGGACTCGAAGCCGTATTCGTACAGCGTCGACGGCGTGGTGCCGACCGAGCAGTCGCCGGGCAGCGCTTCCGTCGTGAACGAGAACGTCGCCGACACCGCACCGCCGCCGCACGCGTTCGATGCGGTCACGCGCCAGAAGAACTGCGTGTTGGACGCGAGATCGACATCAGGCGTCGCCGAGGTGCCTGTGACCGTGTCGCTGAAGACGATGTTCGCAAACGCGGCGTCGGTGGCGACTTCGATCGTGTAGTTCTGCGCGTTGCTGCCGGTCCAGGTGAAGGTCGGCCGCGTCGGCACGTTCGTCGCGCCGTTGGCCGGGCCGGTCAGCGTGACGGTGCCCGGCGTCGTGGTGAACACCGTCAGGTTGACGTTGGTCGTCTTCGGGTCGGCACCGGTCGCGGTGCCGTTGATCTGGATCGGATAGGTGCCCGCGGCGACACCGCCCGTGTTGTTGACGGTCATCGTGCTCACGCCGGGCAGCGTCGGCACCGGATTCGGCGAAAAGACGACCGAGGTGGGCGACGGATTGCCCGAGGCGGCGAGATTGACCGGGCTGTTGAAATCCGAAATCGAGCCGACGTCGATGCTGTACGTCGCCGGCGTGCCGGCGCAGACCGCGACGTCCTGCGGCGTGGCGTTGAGCGTGAAACCCGGCGTGCCGCACTCGGCAAACTTGAAGCTGCCGATGCGCGTGCGCCAGTTGAACGAGCCTGTCGTGGCGTAGTACTCGTTCGTATACCAGAACGTGCAGTCGTCGACCGGATCGACGGTGAGCGCGCTGTAGTCTCCCCAGCGGCCGTTCGTGCCGGTCTGGCTGCCGGTACCGTCGAAGAGGTGCGCTTCACCCTGCGCGAGCTGGTTGGGCGGATCCGTCGCGAGCCGGCCCGCATAGCGAAGCTGCGGATTGATCGACGCGCTGGACGCGCTGAAGCCGATGGCGAGATTGCCGGCCGAGTCCATCGCCGCACTGCCCATCCAGCGCCAGGTCGAGTCGGGCTGGTAGGTGCTTTCCTGCGCGACCGTGACCGGGCCGCCGGTGACGCCGCGCAGCTCGAACCAGCGAATGCCGGCGACCCCGCCCGCGCTCACCGTGAAGTTGCCGACGACGGCATCGTGATCGCCGAAGTTGCGGTAGGCGACGCGGAACATCAGGCGGTCACCGATGGCGTCCAGCGCGTTGCTGCCGGTGCCGCCGAGCTGCGGGACACAGTTGCGGGTGGTCGGACACAGAATCGAGAATCCGGCCGCGGCCGGGCTCGCGAACAGGTTGAAGGTCGAATTGCCCGGATTGTTGAAGTCGGCGTGGAAGTGCCGGACCTTGTACGTGTTGGTGCCCGGGAAGGATACGAATGGGTTCGGCGCACCGAGCGGCGGCAGGATCGAACCATCGAGGTCCGAAGGCAGGAATGAGTCTTCATTCGGGCCGCCGGTGATGCCCGGTGTCACGAAGGCCGCCGGCTGGCCGGCCAGCATCGCCTCGCGATCGAAGGCGAACGCCTGCGGGCCGAGGAACGCCGTACCCGACGAGTTGAAGATATTCATCGCCATGTAATACCCGTCCGGCCAGACGCCGAGGTGCGGGTAATCGAAGAAGTTCGAGCCCAGGTGGAACGCATAGCGGTTCCACGTGCCCGTCGCGTCGCTCGTCGTCGAGACGGCGATGCACTCGTCGGTCGGAATGCTGCTGCCCGCGAACTGGCTGATCAGCCAGCGGTTCGCAAGCTGGTCGTACAGCACGACCGGGTCGCCGCTGCCCGCGGTTTCGCACACCCCGCCGAAGCCCGCCCAGACGGACGAGATGCTTTGCGGTACGAGGACCGACGCGCCCGTCGCCTTATCGAAGACCTGGAAGCCTTCGTTGACCATCTGCACGTACTGGGTCTCGCCGACCTCGCCGTTCGGATCAGGCGGTGCACAGTTGCAGCCGACACCCGGAAACTGGATGCCGTTGAAGCTCAGAATCGGGTCAGGCATCTGCGGCGTCGGCGCCATCAGATGCTGAATGACCGGATCGGGGCTGTCGACGTGATTGTTCGGCAGCTTCGGGTTCTTGGGCCCTTCCTCGCCCTTGTCCTCATCCAGGTCTTCGCGAGCCGGCAGGTAATAGAGCGGCAGCGAGACGTCGTTCTGGTACGACATGCCCATGTACATGCCGTTGCCCACCGGTACGAGCTCCTGCTGCGCGCAGGCCAGCGACGTGCCGCCCAGCGCGAGCAGTGACGCAACAAAGAGATAAGCGCGCTTCTCGAGTTTCATCAGTCCCCTTCCTTCCCATTCAAGGAATGCGACGGCCGCGGGTTTGCCGCAGCTGCACGAAGCCGCAGCCGCCACGAGGCGGCGCGTGATCGCGCTACGAATTGGCCCAGCGAGGTGTGTCCCCAGGGGCGAAAGCCCCGAAAAAGATGCTCCCCAAGGCCGATCTGGAATCAGCCTCATGGCGGATAGTGACCCGCGCGCGTCTACAAATCAATTCCTGCATAGCGAATAGGATTGCAGGAGTCACAAAAACCAAGGTGCAGGCCCGAGGCGACGCGGGGCTGGGAGCGGGTGCTTAGCCATGAACGAGCCGCCCGAAGACGAAGAGCGGGCTCGGCGGCAAGCCGGTCTCTTTCCGGCCGAACAGCGGACGTCGATGCCGATCCGGAACGATGGCGTCAGCGGCGATCGCGCCGCTCGAGCATGTCCTGAAGCGAATACGTGCCTGGCGGTCTGGACGCGATCCAGCGCGCAGCTTCGAGCGCGCCGCGCGCGAAGACGTCGCGATCGCCGGCACGATGGACGAGCTCGATGCGCTCGCCCTTTCCTGCCAGCATGACGGTGTGCTCGCCGACGATATCGCCGCCACGCAGGACGGCGAAGCCGATGGCCGCGTCGTCGCGCGCGCCCGTCCGGTCCAGCCGCATCACGCGATCGAAATCCTCGCCGCGCGCCTCGGCGACCGCGCGCCCGAGCGCGAGCGCAGTGCCGGAAGGCGCATCCTTCTTGTGCCGGTGATGCGCTTCGGCGATCTCGCAGTCCCAGTCGGCCAGCGCCTCTGCGGCGATGCGCGCGAGCTTCGTCAGCATCGCGACGCCGACGCTGAAATTCGCGCTCCATAGCACGGGAATCGTCCTACCCGCGTCGCGCAGCGCCGCCTCCTGCGCCCGCGCAAGGCCCGTCGTCCCGCTGACGAACGCGATCTTCCGCGCCAGCGCGAGCGCCAGCGCGCCATCGAACGCCGCGGCGGAGCTGAAATCGATCAGGACGGACGGCGCGGCATCGCCGTCCAGCGCAGCGGAATACGAGAGATCACCCAAGCCCGCACCGAACGCTTCGCGCAGGCGGGTTCCGGACAGGTTCGAGCCCGGCCGCACGACCGCCGCGACGACGGCGATGTCATCCCGCGTCGCTGCCAGACGCAGGATCGCCTGGCCCATGCGTCCGGACGCGCCATGGACGGCGACGGGTACGGGAAGGGTCATTGCGACGCTCCGCGAAATGCCGGAGCGATAGCCTACCGCAGGACGCGGCGCGGCCCGCGCGGAGCGCGCATCAGGAGGTCACGCGATCCCAGAACCGCTTGACGCCGTCGAGCCACGAGCTCGACAGCGGCGAATGCGCGGCTGCGCGCTCGCCCTCGAACGTCGCCTCGAACTGCTGCAGCAGCTCGCGCTGCTCGCGCGTCAGCTTCACCGGCGTTTCGACGACGACGTGACAGAGCAGATCGCCGGTACGGCCGGTGCGCACCGATTTCACGCCATGGCCGCGCAGGCGGAACAGCTTGCCGGTCTGCGTCTCGGGCGGAATCGTGATGGTGGCCTCGCCGTCGAGCGTCGGCACCGACAGCGTCGCGCCGAGCGCCGCCTGCGCAAAACGGATCGGCACCTCACAGTGCAGGTCGTCGCCTTCGCGACGGAAGATCGGGTGCGGGCGCACGCGCACTTCGACGTAAAGATCGCCGGGCGGCGCGCCGGACGGACCGGCCTCGCCCTGCCCTGCGAGGCGGATCCGGTCGCCGGTGTCGACGCCGGCCGGAATCTTGACCGACAGCGTGCGGTCGTCCTCGACGCGGCCCTCGCCGCCGCATTCCGCGCACGGATTCGCGATGACCTTGCCGGTGCCGCCGCAATGCGGGCACGACTGCTGTATCGAGAAGATGCCGTTCTGCATGCGCACGCGGCCGTGGCCGCGGCAGGTGGCGCAGGTGGCGACGCGGCCGTCAGCGGAGCCCGCGCCCTTGCAGCTGCCGCACTCGACCAGCGTCGGCACGTCGATCTGCTTCTCGACCCCGAACACGGCTTCCTCGAGATCGAGCTCCATCACGTAGCGCAGGTCTGCGCCGCGCCGCTGGCGCGCACGGCCGCCGCCCATGCCGAAGATGTCGCCGAAGATGTCGCCGAAGATGTCGCCCACGTCGGCGAAGCCGGGACCGGCGCCGCGCGCGCCCATGCCGTTCACGAACGCGGCGTGGCCGTGCTGATCGTAGAGAGCGCGCTTGCGCGCGTCGGAAAGGACTTCGTAGGCTTCCTTCGCTTCCTTGAACTTCTCCTGCGCCGCCGGATCGTCGGGGCAGCGGTCCGGATGGCATTTCATCGCGAGGCGGCGGAAGGCCTTCTTGAGCTCCTCCTCGCTCGCCGTGCGCGAGACGCCAAGGACCTCGTAATAGCAGCGCTTGCTCGTGCTCATGCGGCTTCGACTCTTTCGATGCGCCGGTCAGGGACAAACCACATCGCCGCGACCGCGACGTACAGCACGCACGAGATCCAAGCGGCAACGAACGCGAGCGGAATCGCCGCCGCGTAGAAGACGATCGACAGCCAGGCCTTGCGATCCGAGCCGACGATCCTTGCCAGCGCGCAGTCCGGCCCGTTGCAGGCGATCAGCTCGCGCACGAGCAGCGGCCATGCCAACGCGGCCAGCAACAGCACGCAGCCGTAGAGTGCAGTCGGCAGCGGCGCGAAGTGGTTCTCGCTCATCCATGCCGTCGTGAATGGGAACAGCGAAACCCAAAACAAGAGGTGCAGGTTGGCCCACATGACGCGGCCGTTGACGTGCTCGACGGCGTGCATCAGGTGGTGATGATTGTTCCAGTAGATGCCGACGTAGACGAAGCTGAGGATATAGCTCAGCAGCACCGGCCACAACGCGCAGAGCGCGGCGAAGGTAGGCTCGTGCGGCGCCTTCATCTCCAGCACCATGATCGTGATCACGACCGCGATCACGGCGTCGGTGAACGCTTCGAATCTCCCCTTGCTCATGCGGCGCCCCGGTTCGCCATCGCCGTCCGCCCGCGTCGCGCGAGCCTGCGGCATGCGACGCATCCGCCGGCGCGGCAGCCGGCGGACGCGTCACGATCACTTCTTGTCGTCCTTGACTTCGGTGAACTCGGCATCGACGACGTCGTCGTTCTTCGCGCCGCCGCCCTGGGCCTCCGCGCCCGGCTCCGCCGTACCCGCACCCGCGCTCGCGGCGGCCGCGTACAGCGACTGCGCGGCCTCCTCCAGGCGCTGGATGCGCGATTCGATCTGCGCCTTGTCGTCGCCCTTCATGACCTTCTCGAGTTCGGACAGGGCTTCCTCGACGCGGCCGATCTGGTCGCCCGGCACCTTGCCGCCGTGCTCCTTGATCGCGGCGCGCGTCGCGTGAACGAGCTGGTCGGCCTTGTTGCGCGCGGCGACGAGCTCGTGGAATTTCCTGTCCTCTTCCTTGTTCGCCTCGGCGTCGCGGACCATGCGCTGGATCTCCTCCTCGGAGAGTCCCGAGCCGGCCTTGATCTCGATGCGCTGCTCCTTGCCGGTGTTCTTATCCTTCGCGGCGACGTGCAGGATGCCGTTCGCGTCGATGTCGAACGTCACTTCGATCTGCGGCACGCCGCGCGGCGCGGGCTGGATGCCGGCCAGATCGAACTTCGCCAGCGACTTGTTGTAGCGTGCCTGCTCGCGCTCGCCCTGCAGCACGTGCACGGTGACGGCGGACTGGTTGTCCTCGGCCGTCGAGAACACCTGCGAGGCCTTGGTCGGAATCGTGGTGTTCTTCTCGATCAGCTTGGTGAACACGCCGCCGAGCGTTTCGATGCCGAGCGAAAGCGGCGTCACGTCGAGCAGCAGCACGTCCTTGACGGTGCCCGAGAGCACGCCGCCCTGGATCGCCGCGCCAACCGCGACGGCCTCGTCGGGGTTGACGTCCTTGCGCGGCTCCTTGCCGAAGAAGTCCTTGACGGCTTCCTGCACCTTCGGCATGCGCGTCTGGCCGCCGACGAGGATGACCTCGCTGATGTCGGCCACGCGCAGGCCCGCGTCGTTCAACGCCGTGCGGCACGGCTCGATCGTGCGCTTCACGAGATCGTCGACCAGCGCCTCGAGCTTGGCGCGCGTCAGCTTGATGTTGAGATGCTTCGGACCCGACGCGTCCGCCGTGATGTAAGGCAGGTTCACTTCGGTCTGGTGGCTCGAGGAGAGCTCGATCTTGGCGCGCTCGGCCGCGTCCTTCAGGCGCTGCAGCGCGAGCGGATCGTTGCGCAGGTCGATGCCCTGATCCTTCTTGAACTCCTCGACCAGGTAGTCGATGACGCGCTTGTCGAAGTCCTCGCCGCCGAGGAACGTGTCGCCGTTGGTCGCCAGCACCTCGAACTGCTTCTCGCCGTCGACTTCCGCGATCTCGATGATCGAGATGTCGAACGTGCCGCCGCCGAGGTCGTACACCGCGATCTTGCGATCGCCGCCCTTCTTGTCCAGGCCATACGCGAGCGCGGCCGCGGTCGGCTCGTTGATGATGCGCTTGACCTCGAGGCCCGCGATGCGGCCGGCGTCCTTGG
>CBINBI010000043.1:0-28616 GCA_966248875.1 uncultured Rhodanobacteraceae bacterium
ACCCGATGGACGAGCTGGCCGCGATGGAGTTCATGCTCGACAAGATGAAGAACACGAAGACGAACGACGAGTTCTTCGGCTCGATGAAGCGCGGCTAAAGCCCGCGCTCCGGCGCGCGCCGCGCGCCGGAGCGACGCACCCGGCTCAGTCCACCTCGAACGACTGCAGCTCCACCGGCGTCGAGATCACCGTGAACCTCAGCGCGTCGGCATCGAGGCGGAATTCGCCAATCAGCGCATCGGCGCTGCCGGTGTAGACGTAGGTGAAATCGCTCGCGCTGAAGCCGCTCTGGCTCGCGAACGTGACCAGCGTGTAGGTCGTTCCCGGCGACGGCGGCGTCGCGCCGTCCCCGAAACGGAACTCGAACGCGCCGGACCCCTGCCTGCTCAGCGCGCCGGACAACGCGATGCGGTCCGATACGGCCTCGTTGGCGCCCAGCTGGAAATCGCGACGGCCCTGCGCGTATCACACCCCATCACGGCGCAGTGTTCGGGCCGCACGCAAGCCCCGGCATAGCCTAGAGCACGCGGCACTTCGCTGACAATGCAGCGGTGATGCGTCCTTGCATTTTACTGAAAGACAAAGATATCCATTGCACTAGGGGCACACGATGAGCGCTGCGGGCCGCCGGATCGGCGTCCGCGCACTCGACGCAAGGACAGGAGATCGACGAAGGCCCGCTCGAACGCGGCGCCCGCGCCTCAGCGCGGACGCGACACCGGCAGCGAAGCCCGCCGCGCCGGCAGCTGCCAGCGGGCCAGGGCCTCGCGCGTGCGCCGGCGGCCGATCTCGATCATCTCGTCCGCGCGGTGGAACTCGTAGAACGCGCAGGCGTTGCGCGGGATCGTGATCAGGAGATCCGGCGGCTCCGCGGCGAGCTTGAGGCGGGTGATCGTTTCCTGCACGGTATCCAGCGAGCGCGCGAACAGCTCGAATGCGCCGGGCTCGTTCTCGACGACGTTGCGCTCGCGCTTCTCCATCAGCCCTTCGATGAATTCGGAGATGCGCCGCCGGTAGCCGGCGCGCTGTATGTCAAGCGGTGCCGGCTTCCCGCCGTCCGGCAGCATTTCCGGCGAGGCCTGGCCGGCGGCGCCGTGATCGTCCGCGCCGGCCGCTGCGCTCTCGGATGCATGCATCGGCTCGGCCGGCGCATTGACATCGACCGCGATGGTCGCGTCGGTCAGGTCGCGCAGCGTCGGCGACACCGGCAGCGGGTTCAGGAGGCCGCCGTCGACGAGCAGCCGCCTCTGATAGCGATAGGGCCGGAAGATCGTCGGAATCGCGATCGATGCGCGGATCGCGTCGAACAGCGGCCCGTGCGAGAACCACACCTCGCGCTGCACGTCGAGATCGACCGCCACCGCGGTGTAAGGAATCGGCAGCTCTTCGATGTTCACGTCGCCGATCAGCTCCCGGAGCACGCCGATGATGCGATCGCCCTTGATGAAGCCGCCGCCCGAGAGGGTCCAGTCGAGCAGGCGCAGCACGTCGAGCCGTTGCAGCGGCCTCACCCATTCGGTGTAAACACCGAGCTTGCCGGCGGCATAGATGCCGCCGATCAGTGCGCCCATCGAGCTGCCGGCGATCGAGCGGATCGCGAAGCCGTTCGCCTCAAGCTCCTCGATCACGCCGATGTGCGCGTAGCCGCGGGCGCCGCCGGAGCCCAGCACCAGCGAGATCGTCAGCGGCGCGCCATCGCTCATCGCGTCTCGCCGTACGTGCCCAGCGCGAGCTTCAGCATGATCTTCATTTCCTCGCGCAGCGGCACCGGAGCGATGACTTCGGCGTCGGGGCCGTATTTCAGGACGTCCATCAAGAGCTCGCGCGAATTCGAATACGGCACCCTGAGCTCGTAACGCCCGTCCGGAAGCCAGACGCCCTGCTGCTGCGAGTGCCAGTGCTCGTCGGCGACCCAGCGCGCCGCGTGCGAGGAGAAGCGGATCGTCGCCCAGGCCTTCGGCGAGCCGGAAAAGATGCCGTAGCTCGACGCGAGGTGCGCATCGAGCTCGCTCGCATCGCGGTCGAGCGCGCTCTGATCGAGCGGGGCCGGATCGCGGATGCGGTCCAGCGCGAAGCTGCGCAGCGCGTCGCGGGCGTGATCCCACGCGTCGAGGTACCAGTTGTCGCGGTAGTGCGCGAGACGCTGCGGCGAGACGATGCGCTCGGTCAGCGCGTCGGTGGAGCGCGCGCGATATCGGAACTTGAGGCGCTGACGATTCAGGAGCGCGCTCGCGACGGTGCGGAACGCCGCCTGATCCAGCTTGCGCGCGCCGCTCGGGATCACGCGGATGCGCTCGATCGGCAGCGCGCGTCCGCTCGCGTGATCGGACAGCAACCGCTCGATGCGCGCGCGGAACGGCGCCAGCGCCCCGGCCAGCACGCCGGGATCGGACCGCCCGAGCAATTCGTTGAGCGCGAGCAGCGCGGCGAGCTCCTCGCTCGTCAGCCAGAGGCCCGGCAGCTCGAAGCGTTCGGCCTCGTCCGCCGCGTAGCGGATCGATGCCTCCTCGCCCTCGCCGCTCTCGATCGGCGCGCCGAGCGCGTCGCGCAGGAACGCGATGTCGCGGTACAGCGTCGCGCGCGAGCAGCCGAGCTCGTCCTTGAGGTGCTGAAGCGTGACGGGGTAGCGCGCCGCCTTGAGCAGGCGGTGCAGGGTCAGGATGCGTTCGTAGCGGTCCATCGCGCTATTGTGCCGAAAGCGTCAGGTCGCCGCGCCGGGCGGCATCGGCTCTTCGTCCTCGGCTGCATCTTTGCGCGCCTGCTCCCGCTCGGCCTGCCACTGCTTGAGAAAGCCGGCGGCCCCGCCCTTGTCCTTGCCGAGCCGGTCGGCCAGCTTCATCGTCCACGCGGGCGGCGGCGCGTCGTCGGCCGCGGGCCTGGCCGCGCCGCGCGCGGCGACGCCGAAAAGGTCCGAGCCGGTCTTCAGCGCGATCAGCACGTAGAGCACGCCCATCGGCGAGTTCGACATCGCCATCGCGAACATGCCGAAGACGAGCGCGAGGTGCAGCACGACGATGCGGCCCATGCGCCCCAGCGCGTAGTCGCGCAGCGCCGCGAAGCTGGCGCCGCGGATGCGCGCGAGGTCCGAAGCGAGCTCGATACCGAGGAACGCCGCGATCGCGAGCGCGCCGCGCGCGACCTGATCCCAGGAGAGCTGCCACATCGCCTGGTCCGGATAGTTCTGGCGCACGATGAACGCGATCGCCGCGACGAAGACGCCGTGCGCCAGCGTGAAGCCGAACGCGCCGAGCGCGTATTCGCCGACGAGGCCCATCTGGACCGGCTTGTCGTTGACCTTCATGCCGAGCCGGTTCGAGCGGCGCCAGTAGCCGCGCTTTCGCGTCCAGCGCCGGTGCATGACCAGCCTGAGCACCGTGCAGACCGCGATCAGGAGGTTCTCGAACCAGTACAGCACGAGCACGTTGATCGCCGACCAGCCGAAATAAAGCACTCCGACCAGCGGCACCGCGTTGACGAGGAGCACGAGCGCGACTGCCGGCGCCTTCGACGGGCGAGCTGCGCCCCGTGCATCCGGTGCGACATTGTCCATGCCGGCCCTCCCCGATCGCGGACCCGACCATGTTAGCCGAAGCGCCGCCGCCCGGCCCGACGCATCCGTTACCATTGCCCGATCCCGGAAAGCCGCGCCGCCGTGTCGCACGCCCATCTCGATCTCGACAAGCCCACCGGCGACACCGTCAGGACGACGACGTGCTACATGTGCGCCTGCCGCTGCGGCATCCGCGTGCACCTCAAGGACGGCCGCGTCCGCTACATCGACGGAAATCCCGCGCATCCGGTCAACCGCGGCGTGATCTGCGCCAAGGGCTCGGCCGGCATCATGCAGCACTATTCGCCGGCGCGACTTTCGAAGCCGCTGCTTCGCGTCGGCGAGCGCGGCAAGGGCGAGTTCCGCGAGATCGAATGGGACGAGGCGCTCGCCATCGCGACGCAGTGGCTCGGCGACATCCGCAAGCGCAATCCCGACGAACTCGCGTTCTTCACCGGCCGCGACCAGTCGCAGGCGCTGACCGGCTGGTGGGCGCAGCAGTTCGGCACGATCAACTACGCCGCGCACGGCGGCTTCTGCTCGGTCAACATGGCCGCCGCCGGCATGTACACGCTCGGCGGCAGCTTCTGGGAATTCGGGGAGCCCGACTGGGCGCTGACGAAGTATCTGATGCTCTGGGGCGTCGCCGAGGATCACGACTCGAACCCGATCAAGCTCGGTCTCGGCGCGCTGAAGAAGCGCGGCGCGAAGATCGTCGTGATCAATCCCGTGCGCACCGGCTACGGCGCGATCGCGGACGAATGGGTGGCGATCAATCCCGGCAGCGACGGCCTCCTCGCCGGCGCGCTGATCCACGAGCTGCTGCGCTGCGACCGGATCGACCTCGAGTTTCTCGTGCGGTACACGAATGCGCATCATCTCGTGATCCACGCGCCGGGTGCGGCGGACGACGGGATGATCGCGCGGGACGGAGACGGGCGGGCGCTTTGTGCTGCGCGAGCGAAGCAGATTCCTCGCCGTTCCCCCGAAAGCGGGAACGACGAAATATGCGTCATCGACGCTTCGCTGCCGGACATCGAGCCCCTCGTCGTCGGCGAGTACTCGCTCCCGGACGGCCGCAAGGCTGTCCCCGCATTCCATCTCTTCGCCGAACGCTATCTTTCCGACGAATACTCGCCCGAACGCGCGGCGGCGATCACGGGTGTCGCCGCGGACACGATCCGTCGCCTCGCGCGCGAGCTCGCCGACGTGGCATTCGATCAGGCGATCCGCATCCCGCAGGCGTGGACCGACGTGCACGGCCGCGAGCACGCCGAGATGATCGGCCGGCCGGTCTCGATGCACGCGATGCGCGGCATCTCGGCGCACGCCAACGGATTCCACACCTGCCGCACGCTGCACCTCCTGCAGATGCTGCTCGGCGCGATCGACACGCCGGGCAGCTTCCGCTACCAGCCGCCATACCCCAAGGCAGCACCGCCGGCGAACCGTCCCGGAAAGACGCGCAAATCGGACGGCGCGCTCGATGCCGGTCCATTGGGCTACGTGCACGCGCCGGAGGATCTCGTCGTCGATGCGGACGGCGCGCCGCGCCGCATCGACAAGGCGTTCTCGTGGGAGCACCCGTTCGCCGCGCACGGCATGCTGCAGAACGTGATCCGCAACGCCTGGGCAGGCGATCCGTACCGCATCGACACGCTGTTCCTGTTCATGGCGAACATGGGCTGGAACTCGGCGATGAACACGACGGCGACGCGGCGGATGCTGGCCGATCGCGATCCCGCGACCGGCGAGTACCGCATTCCGCATATCATCTACGTCGACGCCTATGCGTCGGAAACCGTGGCTTTCGCCGATCTCGTGCTGCCGGACACGACGTATCTCGAACGCTACGACTGCATCAGCCTGCTCGACCGGCCGATCTCCGATGCCGATGGCGCGGCCGACGCGATCCGACAGCCGGTCATGGCCCCGGACCGCGATGTGCGGCCGTTCCAGGACGTGCTGCTCGATCTCGGCGCGCGGCTCGGCCTGCCCGGCCTCGTCGACGGAAACGGCGACGCGAAGTATCCGGGCGGCTATGCGCAGTACATCGTCGAGCACGAGCGTTCGCCGGGCATCGGCCTTCTCGCCGGCTGGCGCGGCGCCGATGGCGCCAGCGACGGCGTCGGCGTGCCGAATCCCGATCAGCTCGAGCGCTATGCCGGGAACGGCTGCCACTGGCGCCGCGAAGTGCCGGCGTCGGCGCGCTACTACAAGATGGCGAACCGCGACTATCTCGCCTGGGCGAAGTCGCTCGGCTTCGTCGCGTCGACGGCTCCGATCACGCTGCAGTTCTATGCCGAGGCGCTGCAGCGCTTCCGCCTCGCGGCGCGGGGGCACGGCGCCGCGCAGCCGCCCGCGCGCGACCGCGCACGCGTCGATCGCTATTTCGATCCGCTGCCGTTCTGGTACGCCTCGCTCGGCGACGAAGACGCCGACACCTATCCGCTCAGCGCGATCACCCAGCGCCCGATGTTCATGTATCACGCCTGGGGCTCGCAGAACCGCTGGCTGCGTCAGATCGCGTCGCGCAACGTGCTCTATATCCATCCCGACACCGCGCGCGCGGCGAACCTCGCCGATGGCGACTGGGTCTGGATGTCCTCGCCGCGCGGCCGCATCCGCGTGCAGGCGCGGCTTCACGCCGCGACTGCGCCCGGCACGGTGTGGACCTGGAACGCAATCGGCAAGCGCCGGGGCGCGTGGAAGCTCGCCGCCGACGCGCCCGAGTTCCGTGACGGCTTTCTCCTCAACCACCTGATCGACGAGCAGCTCCCGCGCGACGCCGAAGGCAGCGCGCGCGCCAACGCCGATCCCGTCACCGGCCAGGCGGCATGGTTCGACCTGCGCGTGCGCATCGAGCGCGACGAGTCCTCGCAGGCGCCTTGCCATCGCATCGAAATCACGGACGACGCCGCATGAGCGTGCACGCATGGGTCACGCTCGGCATCGTCGTCGGCGCGATGGCGCTGTTCGCGAGCGAGAAGGTGCGCATCGACATCGTCGCGCTGATCGTGCTGGCGCTGCTCGCGGCGCTCGGCATCGTGACGCCGGCGGAAGCGCTCGCCGGCTTCAGCAACGAGGCGACGGTGACGGTCGCCGCGATGTTCGCGCTCAGCCTCGGCATCGAGCGCTCGGGTGCGCTCGAGCCGCTGGCGTCCGTGCTCGGCAGGATCAGGCAGCCGTGGCTGCTGACACTGGCGCTGATGCTAGCCATCGCGCCGATGGGCGCCTTCGTCAAGAACATCGCGCTCGTCGCGACGTTCCTGCCGCTGGCGCTGCGCGTTTGCGCGCGCTCGCGCACGTCGCCCGCGCGCGTGCTGATTCCGATGGCGTTTGCGGCGCAGATGGGCGGCGTCTGCACGCTGATCGGCACATCCTCGAACCTGCTCGCCGACAGCCTTGCGCAGAAGCACGGGCTGCCGCCGTTCGGCGTCTTCGAATTCACGAAGATGGGTGCGCTGCTCGCGGTGCTCGGCATCACCTACCTGATGCTGATCGGCCGCTGGCTCCTGCCGCGCGAGATCGCCGCCGACGTGCCGGCCGAGACGATCGGCAAGTACGTGACCGAGCTTCGCGTCACGCCGGAATCGAGCCTCGTCGGCCAGACCATCGCGGACGCGAAGCTCGGCGAGAAATTCGGCGTGTATCCGCTGGAGCTGCTGCGCGGCGATCATCACCTCTGGTCGCCGCGATCACAGCGCATCGAGGCCGGCGACGTGCTGCTCGTGCGCGGGGAGTGGGAGAAGATCGTCGACCTGCGCAATCGCGCCGAGCTCGAGATCGACCCCGAGAACCGCTACGGGCCCGACCACGGCCGGGCGCGCGTGCTCGTCGAGGCGATGCTCCGTCCCGAAAGCACGATCGTCGGCCACACCATCGGCGAGCTGCACCTTGCGCGCAACTTCGATGCGATCGTGCTCGCGATCCATCGCGGCGGCCGCGTGCTGCGCGAGAAGCTGCGCGACGTGCGCCTTGCCGGCGGCGACGTGCTGATGCTGCTCGTCGGCGGCGACGGCGCCGACGCGCTGCACGCCGACGAGCGGTTTGTCGTGCTGAGCGAGCGCGAGGACACGCGCCGGCTGTCGCGGCGCGCGTTCGCCGCAATCGCGATCATGATCGCTGTCGTCGCCGTCTCGGGGCTGCACTGGCTGCCGATCCCGATCGCGGCGATCTCGGGCGCGATCGCGATGGCTATCGCCGGCTGCTACGGCCGCAAGGATCTCTACGAAGGCATGGACTGGAAGATCATCGTGCTGCTCGCCGCGATCCTGCCGCTGGGCACGGCCATCGAAAGCTCGGGCCTGTCCGAGCATGTGGTGCGGGGCGCGATGGGTCTGCTCGGCGAGCACGGCCCGCTGGCCGCGCTTCTGATGACCTATCTGCTCACCGCGCTCCTGACCGAGCTGATGGGCCACAATCCTTCGGTCGTGCTGATGGTCGGCATCGCCATCGCCGTCGCGCACTCGGTGCACGCCGATCCGCGGCCCTTCGTCATCGCCGTGGCGTTCGCGGCAGCGACGTCCTTCGCGACGCCCGTCGGCTATCCCACCAACACCATCGTGTATTACGCGGGCAATTACCGGTTCACCGATTTCATGAAAATCGGCATTCCGTTGATCGCGCTGTTCTGCGCGGCGTCGATGCTGCTGATTCCCCGCTTCTGGCCGCTCGGATGACCACCGCTGCCCGCCGCCGGCATACTCCTTTGGTTTGCGATGCGTGAAATGACATGAACCCAGCACCCGGAGCCCGCAGATTTCCGGCCCCGCCGGAGGTCCGCCGATGATCCGCCGCCTGCCCGCATGACGACGCTGCCACCGCCTGCCGCGAAGAAGCTCGGCCTGGTGATCGATCTCGACACCTGCGTCGGCTGCCACGCCTGCGCGGTCGCGTGCAAGGAGTGGAACGATGGCGGCGACTTCGGCCCGCTGCCGGACGAAGAGCCTTACGGCGCGCATCCGTCCGGCGTGTGGTTCAACCGCGTGCACAGCTACGAGGTGGAAAGGCCGGGAGTGGGGATTGGGGATTCGGGATTCGGGAAAGCGGACGAAGCCGTGTGTGCCGAGCCCGCTTCCTCCCATCCCGAATCGCGGATCCCGAATGCCCGCCCCAGCCTCACTGTGCACTTTCCGCGCTCGTGCCTGCACTGCGAAACGCCGGCCTGCGTCACCGTTTGCCCGACCGGCGCGAGCTACAAGCGCGCCGAGGACGGCATCGTGCTCGTCGACGAGGACAAGTGCATCGGCTGCCAGCTCTGCGCATGGGCGTGCCCGTACGGCGCGCGCGAGTTCAGCAACGAGCGCGGCACGATGCAGAAGTGCACGCTCTGTGTCGATCGCATCTACAACCGGACGCTCGATCCGGCCGACCGCCAGCCCGCCTGCGTAGCGGCGTGCCCCACGCGCGCGCGGCATTTCGGCGATCTCGGCGATCACGATTCGCCGGTGTCACGGCTCGTCGCCGAGCGCGGCGGCTACGCGCTGATGCCCGAGCTCGGCTACAAGCCCGTCAACAGGTACCTGCCGCCGCGGCCGCGCCGCGACGGTGGCGAGGACGTGCCGCGTCCGCCGGCCTCGCGCGAAGAGAAGCTCGATCGCGACGCATTGCCCGGCGTGTTGCGCTGGCTCGATCGCGCGCTGTCGCGCTGAGGCACCGCCGAACGATGCGACCGACGTTTTCGATCATCGCGTTCACGGTGCTGTCCGGGACCGGCTACGGACTCTGGTTCCTGATCGGAGCGAGCCTGCTCGCGGCGTGGCCTTACTGCGCGATGACCCCGCTCGCGGGCGAGCCGGCTCCCGTCTACGTCTGCATTTATTCAGGCATCATCGCGACTGCGCTGATTGCAGGCTTCGTGCTCGTCACGATCGGGCTCTTGTCGTCGCTTGCGCATCTCGGCCGGCCTTCGCGCGCATGGCGGGCGCTGTCGCAATGGCGAAGCTCGTGGCTGTCGCGCGAAGGCGTCGCGGCGCTGCTGACGTACCTGCCCGCGCTCGCACTCGGCGCGTGTTTCCTGCTGGTGCCGAGCCCGCCGGACAGCGCCTCCGGCGGCGGCGTGCTGCGGTTCAATCCCCTCGTCCCGGTGGGTCCGCTCGGTGCGCTGCTCGCGCTCGGCGCACTGGCGACTGTCTATTGCACCGCGAACATCTACGCGAGCCTCAAGCCGATCCGCGCCTGGCACAACCGCCTCGTCACGCCGGCGTACCTGCTGCTCGGCCTCTATTCCGGAGCGCTGCTGCTGGCTGCACTGACCGTGCTGCCGTATGCCGACTTCGGGCCGGCCCTGCCGGTACTTCTGATCGCGGTGGTCGTGCTCGCCGTCTGCTGCGCGTGGCTGAAGATCGCGTACTGGCGCGACATCGATCGATCGCCCACGATCGGACCGGGCCGCGCCACCGGCCTCGAGGCCCTCGGCGAGGTGCGCTCGTTTGAGCCGCCGCACACGGAAGAGAACTATCTGACGCATGAAATGGGCTTCGTGCTCGCGCGCCGGCACTCTGCAAGACTGCGCCGCATCGCGCTACTCGCGGGGTTCGCGCTGCCGGCCTTGCTTTCGGCCATCGGCTTCGCGCTGCCTTCGCTGCGGCTCGCGGCGGCATGGCTCGCGCTGGGCTCGGGCCTCGTTGGCCTGTTCGTCGAGCGCTGGCTGTTCTTCGCCGAGGCGCGTCATATCGTGATCGCCTACTACGGCCGCTAGCGCACAGTTCCAATGTAGTTTTTGTGACTTCGCGATGGCCGCGGTTCACCGGGCGTTCAATTCCCGCCGCTAGACTTGCCCACTTGCTGCGACGCAGCAATATGTCGCTGAATCAACGATTTAGCGGCCTTTCCTGCTCTCCGACGAGGAAGACCGCATGACTTCGAAATCCCTGGTTGCCGCGCTCCTTCTTGCTTCCTTTCCGCTGGCCCACGCCGCCGACGGCGACTGGTCCGGTTCCGGCGAAATCGGCTTCGCCGCCTCGCGCGGCAACGCGAAATCCGAGAACCTCAACGCGAAGCTCCAGTTCAAGAAGGAGGACGAGCGCTGGAAGAACGTCTTCTACCTGACCGCGCTGCGCAGCAAGGGCGAGGTCAAGTCGACGACGGTCGACAACAGCACGACGCCCCCCACCGTGAGCACGGTGTCCAATTACGATCTCACGGCGAACCGCTACGAAACCGGTGCGTCCGCCGGCTTCAAGCTCGACGAGCGCAGCTACATCGTCGGTGCGCTGCGTTACGAGAACGACGATTTCTCGCCGTTCGACTACCAGGCCGTCGCCTCGATCGGCTACGGCTACACCGCGCTCAAGAATCAGGCGAGCGAGCTTTCGTTCGAGATCGGACCGGGCTACAAGCGCTATCGGCCCGTCGACACGATCGTCACGCAGGGCGACCCGCCGGTGACCGTCGTGCAGAAGCACGATACCGAGAACGACGTCGTCGGCCGCGGTCTGATGGCATACAAGCACGACTTCACCGACAATACGTCGCTGGTCGATACACTGCTCGTCGAAGCCGGCGCGGGCAACACGTTCATGCAGAACGACGCGGGCCTGCAGGTTGCGATGAACAAGAAGCTCGCTCTCAAGGTCGGCTATCAGGTGCGCCACAACTCGGACGTCGCGCCCGGCATCAAGTCGACCGATCAGCTCATCACGACGAACCTCGTCTACAACTTCGGCAAATGATGGGCGGCCGGCGCGAAGTCCGCTGGACTCGCGGCCGGCACGCAGCGATCAGTTGCGCCGGACCGGCGTCCACTGATAAAGCCAGGTTTCCGTCAGCGCTCGCTCGCCCAGCCTGAGATACATCCGTATGTCGATCGGCTGCTCGCTCGCGTCGGGCGGCCGCACGTCGAACATGGCGCGCCAGCCGCGGATCGACGCGAGCGGGCGCGCCGACACGAGCTCGGCCGTGCCGCGCGAGAGCGTGATCACCGGCTCGACCTTTGCGTCGGCAGGGAGCGATGCGAGATCGCCGCCCGCGAAATCGACCACGAACCGCCAAGAGAAATGCGGGCGCTCGCCGCCGACCTGGCCGCCGATGCCGGTCCAGGTCATGGCGGCGTGGCCGACCGGCGGCGTGGCCGGAAGCTTCGATCCCCAGTACAGGCGATAGGCGTAGAGGTATTCGCGCCCGGCCTCGATGCGCTCGTGCGGATTCCAGAACGCGACGATGTTGTCGAAGCTCTCGTGGGCGATCGGAATCTCGAGCAGATCGACCGTGCCCTTGCCGAACCCGGACAGCGGCTCGACCCAGAGGCTCGGCCTCCTGTCGTACCAGACGCCGTCGTCCTGGTAATGATCGAAGTTGCGGTCGCGCTGCAGCAGGCCGTAGCCGTGCGGGCGATCGTCGGCGAACGCATTGACGCGCACCGTCGGCGGATTGACCAGCGGCCGCCAGATCCATTCGCCGCCGCCGGTCCACATCGCGAGCCCGTCCGAATCATGGATGGCCGGACGCCAGTCGTCGTGGATGCGCCGGTCGTGCGGCGCCGTGAGGAACATGCTGGTCAAGGGCGCGACGCCGAGGCGCTCGACCGGCTTGCGCGGATAGAGCGCGGCGTCGACGCGCATGACCAGCGGCTCGCCCGGCGTGACCTCGAAGCGGTACGCGCCGGCGACGCTCGGCGAATCGAGCAGCGCGTAGACGACGAGTGTCTCCGAGTCCGGGGCCGGTCGCTCGAACCAGTACGCCACGAAATCCGGAAATTCCTCGTCACGGGGCAGGCCGCAGTCGACCGCGAGGCCGCGTGCCGAGAGCCCGTACTGCATCGTGCCGCCGACCGCGCGGAAATAGCTGGCTCCCAGGAACGCGGCGACGTCGCGACTGAAGTCCGGCTCGGCAAACAGGCGGAATCCGGCGAAGCCGAGATCGCGCGGCAGCGCTGCCGGATCGAGACCGCTCGGCGACAGATCGAACATCGCAGGATCGTAGGTGATCTCGCGCGCGACGCCGTCGACGAGCTCGTGCATGCGCACCGCGCGCCGGAACTGCATGCCGAGATGGAAGAACCCGATGCGGAACTTCAGCCCCTCGTTCGCCCAGAGCGCGTGCTCGGGACGGAAGCGGATTGACTGAAAGGCGTCCCAGCTGAGGCGTGCGACTGACACGGGCACCGCCTTCGCGGGCACCGCGTAAGGCTTCGATGCGAGCGCACGCGCTTCGCCTTTGAGCGCGGCGTAGTCGAAGCGCGCGAGTGCGGATCGCGCTTCGCCGGCCATCCATGCGGCTCCGCCCAACGTGCCGAGAGAGGCTGCACCGAGCGAGGCCTTGAGCAGCTCGCGGCGCCTCACGCGGCGCTCCGCGCCGGTTTCAGGAGGATCGAGCGCGCCGGCGGCGCGATGTGGCGCGCGTGGATCCAGGCAGGATGCGCGTCGGGATCGGTCCAGACTGCGAAGTGCAGGCGCGAGAGCGCGAGCGCATCCCCGAGCAGCGCGGACCTTTCGTCCGCATCGAGCGCGTCCGGCCCGTCGATCAAGGCGCGCCGGACCAGCTCGTCGTGCACGCGGCGGATTGCTTCCGAGTGCTGCGTGCGCGCCACGTCGGCGGCGCAGGCGATCGCGTTGTGCAGCGGATCGACGACCGCGTCGATGAATTCCGGATAGTGCGGCGCGCGGCGCAGGAAGCGCGACATGCGGCGCAGCACGCGGGGCGGATACGATTCCTCGGGGATCAGGAACAGCCGCTCGGCACGCAGGCGCCGCCCGAGCGAGACGCGGCTCGACAGTACCGAGATCGGAATCGACACCGCGAGCGCACCGGCCACCGGCAAGAGCCACCAGAGGAACGACGGGTTCAGCCAGTACACGAGGCCGAGCCAGGCGAAGCCGAGCAGCGTGTGCAGACCGTGCCGCCGGAACGCCTCGCTCCAGGACGTCTGCGCGTCCTCGCGCGACGGCGACTTCCAGGCCAGCTCGAGGCCGAGCAGCGCGCTTGCGATGAACTGCGTGTGGAACAGCATGCGCACCGGCGCGAGCAGCATCGAGAACACGATCTCGGCGAGCATGCCGAGCGCGAGGCGGAACACGCCGCCGAAGTGCTGCGCGCCGCGCAGAGCGATCAGCACGACGCCGAGCACCTTCGGCAGGAACAGCAGCGTCGCGGTCGCGGTGAAGAGGCCGATCGCGCGCGACGGGTGCCATTCCGGCCACAGCGGGAACAACTGATTCGGCGAGACGAAATAGGTCGGCTCGGTCAGCGTGTGCACCGCGAGCAGCACCGTCGAGAGCACGAGGAACAGGAACCACAGCGGCGCCGAGAGATACGCCATCACGCCGGTCACGAACACCGCGCGGTGCGCGGGATGCAGGCCCTGCGCGAAGAACAGCCGCGAGTTGATCAGGTTGCCGAGGCACCAGCGCCGGTCGCGCTTGAGCTCGTCGAGCAGGTTCGGCGGCATCTCCTCGTAGCTGCCGGGCAGGTCGTACGCGATCCAGACGCCCCAGCCGGCGCGGCGCATCAGAGCGGCCTCGACGAAGTCGTGCGAAAGGATCTCGCCCGACAGCGCGCCGCGACCGGGCAGCCGTCCGAGCGCGCAGTGCTTCATGAACGGCTCGACGCGCAGGATCGCGTTGTGGCCCCAGTAGTGCGACTCGCCGAGCTGCCAGAAGTGCAGCCCCGCGACAAACAGCGGCCCGTACACGCGCGTCGCGAACTGCTGGATGCGCGCGTACAGCGTCTCGCGGCCGAACGCGTGCGGCGCGGTCTGGATGATGCCCGCGTCCGGATGCGCTTCCATCAGGCGCATCAGCGCAACGAGGCAGCGCCCGCTCATGACGCTGTCGGCGTCGAGCACGACCATGTACTTGTAGCCCTTGCCCCAGCGCCGGCAGAAATCGGCGACATTGCCGCTCTTGCGCTTGATGCGGTGCTGGCGCCGCCGGTAGAAGATGCGGCCGAAACCGTGCGTGCGGCGGCAGAGATCGAGCCAGGCTTCGCGCTCGGCGACGCGGATGTCCGGATCGCTGGTGTCGCTCAGCACGAAGAAATCGAAGTGCTCGAGCTCGCCCGTGTGCGCGAGCGAATCATAGGTCGCGCGCAGGCCGGCGAAGACGCGCGCGACGTTCTCGTTGCAGATCGGCATGACGATCGCCGTGCGCGCGCCGGGCGAGATGGTCGCCGCCTCGGCGCGGCGCGACGAGATCGCGTAGCGGTCGTGCCTGCGCCATTGCAGGACGAAGCCGGCCATCGCGGTCCAGAAGCCCGCGGACACCCAGAAGATCAGGATCGCGAACAGGCCGAGGATGCCGAGCTCGAGCGGCTGGCGACCGTGGTACGGCAGCACAGCCGCCATGTAGTCGGTCGCGAACACCGTCTGCGCGATGACGAGCGCCAGCAGCGCGATGCGGCGCACGCTCGCCGCGCGCTGCCAGTCGCGGCGCTTCCTGGGCGCGCCGTTGCCGCGCGCGGGCTTCCGGCGGCGGAAGAACGGCAGGAACGCGCCGAGCCGCCAGGGCTCGGGCGCCATCGGCGTGCGCCGGATCGGCGGTGCCGAGATGAGGCGCAGGCCGCGGCGCGGATCGTCGGCGATGACGCCCGGAGCCGCGCCGGCCTGCTCGAGCCGGGCACGCAGCGATGCGAAGGCGGGATTGTCCTGACCGCCGCGTTCGGCCGCATCGCCGGCCAGCGCGCGGTGCACGAAAGCCATCGCCGACGGCGTGTCCACGGCTTCGGTCGCGCAGGCGCGCACCAGGCGCGTGCGCTCCTCGCCCGCCAGCGCGAGCGAAGCGAGATACGCATCGCACACCGCCACGGGCGCGGCGTCGCGATTCAGCCGGGCGGAAGCGCGTAGCTCCATGTCTCGGACACCAATGTTCCGCTGCGCAGCGCAGCGCGCAGCTCGACCGGCTTGTTTTCATCGGCCCGGCGCAGGTGCAGCTCGAGGCGCCAGCCGCCGGTTTCGGGATTGCGGCGCACGAGCTTGTCGACGATCGTCCCGTTCGGATCGGCGGAGACGTCCGCCGTCACGACCGCATCCGGCGGCAGGTCGCGCAGCATCGGCCCGGCGTAGTCGATGACGAAGCCGATGCTGTCGTCCGGCCTGGGCATGTAGCCCTTGCCGCGCAAGGTGTCGACGACCCACGCCGTCGGCGGCCGCGTCTCGCCGTTCTTCTGCCAGTGCACGCGGTAGTGCAGGTCGATGGCGTGATCGGGCGAAGCCGCCCGGTCGGCGACCCAGTACGCAACGATGTTGTCGTTCGTCTCGTTCGGCGCCGGGATCTGCACCAGCTCGATGCGGCCAGAGCCCCACTCGCCGATCGGTTCGACCCAGGCGCTCGGATGCGCCTCGTAGTGCGTCGAGAGGTCCTGGTAGCGCGCGAAAGAGCGCTGACGCTGCATGAGACCGAAGCCCTTCGGGCTGTCCTGCGCGAACGAAGTGACGAGCAGCCGCTTCGGATTCACCAGCGGGCGCCAGATCCACTCGCCCGTCTTCGACTGGATCGACAGCCCGTCCGAGTCGTGCACTTCGGGACGGTAGTCGTCGCCCGCGGCGCGCTGGTTCGAGCCGTGAAAGAACATGCTGGTCAGCGGCGCGAGGCCGAGCTTGCCGACCTTGTCGCGCAGGTAGATGCGCGCAGTGACTTCGACGACCGATTCCTCGCCGGGCGTGAAGGCGAACCGGTACGCGCCCGTCGCGCGCGGCGAATCGAGCAGCGCGTAGAAGACGAGCGTGTCCGTCCTGGGCTGCGGGCGCTCGAGCCAGAACTCGACGAAGCGCGGAAACTCCTCGCCGGACGCGAGCGCCGTGTCGATGGCGAGCCCGCGCGCGGACAGGCCGTACATCTGCCCCTTGCCGAGCGCGCGGAAATAGCTCGCGCCGAGAAAGGCAAGCACGTCGTCCTTGTACGCGGGCACGTTCAGCGCGTAGTGCGCGCGGAATCCGGCGAAGCCGACGCCTTCCATGGCGTCGGGATCGACGCCGCTCGCGGTGTAATCGAAAGCCTGCGCCGAGAACGGCAGCTCGCGCACGCCCTTCGCGCCGATCTCGTGGACCTTGACGGGCCGGTCGAACAGCCAGCCCTCGTGGAAGAACTGGACCTCGAACGGCAGCTTCGCCTCGCGCCAGAGCGCAGCTTCGGGCCTGTAGCGGATCGCCGCGTAGTGGTCGTGGTCGAGGTGCTGCAGCGCGCCCGGCAGGTTCGCGCCAGGATCGCTGAAGGCCGCCGCCGCGAGCGCCTTCGCGCGCGCGTCGACGTCGTCGAAGCCGAACACCGGCGTCGCGGCCATGCCCGTGCGCAGGCCGCCGCCGGCGATCAGCGCAAGCGTGAGCAGAGCCGTGTTCGAGCGCATCGGCATCTTCCGGTCATGAGCGCAGGGACGCATTGATGCTAATGCCGCCCTCGTTCACAAGTCGCAAAGGGCGCGGCGGCGGTTCATCTTGTATTCGGGTCCGACCGCGCGCGCCGTTTGGGTAATATCGGCGGCGAGGGAGCGCGTGGCGCACCGGCCCGGACGGCCGAACCGGTTCGCAGGAGGTGGGATTGCGTCCATCGGCACGCACGACGGTTGCGGTCGCTTCGAGCGACGGGGGAAACGCGGATCGTCGCGCGCGGCACTCCGGGCCGTGGCGTGTCGCCGTATCGGCCTCGCTCGCCACCGCGCTTGCCGCCTGTGCGACGTACACGCAGGCGCCGATCGATCCCACGCAGACGGCCGCGGCGTTCGCCGCGCGCAGGCTCGATGCGCCGGCGCTGCGCGAAGACGTTGAGCGCGTGCTGCCCTCTGCTGCGAGCGGCGCGTGGCCCCCGCCCGAGTGGGACCGCGCCGAGCTGCTCGCGGTCGCGCTGGCGCGGAACGGCTCGCTCGCCGTGGCGCGCGCCGAGGTCGAAGCGGCGCTCGCGGCGGAGATCACGGCCGGAGAGGCGCCCAATCCGACGCTGGGTCTCCAGAGCGAATACGCGCGCCGCGAAGCCGACCACTGGCTCTACGGCATCAGCTTCGATTTTCTCCTGCCGCGTCATCGCACGCTCGACGTGCGCCTGGCCGCGCTCGGCACCGGCGGCGCGCGCGCGGAGCTGATGGAGAAGACCTGGAGCGTGCGCCGCGCAATGACCCGCGCGCTGTCCGATCGCGAAAGCGCGCGGCGAAGGCTCGCCATCCTGACGAAGCTCGCGGGCTCGCAGGACACGCTCGTCGCGCTGGTGCGACGCCGCGTCGCTGCCGGAGAAGACGCGCCGTCCGATCTCACCTCGGCCGAGACCGCGCGCATCGAGATCGAGCAGCAGCTCGGCGCGGCACGCGCCGACGCGGCGGCGGCCGATGCGGCGCTCTCCGCAGCGCTCGGCCTGCCCTTGTCCGCGATCGAGGGCGTCGCGATCGAATGGCCCGACTGGGGCGATCCGCCGCCGCTCGGCGAGAGCGACCTCGACGCGGCGCGCGAGCAGGCCCTGCTGGCGCGCGCCGACCTCGCCGTCGCGATCAGCGACTACGCCGCGGCGGAGACGAAGCTCGAACGCGCGATCGCGCGGCAGTATCCGCAATTCGAATTCAGGCCCGGCTACTACTGGGACCACGGCATCGCGAAGTGGCCCTTCGATGTCGGTCTCACGCTGCCGCTGTTCAACCGGAACCGCGGCGAGATCGCCGAGGCGACTGCCGTGCGCGAGCTTGCCGGCCGGCGCCTGCTCGCTCTGCAGGCCGATATCCACGGTGAGATCGAGGCCGCCGTGCGCGCCGAAGATGTCGCACGCGCGAATCTCGAAGCCGCGCGGCGGCGCGGCGAGGCGGCCCGGCAGCAGCTCGAGCACGCCGAAGTCGCGCTCCAGCTCGGCGCCAGCGATCGCGCGGAACAAACCAGTGCCCAGGTGCTGGCACTGCGCGCCGAGCTCGAGATCGTGCAGGCGGAGGCCGAGCGGCAGGCGGCACGCAACGCGCTCGAAGACGCGCTGCACGCGCCGTTGTCGGGACCCGAGCTTGCGCTCGCAACGCCGCCGCGGGCGGCCGATTCCGGAGTCGGGCCATGATGAGAACGAAACGGGAAACGGACAGGGCGGGGTCGCGCCGTGCGCGCTCGCACCGGCTCGCGCTTTTCGCACTCGCCTTCGCGCTCGCCGCCGGCGCCGCATTCGCACAGGCACCCGCCGATGACGACGACGAAGCGCCCGCGAATGCGCAGGGCACGGTGCCAGCGCTGAACCGCGAGCAGCGCGAGGCCGTCGGCATCGCGGTCGCGCACGTGGCGAAAACGGCGCCGGCCGAGCGCATCGGTGCGTTCGGGCAGGTGCTCGATCCCTCGGCGCTGATCGCCGAGCTCGGCCAGGTGGATGCGAGCCGTGCCGCCGAGCGCGCCGCGACGGCCGAGGTGACGCGCCTGCAGGGCTTGTACAAGGCCGGCGCGGGTGCGTCACTGAAAAATCTCGAAGCGGCGCAGGCGGAGCGGGCGCGCGCACGCGCGGAGGCCGACGCGGCGAGCACGCGCTTTGCGCTGCGCTGGGCGCCTCTCGCGGCGATCCCGTATGCGCAACGGCAGAAACTCATCGACGCGCTCACGGCGGGCAGAAGCGCGCTGGTGCGCGTCGACCTGCCGGGCCGGCAGAGCGTCGGCGAGATTCCGGAATCCGCGACGATCGACATCGACGGCGTCGCCGTCAGTGGACGCGTGCTCGGTGCGCTCGCGCAGGCGAGCGAAGCGCAAAGCGCGAGCCTGCTCGTGCAGATCGATCAGCCGCCGGCCGGGCTTGCCGTCGGCGCGCGCGTCGCGGTCACGCTCGCGGGTCCGGCACGCGCGGGTTTTCTCGTGCCGCGCGGCGCGCTCGTCTACGAGGGAGGCAGCGCCTACGTGTATCACCAGCTCACTGCGCAAGCCGGCGATGACACGATGCGTTACGCGCGCAAGCCGGTGACACTGCTGATGCGCAGCGGCGACGGCTGGCTCGTCGACGGGCTCGACGACGACGATCTCGTCGTCGTGCACGGCGCCGGCGTGCTCTGGTCGCTCGAAGGCATCGGCTCGATCCCGGAGGACGACGATGATTGAGCGCCCGGCCGGTCATCGCTCGCGCGGTCATGCATCGCGCCGCGCGACTCTCCCCCGCTCCCGCTTGCCGGAGAGGGCCAGAGTGAGGACGGTCTCTCGTGGCCGGTGCGTTTCGGCAGCGCTTCGCTCATCCGCCGTGCTTCGCGCGACGGTGTTTCCCGCGAGCGTGAGCGGCGAACGATGCGCATGCTCGGGCGATCACCGCCCCGGATGCGGCCGGGGCGACGGAGCGCGCGCCTGATGCTTGCCGCGATCGTCCGCTCCTCGCTCGCACATCCGCGCATCGTCACCGCGCTTTCGGTGCTGATCGCGGTGCTTGGCGCGGCGGCGCTGGCGAGCGCGCGATTCGACGTGTTTCCGGATTTCGCGCCGCCGCACGTGCTGGTGCAAACCGAGACGCCGGGGCTCGACGCGACGCAGGTCGAGGCGCTGGTCACGCGGCCGCTCGAAGGCCTGCTCGCCGGCACCGAGAACGTGCGCACCGTGCGCTCGACGTCAAGCCAGGGCCTTTCCGCCATCCGCGTGATCTTCGAGCGCGGTGGCGATCCGTACCGGCAGCGCCAGGTCGTCACCGAGCGCCTCGCGGAAGCGAGCGGGCTGCTACCGGAGGGCGTGAGCCCGCCGCAGCTTTCGCCGCTGTCCTCATCGATGGAATATCTCGTCCACTTCGGCTTCACCAGCGACACGCTGTCGCCGCTGGCCCTGCGCGATCTCGTCGAATGGGTGGTCAAGCCGCAGGTTCTCGCCGTGCCGGGCGTCGCGCAGGCGCAGGTCTTCGGCGGCGAGGTGCGCGAGCGGCAGGTGCAGGTCGATCCGCTGAAGCTCGCGGCGTACGGGCTCACCTTGCAGGATGTCGCCGACGCGGCGCGGCGCGCCACGGAGCTGATCGGCGGCGGCTACATCGAGACGTCGACCCAGCGCATCGTCGTGCAGACCGAGGCCGCGGGCACGACGCCGGAAACGCTGGCCGAGGCCGTGATCGCGACGCGCGACGGCGTGCCGGTGCGGCTCGGCGATGTGGCGACGATCCGCGACGGCGCCGAGCCGCGTTTCGGCGATGCGATGATCGGCGGCCGGCCGGGCATTCTCGTCGAGACTTCGACGCAGTTCGGCGCGAACACGCTCGAAGTCACTCGCGCGCTGGAGGCGCGGCTCGACGCGCTGGCGCCGCAGCTCCGGCAGCAGGGCGTCGAATACCACCCGGCGCTGCTCAGGCCCGCGAGCTTCATCGAAAGCGCGATCGCGAAGCTGCGCAATTCGCTGCTGATCGGCGCGGTGCTCGTGGTCGCGCTGCTGCTCGTGACGCTGCGCGACTGGCGCGGCGCGCTGGTGTCGTTCAGCTCGATTCCGCTGGCCCTGCTGACGACGGTCTGGATCCTGGAGACGTTCGGGCTCAGCCTCAACACGATGACGCTGGGCGGGCTCGTCGTCGCGCTCGGTGTGGTCGTGGACGACGCGGTCATCGACGTCGAGAACATCCTGCGCCGCACGCGCGCGGTCGGCGCCGCGCGCATCGACGTGCGCGAGCTCTTCACGCGCGCCTCGCTCGAAGTACGCCGGCCCGTGTTCTACGCGACCGCGGCCGTCGCGGTCGCCTTCCTGCCGATCCTGATGATGTCGGGTCTGCAGGGCGCGTTCTTCCGGCCGCTGTCGATCGCGTTCCTGCTCGCGGTCGGGCTCTCGCTGCTGGTCGCGATGAGCGCGACGCCGGCGCTCTGCGCGATCGTCATGCAGAACCACAAGCCGCGGCCCGAGGCTCCGTTCCTCGCGCGCTGCAAGCGCTGGCAGCTGCGCGCCATCGAAGGCTTCGACCGGCGTCCGCGCGTGCTGCTCGCCGTGCTGATCGCGAGCGGCGTCGCGGGCATCGTGCTGCTGCCGCTGCTCGGCGCGCGGCTCCTGCCGGATTTCCGGGAGAACTACCTGATCGCCCACGCATCGCTGCGGCCCGGCATCTCGATCGCCGAGACCGCGCGCATCGGCGAGAACATCTCGCGGGCGCTCGCGAGGATTCCGGGTGTGAAGAGCGTCGCCGAGCAGATCGGCCGCGCCGAGAACGGCCAGGACCCGGACACACCGAACAAGAGCGAGTTCGAAGTGCAGATCGATCCCGTCAAGGGCCGCTCGGCCGACGAGATCGACGCCGCGATCCGCGACGTCTTCGACGACTACCCGAACCAGCTCGTCGAGATCTATTCGGTGCTTGCCGAGCGCATCGGCGAGACGCTATCGGGCGAGAGCGCACCGTTCTCTGTGAGCGTGTTCGGCGCCGACCTCGATGTCGACGACCGTGTCGCTGGCGAGATCGCCGAAGTGCTCGAAAAGCTGCCGCACTCCAGCGGCGTGCGCCTCGTCGTGCCGCCGCGCCAGCCGCAGCTGCGTGTCTCGCTGAAATCCGACGCGCTGGCGCTGTACGGGCTTCAGGCCCGGGACGCGCTCGACACCATCAACGCGGCGTTCCACGGCAGCCGCGTGGCGCAGATCCAGCAGGCCGACCGTAGCGTGCCGGTGGCGCTGCGCATCGCCGGCGCCGGTGCCGATCCGCACTCGGTGCGCACGCTGCTCGTGCGCGGACGCGACGGTGCGCTGGTACCGCTCGACAAAGTGGCCGACGTCGAAACGATCACGGCACGCAGCATGATCGATCACGAAGACGGCCTGCGCCGGCAGATCGTCGTCGCGACGCCGACCACGGCCGACCAGTCCGGCTACGCGCAGGCGGCGCAGAAGGCGATCGCCGAACACGTGAAGCTGCCGCCCGGCGTCTATCTCCGCTACGGCGGCGCCGCCGAGGCGCAGGCCGAAGCCGCGAACGAGCTGCTGCTGCACTCCGCCGCCGCGTTCGTGCTGATCGTGCTGCTGCTCGGCCTCGCCTTCGGCGCGGCGCGCCACGTGCTGCTCGTGCTGCTCGCGCTGCCGTCGACGCTGATCGGCGGCGTGGCCGCGGTCGCGATCACCGGCGGCACGCTGTCGCTCGGCGCGATGGTCGGCTTCGTCGCCCTCTTCGGCATGGCCGCGCGCAACACGATCCTGCTGATCTCGCACTACGATCATCTCGTGCGCGAGGAAGGACAGCCGTGGAATCTCGCGACCGCCCTGCGCGGCGCCGAGGAACGCCTGACGCCGGTGCTGCTGACGGCGCTGCTGACCGCGCTCGCGCTGCTGCCGGTCGCATTGCAGATCAATCAGCCTGGTCACGAGATTGAAGGGCCGATGGCCGTCGTGATCCTCGGCGGGCTCGTGTCATCGACGCTCGTCAGCCTGCTGCTGATTCCGCCGTTGGCGGCGCGGTGGCTGAGGCCGGGTGAAGCGCGACAGCAAACAGCGGTGGGCTGAAGCCCTCCCTATGAGTGTCGCGGGTGAGTCTGCGTTGGGAGCGCAGACGCGAGACTGCCCCTCATCTACTCGTCGCGGCACACGCAGCCGGACAGCGGCTCCGTCGCGATGTACGTCATGTCGTTGACGTAGGAGCGGAATCCCTTCTGTCTGCCGTACAGCCGCAGCAGGCAGGTTTCGCGCTTGTACTGCACGAAGAACGCATAGTCGGTGCCGGAAGGTGAAGAGACGAGGAACGGCCGCGGGCCGAAGTCGGCCGATGCGACGTTCGCTGCAGCGCTCTCGGCAAGACGTGAAGCGACGTCGGCTGTCTCGCCTTGCTGTGCGAGGATCGTCGAGACGCCCGATGCGAGCGCGTCGCGGCAGGTGTCGTCGGAGACGTTCTCGATGCGCGCCACGGTGGCGCAGCCGCTGGTCATGACCGATGCTGCGACGACGGCGAACATGAAAGCGCGGAGTGGCTGCATGCGTACTCTCCTGTGCTCCGAGGACGACGGCGTTGGCCGTCAATGGACTGAGGATAGGTTACGCGGTCGGGTCTGCCGACGCTTGACTGGCAGGGTGTGCTCGCGTTGCGCAATGCCGCGAAACTGCGCAGGGCTCAGTGAGCCAGGCTTGCGCGAGGCCAGAGCGCAAGCTTCGGGCCGCCCTCGAGCTCGAAGAAGGCGACCGCGCCATATTCGAACTCCTTGCCGATGATGCCGGTTGTCTCGAGGCCGAGCCCGTCGCGGTAGAAGCGCACCGCCGCTTCGAGATCGCCCACGCCGAGCGTGATGAGCGTGATCCTGGTTTCATCGGCGCATCGTCCTTCGCGGCGCGAGCGCCGGCAAGCAGGTTGCGCCGCGATGAGCATCCCGCGGGTTCTCGCTAGAACGAAACGCCGACTGGCGGATCGACGAACTCCGCCTCCGCGCCCTGCTTCTCGCACGTCAGATTGACCGTGCGGCCGACCGCGCGCGTGCGATGCACGGTGCCGGCGGGCACGACCAGGCTTTGCCATTCGGTCAGCGAGACGCGCCGGCCGTCGGCGAAGTCGATCTGAAGCTCGCCGGCGACGACCAGGAACAGCTCGTCGGAGCGCGGATGCCGATGCCAGCGATATTCGCCTTCGAACACGGCGAGCCTCACGCAATCGTCGTTGACGTCGAGCAGCACTTCGTTCCGGTACGCGTCCGTGATTTCGGCCTGTCGCGCGCGTACGTCGACGACCGTCATCGGCGCGTGACGCGCCTTCTCGGACGCATATTCCTCGGCAGTGGGCAGAAGGGACTTCATGGCGTTCACTCAGCGAATCCTGCGATTCGGCGCAGCGATCTCGACGTGTTTCGGGAACGCAAGCGATCGTCGCTTGCGCAGAGACAAACCTGGAGTGTCCGCTGCCGCGACGATCCGTCCATCCTACGGCAGTGTCCGGTGCAATGCGTGAACCGCTCGTGCTGGAGCCCGATCCCGGCTAATGAGCTGTTTCGTGCCCGCAGCTCATCGGCGAACGCGATAGCGGATGTGCGTGGCGTCCGGCGTATCGATCACCCGGACGATCTCGAGCTCGATGCGCGACGGCAACACGTCGAACAGTCGGCGTCCGCCGCCGAACAGCACCGGAATCTGGTGTATCTGCAACTCATCCAGCACACCGGCCTCGAGTGCCTTCTGCGCGGTATAAGCGCCGTGCACGAGGACGATGCGGTCGCCGGCGGCGGCCTTGGCCTGCACCATGGCGCTTTCGATGCCGTCGAGCACATACGTCACCAAGGGATACTGCGCCACCGCGGGATCGGGCGGCCGGTGACTCGGCACGTAGATCGGCACGCCGTGATGGTCTCCACCCCAGTGATCGACCTGCTCCACCGTCCGCCGTCCCGCGACGATGGCGCCCGGGGGATTCCACTCGTCCCACATGTCGCCTGTCGCGCCGGCCGGCCGCGAGAAATCGCCGAACCACTCATGCAGCCGCATGAAGCCGTCGCCGCCCGGGTTGTCCGGCGTATCGTTCGGGCCGGCGATGTATCCGTCGAGCGACATGGACATGTACAGCACCGATCTCGACATGGGTCCCTCCTGCTATCTCGATACATCGCCAGCTTCAAGCCTCACGCAGGGTGCAGCTGGTTGGCAACGGCTCGGCTCGAATGAAAGCGCTGCGCTCGCCCACCTACCCGCGGCCGCGCCAGACCTGGAAAAAACCGATCGCAAGACAGATCACGGCCGGCCAGAATGAAAAGAAGAACAGGAGCCCGGGTCCGATCGGATTCGGGTTCGGATCGGGCCACAGGCCGAGCGACGCCAGAACGATGATGGCGAGGAGAGGCGTCCAGCCGACCAGCGCGATGATCGCTCCGATCTTGAACAACCGATTGTCCCAGTACGCTTTCATCGGCTCTCTCCAGAAGGCGGCGCCTGGCGGCATGAGTCTCGTGTCGTCAGCGCCTGGGCCTTGTCTCAGGAACGGTGCATGCGACTCACGATCGAACCCAGTGCCTCCATCGAGCGGCCGTGGCATTGATCACGCCTTGCGAGCTCGCCACCGTCCACCCGGCTTGAACACCGCGAGCGTGGCCGCGACGATGAGAGCAATGACATCGTACGCGGCGCCGGCAATGAGCCGGCCTTCGGCTCCGCCCTGGCCGTTGCGCATCGCGATCATGCCGCCGCTCAGGACGAGCGCGCCGACCGCAATGACCGACAGGATCAGCACGAGCTTGGTCGTTACCCACGGATAGCGGAAAACGCCCCACCCCGTTCCGAGCCCGAGCAGCAGCCCGGTCAGCAGCGCCAAGAAACTCAGGGGCACGCCGAACAGGAACGCGAACATCCACAGCATTTCCCATGAGGCACGCGCGATCTCGGGGTCGCTCGTGATGGCGCCGCGAATGGCGACGGCGAGATAGCCGGCGGAGTCTCCGAGCAGGCCGACCGACACGATGATGTGCGCGGTCAGCACCAGCTTCCTCAGGAATGGCGACAGGCGCCGCCGGCTGCCTTGATCTTCTTCGCTCACATCACCTCCATGGACCAACCACAGGCACTTTGAACGGGACGGATCGCCGGATCAGGTGCTGCGAAGGCGAGCAAGCAGACCGCCCACACATGCGCCCGCAAGTGCCGCCGCAAAACCCGGCCCCAGTACCAGAATAATCTCGAATGGCCACAGGTTGTGCGAGGTGGCGTCCCGCAACACGTCATAGAGGACGCGAGCCATCACCGCTGCGGGGACTGCAGCGCCGACGATCAGCGTAGCGGGCCAGAGCCTGGCGGCGCCGACGACGCGCGGCAACGCCGCGAAACATGCAACCAGGACCAGCCCGAAACCCCATATGTCATCGGGAAGGGAAAGGCGCGCGTAGGGAATCCGCCAGTACGGCAAGCCGACGCCGAAGAAGGAGCCCGCGAAAGCCCAGGAGAGAATCGTGCTGCTCTTGGTGGACATGCCCCGTGTGCTCCCTCGAGCGCAATTTCTGAACAATTTATCGTTTGCCGGGCTACGCATTCGCTGGCGCGGAGCCGCTACCCGGATTGCTGCTCCGGCAGATTCGAACGGATCAGCGCCGCGGTTTCAACGAGCTGCCTCGCAGAAACCCGGACCCGCTCGCGGCGCTCCGCATCCCCGCGTGGATCGTGCGGGGTGCCCCTTTCGCGTCCGGCGCCGTCGAAGGTAGCGAGTTGGGGCGGCCCAATGCCCCAGTCGCTGCCCTTCTGCCGCGGCACGACGTGGAAATGGAAATGCGGAGTCTCCTGACCGCTGTAGACGCCGTTGTTCTGGAACGTGAGGATGCCGAGCGGCCGATATGTTCTCACGAGCGCCTCCGCGACCCTCCTGGCCGCAATCATGATGGAGCGGCACTCCGCATCTGAAAGGTCGAGCAGCGTCGCGACGTGCCGGCGCGTGATGACGCAGCACTGGCCGACTTCGAACTGCCACGGATTGATTACGGTCAGCGTGTGCTCGCCTTCGTCGATGATCGCCCATCGTTCTTCACGACCGGCCATGCCTTCGCAGAGGTCGCACGGATCTCTTGTGGGGAGTTCGATCATTGCCCCTCTCCGATCGAGCTGGTTTGCCCGGCAACAGGCGCCGCGAGCGCCGTCACATGCCGAATGCGGTGTTCCACAAAGTCACACGCACAGCCGCTTGCGGAACCCTCGTGCTGCGTAGTACGAGTCCGCGCCGTTGTGATACGCGAACGCCCTCAGCGTCTCGATCGGTTCACGTTTCGCCTGCGGGTTCATCGGGTGCCGAGATGGGTGCCGTGCGTTGCCTCACCGAAAACCAGCGTGCCACTCCTGCGCCGGCCGTGGCGGCAGCGCGCGTGGCAGCGAAGTAGCTCCATCTGTTGCTCCATTCCCGCGCTCAGGCAGGCACACGTGTCGGCATACCCGCGTTCGTGCACCTCGTCCTTTTCGCCGAGAGTTGCACTCTGGTGCGAACACTAGTCCGGCGACGCACCAGCGCCTGCACCGACTGCCGCCTGGTACCGCTTCAGCAGATCCGGATCGTCGATCGATCCGTGGTGATGGACCTGCCGCCACCGACCGTCGAGCTGTTTGAACACGCGCGTCGTCCGGATCGCCAGCGCCAACGTCGTCTCGCCGGTCCGAAGCTCACCGCGCTCCCGCCCGACGGCGTAAAACACGTCGCCCGCTTCGTGCAGCGTGTAGTCATGAAACTCGACTCGCACGCGCGCGCCTCCTGTAAAGATCCGCTCGTAGACGGCCGAAATCTGCGGCCAACCGCGCACGATCCCGCCGACCGGATTGTCCATCGCGACGTCGTCGGTCCCCGCCTAGTTGCGCGCCATCGCCGCGAGGTCACGTCCGTTGAACGCGGCGTAGAACTCTGCAAGGGCGCGGCGCGTGTCCGACAGCTTCGCGAGGTCTTCCCGGCCCGTGATCGGCGTTTCCTCCGTTCGCATGCGGCGATTGTATCTCGGGTGGGCCGCAACTCCCTGTTGCTGCAGACGCAGTGGCGACGGAATCCGTGAGCCGCGCGAAGGCGCCTTAGCCGAGGACCTCGTTCCACTCGTGAAAGTGATACCGTGCAACCACGCCATTCAGAACGAACGGGTCGTCCCTGACGAACTCTTCGGCCGCTTCCCGGGTGGTGAAGACACCGAGAGCTCCCATCGGCGGGTTCCCGTAGAGACCCGCCATCAGCAGGACCCCACGCTTGTGGAACTCGTCGAGCCGCGCACGGTGAGCCGGAAAATGTTCGCGGGCCTTGAGCAGCCCGTCCGGGTCTGTCTCGTAGAACATCAGGACCTTCATTTGCGTACCTCCCGGCGGGGCCTGGCGCTTAGGTCAAAGCGCCGCGGCTTCAGATGTTTGAGACAGGAAACCGCGGAGCTTCTCCGAGTAGAGCTGCGGGTGTGACGCGAGGTGCTGGCGCATGATGGGAGAACCGGCCAATGCGGCCCGGACGAAGGACACCAGCGCCGGATCATTCTCTTTTCCGAAACTGTCCTTGAGCACGGCGATGTACTCCAGATAGTTCAGGAAGGTTTCCGCAATAGTGACGGCTCGGGCGTAGTCGGGATTCTCCGGCTGAATGACTTCTCCGTCGAACAGGTACTTGCGGAGATGCGGGTACTCGACCAGCTGCGAACGGAAAGTGGCAGCCTGTTCATAAGTCGCCGAGTGCGCCGCAATCTGCAAGGATCGCCTGAGATCCCGCAGCTGGAAATAGAGCAGCGGGATGCCGATGATCGCAATGATGACGACGTCCCCCCGTTTTTGAGTAGCACCGCGGTTTGGAGTCCAATCCCCCGAGAG
>CBINBI010000044.1:0-27393 GCA_966248875.1 uncultured Rhodanobacteraceae bacterium
ATTGATGCAGCCTATGATTGTCGCGGATCTGAGGTCTTTCTCAACAGCCTGCTAGATGGCTTGTTGCTTCATCCAGCGCCAGTACTCGCGGCACGCGATATAGGGCACGCGCCAGCAGCAGGCGCTGTTTCTGGCCACCGGAAAGCGTCGCGCCCATATTCCCGATGAGCGTTTCATAGCGCATCGGCATCATCGATATCTCGTCATCGATGGCGGCTGCTACCGCAGCTCGACGCACATCGTCGAGAGTGGCGCGGTCGTCGAGAAAGCTGATGTTGTCGGCGATGCTACCTTCGAACAGTTGATCATCCTGCATTACCGCAGCGACCAGCCTTCGGTACGCCGACAGACCGTAACTGTGGATGTCGATGCCGCCAATGCGCACGACGCCTTCTGTCGGCACCAGCAACCCCAAAATGATCTTCAGCAGTGTCGTCTTTCCACATCCTGACGGACCGGTGATCGCTACTGACTCCCCCTGTCCGATGTATATCGAACAATTGCGCAGGATCCATGGCTCGCCCGATGCATAGCGGAAGCTCACGTTGTCAAGCTCGATCGAAATGTCGTCCGGTGCATGCTCCGTGGCCGACGCGCCCGATTCCTCCGGTTCGGTCAACGCGATATCGGCGATGCGTTCCGCATGCAACCCAAGCATGCGAAATTCGACGATTCGGTCGATCAGCACGCTCGCACATGTACTGAGCTGGTCAGCAAAGGCTACGTAGACCGTTAACATGCCGATGCTCAGGTGCTCGCCAAGCACGAGCCTAGCGGCGAGCCACACCAGAAAGATACGCTGCGTCCCGAAGAGCCATTGGCTGATCGTCGAGAACGCAAGCATCGTGCGTTGCACGGCGATGTCGCAATGCGTCGCGTCAAGAGTGATGGTTGCAAACTGTGCCGCGCGCTCGCCCTGCTTGTTCGCGAGCTTGATGGCCTGGATCCCGCGCACCGATTCCAGCAGTGTGGTTTGCTGACGGGCAAGATAAACCAACTGCCGCTCATTCATCTGCCATAGCATCCGGTACGAGAGCCACCTGAGCGCGGCGTATATCGCGATGCAGCACAGCACGACCAGAGCGATGTTCGTGTTGAGCATAGCGAGTACCAGCAATGTCACGATGCCGGTGAATCCATTGACCACCGACTCGGCGAAGCTGCCTGTCAGCGTGCGCTGAACCGCTTGTATGGAAGCGAATCGCGACGTCAGATCGCCGATGTGGCGCGTCTCGAAATAGCTGAGCGGCAGGCGCATCAAATGGGCGAAAACATTGCTGGCCCACTCCGCACTCAGCTTCCCGCCGAGCCAGGCGATGGCCCAGCCGCGCGCGGTCGAAAAAATTGCCTGAAGCGAAACGAGCATCGCGAAAGCGATCACGAGCGATGTCAGGAGCTTCGCGTCACCCCCAACCAGAACATGATCCAGCACCATCTGCACTAAAAACGGCAGCGTAGTGGTCACCGCCTGCAGCGCGAGTGCGAGTGTGAGGATCTGCAGCAAAGCGGACTTGAGACCAGGTAGTGGCCCGGTCAGATCCAGCCAGCCGAAGCGGCGCGTGTCCTTCACGGGCTGGAACGTCACCATCGGACGGAGCTCGAGCGCGACACCGGTGAAATGATTTCCAGCTTCGGTGAGCGACATGCGCCGCACGCCACGTGCTGGATCATGCACCTCGATGTTATTGCCTGAGACGCGCTTGAGTACGACGAAGTGATTCAGGTTCCAGTGCAGGATCACTGGCGTTTGTAGCCTCGGCAGATAGTCAAGCTCGACCCGGACGGGGCGACAATTGAAGCCGAGGTCAGTCGCAATGGCGATGAGCCGACCGAGGGTGACGCCGCGCACGGAGGTCGAGTACCGACGTCTGAGTGCCGGAAGATCGACTGTGTGTCCGGCGTGATTGGCGATCATCGCCAGACACGCGAGGCCACACTCGGCCGCCTCAGTCTGCATGATCATGGGCAGCCGGTGCGGCATGAACCACCTTCGCCATCGCGACGCGGCTAGCGTGTCACGCATGCGTCGCGTCCGATGGCGTGCGATAGAGAGGTCCCAGGATCCAGTCGATGAGCCGTTCCTGCTCGAGCAGGATATCTGCGTCGAACAACATGCCTGACTTCAGGCTGCGCGGCATGCTGGCGATCTCCTGTCGGTCCAGCTGCACCATGGCCCGGAATTGCGGTTCGTCTTTTTTCAATCCGAACAGCGCCATGATCTCGTCAGGCAATATGACGCTTGGCGAAAATTGCGCAATGGTGCCGTACTGAATGCCGTACTTTTCGTACGGGAAAGCTCGATAGCGGATCGCAACGCGTATGCCCGGCCGCACGTTGCCTGCAGCGTCGCTGGGGACCCAAAGCTGTGCCAATAGTGCGGAATCCTTCGGCACCAGATTGAGGACACGCTGTCCCGCGGCAACCGCCTGCCCTTCGAAGACGGCGAGATTGACGACTTCGCCACTGTGTGGCGCACGCAGAACGACGGCGCGCTGCGCCTCGTTCGCCACAGCCGCAGCCTGGTTTTCCGCGAGCTTTCGGCGCAATTCGCTGACTTGACTAGCGGTGGAGAGCGGCAGTTCCTTCTGCTGACCGCGCAACGCGTTGAGCTGCTCTTGTTTATCTGACCGTTGACGCCGCAACGTGAGCAAGTCGGCTTCCGCATTCAGCGCAGCCACCCGCTGCTGCTGGACTTGGGCGACGGAGATGTAGCCGCGGTTCTCAAGCGGGCGGATCCGCTCAAGGAGTTTGCGTGAGCTCTCCACCAGTTCTGACTGAATCGCGAGTTGCTGGTCGATTTGCGCAAGCTGCTCGACCGCGGTACCAACCCGCGATTCGAGCTCATCAGATGCCAGCCGCGCAAGCCGCTCCTTTGCGTCGATTTCGGTCTCGAGACGGCTTCTCTGTGAGCCCAACTCGTTCGCGATGGCGGCGCGCGTGCCGCCCATTGCCGCACTGTCAACGTCAGTCGAGATTTCCAGCAGCGGCTGACCTTCAGCGACCAACTCGCCCTCTTGCACGATCGCGCGTGCAACTGTACCCGCTTGCGCGGCATGGATGGAGAGCAGGCCTTGTTCAGGGACGAGTTGACCTTCCACACGAATGCGACGCGTGTGCTCCCCTAGAAACAACGCGCCGACCAGCAGTGCGAGGATCACCACAGCTGCACAAGCCAACGCGCGGTAAGGGACCGGCAACGTCAACCGAATCGGCGCCAGCCAGTGCGCGCGTCTTTTCGCGAACACTTCCGGGCGAAACAGCGGCTGCGTTGTGCGCATCATCAGGCGTCAGGCACACAGGCTTGTCCGAGCGGGGGTCTTGACGGTGTCCGCTCAAGACATGACTGGAGTTTTTCCCAATCCCAGCCTGCAGCGGGATCGCCCTCGCGACGACGCAGGGAAGCCAACGCCGTGCCGTATGGGCAGCAATCCGCAAGCATGTCTCGACCCTATTGAGATGGCTCAATGGAGTAGTACGAAATTCGATGCGCGTTCCCGCCAGGCGTTTGCAGGCGAGATGCGACGTGGAGTGGCAAAGCCAAGCGTTTGCGCAAATCGCGCAACATCGCCAGGGGCGAGGCCAGCACGAGCACGCCCAGCCTCACAATACTCAACGGGGGCGCTTGATTGGTTGCCGCGATGGCGCAGCTGATACGGTAAATGGGATGATGCCAAGCGTTTCGTGGATCCAAGCGCCACTGAAATTTGCACAAAAACGTTCCGCGTCCGAGTATAGAGGCCCGGTGACGAGGAACGTCCATGCCGGAACATGTCGCAGTGCCTACGTTCGTAGTAGCCCCCTGGACCCAAGAATAACCAATCGGTCGCCACTCTCGAACCTTTGTTGCTCACGCCGGACGGTCTGGGCCTCCGATGGGGCAATAGTCTGAACCTCGGCCATATTCCGGATGGACTATTGGGTCGACTGATGCCGTGCGCTTGACGCAAGTCAGCGCGGCGCGCATCCGATTCGGCGATCCTTCGCCCATGAACGAGACGATGGCCTGTCCGCAACAGCGGACGTCCCGCGAACGCATCGCGGTGCCACCGCTGGCGAAGCTTCCTGCCCTTCTCTCCGCCGCACCGCACCGACTGATGTTCTTCGCGGGCACGACCGCGATCCTGACCTCGATGCTCTGGTGGGCCGCCGTGCTCTGCGGCGCGCGCTTCGGCTTCCCGCACGTGCCGACCGCCCCGGTGCCTCCGGGATGGGCGCACGCGATCCTGACGCAGTACGGCATGCTGCCCCTGTTCGTGTTCGGCTTTTTGCTGACGGTGTTCCCGCGCTGGATGAACCAGCCCGCGCTGACGCGCCGGCACTACGTTCCCGTGTTCGCCGGCGTCTTCGGCGGTTATCTCCTGTCCCATGTCGGGCTGTTCGGGCTTCATGGCGTGCTGATCGCGGGGCTCGCGCTCATGCTCGCCGGCTGGCTCGGGGCGATGGCGGCGCTGGGACGCGTGCTGCTCGCGCACGGCGGCGGCGACCGCCACGCGCTGTCATGCTACGCAGCGCTCGCGTTCGGCGCCTGCGGGATTGCCGCGTTCATCGCATTCGCGCTCGGCGCAGCCTGGCAGTTCGCGTTCGTCGCCATCAAGCTCGGCACGTTCGCGCTGCTGCTGCCGATCTATTTCACGGTCTGCCACCGCATGATTCCGTTCTTCTCCGCCAACGTCGCGCCCGGCTACCGCGTGGTGCGGCCCGCCTGGAGCCTGCCGGTGCTCTGGTCGCTCGCGCTCGCGCACCTCGGCCTCGAGCTCACGCACCGCTACGATCTGCTCTGGCTCGTCGATTTTCCGCTGGCCGTGTTCTTCGCCTGGCACGCACTCGCCTGGCAGCCGTGGAAGGCGCGCCGGCCGGGGCTCCTGTTCGCGCTGCACCTCGCGTTCGCCTGGCTCCCCATCGCGTTCGCGCTGTTCGGCGCACAGAGCCTGATCCAGTTTCTCGACGGCGGCTTCGTGCTCGGGCGCGCTCCGGTGCACGCGCTCACCGTCGGCTTCTTCGGCTCGATGCTGGTCGCGATGGTGACGCGCGTGACGCAGGGCCACTCCGGCCGTCCGCTCGAGATGGGCCGCGTCGCCTGGATCACGTTCGGCGCGCTGCAGGTCGTTGCGCTGCTGCGCGTCGGCGCCGAGCTCGCGCAGGATCACGCGCTCTGGTTCGCGGTGGCCGCGCTCGCCTGGGTCGTCGCGTTCCTGCCCTGGGTTCTGCGCGCGGCCTGGATCTACCTCACGCCGCGCGCGGATGGCAAGCCGGGCTGAGGACGCTCCGGTGATCGAGTTCTATCCAGAGATCAAGCTCGTCCACGTCGGCGCCGTCATCGCCTCGGGCGGCCTGTTCGCGCTGCGCGGTCTGATGATGCTCGCCGGCTCTCGCCTCGCGAACCACGCGGCGCTGCGCCATCTCTCGTACGCGATCGACACGACCCTGCTCACCGCGGCGCTGATGCTGATCACGATCCTGCACCAGTATCCGTTTGTGCAGGGCTGGCTGACGGTCAAGGTGCTGCTGCTCGTCGTCTACATCGTGCTCGGATCGCTTGCGCTCAGGCGCGGCCGCACGCTCGCGATACGCACGAGCTGCTACTTTGCGGCGCTCGCCGTGTACCTGTTCATCATCGGCGTGGCCCGCGCGCACGATCCGCGCGGAATTCTTGCGATGCTGTCCGCGTAGCCGCCGTCAGAACGCGTAATCGATGCTCGCCCAGAGCTTGCGCAGGCTGCTGCCGAAGCCGTGCGCGCGATAGTCGGCATAGGTGAGGGATGCCGTAACGTGCGGGCCGAACGCGCGGCCGAGCGATAGATCGGCTTCGCTGCCGAAGTGATTGCCGCCGTGATCGGCGTCGAAATCGTGCCAGACGGCAGCCCACGTATGGCCCGCGCCGAATTTTCCGCCCGCGCCGAGGTAGCGATCGTCGAGGCCGTCCTTCGGCGTCGTCAGGAAGCGGTCCGCCCAGCCGTTGAACGCATGCAGCGTTCCATACGGCGCCGCAAATCCGTAGCGGCCGTTGCCGCCGAGGCGCTCGCGGCCGGCCTTGAACGTCACGCCCCGCCACGTGAGCGCCGGCTCGATCAGCGAATAATCCGCGTGCTGCGCATCGGGATTGTTGCGCCAGTCGCGCTGCCTCGCGTATTCGAACGTCCAGGCGAGCGACACGGAATCGAACGCGTGCGTCCCGGTCCAGCGTGCGCCGTAGGTCTGCGACGACAGCGTCGCGATGGTCCGGTTCTCGACGAGATAGGCATAGCCGGTGAGCGCACCCAGCGGTAGTGACTGGCTCGCCTGGAGCAGATGGCCGCGCAGGTCCCATTCGCGCAGCAACGGATCGGGATTGTCGTACCCGTTCACGCGCAACACGCGATCGAGATACCAGTAGCGCAGCGTGGGGCCACCGGCGAATGCGTAGCGGAGCGAAAGCGCATCGAACGTCTGCTCGTTCTGCCGCCAGCCCGAATTGCCGAAGAAGCGCTGATTGTCGATCAGGAGCCGCTGCCGGCCCAGAGTGGTGCCGAGTCGGTCGCCGGTGTAGGCCGCGTACGCCTGGTTGACTTCGGTGGATGCGGGATCGGCCACGACGGGATACTGCGTGTGCCCGTTCGCAGTACTGTTGAAATGCTGCGCACCGAGCGGCTGGATGCGCTCACCGTCGGCGTAAAGCTGCCAGCCCGGCGCGAAAACCCAACGGTAGCCGAGGCGCAGGCGCAACGTGTTGGCGTCGGCTTCCTGCGTCAGTGCCGAATCGTCGACGTGCTCGTATCGGTAACGCAACTCGACGACCGGCCCGCTCTGCTGGCGCGACGCGTCGCCCGCGTGCGCGATGCAGGCGTGCAGCGCGAGCGACGCGGCGACGGCGAGCGCGCGTCGGCCGGCCCGTTGGCGGATGAACATGAGGCTTGCCCCTGCCTGGCCGGAGATCGGCCGCGTTGCGCACAATCTGTCCGCGGCGATCCGTCCTGTAATTGACCGGAGTCAAGCCGCAGACCGGATTCCTATCCGCCAAGGCGCGCGGTTGACCTGGATCAGGGCACGGCGACGGGCGTGCGCCGAGACTTTTTCCCGCAGCACCCTCCTGGGACTTCGGGAAAAACGCATGAAACGCCTGATGCTCGTCTGTGTGACCGCGGCCGCACTGGCTGCGGTGGCCGGTTGCGGCCCCCGCTCCGCCGGAGTCGATGCCGCCCTCGCCGCGGCCGCCGCAGGAACGGGCGGCTCGGCAAAAGGCGACTTCGGCCCGCCGCAGGGCGAGCCGATTCACGCCGTGCTGACCAGCCCGCCGATGGTGCCGCCGCCGACGAATCGCCATCAGCCCGCGAAGGTCATCGTCGAGCTCACCGTCGTCGAGAAGGAAATGCCGATCTCCGAAGGCGTGACCTACACGTTCTGGACATTCGGCGGCACGGTGCCAGGCAGCTTCATCCGCGTGCGCCAGGGCGACACGGTGGAGTTCCATCTCCGCAACGATCCCTCCAGCAAGATGCCGCACAACATCGACCTGCACGGCGTCACCGGCCCCGGCGGCGGGGCGGCGTCGAGCTTCACGGCGCCGGGCCACGAATCGCAGTTCACGTTCAAGGCGCTGAACCAGGGCATTTACGTCTACCACTGCGCGACCGCGCCGGTCGGCATGCACGTCGGCAACGGCATGTACGGGCTGATCCTCGTCGAGCCGCCGGAGGGCCTGCCGAAAGTCGATCACGAGTACTACGTCATGCAGGGCGATTTCTACACGACCGGCAAGTATCGCGAGAAAGGCCTGCAGCCTTTCGACATGGAAAAGGCGATCGACGAGAAGCCGACGTATGTCCTCTTCAACGGCGCCGAAGGCTCGCTCACCGGCGACAAGGCGCTGGCCGCAAAGACCGGCGAAACCGTGCGCCTCTTCGTCGGCAACGGCGGCCCGAACCTCGTCTCGAGTTTCCACGTGATCGGCGAGATCTTCGACCGCGTGCAGCAGGAAGGCGGCACGCATCCGCAGGAAAACGTGCAGACGACGCTGATCCCGGCCGGCGGCGCCGCGATCGTCGAGTTCCACACCGAAGTGCCCGGCAGCTACGTGCTCGTCGACCACTCGATCTTCCGCGCGTTCAACAAGGGCGCGCTCGCGATCCTCAAGGTGGACGGCCCCGAGGACAAGGCGATCTATTCCGGCAAGGAAGTCGATGCGGTGTATCTCGGCGATCGCGCGGAGCCGAACCTGAAACCGGTCACGACGGCGACGCGCGCGGCGGCGAGCGGCGCGCTCACGATCGAGGATCAGGTCGAGGCCGGCAAGGTGCTCTTCACGGGCACGTGCTCGGTCTGCCACCAGGCGAACGGCCAGGGCTTGCCCGGCGTGTTCCCGCCGCTCGCGAGATCCGACTTCATCGCGGCCGACCCGAAACGGACGATCGGCATTCTGCTGCACGGCCTCAGCGGCAAGGTGACCGTCAACGGCAAGGAGTACGACTCGGTCATGCCGCCGATGACGCAGCTCAACGACGACGAGATCGCGAACATCCTGACCTTCGTGCTCAACAGCTGGGGCAATCCCGGCGGGCGGATCACGACCGAAGATGTCGCGAAGGCTCGCGCCGAGCCGGCACCTGCTCCGGCACCCGCGCACTGAGGCTCGCGATGCGCAGTGCCTTCGCCCGCTCCATCATCGCGCTCACGCTGCTCGCCGCGGCGTCGGTCGCGACGGCAGCCGAGTACGCCACGATCCGCGGCGGCACGTTCACCAGCGTGCTGCCGGCAGACGGCAAGGCGGCCGACGCGCGCGTCGCGCCGTTTCGCCTGCGCGTCGTGCCGGTCACGAACGGCGAATTCCTGACCTTCGCCGAAACGCATCCGGAGTGGCGGCGCGATCGCGTCGCGCGGATCTTCGCCGAGCCGCGCTATCTCGAATCGTGGGCCGCGCCGGACGCGCTCGGCGACGCGGTCCTGCCGCAGCAGCCCGTGACGAACGTCAGCTGGTTCGCTGCCGAGGCGTTCTGCGAAAGTGAAGGCGCGCGCCTGCCGACCTGGTACGAGTGGGAGCTTGCCGCCGCTGCGGACGCGACGCGGCTGGACGCGCGAAGCGATCCCGCCTGGCGCGAGCGCATCCTCGCCTGGTACGCGCGCCCTTCGAACGAGCCACTCGCCCCGGTCGGCGGCGAGCCGAACGTCTACGGCGTGCGCGACCTGCACGGTCTCGTCTGGGAATGGGTCGATGATTTCAACGCGCTGCTCGTCAGCGCCGACAACCGCGAGCAAGGCGATCCGGATCTCCTGCGCTTCTGCGGCGCCGGCGCGGCAACGCTGCAGCAGCGCGAGAACTATGCCGTGCTGATGCGCATCGCGATGCTGTCATCGCTGCAGGCACGCGATACCACGGCCAATCTCGGCTTCCGTTGCGCGAAGCCTCTGGAGCGGGGGATCGAACGATGAAGCTTGTTGCTGGCCCAGCGCACGCGTGGCTGCCGCTCGTGCTCGGTATCGCCGCCCTGCTCTGTCTCGGAACTTCACAGGCGCGCAGCGCCGAGCCGCCCACGGATTCCGTGTACCGCCTCGACATTCCGCTCGTGGATCAGGACGGTCAGGGCCGGCACCTCGCCGACCGGCGGGGCCGGCCGCTCGTCGTCGGCATGTTCTATACGTCCTGCCACAGTGTGTGCCCGCTCATCGTGGACACCATGCTCGCGACCGAGCGCGCGATCTCGGCGAAGCATGCAGGTGGCATCGATGTGCTGCTCGTCAGCTTCGATGCGGAGCACGACGATCCGCTCGCGCTGAAGCGCATCGTCAATTCGCGCAGGCTTGCCACGCCGCGCTGGACGCTCGCACGCACCGAGCCCGCCGGCGTGCGCAAGCTCGCGGCGGTGCTCGGCATCCGCTACCGCGTGCTGTCCGACGGCGGGTTCAATCACTCGAGCGCGCTGATCCTGCTGGACGCCGAAGGCCGCATCGCCGCGCGCACCGAAACCAGCGGCAGCACTGATCCTGCGTTCATCGCCGCGATCGAGACGGTGCTGGACCCGCCGAAGTAAGCACGATGCGAGCCGGGCTGCGACAACGGCGCGCTTGACTCGCCGCACAGTGAGCCGGATGCTCGGCACGACGCTCCGACGCCGTGCAAACGCCGCCCCCAATGCCGCAGGCAGCGCCCTCCGGGTTGCATCTCCTCGTCGTCGATGACGATTCCGAAGTCGCATTGCTGCTGACGCGCTATCTGACAGCGCAGGGATTCCGCGTCACGAGCGCCTCCGACGGGGTTGCGATGCGGGCGGCGCTGGCACGCGAAAACATCGATCTCGTATTGCTGGATCTCGGCCTGCCCGGCGAGGACGGCCTCGACCTGACGCGCTACCTGCGCTCGCACTGGCGCGGGCCGGTGATCATCGTGACCGGGCGCGGCGAGCCCGTCGATCGCGTCGTCGGCCTCGAGCTCGGCGCGGACGACTACGTGACGAAGCCCTTCGACCTGCGCGAGCTGCTCGCGCGCATCCGCAGCGTGCTGCGCCGCACGTCCGGGCACGCGCCGCCGGACGCCGGCTCCGGCGAAGCGTTCGTGTTCGCCGGTTTCCGGCTCGATCCGAGCTCGCGCGAGCTGCGCGATCCGAAGGGCGCCGTCATCGAGCTCACGACCGGCGAATACACTCTCCTGAAGCTGCTCGTGGAGCATCCCAACCGCGTGCTCTCGCGCGACGACTTGATGAGCTGGATGCACGGGCGCGACGCGGGACCCTACGATCGCGCGATCGACGTGCAGATCGGCCGGCTGCGGCGCAAGATCGAGTCCGATCCGTCCGCGCCCGCACTGATCAAGTCCGTGCGCGGCGCGGGATATCTTCTTGCCGCAAAGGTCACGCGCGGATGAGCACGCCGGCGCCCGATGTCTCGACCGGCAACGCGGACCTGTTCCGGGCGCTGTTCGATACGGCGCCCGACGCGATGATCGTGGTCGATCGTGACGGCCGCATCGTGCTTGCCAATCCGCAGGCCGAGCGACTGTTCGGCTATGACGCCGGCGAGCTCGTGGGCCATCTCGTCGAAGTGCTGCTGCCGGAGGCGCTGCGCGGCGCGCACGCGAGGCATCGCGACCGCTACATGGACAGCCCGCGCGTGCGGCCCATGGGCGCCGGCTACGAGCTGATCGGCATACGCAGGAGCGGCGAGCAGTTCCCGGTCGAGATCGGCCTGAGCCCGATCCGCAGCGGCGATTCGATGCTCTTTGCCGCCTCGATCCGCGACATTTCCGAGACGCGCCGCGTGCGCCAGGCGCTGACGCGGGCGCGCCACGACACGTTCGCGGCGCAGATCGGCCGGCTGGCGCTCGAGGCACCGACGTACGAGACCGCCGTCGAGAGCACGCCGGCGCTGATCGCTTCCGCGCTGGAGATCGGCACGGTCGTCGTGCTCTTCGCCGATCCGCGCCGCGCCCGTCTCGTGGTCCGCAGCGAAACCGGCCTGCCGCCGTCGCTGCGCGAAGCGCTGCCGACGGCGCTGCCGCAGGACGTGCTGTTCGCCGAGCTTCCGCGCGAGACGACCGGCGGCGCGACGTTGAAGTCGCTCGACGCCGCGCGCTTTCCGCTGCTGCGCCGCGCGCTCGCGCACGCGGCCTTTCGCGACGCCGCCATCGTGCCGCTGTTCGACCGCTACGAGCCGATGGGCGCGATCGTCGCGCTCTCGAAGAAGGAGGACACGTTCGAGCGCGACGCGCTGCATTTTCTCCAGTCCGTCGCCAATATCCTTGCTGCGGCAATCCAGCGCAGCCGCAGCGAGGAGCAGCTTGCGCACTCGCAGCGGCTCGACGCCATCGGCCAGCTGACCGGCGGCATCGCGCACGATTTCAACAACCTGCTGACCGTGGTCTCCGGCAACCTGCAGCTGCTGGAAGCCGAACTCGCCGACCATCCCGGTCATCGCGACATCCTCGACAGCGCGTTGCGCGCCGTGGACCGCGGCGCGGCGCTGACGCGCAAGCTGCTCGCGTTCGCGCGTCGCCAGCGGCTGATGCCGCGCGAAATCGCGCCCGCGCAGCTTCTTTCCGATCTCAGGCAGATGCTGCAGCGCACGCTCGGGGAGCGGGTCGCGATCACGGTCGAATGCGCGGACGATCTGCCGCCGGTGTTTGCCGATCCGGGCGAGCTGGATGCGGCGCTGATCAATCTCGCGCTGAACGCGCGCGACGCGATGCCGCGCGGCGGCCATCTCAGGATATCGGCCGAGCGCAGCGAGCACGCAGGCGACGGCGAGCTCGATCCCGGCACGTACGTGGTGTTCAGGGTCGCCGACACCGGCACCGGCATGACGCCCGAAGTGCTGGCGCGTGCGCTGGAGCCGTTCTTCACGACGAAGGAATCCGGCAAGGGCAACGGCCTCGGTCTCAGCATGGTCTACGGCTTCGTCAAGCAATCAGGCGGACGCGTGTCGATCGAGAGCGCCGTCGGAGCCGGCACGCGAGTCGATTTGTACCTGCCCGCGCACGCCGGCGCTCAAGCGGCGGGAGTGGCATCGGCGGGCACGGCATCGGTGCGCGAAGGCCGCGAATCGATTCTCGTCGTCGAGGACGAGCAGGACGTGCGCAGGATCGCTGTCGCGTTCCTGCGCTCGCTCGGCTACACGACCTATGAAGCCGAGAGCGCCGAGCGCGCGCTCGATCTCCTTTCGGAGCATGCGGACATCGCGTTGCTCTTCTCCGACATCGTCCTCGGCAGCGGCATGACCGGCTACGAGCTCGTGCGCGAGGCGCGCAAGCGGCGACCCGACCTCCCGGCGCTGCTGACCTCGGGCTACGACCGGGCCGGCGGCGAGCACGACGACGCGCCGCTGCCCGACGTCGACGTGGTACGCAAGCCGTACCGGCGCGAGCAGCTCGCGAGCGCCGTGCGGAAGGCGTTCGGCGACGGCGCTTCGTAAGGCCTGCTTGCGCGACGGGTGCGGACGTCAGTGGACGGCGATCGATCCGCTCGCGAGGCCGACGAGCAGGTCCGGATCGAGAACCTTGATCTCGCGGCGCAGCACCGCGATGCAGCCGGCGTCCTGCAGATGCGACAGCGCACGACTCACGGTCTCGTGCTTGAGCGCGAGATAGCTCGCCATGTCCGAGCGGCTCATGCGCAGGATGAAATGACGGTCGCTGAAGCCGAGCGCCTTGCAGCGGCCGGCGATATCGACGAGGAACGCCGCAACGCGCTGCTCGGCCGACAGCGTGCCCAGGGCGAGCATCCAGGCGCGGTCGCGGCGGATCTCCTCGGCCATGGCCGCGGTGAAGCGCGCGTGCAGGTCCGGCAGGCCGAACAACGCGTTCAGCACCGGCGGATACGGCAGCTCCCAGACCTCGCCGTCCTCGAGCGCGACGGCGTCGCATGCGTAGACGGACAGGCCGATCGATTCGACACCGATCAGGTCGCCGCGCATGCGGAAGCCCGTGACCTGCTCGCGGCCGTCGTCCGAAAGCTCGGCGGTCTTGAAGCATCCGACGTGGACGAGATACAGCGCATGGAATGGCTGGCCTGCGCGGTAGATCGACTGTCCCGCTTTCACCTTGCGGCGAAGCACGGGCACGTGCTCGCGCAGCCGCTCGATGTCGAATCCGGCGCGCGCCGGCGGCTGGGCCATGGGCCGTTCACGGAACGACACCGTCGCGGGCGCATGGGCAGGCATAGAAATGGCGCTCATCGTCTCGTCCTCGCAATGATCTGCTGCGAGGAGACGTTAGAAAGTGCACGGCACGCGACGACGACGGAACGGCAACCGTTTGTAACGGCGTGTAACAACGCCGCGCAGGCCGCGGAGCCGCACGGCGCGGGCAAACGTTCGCCGGGGGCTCAGTGGCGCATGAACACCGGAATGCGGGCGTGCGACAGCACGTGGCGCGTGGCACCGCCGAGCGCCCATTCGCTGAAGCGCGTCCGGCCGTAGGCGCCCATGACGAGCAGGCTGGCGCGGACCTTGTCCGCGGTTTCGAGCAGCGCCTCGCCAGCGTGTGCGTCGTCGGCGTCGATGCCGCGTTCGTCGAACGCGATTCCGTGCCGCGCGAGGTGCGCATCGATTTCGAAAGGCGGCTTCCAGGTGATGTCGGGGAACGCGTTGCGCTGCTCGCCGCGCAGTAGCACGACACGTTCGGCGCGCTGCAACAGCGGAACCGCCGCGTGGATCGCGCGCACGGCTTCCGGCGCGCCATTCCAGGCGAGCGCGACGCAGTCGAGCTTCGCCTCGCGCATGCCGGCCGGCACGGCGATGGTCGGCAGATGCGAGGTCAGAACCAGCGTCGCGACATCAGAGGGCGAACCCCAGCTGCCCTCGTCATCGATGCCGAGCACGAGCAGGTCGTGCCAGGTCCCGACCTGTGAGAGCACGTCTGGCAGGTAGCCTTCGGCCACGTGCCAGGACGGGCGCGGCACGCCGAGCGCCCTCGCCCACTGCACGAACGGCTCGTGCGTCGCCGCCGCCTCCGCTTCGAGCGCGCGTGCGTTGCGGAAGATCGCGTCGATCAACTCCGGCGCGCTGTGGCGCGGCGCGGTGTACAACGGCGACGGATAGACGTAGGCGCCGGTCAGGGACGCGTCCAGCATCGCCGCGAGGCGCCCCGCGTATTCGACCGCGGGTTTCCAGGGTCGGCGGAAATCGTCCGTGTAGACGAGAATGTCCTGCATGGTCGCCTCCGGTTCGAGCTGCGCGATTCCGGCTTCACGATAGCGAGGGCGCGCGCACGAGGGCCTGATCTGCGTCAACTCGGCACGATCGCCACCACCTCGAAGCTCAATCCAGCTTCAGCGTCTCGCCCTGCGCGGGCGCGACGCATTCGATGCCGCGCGCCAGGATTTCCGCCTGGAGTGCCGGAATGCCCCGATCGGCTTCGCCATGGACGAGCACGACCCTTTCCGGTGCCGCATGCCCGAGCCAGCGCAGCAGGTCGCGCTGGCCGGCATGAGCGGAAAAGCCGTTGATCGTCCAGAGCCGTGCGCGCACACGCACGTCCTCGCCGAGAATGCGCACGGTCTCCGCGCCGTCGATGATCCGGCGCGCGAGCGTTCCCTGCACGGCATAACCGACGAAGATCACGCCGGCGTTCTTGCGCCAGATGTTGTGGCGCAGGTGATGGCGCACGCGCCCGCCCGTGCACATGCCCGACCCGGCGAGGATGACGGCGCCGCCCTTGATGCGGTTGAGCGCCATCGAGTCGGCCGCTTCGCGCGTGAAGCGCAGCGTCGGCAAGCCGAACAGGTCGGTGCCCTCCGCGAGCCGCTGCCGGGCCGCGCCGCCGAGATACTCGGGATAACGCGCGAAGATTTCGGTCGCCGAGATCGCCATCGGCGAGTCGAGGTACACCTGCAGGTTGGACGGCAGCAGGCCATCGCGGACGCCGTCGGCGAAGTGGTACAGGATTTCCTGCGCACGTTCGAGCGCGAACGTCGGGATGACGACGTTGCCGCCGTGCTCGATGCGGTCGGCCACGGCGCCGACAAGCTCGGCAACACTGTCGGCCGTCGAGCGGTGGTCGCGGTTGCCGTAGGTCGCCTCCATGACGACGACGTCCGCCGCGGGCGGCGGTCCGGCGTCCCGCAGCAGCGGACGGCCGGGATTGCCGATGTCGCCCGAAAACACGATGCGGCGGCGTGTGCCGCCCTTGCCCGCCTCCACCAGAATCGAGGCCGAGCCGAGCATGTGCCCCGCATCCGTGAAACGCACGGAGAGGCCGGGCGCGAGCTCGATGTCCTGCCCGTATTCGGCGCGGCGCCCGAAGAAGTCCATCGCATGGAACGCGTCAGCGATCGTGTAGAGCGGCGGCGACGAGACGCGGAAATGGCGCGAGTGCGCTCTCGATTCCTCCTCCTGCAGCGAGGCGGCGTCCGTCAGGACGAGACGCGCGAGCTCGCGCGTCGGCGCCGTCGCGATGATCTCGCCGCGAAAGCCGGCGCGCACGAGCCGCGGAATTCGGCCGCAGTGGTCGAGGTGCGCGTGCGTCAGCAGCACGAAATCGATCGACGCGGCATCGAAAGGAAACGCGAGCGCGTTCTCCCGCTCGACCGCGTCGCTGCCCTGGAACAGGCCGCAGTCGATCAGCAGCCTGCGTCCGGCGCACTCGAGCAGATGACACGAGCCGGTGACCTCCCTTGCGGCGCCGTGGCAGGTCAGCGAGATCATCGGCGGGCGTGGAAAGCGCGACGCATGGCGCCACGGTACCGGCGCGTCAGGCGCGGCGCTTGATCGATGTCAACCGTCGCGCAATGCGTCAGCGCATGGTACCGACGCGCGCGCGGCGCCGGATGCGCAGCGGCGTCCGGATGACATGGATCAACTTGCGGCAGCCGGCGCCGCAGCAGACTGCATGCGCATTCCACGGAGGTTCGATCATGGGCAGGACCGGAAAGCGCACCTCATCGCGGGGTTCGGGCACTCGACGTCCGACGGCCGCGGCACGAAACCCGTCGTCGCGCAGCCGCACGCGGACCAGGCCGTCGAAGCCCGCGCGCGCCGCCCGCAACGCAGCGAAGTCGGCGCCGTCACGCGCACCACGTGCCGCGCCGGCGAATGCGCTGGTACCCGCTGGCCCCTCGCGCGATGCGCCGCACTGGACCGAAACGCTGCTCGACGGCACGCGCGTCATCATCCGACCGATACGCAGGGAAGACGCCGCCCTCGAGCGCGCCTTCCTCCGCCGACTCTCGCCGGAATCGCGGCGGCTGCGCTTCCTCGGCCAGGTGAGCGAAGCCGGCGACGACCTGATCCGGACGCTGACCGACATCGACTACCGGCGCGACAGGGCCTTCATCGCGCTCGTTCACCGCGGCGGCGAGAAACGCGTCATCGGCGTCGCCCGGTACAGCGCCGACGACCAGCGCGCTGTCTGCGAATGCGCGGTAACGGTCGCGGACGAATGGCGCAACCGGGGCCTCGCCGTTGCGCTGATGCGCCACCTGATCGAAGTGGCGCGCTCGCGCGGCATGCGCTCGATGTTCTCGGTCGACGAAGCCGACAACGCGGCCATGCGCGAGCTGGCGAAGTTCCTCGGCTTCCGGCGCACGCGCGATCCCGATGACGCGTCGCAGGTCATCCACATTCTGACCCTGCAGTGAAATGCTCGACGTCCTTGCCTACTGCAGCGACGTGAAGGTCTGGACGCCCGGCGTGCGCTACGCGACCGAGCTCGCGGCCAGCCTCGGCGCGGCGCTGACCGCCGTGCATGTCGCGCCGCCGCTGCCGCGGCACGAACCCGCGGGCGTGCCGCCGTCGCTGATGGCCGAGCTGGTCGCGCACGCGCAGGAGGAAATCGGCACGGCCGTGCACGCCGGTGCGCGCTTCGACGCCTGGGCGCGCAGCCTCGGCGTCGCATCGGCGAAATGGCACGTGGCGCTCGGCGATCCTGCCGATGTGCTCGGCATCGCCGGCAACTGGCACGACGTGATCGTCGTCGACCGCAGGATCTGCGACCGCCACGACACCAGCGACCTGATCCGCGACGTGCTGCTCGCCGGCTTCGTCTGCATCGCCGTGCCGGACGGCGGCTACTCCATGACGCGCTTCGACCGTGTCGCGATCGCCTACGACGGCTCGCTCGCCTGCATCCGCGCGCTGCGCGCCGCGATGCCCCTGTTGCAGCGCGCATCGCACGTGCTGCTGCTGGACGTGACGACGGCGAACGGCGATTCCGAATCCGCCGTGACGTTCGCGTTCGATCCGGTCGGCCATCTCGCCGAGCGCGGCATCGCCGTCGAGCGCAGCGCGATCGAGCGCGAGGCGGTTTCGCCTGCGCGAGCGGTGCTGGATGCCGTTTCGGTCAACCGCGCCGACATGCTGGTGTCCGGCGCACGCGGCAAGCGCCGGCCGGGCGACAGCCGGCTGCATGAGATTCCACGTTATTTCCTCGATTACGCCGGCGTTCCGCTGCTGATGGCGCACTGAATGCCCGACATCGATTTCGCGCAGGGATTGAGCTCGTCCGAGGCACGGCGCCGGCTGTGCCGATTCGGTGCCAACGAATTGCCGCGCGCTCCGCGCCGAGGCATCGCCCGCATCCTGAAGGGCGTGCTGCGGGAGCCGATGTTCACGCTGCTCGCGCTTGCCGCGGCCGTCTATCTCGCCATCGGCGGCGTCGGCGAAGGCCTGCTGATGACGGCGTTCGCGGGACTTTCGATCCTGCTCGTCGTCGCGCAGGAGCGGCGCAGCGAAAACGCGCTGGAAACGCTGCGCGCCCTGGCGGCGCCGGCGGCGCGCGTCCTGCGTGACGGACGCGAGCAGCGCGTTCCCGCACGCGACGTCGTGCCCGGCGACCTGCTTCTGATCGCCGCCGGCGAGCGCATTGCCGCCGACGCCGTGCTGCGCCGCGCGGAGGGCATCGGCGTCGACGAGTCACTGCTCACGGGCGAATCGCTGCCGGTGGCCAAACGGGCGGAAGATGCGACGGTCGCATCCGGGGATGGCAGCACGCTCGTGCATGCGGGCACGCTGGTGGCGACGGGCCGGGGCGTGGCCGAAGTGATCCGCACCGGTTCCAGCACCGAAGCGGGGCGCATCGGTGCATCGCTCGCCTCGATCGAGGTCGAACCGACGCTCCTGCAACGCTCGTTCGGCCGCCTGGTCGCTGCCTTCGGAGCGCTCGCGTTTTTTGCAAGTGCGATTGCCGTTCTGCTTTACGGCCTGATCGAGGGAGACTGGCTGCAAGGCACGCTGACCGGCATCGCGCTCGGCATGTCTGCCCTGCCGGAGGAATTCCCGATGATCCTCGTCGTGTTCGTCGCCCTCGGGGCGCGGCGGCTGGCGAAGCTGCGCGTCCTCGCTCGGCGCACGGCGGTCATCGAGACATTGGGCGCCTGCAGCATGCTCTGTCTCGACAAGACAGGCACGCTGACCGAAAACCGCATGCGCGTTTCGGCGCTCGCGATCGATGGCGATTGGCGCCGCGTCGCCGAGGGTACGGTGCTGCCGCAGAGATTCGCCGAGCTGATCGCATGCTCTGCGAACGCGTCGGCGCGTACCTCGAACGATCCAATGGACGAGGCCGTGCACCGCCTCGCGGCTCGCGTGGGTGACTTGGCCGGTTTTCGTATCGAGGACGGCGTGCCTGCTCGCGAGTACGGGTGGACGCAGCAGCGCCCCGTCGTCATCCGTGTCTGGCGCGGCGCGAGCGGCGACTTGCACGCATGTGCGAAAGGTGCGCCCGAAGCGATTCTCGACCTCTGCGGCGCCGACGACCCCGGGCGTGCCGATGTGCTCGCACGTGTCGAGCGGGAAGCAGCCGCAGGCGGACGCGTGCTCGCGGTGGCGACGGCCCGGCTCGCCGCTCGCGAGCTGCCGGCCGATCCTCGCGAGCTCGGGCTCAGGCTTGCGGGCCTGCTTGCGTTCGTCGATCCGCTACGCCCGAGCGCCAGAGATGCGATCGCCGCCGCGCGCCGGGCCGGGGTATCGGTCGTGATGATCACCGGCGACTATCCCGCGACCGCCGCCGCGATCGCGCGCGAGGCCGGCATCGACATCGCCGCGCCGCCGATCAGCGGCGCCGAAATCGCGGCAGCAAGCGACGATCGCCTGCGCCGCATCGTGCGGAGCGCACGCGTGTTCGCGCGCGTGCAGCCCGAACAGAAGCTCAGGCTGGTGCGGGCGTTCAAGGAAAACGGCGAAGTCGTCGCCATGACTGGCGACGGCGTCAACGACGCACCGGCGCTGAAAGCCGCGCACATCGGCCTCGCCATGGGCGCGCGCGGCACCGACGTCGCGCGCGAGGCGGCCTCGATCGTGCTGCTCGAAGACGATCTCGGTCATCTCGTGGCCGGCATCGAGACAGGCCGGCGCATCTTCGACAACCTGCGCAAGGCTTCGATCTACATCGCCGCAATTCACATTCCGATCTGCGGCCTGACGCTGCTGCCGCTGCTGCTCGGCATGCCCGCGCTGCTGCTGCCGGTGCACGTGGTCCTGATCGAGATGGTGATCGATCCGATCTGCGCGATCGCGTTCGAGAACGAACCCGTCGAACCGGGCACGATGGAGCGCCCGCCACGGAATCCGCGCGATCCGCTGCTCGGCTGGCCGCAGCTTGCCGTCGCTGCCGTGCAGGGCCTTCTTCTGCTGGGCGCGTGCCTCGCGTTCTACGGCGGCGCGTTGTCCGCCGGGGCCGACGCCGACGGTGCGCGCGCTCTCGCCTTCGTGGTGCTCACGGCGGGCAACCTGACGCTGATCCGCGTCAGCGCGACCCGCGGCGCCACGCTGAAAGGTTTCCTCGCGCCGGGTCATGAGGCGTACTGGTTCATCGCCGCGCTGGCGTCGGCCGCCACGGCAGCGTGCCTGCTCTTGCCCGTGCTCGAGCGCCTCTTCCGGTTCAGGACGCCCGAAGCCATGCCGCTGGCGCTCGCCATCGCGATCGGCATGGTGTCCGCGCTGTCGTTCGACATCGCGAAGCTCCTACCCGCCGTGCAGCACGTGCTCGGCCGCGTGCCGGCCCCGCCCACCCCACGAAACGAGGACGACCATGAAACTTCTGTTCGCGTCTGACGGCAGCAAATGCTCCGATCGCGCCGCCCGCTATCTGTCAGGACCGCTCCGCAAGCACATCCCCGACCTTCGCGTCACGCTCTTCCACGTCGATGCGCCGATGCTGGATCGCGTCGCGGCCGCGCTCGGCGAGCGCCGCGTCGCCGAGATCCATCGCGAAAACAGCGAGGCGTGTTTGAAAGACGCGCGGCGGCGCCTGAAACGCGCGGGACTTCCGTTCGACGAAGCGTACACGGCGGGCAACGCCGCGCTCTGCATCGCGCGCCGCGCCGTCGAGGGCAGATACGATCTGGTGCTGATGGGATCGCACGGCCGCACGGCACTCAAGAACGTGCTGCTCGGATCCGTGACGGCGCGTGTGCTGTCGGAATGCAAGGTTCCCGTCCTCGTCTTGCACTAGCGCGCCGCACACCGGGCCCGGGCGAAGCGCGGTATGCTCCGCCCGTCGCCGGAGACGGAGACCGACGTGCAGTACATCGAGAACCGCACCTACGACGAGCTGGCCATCGGCGACAGCGCCGAGCTGGTGCGCACCCTGCGCAGGAAGGACATCGAGCTGTTCGCGGTTCTCTCGGGCGACGTCAATCCGGCCCACGTCGACGACGACTTCGCGCGCTCGGACGCGTTCCACAAGGTCATCGCGCACGGCATGTGGGGCGGCGCGCTGATCTCCGCCGTGCTCGGCACCGAGCTGCCGGGCCCCGGCACGATCTATCTCGACCAGACGCTGCACTTCCGAAAACCGGTCGGCGTCGGCGACACGGTCACGGTGCGCGTGACGGTGCAGGAAAAACGCGGCGACAACCGCGTGCTGCTCACCTGCCGGTGTATCAATCAGGCCGGCGAAACCGTCGTCGAAGGCGAGGCGCTCGTGCTGGCGCCGACGGCGAAGGTCAGGCGGCCGCGGGCGCTGCTGCCCGAGGTCCATCTGCACGAGCAGGGAGCGCGCTACCGCCAGCTGATCGACGCGACGCGCTCGATCGAGCCGCTTCGGACCGCCGTCGTGCATCCTTGCGACGAGCTTTCGCTGGCGGGTGCGCTGGAGGCGAAGAGCCAGGGCCTGATCGAGCCGGTGCTGGTCGGGCCTGAGGCGAAGGTGCGGCGTGCGGCCGCCGCGGCGGGCCGCTCGCTCGATGGCATCAAGCTCGTCGACGTGCCGCACAGCCATGCGGCTGCCGCGCGCGCGGTCGAGCTCGCGCGCACGGGCGAAGTGCGCGCGCTGATGAAAGGCGCGCTGCACACGGACGAGCTGATGTCCGCCGCCGTGGATGCCGCGAGCGGCCTTCGCACCGAGCGGCGCATGAGCCACGTGTTCGCGCTGGACGTGCCGACATATCCGAAGCCGCTCTTCATCACCGACGCCGCGATCAACATCGAGCCCGATCTCGAGACCAAGCGAGACATCGTGCAGAACGCGATCGACCTCGTGCATGCGATCGCGATCGCCGCGCCGAAGGTGGCGATTCTTTCCGCTGTCGAGACCGTGTACCCGAAGATCCGGTCGACCGTGGAAGCCGCCGCGCTCTGCAAGATGGTCGATCGCGGCCAGATCACGGGTGGCGTCGTCGACGGGCCGCTCGCGTTTGACAACGCGATCTCGCGCAAGGCTGCGGCGACGAAATCGATCGCCTCGCCCGTTGCCGGCGACGCGGACATCCTCGTCGTGCCGGACCTGGAATCGGGCAACATGCTGGCCAAGCAGCTCATCTACCTCTCCGGCGCTGAAGCCGCCGGCATCGTGCTCGGCGCGCGCGTGCCCATCGTGCTGACCAGCCGCTCGGACGGCGTGCTGTCGCGGCTCGCCTCATGCGCTCTCGCCGTCCTGCTCGAGCGCCACCGTCGCGTACCGGCATGACGGACGCGGTGCTCGCTCTCAACGTCGGCTCGTCGAGCGTCAAGTTCGGCCTCTATGCAACGCCCGCGCTCGACCCGCTCTGCCGTGGCGTCGTCGAAAACATCGGCTCGGCGCGCGCCGCGCTGAAGACGTCCGGCACGCGCGGCGCCGATCTCGCGGGCGCGGCGCCCGGCTCCGACCACGCTTCCGCCACGGCGTGGCTGCTCGACCTCATCGCCGAGCGCATGCCGGATATCGCGTTGCGCGCGGCGGGCCATCGTGTCGTCCACGGCGGCAGCGACTTCGCGGATCCGGTACGCATCGACGATCGCGTGCTCGCCGCGCTGGAGCGTCTCATCCCGCTCGCGCCCAGCCATCAGCCGCAGAATCTCTCCGCGATCCGCGCCGTCGCGCGCGCCGCGCCGCGCCTGCCGCAGGTGGCCTGCTTCGACACCGCGTTCCACCGCACGCAGCCCGCGCATGCGCAGCGCTTCGCGCTGCCGCGGGCGCTATCCGAAGAAGGCATCATCCGCTACGGATTCCACGGCCTCTCGTACGAGTACCTCGCCGGCGCACTGCCCGCGTTTGCCGGCGCACGCGCGGACGGGCGCGTGATCATCGCGCACCTCGGCCACGGCGCGAGCCTCTGCGCGCTCCTCAAGCGTCGCAGCATCGCGACGACCATGGGCTTCAGCGCGCTCGACGGGCTGGTGATGGGCCGGCGCTGCGGCGCGATCGATCCCGGCGTCCTCCTGTATCTCCTGGAACAGAAGCGGATGACGCCGGCCGCGGTGTCCAATCTCCTCTACGACCGCAGCGGCCTCCTCGGCGTGTCCGACATCAGTGACGATCTGCGCGCGCTCGAGCGGGACGGCGGCACGCAGGCCGAGGAAGCGATGGATCTTTTCGCCTATCGCGCCGCGCGCGAGATCGGCTCGCTGGCCGCGGCGCTCGGCGGCCTGGACGTGCTCGTCTTCAGCGCCGGCATCGGTGAGCACTCGCCGACGATGCGTGCGCGCATCGCGGGTTACTCGTCCTGGCTCGGCATCGCGCTCGACGCCGAGGCGAATGCGGCGAACGCGCTGCGCATCGGCAGTGCGGGATCAGCGGTCGACGTTCTCATGATTCCGACCGACGAGGAAATCGTCATCGCGCGCGCGGCGGCTGGCTTGCTGGCGCGGTCCGGCTAGGCTGGCGCGCACCCGCTTGCCTCAAGGCAGGCGGATGCAACGCGATCGGCAACTTGGCGCGTTACGGATCGAAGCCGCTCGTGAAGACCGGGTCCGCGGGGCCCTCGTCCGGCTCGCGCACACAGTCGTACGTGAGGTCGATCGGCGGGTCGGCCGCAACGACTTCGAAGGCGGTGACCTCGATGCCTCTGAGCGAGTGCGAATCGATCGACAGCTCGTCCCACGAGTGTGTCGTGTACAGGTCGGACTCGGCGGTCAATGGAACGTTGCCGCCGTCGGCGAGGAACATGCCGTATTTCTTCAGCGTCCGCAGCAGCACCTTGACCGCCTCGTTGTTCGTGAACGCATCGATGTCGAAATCGGCCCTGAGCCTGAAATGCGATCCGTACGGAATCGAGTACGGCGCGGTAGCCGTCGGCCCGCCGGCGTGCGTGGCGGGATGGACGTATTCGCCGGCGGTGATGCGGTTGTTCGGCAGGATGAAACGGATCGCGTGCCCGATGTCGCCGCCGCTCTGGATCGCGTTGTAGATCTCGTCCGCGTTGAACATCAGCGCGGAAATCGGATAACCCGCGGCGTCGGCGCTGCCGCATTGCTCGCCTCGTCCTTCCGGCGGATACACGCGTGTGAGATCCCATTTGACCGCGCACTGCGACTGCAACCCGCTGCCGACGACGTTGCTGTGATACGACTCGTACAGCGTATTACCGGCAACGACGAGCAGATGGCAATCCTCGCCTTCGTTGTCGCAGGAATAATCGTCCGATCCTTCGATCGCGCCATCCGGAGGCAGCGGGAACGGAATCGTTCCCGGCGCGTCGCAATCGGGGACATAATATTCGTCGTAGGGATATCCCACGACATCGACCATCGGCGTCGATGCGTCCGCGTGCAGCACGGACATCGAAAAATCGATCTGGAAATTGCTGCTTCCGGTGCCCCAGCCGCCTTTCGACTGCAGCCACGCGACCATCTGATCCGAATCAGGATGCTTCAGCGATGGCGCGCTGACATCCTGGTTCCATATCGCGCCCGGCGGAAACTTCGGCAGCGGCGCGGCAACGGCATTCAGGGAAAATACCGAGAAAACCAGCGCAAGATTAAGGTATTTCACGAGCAGACCCACCAGCAAATAAGCGTGGTTCGAGGCTAGCTCGGCGCGTGATTCAAATCGTTGGTTTAATGCAAAACCCGGCCCGCATATTCGAATAATGCGAATGCCGTCACGAAAATCACCAGACGAGGTCGTCCGGCACGTCGTCTTCGGCACTCGCCTCGTGCGGATCGCAGAGCAGGACGAGCGCGTCCGGATCGATGTCGCGCGCGGCTTTGGCGATGTCGGCGTCGACGAGGAGATAGCGCCCGGCGAGCTGCACGATGCCCAGCTCACCGCCGTTCAGGCGCGGCAACTGCTCGGCCGTGACGTAGATGCGCCGGATCTTGTTCGCGTGCGGGAAATGGCGCGGAATGTCCGCCTCCGCGGCGTTCCGGGCCTTGCCGTTCAGCAACGCGGCGAGGCGCTGGCGCCGCTCCTTCTTCTCTCGCGCACGCTGTTCGGCCTCGCGCTGCGCGCGCTCGCGCTCGGCGCGCTCGGTGTTCGCGCGAAGCGCGTAGGCCTTGGCAAGGTCGATCTCGGGCCGATCACGCTTGCCTTGCGGAGCGCGTTCGGGCTTTCCCGGCTTCGTGCGGGCCTCGGCCTTGAGCCTGGCGGCCAGACCGCTTTTCAGCAGTTGATCGCGCAGCGATTCGGACATGGGCGGTCGATCCTGAATGCGCCGCGGAACGGCGCCGTTGCGGTGTCGTCAATAATGCGGCGGCGGCGGCTCCTCGCGCACGTCGTGGCCGAGCGCCGTGCGCACGCCGGTCAGCTCGGTACGCAGGCGCTCGATGGCGAGACGAAGATCCTGCAAGGCGCGGTCGTGGCCGGACACGGTGGCGTTGAGCGTCGCCAGCGTGTCTTCGACGAACGCGAGCCGCACTTCAAGCTCGGTCAGGCGGTCTTCGAGCGTGGCAGCCATGCGGTGTCTTCAGCCCGGGAGCCGCTCCACGAGATGGCGCCCGTGCCGCGCGCCGGTCAGGCCCTTGGCCTCGCGCTCGGCCAGCGCGAAGTCGGCAGCGGCCATTTCCCGCACAAGCTCATCGAAGCTCGTCTTCGGCGTCCAGCCGAGCTGCTGCTTGGCGAACGAGGCGTCACCGAGCAGCGTGTCGACCTCGGCCGGCCGGTAGTACTGCGGGTGGATACGCACGATGACATCGCCGGGCTTGATCTTCGCGCCAGGCTTCGCCGAGCTCGCGACGACGGCATGCTCGCTCGCGCCCTTGCCGCGGAACTCGAGCTCGACGCCCATCTCGCGCGCAGCCAGCGTGACGAAGTCGCGAACCGAGTGCTGGATGCCGGTCGCGATGACGTAGTCGCGCGGCTCGTCCTGCTGCAGGATCAGCCACTGTGCCTCGACGAAATCGCGCGCGTGGCCCCAGTCGCGTCGCGCGTCGAGATTGCCGAGATAGAGGCAGTGCTGCTGCCCGTGGATCACGCGCGCGAGCGCACGCGTGATCTTGCGCGTGACGAACGTCTCGCCGCGGATCGGCGATTCGTGGTTGAACAGGATGCCGTTGCAGCCGTAGATGCCGTACGCCTCGCGGTAATTCACGGTGATCCAGTACGCGTACAGCTTCGCGACGCCGTACGGCGAGCGCGGATGAAACGGCGTCGTCTCCCGCTGCGGCGTCTCGCGCACGAGGCCGTAGAGCTCGGACGTCGACGCCTGATAGAACCGGCAGCGGTCGGCGAGCCCAAGCGTGCGCATCGCTTCGAGAATGCGCAGCGTGCCGAGGCCGTCTGCGTTCGCCGTGTACTCGGGTTCCTCGAACGAGACCGCGACGTGGCTCTGCGCGGCGAGGTTGTAGATTTCGTCGGGCCGCACCTGCTGGATGATGCGCAGCAGGCTCAGCGAATCGGTGAGATCGCCATAGTGCAGATGGATGCCGGGCTGCGAATCGTCGAGCTCGTGATACAGGTGATCGATGCGCTCGGTGTTGAACGATGACGCGCGGCGCTTGATGCCGTGCACCTCGTAGCCTTTGGCGAGCAGGAGCTCGGCGAGGTAGGCGCCGTCCTGGCCGGTGATTCCCGTGACGAGTGCGCGTTTGCTTTCCATCGATCCCTGGTGCTGGACGGCGTGGAGGTGGGATGTTAGCTCAAGCGGCGCTCGCGGCGAGCGTCAGACCGTGACGACGCTGCGTCCGCGGCCGATGCCGTAGTACGCGATGCCGGCCGCTTCGATCGCCCTGGGCTCGAAGATGTTGCGGCCGTCGAAGATCACGCGCTCCCGGAGCGACGCGCGCACGCGCTCGAGGTCGGGACTGCGGAATTCCTTCCATTCGGTGACCACGACCAGCGCGTCGGCGCCCTCGAGCGCGGCGTACGGCTCGTCGCACAGAAGGAAATCGGTGCGCTCGCCGTAGAGGCGGCGCGCCTCGGCCGTCGCTTCAGGGTCGTAGGCGCGGACGCGGACGCCGGCGCTCCAGAGCGCTTCCAGCAGCGTGCGGCTCGGCGCCTCGCGCATGTCGTCGGTGTTCGGCTTGAACGCGAGGCCCCACAGCGCGATCGTGCGGCCGGCGAGCCCGCTGCCGAAGTGGCGCTCGATCAGGGCGAACAGCTTCTGCTTCTGCGCGGCGTTGACGGCCTCGACTGCGTCGAGCAGGCGCGGCTCGTGGCCGTGCGCGCGCGAGGTGTACGCGAGCGCCTTGACGTCCTTCGGAAAGCACGAGCCGCCGTAGCCCGCGCCGGGATAGATGAAGTGGTAGCCGATGCGCGGATCCGAGCCGATGCCGCGCCGCACCTGCTCGACGTCGGCGCCGACCTGCTCGGCGATGTTGGCGATCTCGTTCATGAAGCTGATCTTGGTCGCCAGCATCGCG
>CBINBI010000045.1:0-26600 GCA_966248875.1 uncultured Rhodanobacteraceae bacterium
CGATCTCCGAAGGACACCGAAAGGCGTATCTTTTACCCGCGGACTCTAAACTCGTACCGGACTAAAACGGGTGTCAGGTCGATGGCCTTCGGCGAAATATTCAGCTCTTGCTGATAGCTGACGTCCCGCTTGGTACCGAAACTCGTAGCCTCGATGTTGATCCATTGCCCATCATCGTTCCGGAGCTTTGCCAGGACGTGCTCGGGCGCCATCGCCAGTGTCATGTTCAAGCCGACCTTCTGGGCCAAGATCACCAGCAATATCGGCATGGAGACACAGTTGCCTCTGCGGTTCGCAAGGTATGTGGAAAGCAACTTGTTACGAATGTTCTTCCCGAACGGGTCGTTGAGGTCGTAGCTAAAGGGGCGGTAGTCGTTCCACGGCCCCGGTTCAGACAGGGACGTCACCAGCAAGCTGAGTTTGGTTTCGCTGCCCGCACCGTCCGGGAACCGCGCTTTGATGTTGGCAGCGAGGATATCGACCTGTCGCAAAGTCGCCGACGCGTCGACCTCCGGGTCGATCAGGCGATCGATGACGAGCTTCGCTTGGGCCAAGTCGATTCGGTCGTCGGGTGTCCGTAATATCGCTCGTAATGCCCTCACGTCGGCACCGACCGCCAGCTTCGCGGGCGGCACACTTCGGCTCGTGCCCGGCAGTCCGAGCGCAAGAATGAGTCCGACCAACAGAAACGACAATCGCGTTCGAGCGCCGCAAGCGACCATGCCGTGACAGGAACCGTTATGGCTTTCGAAAGTCCAATATTGAACGGCTGGACGACCGGCTGTTAGGCGAGACCCGGGCGAATACTTGGCGATTCTTGCTGGATTCGCTGCGCCACAATAGGTCAGGTGGATATGCATCCACGGCGCGTTCGTGTTGCCGATGCAGCAGACCAATGCGCTCAGAAATAAGAAGCCCGCTCGAGGCGGGCTTCCTGATCGAAATAAAAGGTGGAAATATCGACTAGGCCTGCTCGCCCGCGAGCTTGTAGCCCTTCAGCCGGTTCGCGAACTCAGCGAGCGTCCGGATCCCGGTCGCCTCGGCTTCGAGACACCATTGCCGGATGCCGTCGAGCAGCGCCTCGCCGTTGCGGCCGTTGCGCTCGATCAGCGTCGCGAGGCGCGCGCGGAATTCGCAGACCGTGGCGAGCTTCGGATGCTTTTCGGTGAATGCATCCATGCGCTCGCGCGACGCCGCGTCGAGCCAGCGGCCGCCGTTGCCGAGTGCCTTGCGCAGCTTGCGCGGCAGCGACTTGATGCCGGCGCCGGCGCTCGCGGCTTCCTCGCGCAGCGTCGGCGCGATGACACCTCGGAAGTAGTCGCTCATGACATGGAAACGGTGCGCGAGCAGCGCCTTCACGGTTTCGGCGTCGGGCAGGTGCATGTTCGGGCGCAGATCCAGCGTCGGCGCGACGCGCAGCACGGTCGCGAGGCGCAGTTTCTCGAACAGGCGGATCGCCGCCCAGCCGATGTCGAACTCCCACTTGCGCAGGGCGAACTTCGCCGAGCTCGGGAATGCGTGGTGGTTGTTGTGCAGCTCCTCGCCGCCGATCCAGAACCCCCAGGGCGACACGTTCGTCGACGTGTCCGCCGATTCGAAGTTGCGATAGCCCCACCAGTGGCCGATGCCGTTGACGAACCCGGCGGCCCAGAACGGGATCCACAGCATCTGGATCGCCCAGATCACGCCGCCGACCGCGCCGAACAGCGCGAGGTCGATGATCGCCATCAGCGTCGGGCCGGCGTACGGGTGTGCGCTGTATAGATGGCGCTCGATCCAGTCGTCCGGCGTGCCGCGGCCGTACTTCTCCATGTCCTCGCGCCGCTTAGAAGCGTCGCGATACAGCTCCACGCCTTCCCAGAACACCTTGCGGATGCCGTAGATCTGCGGGCTGTGCGGATCTTCCTCGGTCTCGACCTTCGCATGGTGCTTGCGATGGATCGCGACCCACTCCTTCGTGACCATGCCCGTCGACAGCCAGGCCCAGAAGCGGAAGAAATGAGCGAGGAGGGGATGGAAGTCGACGCCGCGGTGCGTCTGGCTGCGGTGCAGGTACAGCGTCACCGAGAAGATCGTGAGCTGGGTGACGACGAGCGTGTACGCGATCCAGGTGCCCCAGGACGCCTGGGTCAGGCCGCGCGCAGCGAACGCGAGGAGGGTATCGAACATGATGAACAAAAAAACCGAGAGGAAACGAAGGAGCAGCGGAGACTATACGCCACACGGTGTGGGGCTTCCACGGCACTATGTCAATGTTTGGGACATCCGGCGCCGTTCTCGGGCCGGCTCGCGGACGTCGCGGTTTCCAGATTGCACGGAGGAGCGCTTGCCGATCCCGCAGGCTCGCTGAACAATCCGGTGTCATGGATGCGCCTGTGCTCGCTCTGGACAAGGTCGGCCGCGTGCTTGCCGGCCGCCGCGTCGTCAACGAGCTCTGCCTCAAGGTGGCCCGGGGCGAAGTGCTCGGCCTGCTCGGCGTCAATGGTGCCGGCAAGTCGACCACACTGCGCATGATCGCCGGCGTGCTGGCGCCGAGCACGGGCACGATCCGCGTGGACGGCAAGGATCTCTCCGAGCATCCCGAGCTCGCGCGCCGCGGCATCGGCTATCTGCCCGAGACCCCACCGCTCCACGCCGAGCTTGCGGTCGGCGAGTTTCTCGAGTTCTGCGCAAGGCTGCACGGGCTCGCCGGCCGCAGCCGGGCGGCTGCCGCGCGTGCCATCGAGCGCTGCGGGCTCGGCGAGGTGCGGCGGCGGCTGATCGGCGCGCTCTCGAAAGGCTTTCGCCAGCGCGTCGGCCTCGCCCAGGCGATCGTGCACGAGCCCGGCCTGATCGTGCTCGACGAGCCGGCCTCGGGTCTCGATCCGGTGCAGGCGCTGCATCTGCGCGAGCTCGTGCGCGGCCTCGGCGCCGATCACGCCATCGTGCTTTCCACGCACGTGCTGCCTGATGTCCTTGCCTGCTGCGATCGCGTCGCGATCCTCCACGAAGGCCGTTTGCGTCATGAAGGCAGTCTGGCTCCCGCGGCAGACGGCGCGGTGCTGCGCGTCCGCGTCGCGAAACCGGTCGGGCAGGACGACTGGCGCGATCTGCCGATGGTCGCCGCCGCGCTGCCCGTCGCGCACGATGCCGGCCTCTGGCAGATCCGGCTGCAGGCTGGCGCGACGGCGAGCGCCCTGGCGGCGGCGGTCGTGGCGCGCGGCTTCGGCCTCGAGGAACTGCGCGCGGAGAATTCCGCGCTCGAGGACGTCTTCATGGCCATCGCGGCCGGCGAGACCGAGGCGGTGGCTGCTTGAGCGTCGCGCTGATCGCCCGTCACGAGTGGCGGCGGCTCGCGGCGCAGCCGTTCGCGTGGATGCTCGCCGCCATCGTCGTCGCGCTGATGGCCTGGCAGTACCTGCTCGCGCTCGAAGCGTTCCTGCAGCTTTCGCCCAGGCTGGGCGGCGTGAAGGATGCGCCGGGCGTGACCGATCTCGTCGCGATTCCGCTGCTGCGCAGCTTCTCGAACCTGCTGATGCTGATCGTGCCGCTGGTCACGATGCGCTCGATCGCCGGCGAGCGGCGCGCACAGTCGCTGCCGCTGCTGCTCGCGAGCGGCGCCGGCAACGCGCGCATCGTCGTCGGCAAGTATCTCGGCGCGCTCGGCTTCGTGATCGTGCTGATCCTGCTCGTCGCGACGATGCCGCTCGCACTCGCTACCGGCACCGCACTCGATTTCGGCCGCCTCGGCGCCGCCGTGCTCGGCCTCGTCCTGTTCGCGAGCACGCTGACCGCGATCGGCACCTGGTGCTCGACATGGACGCCGCAGCCCGCGCTCGCCGCCGCCGCCGCATTCGCCGTCACCAGCCTGCTCGCGATCGTCGACGCCGGCGCGCGGTTCCAGGGCATCGACAACGGCGGCATCAACTATCTCGCGCTGCCGACGCACATCGAGCCGTTCTTCCGCGGCCTCGTCGCCAGCGTCGACATCGTGTACTTCCTCCTGCTGGCGATCGTCGCGCTCGCGCTCGCGGCGCGGCGGCTCGAGCGCCTGCGCGGCAGCGACGACTGATGCGCGAGCGGCTCGCCTCCGTGCTTCACGTCGTGCTGATCGTGGCCGCCGCCGCCGCAGTCGCGTTTCTCAGCACGCGCTTCGGCTTCGAGCGCGACTGGAGTCACGCGAACAGCGCGAGTTTGAGCCCGGCCTCGCTCGCGCTGCTGAAGACGCTCGACGCACCCGTCGAGATCGTCAGCTTCGCGAGCCGCCAGGGCGGCCTGCGCGCCGTCATCGCGGCCTTCGTCGAGCGTTATCGCCGCGCGAAGCCGGATCTCGCGCTGCGCTTCGTCGATCCGGACGCCGACCCGCAGGCGATGCGCGAGGCCGGCGTCAGCGTCGACGGCGAGCTCGACATCCGCTACAAGGGCCGCAGCGAGCGGCTCAAGGTGCTCAGCGAAACCGAGCTCTCGAACGCGCTGCTGCGCCTCTCGCGCGCGCGGGAACGCATCGTCGCCTTCCTCGAAGGCGAGGGCGAGCGCCAGCCGCTCGGCAAGGCGAACGCGGATCTCGGCCAGTTCGTCGCGACGCTTGCCGATCGGGGTCTCAGGGCCGTGCCGCTGCCGCTCGCGAACACCGGCAAGGTGCCCGAGAACGCCGATCTCGTCGTCATCGCGAATCCGCGCATCGCGCTTGCGCCGGCGCTCGTGGACGAGCTGGTCGATTACGTCGATCGCGGCGGCAGCCTGCTCTGGCTGACCGAGCCGGACGAAGACGCCGGGCTCGACAAGCTCGCCGCCGCGCTCTCGCTGCGCATCCTCCCCGGCACCGTCGTCGACGCGAGCGGCAGTGCCTTCGGCCTGTCCGATCCCAGTTTCGTCGCGCTCGAAAAGTATCCGCCGCACGCGATCACCCGGGACTTCCTGCTGACCACGCTTCTGCCGCAGCCCGCAGCACTCGCGCAGCTCGCCGGCGCGGCCTGGGACATCAAGCCGATCCTGCGCAGCTCGGACACGTCCTGGAACGAGACCGGGCACATTCCGAAAGCCGGCGAGGCCGCCGGGACGGTTCGTCAGGATGCCGACGCGGGCGAGATCCGCGGGCCGCTCGATCTCGGCTTTGCGCTGTCGCGCCTTTCGCCGCGTCCCGATCGCCGCGAGCAGCGTGTAGTCGTGATCGGCGACGGCGACTTTCTTTCCAATACGTATCTCGGCAACGGCGGCAATCGCGAATTCGGCCAGCGCGTGTTCGACTGGCTCACCGGCGACGATGAGCAGATCAGCGTGCCGGACAAATCGGCGCCCGACCGCACGCTGTCGCTGACGCAGGCCCAGCTCGGCGTTCTCGCCGCGGCGTTTCTCGTCGTGCTGCCGATCCTGCTCGCCGCGACCGGCGCGCTGATCCGCTGGCGCCGGAGGCGACGCTAGGATTCCCGATGCGGCGTCGCACGCGCACCCGGTTGTTCCTCCTCGCGATGGTCGCGCTGCTTGGCGCAGCCGTCGTCGCCGAGCTGCGTCGCGAGCACGTGCTGGCGCGTGATCCGCTGACGGCCATCGATCCCGCGACCCTCCGTTCGCTGGCCGTCACCTGCCAGGGCTGCACCGCGCGGCGCTTCGAGAAAGTGGGAGGCCACTGGATGATGCGCGAGCCGGTCTCACAGCTTGCCAGTGACGAGGCCGTCGCACGGCTCGCCGCGATTGCGAGCGCGCCCGTGCGCTATCGACGCCCCGCCGGCGAGCTTGATCCCGCGAAGCTCGGCCTCGATCCGCCCGTGGCGACGCTCGAAGTCGACGGCACCCTGTTGAAGTTCGGCACCACTGACGCCATCCGCAATGATCGCTACGTCGAGGTCGGCGGCACAATCGCGCTGGTGCCGGACCGCTTCAGCGCACTATTGTTCGAGGCGCCGGAGCGCGAGCTCGCCGAGCCTGGATCACCTTCGAAACCGTAAGTGTCACCTCTCCCGCTTGCGGGAGAAGGATTAAAGAGCGCGCATGCCAGAACTACCCGAAGTCGAAACCACACGCCGCGGCCTCGCGCCACATTTGATCGGCCGCACGGTCACGAGGATCGACGTCCGCCAGCCACGCCTGCGCTGGCCGGTGCCGCGCGCGCTGCGCGAGAAGCTGCCGGGTCAGCGCATCGATGCGATCGAGCGGCGCGCCAAGTATCTCCTCGTGCACACGAAAGCCGGCAGCGCGCTGCTGCACCTCGGCATGTCGGGCTCGCTGCGCGTGGTGCCTGCGGCGACGCCGGCCGGCGCGCACGATCACGTGGACTGGCGCCTCGATTCCGGCCGCATCCTGCGCTACACCGATCCGCGGCGGTTCGGCTCGCAGCTCTGGCAGGCCCCCGGCAGGGTGCATCCGCTGCTGGCCGGCCTCGGTTCGGAACCGCTCGGCGACGACTTCGATGGCGACTACCTATGGAGGCGCTCGCGCGGGCGCGCCGCGGCCGTGAAGGTGTTTCTGATGGATCAGGCCGTGGTCGTCGGCGTGGGCAACATCTACGCGTCCGAAGCGCTGTTCCACGCCGGCATCCATCCCCGGCGCGCCGCCGGCTCGATCTCGCGCGAGCGTTACGCGCACCTCGCGAACGAAGTGAAACGCGTGCTTGAACGCTCGATCACGCGTGGCGGCACAACGCTGCGCGACTTCATCAACCCCGACAGCGAGCCCGGGTATTTCGAGCAGGAGCTGTTCGCGTACGGGCGCGAAGGCGAACCGTGCAAGGCGTGCGGCGCGCCGATCAAGGTGATCGTGCTCGGGCAGCGCTCGACGTATTTCTGTGCGAGGTGCCAGCGCTGACGCATTCTCGTCTTCCCCGTGAGAGCGGGACCCAGCGACTTTTTCTTCGTGGCCGGGAGCGGAGGCGCCGGGTCCGCTTTTGCGGTAACGACGATCAGGTTCCGAGCGGCAACACCGGCTGCTGCAGCTCGACACGCCCCTCGCCCGACATGATCTTCTTGAACTCCGCGCGGCTGACCGACACGTAACGCTCGTTGCCTCCGATCTCGACCTGCGGCCCTGCGGTCACGGCACGGCCTTCGTCGTCGACGCGCACGACCATGGTGGCTTTCCTGCCGGTGTGGCAGATCGTCTTGATCTCGACGAGGTTGTCGGCCCAGGCGAGAAGGTACTGGCTGCCTTCGAACAGTTCGCCGCGAAAGTCGGTGCGCAGGCCGTACGCCAGCACCGGAATGCCCAGCACATCGACGACATCGGTGAGCTGCCACACCTGCGCCTTCGAGAGGAACTGAGCCTCGTCGACGAGCACGCAGCCGAGCCTGCCGCGCGCGGCGACATCGTCGCGGACGAGCGCGAGGAGATCGTCGCCGCGATCGAAGCGCCGTCCCGGCGCCTTGAGCCCGATCCGCGATGCCACCATGCCTTCGCCGTCGCGGTGGTCGAGCGCCGGCGTCAGGATCAGCGTGCGCATGCCGCGCTCGTGGTAGTTGTAGGCGCTCTGCAGCAGCGTCGTGGTCTTTCCGGCGTTCATCGCCGAGTAGTAGAAATAGAGCTTCGCCATCGGATCAGGCCGGAATGATGCGCACGGTCGCCAACACTACAGGCTTTGCACGATGACGCCCAACCCAGCGCAGCATCAGGCGCACCCGATCGCCGGCACGACTGCGCTCGAGGCGGTAACTCTGCTGTTCGCTCTCGTTTCGTCGGAAGGACCGTCGTGGCATTCGTGCTTGGCGTCGTGTTCGAAGGATGCCGCCTGGCCGCCGGCGGCGCGCGCACATCAATGAGTGACGCCGTCGAGCTTGCGCGTTTCATCGATCGGCACCCCCGCCTTTTCGTGCTGACCGGAGCCGGCTGCAGCACGGGTTCGGGAATACCGGACTACCGCGACCTCGACGGCGGCTGGAAGCGCAGGCCGCCGGTCACGCTGCAGACGTTCGTCGCCGATGCGAAGACGCGGTCTCGCTACTGGGCACGCAGCCTCGTCGGCTGGCGCCGATTCGGGCGCGCGCGACCGAACGGCACGCACGCGGCGCTCGCGCGGCTGGAAGCGGACGGCCGTGTCGAAGTGTTGCTGACGCAGAATGTCGACGGCCTGCACCAGGCGGCCGGCAGCGACAACGTGATCGATCTGCACGGCAGGCTCGACACCGTGCGCTGCCTCGCGTGCGAAGCGCGCACGCCGCGGGAGGACTTCCAGCGCGCGCTCGAAGCACTGAATCCGGACTGGCTCGCGCTCGATGCGCTCGATGCGCCGGATGGCGATGCCGAACTCGAAGACCTCGATTTCGCCTCGTTTCGCGTGCCCGACTGCGAGGCGTGCGGCGGCATGCTGAAACCGGACGTCGTGTTCTTCGGCGAGAACGTGCCGCGCGAACGTGTCGAGCGCGCCGAGTCACATCTCGCGAAGGCGGATGCGATGCTCGTCGTCGGCTCGTCGCTGATGGTGTTCTCGGGCTACCGCTTCGCGCGCGCAGCCGCGCGCCTGGGCAAGCCGATCGCAGCGGTCAACCTTGGTCGCACCCGAGCGGACGACATTTTGTCGCTGAAGGTCGAAGGCGACTGCACCGCGATCCTTGACGCTGTTTTTCCCCTCCCGCAAGCGGGAGAGGGAATGGCACAATCGAAGCTGGAAGTTTGTTCCCGCCGATGAGCCTCAATCCCCAACAACGCGCCGCCGTCGAGTATTGCGACGGCCCCCTGCTCGTGCTCGCCGGCGCGGGCTCGGGCAAGACGCGTGTGATCGTCGAGAAGATCGCGCATCTGATCCGCGCGAAGCACCTCTCAGCGTCGAAGATCGCGGCAATCACCTTCACGAACAAGGCCGCGCGCGAGATGCGCGAGCGCGTCTCCCGGCGTGTGCCGGGCAACGCGGCCGACGGGCTCACGGTATGCACGTTCCACGCGCTGGGCCTGAAATTCCTGCAGATCGAGCACGCGCGCGCGGGACTGCGGCGCAATTTTTCCGTGTTCGACGCCGACGACAGCCAGTCGATCCTGAAGGATCTCCTGCCGAAGGGCATCAAGCCCGACGCGCTGTTCGGGCTGCAGTCGCTCGTCTCGCGCGCGAAAAACGAGGGGCTGTCGCCCGAGCAGGCGCTCGAGCGCGCGAAGAGCGGGCGCGAGCACGAAGCGGCCGAGCTCTACGCCGACTATCAGCAGCGGCTCGACGCGTTCAACGCGGTCGATTTCGATGATCTGATCCGGCTGCCGGTCGCCGTGCTGGACGCGGACGCCGAAGCGCGTGCGGCCTGGCGCGAGCGCATCCGTTATCTGCTCGTCGACGAATGCCAGGACACCAACGGCGCGCAGTACCGGCTGCTGAAGCTCCTTGCCGGCGAGCGCGGCATGTTCACGGCGGTCGGCGACGACGACCAGGCGATCTACACCTGGCGCGGCGCGAATCCGGAGAATCTCGCCGAGCTCTCGCGCGACTATCCGGAGCTGAAGGTCATCAAGCTCGAGCAGAACTACCGCTGTGCGCGGCGCGTGCTGCGCGCGGCGAACGCGCTGATCGCGAACAACGCGCACGTGTTCGAGAAAAAGCTCTGGAGCGACGAGCGCGAAGGCGCGCCGATCCGCATCGTCGAGTGCCGCGACGACGAGCACGAGGCCGAGTGCGTGGCGGCCGCGATCGCGCATCTCGCTGGAAAGCACAAGGCGCAATGGAACGAGTTCGCGGTGCTCTATCGCGGCAATCACCAGTCGCGTCCGCTCGAAAAGGCGCTTCGGCTCGCAAGGATTCCGTATCACGTCACCGGCGGCACCGCGTTCCTCGATCGCGCCGAGGTCAAGGACCTTGTCGCGTACCTGCGCCTCGTCAACAACGCGGATGACGACGCCGCGTTCCTGCGCATCGTCAATACACCGCGCCGCGACATAGGTGCGACGACGCTGGAAAGGCTCGGTGCGCTGGCCGGTGAGCGGCATGTCTCGCTGCTCCGCGCCGCGGGGAGCGATGCGGTCCTCGCGCAGCTGTCGTCGCGTGCGGCGGCTGCGCTCGGTGCCTTCGCCGGGCTGATCCGCGAGCTCGCCGCGCTTGCCGAGCGCGTTCCGGCGGCCGACCTCGTCGCCGAGATCTCCAGCCGCATCCGCTACGAGGACCACATCACCGCGGAAGTGAAGGAACCCGCGCTCCGCGAGCGGCGCCTCGGCAATCTGCAGGAGCTGTCTGAGTGGCTGCGCGCGATGCAGAAGGAAGGCGCGGCGGGCGACCTCGCGGCACAGCTCGCGCTGCTCGCGCACGGCGATCGCGACGAGCCGGGCAATGCGGTGCGGCTGATGACGCTGCACTCGGCCAAGGGCCTCGAATTCCGTTTCGTCACGATCGTCGGCATGGAGGAAGGCTCACTGCCGCACGAAGGCAGCCTCGCCGAGGGACGCGTCGAGGAGGAGCGGCGCCTCATGTACGTTGGCCTCACGCGAGCGAAGGAGCAGGTGGCGCTGATGTACGCGAAGCGCTCGCGCCGCTATGGCGAGATCGTCGCGAACGAGCCGAGCCGCTTTCTCGCCGAGCTGCCGGCGGCCGACCTGCACTGGTCGGGGCGCGACGCGGAGCTTGACGCGGCGCACCGCGAAGAGATGGCGTCCTCGCACATCGCGCGGCTGGCGAGCCTCCTGGCGGACTGAAACCGGTGCGTGGCAGCATTTATATTATAAATCAATCGGTTAGTCTTTTTATTGAGATATTGCATTAGAAATATCCTCCAAGTATGATGAATTCGAAACGATTCGGTGACGACGATAACAAGCGCCCCGTTCGCGAAAACCACACCCAGAGAACGACGTACAGCTTCCCACTCCGGCATAGGCCGGGTTGAACTCAGAAGGCTCCGCCTTCTGAGTTTCTTTTTTTCCGCGCGCGCAACCAAGGCCAAGCGGGCCGCACGGCCCCCAACTGGCTGGCAAGGTGGCCCCCCTGCTAGAGTGCGCCCCCTTTCCGTTGCCAGGAACCGTCATGTCCACGCGCCTTGCCCGTGCCGCCCTCGCCGCGCTGCTCGCCGCATCTGCCGTAGGATGCGGCAAGCAGGAATCGTCCGCGCCGGCCGTCTCCCTCAGCGCGAGCACGCCGGAAGCCACGATCAGGAAATCCGCCGATCTGCTCAAGCAGGGCGACATCGCCGGCCTCATGCAGAACGCACTGCCACCCGCCGACTTCGCCAAGCTGAAGGCGGAATGGGGCAAGGACCCCGAGGACCGGCCGATCACCGACGAGGACCGTCGGAAGTTCGCCGAGATGATGGCGAAGCTGACCGCGCCCGACGCCGACAAGACGATCTACGCCGAGATCGAGCCGCAGCTGAAGGAGTTCGACGCGCAGTACCAGCAGCAGATTCCGATGTACGTCGCGATGGGCTCGGGCTGGCTGCAGGGCATGGTGCAGCAGAACAAGTCTCTCTCCGACGCCGAAAAACAGCAGGCCATCGCGGCGATCAATGCCGTCGCGGACTGGGTGCAGAAGACGCGCTTCACCGACGCCGAGTCGGTCAAGAAGGTGCTGGCGATCGCCAGCCGCACGGCGCGCGACCTCAATCTCAAGACGCTCGACGAGGCGCGCGCCCTCGATTTCGACCAGTCGATGCAGAAGGCGCGCATCGCGCTGCTCGGCTTCAAGGACGCGCTCGCCGTGTACGGCTTCTCGCTTGACCAGACGCTGGATTCGGTGAAACCCGAAGTCGTTTCCAACGACGGCAAGACTGCGACGGTGAAAGTGAGCTACACGCTGCTCGGCACGCCGCTCACGGCCAACGCCGAAATGGTCAACGTTGACGGGCGCTGGTACGGCAAGGACACCATCGAGAAGCTGAAGGAGCACGAGCAGGAAGCCACCGCGAAGGTGGCGCCGGCCGCCGGCGCTTCCGAGGCGCCGTCCAGCAACTGATCGACACGGCACGACCGCCGCGCCCGCGCGGCAGGCGGGCTAAACTCGACGCATGAACGACATGCAAGCCGCTCCGCGCGCGGCTGCCGGCGCGCGGCCTCCCGCGTGGATCGAATTCCTCGGTGCGCTGATCCGGCCATGGCTGCGCATCCGCCGCGAGCCCGCCGACGCCGCGCACCTGGTGCCCGACGACGCGACGCCGACGCTCTACGTCATCGAGCGCTACGGACTTTCGGACACGCTGATCCTCGAGCAAGCCTGCCGCGAGGCGGGCCTGCCCTCGCCGTACGCGGTGGCCGAGAAGCTGCCGATCAAGCGGCGCAGCGCGGTCGTCGCGCTGACGCGCCGTCCGCGCATCTTCGGCGGCCGCCCCCATCCGACGCGCTCGGAGACGCTGAGCCGCCTCGCCGACGTGGTGCGCACCGATCCGGACGTCGACGTGCGTCTCGTGCCGGTCTCGATCTTCGTCGGCCGCGCGCCGGATCGCGACTCGGGCTGGTTCAGCGTGCTGTTCTCGGAAAACTGGGTCGTCGTCGGCCGCTTCCGCCGCCTGGTCGCGTTGCTCCTCAACGGCCGCGACACGATCGTGCAGTTCGCGCCGCCGGTATCGATGCGCGAAGCCATCGGCGACGAGAGCGGCCTCGCCGTGCCGGAGCGCGGCGTCCGCAAGCTGCAGCGCCTCCTGCGCGTGCACTTCCGGCGCATCCGCGCGATGGTGATCGGGCCCGATCTCTCGCACCGCCGCACCGTGGTCGACGCGCTGCTCAACGCCGACCCTGTGCGCGCGGCGATCGAGGCGGCCGCGAGCAAGGAGAACATTTCGAGCGAGCAGGCGCGCGAGCGCGCCCGCAAATACGCCATGGAGATCGCGGCGGACTATTCGCATCCGGTGGTGCGCTCGCTGTCGTTCATGCTGAAGGCGTTCTGGAACAAGCTCTACGACGGCATCGACGTGCACCACTTCGGCACGCTGCGGCAGGTCGCGCCCGGGCACGAGATCATCTACGTGCCCTGCCACCGCAGCCACGTCGACTACCTTTTGCTTTCGTATCAGCTTCTGACGAACGGCGTCGCGATCCCGCACATCGGCGCCGGCGTCAACCTGAACCTGCCGGTGATCGGGCCGATCCTGCGCCGCGGCAGCGCCTTCTTCCTGCGCCGCACCTTCAAGGGCGACCCGCTCTACTCGACGGTGTTCCGCGAATACATCAGCCAGCTCTTCGCGCGCGGCGTCTCGCTCGAGTACTTCATCGAAGGCGGCCGCTCGCGCACCGGCCGCCTGCTCGCGCCGCGCGGCGGCATGCTGTCGATGACGCTGCGCAGCTTCCTGCGCGAATCGCGCCGCCCGGTCGTGTTCCAGCCGGTCTACATCGGCTACGAGAAGATCATGGAAGGCGACGCCTACATCGGCGAGCTTTCCGGCAAGCCCAAGGAGAAAGAATCGCTGCTGGGTTTCTTCAAGGCGTTCGGCGCGCTGCGCCAGCACTACGGCCGCGTCGCGCTGAACTTCGGCGAGCCGATCTTCCTGCGTTCCCTGCTCGACGAGGTCGCGCCGAACTGGCAGGCGGCGACCGCCGAGCCCGAGACGAAACCCGAATGGCTGAACCGCGCGGTCGACACGCTGGCGACGCGCATCCTCGAGAACGTCAATCGCGCCGCGCACGTCAATCCGATCAATCTGCTCGCCATCGCGCTTCTTTCCACACCCAAGCACGCGATGACCGAAGCCGACCTCGCGGCGCAGATCGAACTCGCCAAGGCTCTGCTCGCGGCTCTGCCGTATTCGGACCGCGTCACGATGACGGAGCTGTCGCCGGCCGAGATCATCGCCTACGGCGAGAAGATGGGCTGGATCCGCCGCATCGCGCATCCGCTCGGCGACGTGCTCGGCGTCGACGAGAAACCCGGCGTGCTGCTCTCGTATTTCCGCAACAACGTGACGCACCTTTTTGCCACGGCGGCCTGGGTCGCGTGCTGTTTCCTCAACAACCGGCGCATGTCGCGCGCGTCGATCCTGCGCCTCGGCCGGCTCGTGTACCCCTTCATCCAGGCCGAGCTGTTCCTGCCGTGGAGCGAGGACGAGTTCACCCGGCGCATCCAGGAGACGATCGATTTCTTCATCGCGCGCGGCCTGCTCGAAGCCGACGCGGACGGCCGCGTGATCGGGCGCGGCCCTGGCCAGAGCGATGCCGCTTTCCGGCTGCGCGCGCTCGCGCGCAACCTCCTGCCCGCCATCGAGCGCTATTACATCGGCGTGGCGCTGCTGGTGAAGAACGGGCCGCACACGCTTTCGGCCGGCGAGCTCGAAACCTTGTGCTCGCTGACCGCACAGCGCCTCTCGCTGCTGCACGAGCTCAATGCGCCCGAGTTCTTCGACCGCTCGCTGTTCCGCGGCTTCATCCAGAAGCTGCGCGAGCGCCGCGTGATCTGGGCCGACGAGAACGGCAAGCTCGATTTCGATGCCGCGTTGAACGCGGTGGCGCAGGACGCGCGCGTGATCCTCTCGCGCGAGATCCGCCACGGTATTCTGAAGCTGACACCGGAAAAGCAGGCCGAGCTGACGCAGGCGGCGCAGGGCAGCAGCAGCGCGTCCTGATTAAGGGTTGCCTGTTGCAACGGCGGGCAGAAATTCCGATATCCGCTTCAATGCCGATATTAGGGTGGGCTTCAGCCCACCGACGTACCCGTTACGCGTCGAGATCCGGAATCAGCTTGTTCTCGAGGTAGGCGATCATGTCCTTGAGCTTCAGCTTGCGCTTCTTGAGGCGCGTCAGCTGAAGCTCGTCGCAGGTCGAATCCAGGGCGAGCCGCGCGATCGCGGCGTCGAGATCGCGATGCTCCATCTTGAGCTCCGTCAGCTTGCGGGCGATGGCGGCCGGATCTTCGGGGAACATACGGGCCTCGGCGAAGCATTCAGTGTACGCCGACTCCGGCGCGCCGTTGCCCCGTCATCCTCGCGAAACGTGGAGCCGCCGCTCCCGGGCCGAAGCCGCGTCGCGGAGCTCAAGCGTTCGAGGACGCGACGGTGTAGCGCGGTGCGAGCGCGGGATCGAGCGCCGCGACCACGTCCGCGACTGACCCGACGACGGCGTCACAATCGATGTCCCCGACCGGGAGGTCCTCGCTGTAGCCGTAATCGACCAGCACGACCGGCATGCCCGCCCCGCGCGCGGCGCAAGCATCGTTCGAGGAGTCGCCGACCATCAGGCACTCGCGCGGGGCCAGCTGGAGCCGCGCGGCGGCGTGCAGCAGCGGCAGCGGATCGGGCTTGGACTTCGGCAGCGCATCGCCGCCGAGGACGAAGGCGAAATCGCGATCGAGGCCGATCAGTGCGAGCAGTGCCTCGGAGAAGCGTTGCGGCTTGTTGGTCACGCAGCACATCACGAGCCCGAGTCGCTTCGCGTGCGCGACGCCCTCGCGCACGCCGGGGTACAGCGTCGCGGTGCAGCCGTTGTGTGCTGCGTAATGTTCGAGGAAGTGCGCCCGCGCGAGCGCGTGCTCGTCGGCGGCCGCGCGACCGTCGCGTTCGCGCGTCAGTGCGCGGTGCAGCAGCACGTCGACGCCGCGGCCGATATAGCTGCGCACCAGGGCAGCGTCGAGAGGTGGGCGATCCAGCTCGCGCAGCGTCGCATCGACGGCTGCGGCGATGTCCGGCGCGGTGTCGACGAGCGTGCCGTCCAGATCGAACAGGATTGCGCGCACGCCGGACAGGAAGCGCATGCGCTCAGGCCGCCTTCGCGTACTGCGCCGCGATGCGGTCGAGCGCGACCGGGCGGATCGACGAGGCGCGTCCGGCGCTGCCGAATGCCTCGAAGCGCGTCTTGCAGATCTCGCGGGCGGCGGCGACCGACGCCTTGAAGAACTTGCGCGGATCGAACTCGGCCGGGTCCTTCGCGAGCGCACGGCGCACCGCGCCGGTCATCGCGAGGCGGATGTCGGTGTCGATGTTGACCTTGCGCACGCCGTGACGGATGCCTTCGACGATCGCCTCGACCGGCACGCCGTAAGTCTCCTTGATGTCGCCGCCGAACTCGCGGATCACCGCGAGCCACTCCTGAGGCACCGACGAAGAGCCGTGCATGACGAGATGCGTATCCGGAATGCGAGCATGGATCGCCTTGATGCGCTCGATGTCGAGGATATCGCCGGTCGGCGGTCGCGTGAACTTGTATGCGCCGTGCGAGGTGCCGATCGCCACCGCGAGCGCGTCGACGCCGGTCTTCGCGACGAAGTCGGCGGCCTGGTCGGGATCGGTGAGCAGCTGCGAATGATCGAGCCTGCCTTCCGCGCCGACGCCGTCTTCCTTGCCGGCCGTGCCTGTTTCGAGCGAGCCGAGGCAGCCGAGCTCGCCTTCGACGCTGACGCCGACCGCGTGCGCCATGTCGACGACGCGGCGCGTGACCATGACGTTGTACTCGTACGTCGCCGGCGTCTTCATGTCTTCCCGCAGCGAGCCGTCCATCATGACGCTCGTGAAACCGGAGCGGATCGATGCCTGGCAGACGGTCGGGCTCGCGCCGTGGTCCTGGTGCAGGCAGATAGGAATGTGCGGCCATGTCTCCACCGCGGCGAAAACGAGATGCCGCAGGAACGGCTCGCCCGCGTAGCTGCGCGCACCGGCGGACGCCTGCAGGATCACCGGGCTGTCCGCCTCGTCGGCCGCCTGCATGATCGCGTGGATCTGCTCCATGTTGTTGACGTTGAACGCAGGCAGGCCATACGAATGCTCAGCGGCGTGGTCGAGAAGTTGCTTCAGCGAGATGAGGGCCATGGCGGTTCGTCTCTCTTGAAAGAAATGAGTCCGTCGTCCCCGCGAAAGCGGGACCCAGCGCCTTTCGGCGGCTGGAGCAGAGGAACTAGGTTCCCGCTTTCACGGGAACGACGTCCCTAGATGACGGTGCCGCAGCGACGCACGATTTCAGCGACGCGTTCCGGCGTGAATCCGAAATATTCGAGCAGCGCCGGTCCCGGCGCCGATTCGCCGAAGCGATCGATGCCGATCACGCAGCCCTCGCCGCGCACGTACTTCCACCAGAGCGCGCTGGCACCCGCTTCGAGCGCGATCTTCGGCACGCCGTCCGGCAGTACATCGTCGCGATAGTCGTGCGGCTGCCGGTCGAACGCCGTGGTCGAGGGTATCGAAACGACGCGCACGCCGATGCCCTCGCCCGCGAGCAGTTTCTGCACGGCCAGCGCGAGACCGACTTCGGAGCCCGTCGCGACGAGAATCCGGTGCAGCGCTGCGTCCGGTTCCGACAGCACGTAGCCGCCGCGCTCGATGGCCGCGATCTGCGCCGGGTTCCGCGACACGCGCGGCAGATTCTGCCGCGACAGGATCAGCGCCGTCGGTCCCCCGCGCCGTTCGAGCGCGAGCTTCCACGCGATGGCGGTCTCGACTGCATCGCACGGCCGCCAGATCTCGAGGTTCGGGATCAGGCGGAGGCTCGATATATGTTCCACCGGCTGGTGCGTCGGGCCGTCCTCGCCGAGCCCGATCGAATCGTGCGTCAGCACGTGGATCACGCGCTGTTTCATCAGCGCGGCCATGCGGATCGCGTTGCGGCTGTAGTCGCTGAATGTCAGGAACGTGCCGCCGAACGGAATGAAGCCGCCGTGCAGCGCAAGGCCGTTCATGATCGCCGCCATGCCGAACTCGCGCACGCCATAGCTGATGTAGCGGCCCGCTTCGGTCCGCCGCACGATCGGCGCGTCCTTCCAGATCGTCAGGTTCGAATGCGTGAGGTCGGCCGAGCCGCCGATCATCTCGGGAATGGCCGGCGCGAGCGCTTCGATTGCGATCTGGCTCGCCTTGCGCGTGGCGATCGGATCGGTTCCGGCGCTTGCGCGATCGACGAGATCGCGCACGATCGTGCCGAAATGGGCCGGCAGCTCGCCCGCGATGCGCCGCGCGAACTCGGCGCCGGCCTCGGGATACGCGGCGCAATAGCGATCGAAGCGCGCGTCCCAGTCGTACTGCAGCGCGGCGCCCACACCGCGCGCGTCCCATTCGCGGCGGATGTCGTCCGGAATCTCGAACGGCGCGTGGGTCCATGCGAGCGCCGCGCGCGTCGCCGCGAGCTCGTCGGCGCCGAGCGGCTCGCCGTGCGCCTTCGCGGTGCCGGCGCGCGTCGGCGCGCCCTTGCCGATTGCGGTCTTGCAGACGATCAGTGTAGGGCGGGTGCGATCGGCCTTCGCGAGCACGATCGCGCGATCGACCGCATCGACATCGTGCCCGTCGACGCCGTCAATGACCTGCCAGCCGTAGCCGCGAAAGCGCTGCGGCGTGTCGTCCGTGAACCAGTCCCCGACCTTGCCGTCGATCGAGATGCCGTTGTCGTCGTAGAACACGATGAGCTTGGCGAGCTTCCAGGTGCCGGCGAGCGCGCAGGCCTCGTGCGAGATGCCTTCCATCAGGCAGCCGTCGCCGAGGAACACGTAGGTGTAGTGATCGACGATCGTGTGGCCCGGCCGGTTGAACTCGGCCCCGAGCAGCCGCTCGGCGAGCGCCATGCCGACCGCGTTGGCGATACCCTGCCCGAGCGGCCCTGTCGTCGTTTCGACGCCTGGTGTCACGCCGACCTCCGGATGGCCGGGCGTCATCGAATGCAGTTGCCGGAAGCGCTTGAGCTCGGTGATCGGCAGGTCGTAGCCGGTGAGATGCAGCAGCGCGTAGTGCAGCATCGAGCCGTGGCCGTTCGAGACGACGAAGCGGTCGCGGTCGGGCCACTCGGGATCGCGCGGATTGTGGCGAAGATGGCGCGTCCAGAGCGCGACCGCGATCTCCGCCATGCCCATCGGCATGCCGGGATGGCCCGACTTCGCGTTCTCGACCGCGTCCGCGGCGAGCATGCGGATCGCGTTCGCGAGCTGCGCCGTGTCGACGACGGACGCCGGCGCAGCACGTTGCGCTTCGCTGACCGCCTCGCGGCCGCTCTGCACTTCCGCGGCCCGCGCGAGCGAGGCCGGCGGACGCGCGGCGGACCCGGCTTCGAAGGCGTTCATGCCACGGCCTCCAGGTGCCTCTGGCGCGCCTCGGCTTTCTGCTTGCGCTCGAGGATGCGCCAGATGAACGGCGTGAAGATGATCTCGATCGCGAGCTCCATCTTGCCGCCCGGCACGACGATGGTATTCGCGCGCGACATGAACGAGTCGTGCAGCATCGAAAGCAGATAGCGAAAGTCGATGCCCTTGGGGTCACGGAAACGGATCACGACGAAGCTCTCGTCCGCGCTCGGGATCGAGCGCGCGATGAAGGGGTTCGACGTGTCGACGGTGGGCACACGCTGCAGATTCACGTGCGTGCGCGAGAACTGCGGGCAGATGTAGTGCACGTAGTCGTGCATACGGCGCAGTACCGTGTCCATGACCGCCTCGGTCGAATAGCCGCGGAACGAGCGGTCGCGGTGCAGCTTCTGGATCCACTCGAGGTTGATGACCGGCACGACGCCGATCAGAAGATCCGGATATTGCGCGACATTGATGTGCTCGTGCACGACCGCGCCGTGCAGCCCTTCATAGTAGAGAAGATCCGAGGGCGGCACGTCCTCCCAGGGCGTGAACGTCCCGGGCTCTTGTCCGTATGGCTCGGCTTCCGCGGCGTCGTGCAGGTACTTGCGGCGCCTGCCGGTGCCCGTCGCTGCGTAGTCGGCGAAGAGTTTCTCGAGATCCTCGAACAGGTTCGCTTCGTGGCCGAAGTGGCTGAAGTGCGAGTGCGCCTCGGCATCGGCCTTGGCCACAGCTTCGCGCATCGCCTTGCGGTCGTAGCGGTGGAAGCTGTCGCCCTCCACGATCGCGGCGTTGACATGCTCGCGGCGGAACATGTTCGAGAACGTGCGCGTGACGGAGGTCGTGCCCGCTCCCGAAGAGCCGGTGATCGCGATGATCGGATGGAGCTCTGACATCCTCGTCCTCCTTGCCTCAAGCCGGTGTGCGGAACAGGCCGCGCGCCGCGAACAGCGGCTGATCGCTGTCGCGCGTGTCGCCTTCGCGGTGATAGCGCTCGATGCGCTCGACTTCGGAGCGCGAGCCGAACACGAAGCCGATCTTCTGATGCAGCGAATCCGGCCTGACGTCGAGCATGCGCTTGTAGCCGGTGCTCGCGCGGCCGCCGGCCTGCTCGATCAGCAGCGCGATCGGATTGCACTCGTACATGAGCCGGAGCCGCCCGTTGACGCCCTGCCGCTTCGTGTCGCGCGGATACATGAAGACGCCGCCGCGCATCAGGATGCGGTGCGCCTCGGCGACCAGCGAGGCGATCCAGCGCATGTTGAAATCCTTGCCGCGGATGCCGCTCGAACCTTCCAGGCATTCGTCCACGTAGCGCTGCACCGGGTATTCCCAGAAGCGGTGATTCGAGGCGTTGATCGCGAACTCCTGCGTCTCGGTCGGCACGCGAAGATCGCGGTGCGACAGGATGAACTCGCCGAGCAGCGGATCGAGCGTGAACGCATGCACGCCGTTGCCGGTCGTCAGCACCAGCATCGTCGAAGGGCCGTAGATCGCGTAGCCCGCGGCGACCTGCTGCGCGCCGGTCTGGAGAAAATCGCCCGCTTGGGGATCGGCGCCCGGATGCGGCGCGCGCAGGATCGAGAAGATCGAGCCGACCGCGACATTGACGTCGATGTTCGATGAGCCGTCGAGCGGATCGAACAGCAACAGGTACTTGCCGCGCTCGTATCCGGGCGGCAGCAGGTACGGCTCTTCGAGCTCCTCCGAGGCCATGCCGGCGACGTAGCCGCGGTTCTCGTTGAGCCGAAGGAAAATCTCGTTCGCGAGCACGTCGAGCTTCTTCTGCTTCTCGCCGTGCACGTTGACGTCCGCATCGCCCGCGTTGCCGAGGAGATCGGCGAGACGCCCGTGCGCAACGGCGCGCGAGATGGCCTTGCACGCGGTCGCGACCGAATGCAGCACGCCGTTGAGGTCGCCGCGTGCTTCGGGGTGGTTGCGGCGCGCCTCGATCAGGAATTCGGTGAAGGTGGTCTTGTCGGTCAGAAGCATGCGGCCCTCCCCTGGGGCTCGTTTGCGATGGCCAGGCGATGCCAGACGCGAAGCCGCGCGACATCGACGTAAGGCGCACCCGGCGTGCCTTTCGGCAGCGGTTTCTCCGGATCGCCGAGATGCTCGAGCGAGACGAACGTCGGCGGCAGCGATTCGGCCAGCGAATACCAGGTCGGCGTCGCGACGACGGCGAGGCCTGCGGCCGCCGCGCTGCGTATGCCGTTCGCAGAATCCTCGAACGCGAGGCATGCGCGAGCGTCGAGGCCGAGCTGGCGCAGCGTCTCGACGTACACGTCGGGCTCGGGCTTGAGCCGCGTGACCTCGCTGCCGGATACGACGGCGGCGAACCGCCCGCGCCACGTGCGGCCGAAATGCGGCTCAAGCAGCGCATCGAGGTTCGCGGCTGTCGTCGTGGTCGCGATCGCGAGCGAAAGATGCGCTTCGGCGGCTTCGTCGAAGAGACGCGCGACGCCGGGCCGCAGCGGCAGCGGCTCCTCGCGCAGCGAGGCGTCGTAGCGGCGTGTCTTCGCGGCGTGCAGCGCGGTCAGCAGTTCCTCGAAATCTGCGCGCTGCGCGGTCGCCGGATCCTCGCGCTCGGCGAACGCACGCATGCGCTGTCGCCCGCCGGCGACACGAAGGAGCGTACGGTACGTGCCGCGGTTCCACCACCAGTTGAGGTCGGCGGCGGAGAACGCCGCGTTGAACGCGCGGCGATGGAATTCCTCGGTGTCGGCCAGCGTGCCGTCGACATCGAAGATCAGCGCGCGCAGCTCGGCGCTCATGCGCGCTCCTTCCGCGGCGCGGCCGCGGGAACGCCGGCGAGCACGCGAGACTGCAGGATGTCCTCTGCCTCGATTGTCTGCAGCGCGGCCTTGTCGGTGCTGCCGCCTTCCTCGAGCAGGCGCCGCGCCTGGCGCAGTCGTGCGCGATCGAGCGCGTTGCGGATGGAGCGCGCGTTGGCGAAATGCGGCTGCGCGCGGCGGTGCTCGATGTAGCTCAGGAACACCTTGCGCGCGCGCGGCGCGAGCGCGTAGTTCCAGTCCTTCAGGATCAGCTCGCCGATCGCCGCCAGCTCATCGTCGCTGTAGTCCGGGAAATCAATGTGGTGCGCGATCCGCGAGCTCATGCCGGGATTGGAGCGGAAGAAATTCTCCATGCGGTCCTTGTAGCCGGCCAGGATCACGACGAGATCGTCGCGGTTGTTCTCCATGACCTGCAGCAGGATCTCGATGGATTCCTGCCCGTAGTCGCGCTCGTTCTCGGGGCGATAGAGGTAGTACGCCTCGTCGATGAAGAGCACGCCGCCCATGGCCTTCTTCAGCACTTCCTTGGTCTTGGGCGCGGTGTGGCCGATGTACTGCCCGACCAGGTCGTCGCGTGTGACCGCGACCATGTGTCCGGTGCGGCTGTAGCCGAGCTTGTGCAGAAGATCCGCCATGCGCAGCGCGACCGTCGTCTTGCCGGTGCCGGGATTGCCCGTGAAGCTCATGTGCAGCGACGGCGCGCCGGCGGCGAGCTGCATGTCGCGCCGCACCTTGTCGACCACGAGCAGCGAGGCGATCTCGCGGATGCGCTGCTTGACGGGCGCGAGCCCGACCAGCTCGGCATCGAGCTTGTCGAGCACGGCCTGGACGCCGGTCTCGTTCCAGATCGCTCGCAGATCGATGGTCGGTTCGCTCATGGCAGGTGGGCTCCGCTGGCGAGGCGCGCGCGCACAAAGCGCGTGGCACGATGTGCGCACGCCTCAGCGATAACGTTCGCCCTCGGGCTTCTGAGCGGCGTAGCTCGTGACGGTGTAGCGGACCTGCCGGCCCGGGCCTTCCTGGCGCGTCAGTCCGAAACCGGGCTCGTGCTCGGGCCGGTTCACGATGAACGACATCGCCGGGCTTTCCACGCCGCGTGCCGAGTTGAAGGCGAGCACGCGGATGTAGTGGTTCGGGAACGTCTTCCGGCACTCGTTGATCTCCATGAGGATCCCGGCCGGGTCCTTGAGATCGAACATCGGATTGCCGTACATCTCCCAGTATGTGTTGCGCGGGTGCGGATCGTCGGTGTACTCGACGCTGACGGCCCAGCCGTTCGAGAGCGCGTACCTGATCTGCGCGGTGATCTGCGCATCGGTGAGGTCGGGCAGGAACGAGAACTGCCCTTGCGTGATGCGGTTGCCGGGATTGGTCATCATGGTTCGTGCTCCTCGGATCCGTCATCCAAGCGAAGGCCGGGATCCATCTGCTTTCGTGTTGCGAAGATCGCAATGGGCCCGGACTTTCGCCGGGATGGCGAACTTGGTTATGCGCTCGCCGTCGCCGTCGGCACGAAATCCGCCGTGTCGGTCGACTCGTAGTTGAAGGTGACGTCCTTCCACGTATCGAGCGCGGCACGCAGGGGTTTGCACCATTTCGCCGCCGCTTCGAGGATCTGCGGGCCCTCGCGAAAATAGTCGCGGCCCTCGTTGCGGGCCTGGATCATCGCTTCCAGCGCGACGCGGTTCGCCGTCGCGCCGGCCTGGATGCCCATCGGATGGCCGATCGTGCCGCCGCCGAACTGCAGCACGACGTCCTCGCCGAGGTAGTGGATCAACTGGTGCATCTGTCCCGCGTGGATGCCGCCCGACGCGACGGGCATCACCTTGTTGAGCGAAGCCCAGTCCTGATCGAAGAAGAGGCCGTTTTCGAGGCTCTGAGGCGTGCGGTTCTCGCGCAGCGTGTCGTAGAAGCCCTTGATCATCAGCGGATCGCCTTCGAGCTTGCCGACGACGGTGCCCGCGTGGATGTGATCGACACCGGCCATGCGCATCCACTTGCAGATCACGCGGAAGTTCATGCCGTGGTTCTTCTGGCGCGAGTACGTCGAGTTTCCGGCGCGGTGCAGGTGCAGGATCATGTCGTTCCTGCGCGCCCACTTCGCCATCGACTGGATCGCCGTATAGCCGACCACGAGGTCGATCATGACGATGCACGAGCCGAGCGACTTGGCGAACTCGGCACGCTCGTACATGTCCTCCATCGTGCCGGCGGTCACGTTGAGATAGTGGCCCTTCACTTCGCCCGTCGCGGCCGATGCCTTGTTGACGGCTTCCATGCAGTAGAGGAAGCGGTCGCGCCAGTGCATGAACGGCTGCGAGTTGATGTTCTCGTCGTCCTTGACGAAATCGAGGCCGCCCTTCAGCGCTTCGTAGACGACGCGCCCGTAGTTGCGGCCGGAAAGTCCGAGCTTCGGCTTCGTCGTCGCGCCGAGCAGCGGGCGGCCGAACTTGTCGAGACGTTCGCGCTCGACCACGATGCCGGTCGCGGGTCCCTGGAACGTCTTCAGGTACGCGACCGGGATGCGCATGTCCTCCAGGCGCAGCGCCTTCACCGCCTTGAAGCCGAACACGTTGCCGATGATCGACGCGGTGAGGTTCGCGATCGAGCCGGGCTCGAAGAGATCGAGGTCGTATGCGATGTACGCGAAGTACTGCTGCTCGGTCTTCGTGCCGGGCCCAGTGTTCGGCACCGGATCGACGCGGTACGCCTTCGCGCGGTAAAGCTCGCACGCTGTAAGGCGGTCGGTCCAGACGACGGTCCAGGTCGCGGTCGAGGATTCGCCGGCCACCGCCGCGGCCGCTTCCTCGGCATCGACGCCGGGCTGCGGGGTGATGCGGAACAGCGCGATCACGTCCGTCTCGATCGGTTCGTAGTCCGGCTGCCAGTAGCCCATCTTCTTGTACGGGATGACGCCGGACTTGTACCGCTCGCTGGTGGCGTCGTTCGCGCGTAGCTGCGTGACGGCTGCGTTCATCGCACAAGCTCCTCGATCTCTGACGAGCCGAATGTACGCAGCGGCAAGCATCAGGTATATTCAGATTATCTGCGCCGCTTCATAAGTTTTATTGATGGGATGATGCCGCCGTGAAACGCGTGACCCTGCGCCAGCTGCGTGTCTTCGAACAGGTGGCCCGCCTGCGCAGCATCTCCGCTGCCGCGGGCGTCTGCCATCTGACGCAGCCGGCGGTGTCGATGCAGCTGAAGGTGCTCGAGCAGGAATGTGAACTGCCCTTGACCGAGTTGGTCGGCCGTCAGCTTCGGCTGACCGAAGCGGGTGAAGTTGTCGCGCAATACGCGCGGCGCGTGCGCGGCGAGCTCGACGAGCTCGATCAGCGCCTCGCCGCGATGCGCGGCCAGCAGCACGGCAAGCTCAACGTCGGCATCGTGTCGACCGCGAAGTATTTCGCATCGCACATGCTCGCCGACTTCGTCAAGGATCACGTCGGCGCCGAGCTTTCGCTGCAGGTCGAGAACCGCGCGCAGATCCTGCGCCTGCTCGCCGACAACGAGATCGACATCGCCATCATGGGCGTGCCGCCCGAATTCCTCGACGCGGTCGCCGTGCCGTTCGCCGAGCACCCGCACGGCATCGTGCTCAACGCGCAGCATCCGCTTGCCGCGAGGGCGCGGCTCGCCATTGCCGATTTCGCCGACGAGGCGTTTCTCGTGCGCGAGCCCGGCTCCGGCACGCGCGCGGTCATGGAGCGCTATTTCGCCAGCCAGTCGTTCTCGCCGCGCAAGGTGATCCAGATGACGGGCAACGAAGCCGTCAAGCAGGCCGTGCTCGCCGGACTCGGCGTCGGTTTTCTTTCGCTCAACACGATCGGCCTCGAGCGCGGGCTGGGGCTGGTGACGGTGCCCGTCGTCGGCGGTTTGCCGGTCATGCGGCGCTGGCACGTCGTGCACCGCCGCGGCAAGCAGCTCCTGCCGATCGCGCTCGCGTTCCGCGACTTCGTTCGCGACGAAGGCGCGCGCTACGCCGCTGCGAGCAGCTCGCCGCCGCGGGCGCGCGATACGAAGAGCCGCACGCGGCGGTCGGATACGAAACGCCACGGCTGCTGAGCTCGCGGATGCGGTGCGGTCCCGCAGTACAATGCGCGCCCCGTTTTCCCGCGCCGCTGCCTGCCGATGAACGCCCGCCTCGCCCGCAAGCACGATTACGAAGCCGGCAAGCTGGCCAAGCGCTTGCGCCGCCAGGTCGGCCAGGCCATTGCCGACTATCGGATGATCGTCGAGGGCGACCGGGTGATGGTGTGCCTTTCCGGCGGCAAGGATTCCTACGCGCTGCTCGACATCCTGCTCAAGCTGCAGGCGAAGGCGCCGGTGCGCTTCGAGATCGCGGCGGTCCATCTCGATCAGAAGCAGCCGGGCTACGATCCGGACGTGCTGCCCAACTACCTGCGCAGCCTCGGCGTGCCGTTCCATGTCCTGGAGCAGGACACCTACAGCGTCGTGCGCCGCGTGATACCGGAAGGCAAGACGATGTGCGGGCTCTGCTCGCGGCTCCGACGCGGCTCGCTGTACACCTTCGCGTCCGAGAACGGCTTCACCAAGATCGCGCTCGGCCACCATCGCGACGACATCGTCGAGACGCTGTTCCTCAACCTGTTCCATCAGGCCGCGCTGAAAGCGATGCCGCCGAAGCTCCGTTCGGACGACGGACGCAACATCGTCATCCGGCCGCTCGCGTACTGCGCGGAATCCGATCTCGCCGAATACGCCGAGCTGCGCGGCTTTCCGATCATGCCGTGCAATCTCTGCGGCTCGCAGGAGAACCTGCAGCGCAAGGCCATCAAGGCGATGCTGGCCGAGTGGGAGAAAAAGCATCCAGGCCGCATCGAAACGATCTTCCGCGCCATCGCGAACGTGGCCCCCTCGCAGCTCGCCGACACGAAGCTGTTCGATTTCGCGGGGCTCGATGGCGACGGGACCGGCGCGGACGCGCACGCCTGGCTCGCCGATCACTCCGCCCCCGA
>CBINBI010000046.1:0-26344 GCA_966248875.1 uncultured Rhodanobacteraceae bacterium
ACGCGCAGGTCGAGCTCCTTGCCCTGCACGCGGATCATGATGCGGCCGTCCTGCGGCAGGCGGCGCTCGGCGATGTTGAGCTTCGCCATGATCTTGACGCGCGAGATGACCGCCGCGGTCGATGCCGCCGGCGGCGATTCGACTTCGTGCAGCACGCCGTCGATCCGGTAGCGCACCTTGAGGCGGTTCTCGAATGGCTCGATGTGGATATCGGACGCGCGGCTCTCGACCGCGCGCTGGATGATGAGATTGACGAGGCGGATGACCGGCGCTTCGGATGCGAGATCGCGCAGGTGTTCGATATCGTCCTCGCTGCGGTTGTTCTCGTCGGTCAGGTTCTCGACGATCGTGCCCATCGCCGAGCGGCCCTGGCCGTAATAGCGCTCGATCAGGTCGTCGATCTCGCTGCGCAGGCCGATGGTGAGCTTGACCTTGCGGCCAGTCGCGAGCTCCAGCGCCTGCACCGGAAACCGGTCGGCGGGATCGGCGACGAGCAACGTCACCTCGCTTTCGCTCTCGCCGATCGGGCAGATGTGGTGGTGCTTCAGGAACCGCACCGAGGTCTGCACACCCGCCGGGGGCGCATCGGGAAACTCCTTGGCGGACAGGAGCGGCAGCGAAAGCAGCTTCGATACCGCTTCGGCCATCTCGCGCTCGGACACGAGCCCGAGGCGGGTCAGCAGGGAGACCAGGCTGCCCGAGGAGGGATCCTCCTGATGCAGCCGGCGGCCGCGCACAAGGTCGGCTTCCTTGAGATCGCCCTGCGCGACCAGGAACTGGCAGATGCGATCGTCGAGGCTGGGTTCCGCCTGCGGCGTCACGGGTGCGATGGGGGCAACGGCTGCCATGGATTCCCTAACTGTTCCTGCGGACGCGTCCGCTCTCGAAAAATCGTGCGAATTGTTCCACACCCGGATGCCGTCGGCGCATCGCGCCGGCTTCGGGCACACCCCCGCGGACCGCACCCCGCCTGCAGCCGCCTCGTTCGTCCCTGGAGCCGCGGCGCGGAATGCGGCCCTCGCGCCTCGCCGGGCGGTGTTCAGACCGCCGTTTCAACCCCGGGTTCCCCGTCACGGCGCACCAGCTGCTCAATGAAAGCCCGGTTCAGGCCGACCCAGAGCGCAGCCGGCAGCACCGCCGGCAGGATCAGGAAGCCAAACTGGTAGGCCAGCGCGATCGCGTTCGGAGCGAGGCCCGCGCGTGCAACCGCTGATGCGCCCTCCGGGCCGGCGTCGAAGGCGACGAACTTGAGGCTCTCGGTGACGACGCCGAAGGCCTGCGCGAGCCAGATGGCGGCAAACGCGATCAACACCTCCACCAGTCGCCGCTTCGCTGAAAGCGGCGTCGCCATCGCGAGCCCGGCGAACAGCGGCAGCGAGTACGCGTAGACCATCGGGTTCAGCGTCGGCTCGAGCACGCCGACGCCACCGGCACCGCCCGCGCCCGCAGGCACCGTGACGGTGACGGAGGTCGTCAGCGTCAGCAGGTAGCTCGCATGGCCGAGCACCCGGCCGGACGCGTCGAGCACGTCGCCGCCTTGCACGAGATCGGTGAAGAGCCCGGGCCAGAACCCCAGCAGCACGGCCTTCGCCAGCCGCGACGCCGGCAGTACCCAGAACGGCGCGGCGGCAAACCAGATCACGAAGCTGAGCGGCAGCCAGAGCGCTGCCTTCAGCGCGAATTCGTGGACCGGTGACAGGCGCATCCCGCGGATGCTACCCGACCCAGACGCGTGCGTTCCGGAACATGCGCATCCAGGGGGAGTCCTCGCCCCATTCCCGCGGGCGCCAGCTCATCTGCACGCTGCGCATCACGCGCTCGGGATGCGGCATCAGAATCGTCGCGCGCCCGTCGTCGCTGGTGAATCCGGTCAGGCCGCCGGCGGAGCCGTTCGAGTTCAGCGGAAACCGCTCGGTCGGCTCGCCGCGATTGTCGACGAAGCGCACGCACGCCGCCGCGCGCTCGGCGTCGCCGGGCTCGGCGAACAACGCGCGCCCTTCGCCGTGCGCGACGGCAACCGGAATCCGCGAGCCCGCCATGCCCTTGAAGAAGATCGACGGCGAATCGAGCACTTCGAGCGTGACGAGGCGCGCCTCGTACTGCTCGCTCGCATTGCGCACGAAGCGCGGCCAGTGCTTCGCGCCCGGCACTATGTCCTTCAGCGCAGCGAGCATCTGGCAGCCGTTGCACACGCCGAGCGAGAACCTGGACGGATCAGCGAGAAACGCCGCGAACTCCTCGCGCAGCGCCTCGTTGTAAAGGATGGAAGCCGCCCAGCCACGTCCCGCGCCGAGCACGTCGCCGTAGCTGAATCCGCCACAGGCCGCGAAGCCCACGAAATCAGCGAGCTTCAGGCGCCGCGCCTGCAGGTCGGTCATGTGCACGTCGATCGCATCGAAGCCCGCGCGCGTGAACGCCGCCGCCATCTCCACCTGTCCGTTGACGCCCTGATCGCGCAGGATCGCGACGCGCGGCCGCGCGCCTTTCGCGATGTACGGCGCGGCCACGTCTTCCGCGGGATCGAACGTGAGCGCCGGCGTGATGCCGGGATCGCCCGCATCGCAGCGCCATTCGTGTTCCGCATCGGCGCACGCCGGGTTGTCGCGCAGGCGCTGCATCGCATGGCTCGTCTCGGACCAGGCGGCCATCAGCTCGGACCAGTCCCAGTCGGCACGCGTCTCACCGCCGAGTTGCAGGGCGACGCGCATGCGCCGGGTCGGGCGCGCGACGTCGTGCACGAGCGATCCGATGCCGTGCCGTTCGAAGATCGCGCGCACCGCATCGCGATCCGCGCTGCGCACCTGCACGATCGCGCCGAGCTCTTCGTTGAAGAGGTCGTGCAGGACGTTGTCGGCCCAGCCGTCGAGCCGCACGTCGAGGCCGCAGTGTCCTGCCAGCGCCATCTCGATCAACGCGGCGATCGCGCCGCCGTCGGAGCGATCATGATAGGCGAGCAGCAATCCCTTGGCGTTCGCCTCCTGGATCGCGGCGAAAAACGCCTTGAACCGCACCGGGTCATCGAGGTCCGGCGCGAGGCCGCCGCCGCGATTGAACGCCTGCAGCAGCGCCGATCCGCCGAGCCGCGCCTGGCCGGCGCCGAGATCGATCAGCCATAGCTCGCTATCGCCCTGATCCAGCACGAGCTGCGGCGTCAGCGCCTGACGCGCATCCAGCGTGCGCGCGAACGCGGACACGATCAGCGAAACGGGCGCGACGGTCTTCTGCTCGACGGCCGGAGGCGAAGACGCGTCGGTCCAGCACGTCTGCATCGACAGCGAATCCTTGCCGACGGGAATCGAGATGCCGAGCGCGGGGCAAAGCTCCATGCCGACTGCGCGCACGGCGTCGTAAAGCGCTGCGTCCTCGCCGGGATGGCCGACTGCGGCCATCCAGTTCGCGGACAGGCGCACTTCGTCGAGCTTCACCTCGGCGGCCGCGAGATTCGTCAACGCTTCGCCCACCGCCATGCGCGCCGACGCGGCGGCGTCGATCAGCGCGAGCGGCGTGCGCTCGCCCATCGCCATCGCCTCGCCTGCGTAGCCTTCGAAATCGGCCAGCGTGACGGCGCAGTCTGCGACGGGCACCTGCCAGGGTCCCACCATCGGATCGCGCGAGCAGAGTCCGCCGACGGTGCGGTCGCCGATCGTGATCAGGAACGACTTGCTGCCGACCGCCGGCATGCGCAGCACGCGCGAAATCGCCTCGTCGAGCGGAATGCCCGCGACGTCCGCCACGAGATCGACGCGCGGCGGCACGCGCCGCGCATCGCGCTGCATGCGCGGCGGCTTGCCGAACAGCACGTCCAGCGGAAGATCGATGACGCTGGACCGGGATTCGGGATTCGGGATTCGGGATTCGAGGGAGCCGAGCCTGGAATCCGTCACGACGAGGCGGCGTTCCGCGGTAGCCGTGCCAACGACAGCGAACGGACAGCGTTCGCGTTTGCACAGCGATTCAAACAGCGCGAGATCAGCAGGCCGGACGCCGAGCACGTAACGCTCCTGCGATTCGTTGCACCAGATCTGCATCGGCGAGAGATGCGGGTCGTCGCTCGGGATCGCGCGCAGATCGATGCGCCCGCCCACACCCGAATCGTTCAGGAGCTCCGGGATCGCGTTGGAGAGACCTCCCGCGCCGACGTCATGGATCGAGACGATCGGATTCGCCTCGCCGCGTGCCCAGCACGCGTCGATGACCTGCTGGCAGCGACGCTGCATCTCCGGGTTGTCGCGCTGCACGGACGCGAAATCGAGCTCCTCGGAGCTGGCTCCCGCGGCCATTGACGATGCGGCACCGCCGCCGAGACCGATCAGCATCGCCGGGCCGCCGAGCACGATCACCGCATCGCCGTCGCGCAGCGTGCGCTTCTCGACATCGGACCTGCGCAGGTTCGCAAGTCCGCCGGCGATCATGATCGGCTTGTCGTAGCCGCGGCGCACGCCGGGCTCGCCGCTTTCCTGCTCGAATGTGCGGAAATAGCCGCCGAGCGCGGGCCGTCCGAATTCGTTGTTGAACGAGGCCGCGCCGATCGGACCGTCGCGCATGATCTCGAATGCGGTCGCGAAGCGCGGCGGCAGCGGACGCTCCTTTTCCCACGGCCGCGGCAGTCCCGGAATGCGCAGGTGCGATACCGAGAAGCCGGTCAGACCTGCCTTCGGCTTGCCGCCGCGCCCGGTCGCGCCTTCGTCGCGGATCTCGCCGCCGGAACCGGTCGAAGCGCCGGGGAACGGCGCGATCGCGGTCGGATGATTGTGCGTCTCGACCTTGATCGCATACGGCGTGTCCTCGCGGTGTGCCGTGTACCGGCCGCTCACCGGGTCGGCGAAGAAGCGCTGCGCGCCGTTGCCCTCGATGACGGCGGCGTTGTCCTTGTAGGCGGACAACGTGTGCGCCGGCGACTTCGCGTGCGTGTTGCGGATCATCGCGAACAGCGACATGTCCTGCTTCGCACCGTCGAGCGTGAAGCCGGCGTTGAACACCTTGTGCCGGCAGTGCTCGGAGTTCGCCTGCGCGAACATCATGAGCTCGGCGTCGGTCGGATCGCGGCCGAGCGCGGCGTAGCTTTCGGCGAGATACTGGATCTCGTCCGGCGCCAGCGCGAGCCCGAGCCGCGCGTTCGCGGCCGCGAGCGCCGCTGCGGCATCGCCGCCGAGCTCGATCCGCTCGAGCGGCGCGGGCGCGCCCGTCTCGAAGAGTGCCGAGGCGTCGGCGAGCGACGTGATGACGGATTGCGTCATCGGATCATGCAGGGCGCGCGTGACGGCGCGCCATTCCTCGCTGCCCGGCAGCGGTGCGCCCTCGAGATCGAACGCGACACCGCGCTCGATGCGCTGCACCGGAAATCCGCAGCCGCGAAGGATGTCGGTGGCCTTGCTCGACCAGGGCGAGCGCGTACCGAGCCGCGGCACGACCCAGAGAGCCGCCATTGCAGGCTCACCGGGCACGGCCTCGATGACTTCGCAGAGCTTGGAGAGATCGAGCGACGCGGTGTCCGCGTCGGCGAAATAGACGAAGCGCGCGGCGAGCACGCGGCAGCCGGGCGCGTGGCGCGCCAGCTCGGCATTCAGGCGTTCGATGCGGAATGCGGACAGCGCGGGCTGTCCGTCGAGGACGATCATGGCCGGGGAGCGGTCGTGATGGCCTTCAATTGTACAGGAGGCGGCGAGCGGGCATCAGTCGCGACGCTGCGGTCGCGTCACGCGAGGTACATGGGGACGAAGCTCAGCCGCGCAACCGGCGGCCCGACACAAAAAGGGTGGTCTTCAACCCACCCGCGAAGATTCAAATGGATGAACGACGGCGCATGGAAGCCCACGCGGTGCGGCATGCGCCGGTTCGTGGCGATCAGTTGCCCGCGAGCGTCGCCGTTCCGAGATGCTCGAGCTTGGCCAGCATCTCGTTGGGCGAGAGATAGCCGCCGATCTTGGTGCCGTCCGGGGCGAAGATCGTCGGCGTGCCGTCGACGCCGACCTGCTGACCGAGCCGGTATTCCTCGGCGACCGGGTTGTCGCACTTGGCGGGCGTCGGCGCCTTGCCGGCCTTGGCGGCGGTGAACGCAGCGTTGCGGTCCTTGGCGCACCAGACCGAAACGGCCTTGTCGAAGGACGGCGTGTTGAGCCCCGAGCGCGGATAGAACAGGTAATCGACCTCGATGCCGCGCTTGTTGTATTCGGCGATCTGCGAGTGCAGCTTGCGGCAGTAGCCGCAGTCGATGTCGGTGAACACGGTGATCTTGTATTTCGGCTTCGGGGGCGCGAACACGATGCGCTTGGATACGGGCACCGCGTCCACCTTGCGCTTGTGATCGACCGCGAGGCGCGAGGCCGTGAGATCGCGCTTGCTCTTCGCGTCGTAGAGCGTGCCCTGCAGCATGTACTTGCCGTCGTCGCTCACATAGACCATCTGGCTGCCGACGATGACCTGGCGGAAGCCGGGCAGCGGCGCCGCCTCGACGGTATCGATCTTGGCTTGCGGCACGAGCTCGAGCAGCGCCTTGCGCGCGGCAGCGTCCTCGGCGTTTTCGGCCGCGTGCGAAAGTGTGAAGGCGGCGGCGAAGGCAAGCGGCAGGCAGTGACGGAGTTTCATTCGCGGTAATCCGGCTTTTCGTTGAAGAATGCGGCCACGAGTGGCCGCGCGTGCTCGGCGATCGAAGAATCGCACGTTCAATTCGCTGCGCTCGCGGCGGCCAGGCGATCGAGTTCTGCGGCGAGCCGATCCGGCGACATCGCGATCGACGAGGAAATCTGCGTGCCGTCGTCGGCGATCACGGTCGGCGTGCCGCCGATGCCGAGCGACTTGGCGAACTCGGTCAGCTCCGAGATCGGGTTCGGGCAGGTGGCGTTGCCGGGATCCTTGCCGGCCATCGCGGCGGTGAACGCGTTCGGACGGTCCTTCGAGCACCACACGGCCTCGGCCTTCTTGTCCGCGCCGGGATGGATCGACAGCGGATAGAAGAGGTAGTCGACCGCGATGCCCTTCGCGTTGTACTCGGCGATCTGCTGGTGGAAGCGGCGGCAGAACGGGCAATCGACGTCGGTAAACACGGTCACCGTGTGCTTGGGCGCCATCGGCGCCGGGGGGGCGAACACGATGCGCTTGTCCGGGCCGATCTTCTCGAGCGCGTCCTTGCGCACCTTGGCTCGCGCGGTCGCGGTGAGGTCGCGGCGATTGGCCACGTCATAGGCATTGCCGTCGAGGACATAGCGGCCATCCTTGGTCACGTAGACGAACTCGCCGCCGGCGATCGCCTCGTAGAAACCGGGGATCTCCGATTCCTGCACGGCGTCGATGCGCAGCTTGGGCGCCAGCGTGCTCATCGCCTGGCGCACGGTGTCCTCCGGCGTGGCGGCGGACGCGACGACGGCCAGCAGAAGGCCGGTGACGATGAACACGAGACGCATGCGAACCTCACGAAGACTGGGGCGGAAACCAGGACCGGATGGACGCGCCTGCGCTTGCAACGCGTGCGATCCGCCACGGACGGCGGGGTTGACCGGCGCCCGCCGAGTTTGGTTCCCGGATCAAGGCATTCTCGCACGCAAGCCCCTGTCGCGAAAGCTCACAGGCCGTCGATTGCACACTTCGTCAACAATGTCGCTCGGCCGTCTCGGTCATGGGGCCGGAAGGCAATCGCACGCCGATTCCGGCCGGGAACAGACTCGCGTCGGCCGGCGCTATCCGCGGCAGTCACCCGCGCGGATGATGGCGTTCATGCAGGCGCTTCAGCCCTTCCTTAGCGATCAACGTATAGATCTGCGTCGTCGAGAGCGAGCTGTGGCCGAGCATGAGCTGCAGCGCGCGCAGGTCCGCGCCGTGGTTCAGGAGATGCGTGGCGAAAGAGTGCCGCAGGACGTGCGGCGAGATGCGCCTCGCCGGAATGCCGGCCGCCTGCGCGTGCTTCTTGACCAGCGTCCAGAACATCTGGCGTGTCATCGCGGCGCGGCGGTTGCTGACGAACAGCGCATCGCTGCGCCCGCCCTTGAGCAGGGCCGGGCGCGCCTCGTTGACGTATCGCGTCAGCCAGTGCGCGGCCTCGTCGCCCAGCGGCACGAGGCGCTCCTTGCCACCCTTGCCGATCACCCGCAGCACACCCTGGCGCAGATTGACCTGCGCGGCCGTGATGCCGACGAGCTCGCTGACGCGCAGCCCCGTCGCATACATGAGCTCGAGCATCGCCCGGTCGCGCAAGCCGATCGGCGTCTCCGCCGGCGCGCGCAGCAGCCCTTCCACCTCGGATTCAGCGAGCGCCTTGGGCAGGCTGCGCGGCAGTTTCGGCGCATCGAGCAGCAGCGTGGGATCGGCGGCGAGGCGCCCGTCGCGGACCATGGTCCGGTAGAAGTGACGCAGGCTCGACAGCAGCCGCGCGTTGGAACGAGCCTTGTAGCCCTTGCCGCTCGTGCCGCCTTTGGTCCCGCGCTCGCCGAGATAGCGGAACAGCTCCTCGCGCCCGCAGCGTGCCAGCGAGCTCGCGTGCGCCGCGAGCCAGCCCGCAAAGCCTTCGAGATCGAGCCGGTAGCTCGAGAGCGTGTTGTCGGCGAGCCCGAGCTCGGACCATGCGCGCTCCAGAAATGACTCGATCAGGGCGCGATCCTCGCCGCTGATCTCCCCCCCGCCCCGGCGCGGCGATGGATCGGCGCGTGTGTTCATCGGATTGGGCAGATGTCCTGAGGGCGATCGGAACGATCCGGCTTGCGCGCGCAAGCCTAAACCGTGTCGCGAACCGCCGGCACCCGAAACCCCGCCTCGATGACCGGTTCGCCCGCATCGCTCTGGCTGCGCATTGCTGCCGCCGTCTACGATCTCTTTCCGCTGATCGCGCTCTGGATGCTGACGGCCGGCATCATGCTGCTCGCCGCGCACGGCGACGTCGATGTCGCGCATCCGCCGCTCGCGTACCGCCTCGCGCTGCGCTCGGCGCTGCTGCTCGTGACGGCGTCGTACTTCGTGATCTCGTGGATGCGCGGCGGCCAGACGATCGGCATGCGCGCCTGGCGGTTGCGCGTGGTTTCTGCGGAGGGCGGCGCGTTGCCGTGGCCGCGTGCGCTGCTGCGCTTCGCGATCGCCTGCGTGTCGCTGCTCGCGATCGGCGCGGGATTCCTCTGGTGCCTCCTCGACCGCCAAGGGCGCGGCTGGCACGACCTCGCCGCACGCAGCACGGTGGTCCCGCTGCCTCGACGGTGACGGCGAGCCGCTAGCGGATCAGCCAGACCAGGTCTTTCGAATACCGGGTCAGCCCCTTGTCTGCGGTGATGAACCGCGCCGGCTCGGTAATCGCCTGGGCAATCAGAAGCCGGTCGAACGGGTCCTTGTGATGCAGAGACAGCCGTGCCACGGCAGCGGCATGCTGCACGCGGATCGCGAGCTCGGCGAAGCCCGTGGCACGGGCGGCATCGGCGATGCCTTCGGGCGCCACGCCGAACTCGCTGCGCAACGTTTCGGCCTTGATCGCGATCTCCCAGACGCTCGCCGCTGAAAAGAAGACGTCGTTCTCGGTCGATTCGAGTTCGGTACGGACTTCGGGCGGGAGGCGCCGCGGATGGGCAAGCGCCCACAGGAGAACGTGCGTATCGAGCAGGAGACGCATCAGCCCCTTTCGAAGCTGCGCAGCACCTCGGGCGGCAGCGGCGCATCGAAGTCCGACGGAATCCTGAGCTTGCCCTTCAGCAGGCCGAGCTTGCGTCTTCCTTTCGGCTTCTCGACGGGCACAAGGCGCGCGACGGGCTTGCCGGCCTTCGCGATGTAGACCGACTCGCCTTCGGCAACCTTGTCGATGATGCGCGACAGGTGGGTCTTGGCGTCGTGGATGTTGTAGGTGCCCATGGCGGCGACGCCTGGTGGCGACACAGACTTAGCTAAGTCTGGTCATATTCGGGAGTGGACGCGAGCTACGCGTGCCTGCGGAAATAGGCGAACGCCAGCACCGCGAGCAGCAACGGCGGGATCAGGTTGGCGATCGCGGGGTGTACGCCATAGACCGCCCCCATGTTCACGATCGCGCGCTGCGCGAAGTAGAAGCAGAGCGCGAGCACCATGCCGATGAAGAGCCGCTTGGCCAGCCCGCCGCTGCGCAGCGTGCCGAACGCGAACGGCACCGCGCAGAACGCGAGCGCGAGCACGCTGACCGGGTAGAACAGCCGCTGCCAGTACGCCTGGCGGAACGTCGAGGCATCCTGCTTGTTGCGCTCGAGATAGAAGATGTTGCGCGACAGGTCGCGCAGCGTCATGTACTGCGCCTGCACGATGCTGAGCGAGAGCAGCGCGGGATCGAGGCCGGATTCCCAGCGCTGCTCGACGCTCGTCGTGCTGGTCGCGCTGTCGACGCCGAAGCTCGTGCGGCGCACGTCGAAGAGCGTCCACTCGTTCGCGGCGTGTACCGCGCGCTCGGCGAGCGAGAGCGCCGCGAGCCGGCCTTCGGGATCGAACTCGAACACGCGCACGCCGGAGAGCTCCACCTTCCCGCTCCGTGCATGGCCTCGGCGCGCGTTGATGACGGTGTCACCGTCGCGCGCCCAGAGCGAACCGCCCTTGGCGAGCGCGAGGTCCTTTGATTTCGCCGCGAGCTGGAGCGCCTGTGCCTTCTGCTCTCCGTAAGGCCCGATGGTCTCGCCTACGAGCGTCACGATTGCGGTCAGCGTGGTCAGCGCCAGCACGACCGACGCGCAGATGCGCAGCTTCGAAAGGCCCGCTGCGCGCAGCGCCGTCAGCTCGCCGCTGCCGGCGAGCCCTCCGAGGCCGAGCAGCCCTCCGATCAGGGCCGAATAGCTGAACATCTCGTAGCAGCGGCGCGGCACCGTGAGGAGCACGTAAGTGATCGCCTTGGTCAGCGTGTACTGGCCCTGGCCGACATCGTCGAGCTCGCCGATGAAGATGCGGAACGCGTCGAAGCCGACTATCGTGAGCCAGGTCAGGCCGACCGCCGACAGCACCGCGATCGCGACCAGCCGATCGACGCGCTTGACGCTGAACAGCGCCGCGAGGCTCCGGCGCGGCGCACGGCGCAGCCAGGCGAGGCCGGGCATCACGGCACGCTCCGCGCCGGACGCGACCGCGGCATGCGCTGGCTGCTCCGGATCATCCACAAGGCGATCGCGATCGTCGGCAGGTACACCCACCAGAATCCGAACGCCGGGGCGAGCTTCTCCTGGCTGATCCACGAGCGCCCGAGCCCGAGCGCGGTATTGAACACCCACCACGCAAGCACTGCGACGAGCAGCCTCGCGTAACGCGGCTCGCGCGGATTCGATTTCGACAGCGGCAACGCGAGCAGCGTCAGGATCAGCGCGGACAGCGGCGCCGCGAGGCGCCAGTGCAGCTCGGCACGCATGACCGGATCGTCGCCCGCGCGCAGCAGCACTCCCGTCGGCGCCGCACGTTTCGCCGCGGTGTCGTTGTCCTCGCCCTCGTTGTCGGGCAGCTTGATGTCGTTGCGCGCGAAGCGCATCAGCCGGTAGTCGTCCTCGCCGAGCGTGCCTTCGACGCGGAAGCCGTCCTCGAGCGCGAGATAGCGGCCGATGCCGTCGGCGTCGTGGTAGAGGAATCCGTGCGTCGCGGTGATGACGTCGATGCGCGTTTGGCCCGTCTCGCGGTCGATGCGCTCGCTTTCGACGAACATGCGCTTGAACCGGGTGCCGTCGTCCGACATCTCGCCGACGTAGATCTCGCCGTCCTTGCCCGGCAGCTCGACGAAGCGGCCGGGCTCGAGGCCGGCGATGATCAGCGAGCGGTTCGCTTCCTCGAGCAGCGCCTGCGCAAGGCGCACGGATGCCGGCGCGAGCCAGAACGAGATCGCGCCGAGCACGACCATCATCGGCACGATCAGAAGCCCGAGCGGGCGCACGATGCCGCCGAGATCGAGCCCGGACGACTGCAGCACGGCCATCTCGCTGTCGCGCCAGAGCCGCCCGTACGCCAGCAGCACACCAAGGAACACAGCGAGCGGCATCAGCACGGTCAGCGCGTCGACGCTGCGCAGCGCGATGAGCGTGAACAGGAGGTCGGCCGGAATGCGCCCGCGCGCGATCTTGGCGAGGAGATCGGCGACGGCCGTGCCGACCACGATCAGAAGCAGGATCACCGTCGCGCCGAGAAAGCTCGCGGCCAGCTCGCGCAGCAGATAACGGTCGATGATGCGCAGCCGGAACTCCGAAAACCGGCGCCGGAGGGGTTTTCGCGCGGCCGAGGGGCTTTGCCGTAAAATGGATAGCTTCATGTTTCCGCTGAGCGCAGCTCGAGCGCCAGTTTAACCGCGCCGCGGCGCCGATCACCCCAAGTCTGCTGGAACGCAAAATGACCCTGAAGTTCGCCCTCGCCGCCGAAGCGCCGGAAGCCGCCGCGGCCCCCTGTCTCGTCGTCGGCCTGTTCGAAGACCGCGTGCTCGCGCCGGCTGCGGCGCAGCTCGACGAGCGCTGCGGGGGCGCGCTGAAACGCCTGGTTGAGAGCGGCGATGCGACCGGCAAGCTCGGCACTTCGACCGTGCTGTTCGGGGTTGCGGGCATTGCTTCGCCGCGCGTGCTGCTGGTCGGTCTCGGCGAGCAGAAGAAGATGGACGCTGCGGTCTTCCATCGCGCCGCGAGCGAATCGGCGCGGGCGCTCAAGAACCTGCCGATCGACGCGGCGATCTCGTATCTCACGGAGATCGACGTGCCGGGCCGCGACGCTGCGTGGAAAGTGCGCACCGCCGCGCTCGCCGCCGACGCGCAGGCTTACCGCTACACGGCGACGTTCAAGCCGAAGGAAAAGCCGAAGACGCCGCAGCTCGAAAAGCTGGCGTTCGCCGCGCCGGCCTCCGGCGGCACCGAACGCGCGCTGGCCGAGGCGACGGCGATCGCGAAGGGGGTTCGCTTCGCGCGCGAGCTCGGCAACCTGCCGCCGAACATCTGCAATCCCGCCTACATCGCGGCACAGGCGAAGAAGATCGCCGACGAGCACGCCGGAGTCACCCTCGAAGTGCTCGAGCGCGACGCGATGCAGAAGCTGGGCATGGGCTCGCTGCTCGGCGTCTCGCAGGGCTCGGCCAATCCACCCAAGCTCGTCGTGCTGCGCTGGAACGGCGGCAAGGACAAGGCGAAGCCATACGCGCTGGTCGGCAAGGGCATCACCTTCGACACCGGCGGCATCTCGCTCAAGCCCGGCGCCGGCATGGAAGAGATGAAGTTCGACATGTGCGGCGCCGCCGGCGTGCTCGGCGCGTTCCTCGCCGCGGTCGAGCTCAAGCTGGCGCTGAATCTCGTCTGCATCGTGCCCGCAGTCGAGAACATGCCGGACGGCAACTCCTACCGGCCGAGCGACATCCTGACCAGCATGTCCGGCCTCACGATCGAAGTGCTCAACACCGACGCCGAGGGGCGCCTGATCCTCTGCGACGCACTCACCTACGCCCAGCGCTTCGACCCGGAAGTCATCATCGACGCCGCCACACTGACCGGAGCCTGCGTGGTCGCGCTCGGCAAGCATGCGACCGGGCTGATGACGAAAGACGACGAGCTCGCCGAACAGCTGCTCGCGTCCGGCAACGCGACGATGGACCGTGCCTGGCGGCTGCCGCTCTGGGACGATTACCAGCAGCAGCTCGAGTCGGGCTTCGCCGACGTGGCGAACATCGGCGGCAAGTACGCGGGCGCGATCACGGCCGGGTGCTTCCTGTCGCGCTTCGTCAATGGCTGCCGCTGGGCGCATCTGGACATCGCCGGCACGGCCTGGGAGGAAGGCCGCAAGGGCCTCGCGACCGGGCGCCCGGTGCCGCTGCTGACGCAATACCTGATCGACCGATCTGCGTGACGCCGCAAGCGCCGGACTACCGCACGAGGAAGCAGATCGCGCTGGTGACGCTGATCGGAGCCTCGCTCGTGCTCGGCATCGTGAGCGCGGCGCTGCACCTCGACCGCTCCAACGGCCTGACCCTAATCGGCAGCCTCGTCCTGCTCGTGATCGGCTTCCGCTGGCTGCAGCTCGATGCCGCCGAGCTCGACATCCGCCGGCCGATGTGGCTCAACGTCGGCATCGTCATGGCCGCGGCGATCTTCGTGCCGTATTACCTCTACAAGACGCGGCCGGCCGGCCGGCGCGTGCCGGCCATCGCCGGCTTTTTCGGGCTCGTGCTCGCCTGCGCGTTCGCGTCGGGCATCGGCGCGTCGCTGATGATGTACTTCTCCGGCGAGCCGGCGCCCGCGGGCTGAGGCTATGGCGCGCGCGGATTTCTACTTGATCGGCAAGCCGCGTTTCCGCGACGATCCGCTGCTGCTCGTCTGCGAGCTGGTCAAGCGGGCGTACGCGGCCAGCCAGCCCACGCTGATCCTGGCGCGCTCGGCGGAGCAGGCCGACGCGCTCGACGAGAAGCTCTGGTCGTTCGACGATGACGCGTTCATCCCGCACCAGCTTGCCGGCGACGAGGACGACGCGATCACGGCCGTGCTCATCGCCGCGCCAGGCGTCGAGACGCCCGATCGCCCACTCGTCGTGAACCTTCGCGACGTCTGCGCGTCCGGCCGGTTCGAGCGCGTGCTGGAAGTCGTCGCGGCAGACCCCGCGGAGCGCGAAGGATCGCGTGCGCGCTGGAGCGAGTACAAGCGGCGCGGGTTTGAAGTCAACAAGCACGATATGTGAGAAGTAGGGATTGGAGATTCGGGATTCGGGATTCGGAAAGCGATCGCGAACCTGAGCACTTCGAATCCCGGATCCCCAATCCGGAATTTCTGCACGTCCATGGACAAGAGCTTCGAGCCCCGCGACATCGAATCCAGGTGGTACGCCTACTGGGAATCGCACGGTTTTTTCGCGCCTTCGGGCAGCGGCGAGCCGTACTGCATCCTGCTGCCGCCGCCGAACGTCACCGGCACGCTGCACATGGGGCACGCGTTCCAGCAGACGATCATGGACGCGCTGATCCGCTATCACCGAATGCGCGGCTTTCGCACGCTGTGGCAGGGCGGCACCGATCACGCCGGCATCGCGACACAGAAGATCGTCGAGAACCAGCTCGCTGCCGAAGGCAAGTCGCGGCACGACCTTGGCCGCGCGAAGTTCGTTGAGCGCGTGTGGCAATGGAAGGAGCAATCCGGCTCGACGATCACCAATCAGATGCGCCGGCTCGGCGCGTCGGTCGACTGGTCGCGCGAGCACTTCACGATGGACGAAGGCCTCTCGGCCGCCGTGCGCCGCGTCTTCGTCGAGTGGTATCGCGCCGGGCTCCTCTACCGCGGCAAGCGGCTCGTGCACTGGGATCCGGTGCTGATGACCGCGGTGTCCGACCTCGAGGTCAACAACGAGGAGCGCGACGGTTTCCTGTGGTCGATCCGGTACCCCGCAGCCGACGGCGGCGACGGCGTGGTCGTCGCGACGACGCGGCCGGAGACCATGCTCGGCGACGTCGCTGTCGCGGTCCACCCCGAGGACGAACGCTACACCGCGATGGTCGGAAAGATGCTCAAGCTTCCGCTGACCGGACGCGAGATTCCCGTGATCGCCGACGACTACGTCGATCGCGAGTTCGGCACGGGCGCGGTCAAGATCACGCCGGCGCACGACTTCAACGACTGGCAGATCGGCGCGCGGCACAAGCTCGCGCCGCGCGTGATCCTGACGCTCGACGCGAAGATCGGCGAGGACGCACCGGAGAAATACCGCGGCCTCGATCGCTTCGCCGCGCGCAAGGCCGTGCTTGCGGACCTCGAAGCCGAGGGCCTGCTCGTCGAGACGAAGAAGCACAAGCTGCAGGTGCCGATCAGCCAGCGTTCCGATGCGGTGATCGAGCCGATGCTGACGGATCAGTGGTTCCTCGATCTCACCAGCGAGACGCGCGTCGACGGCAAGCCGGGCCCGGGAGGCAGGAAGGCGATCACGGAACCCGCGCTCGAAGCCGTACGGAGCGGCGCCGTCAAATTCGTGCCCGAGAACTGGGCGACGACGTACAACCAGTGGCTCGAGAACATCCAGGACTGGTGCGTCAGCCGACAGCTCTGGTGGGGGCACAGGATTCCGGCCTGGTACGACGAGGCGGGCAACATCTTCGTCGGCGAGGACGAAGCCGACGCCGTTGCGCACGCCGACACCAGACCTATCGGTACGTTGCGCCAGGACGACGACGTGCTCGACACCTGGTTCAGCGCGCAGCTCTGGCCGTTCTCGACGCTCGGCTGGCCGGGTGAAACCCCGGAGCGCGCGGCGGAGTGGAACGACTACAACGTCTTCCTGCCGTCGAACGTGCTCGTCACCGGCTTCGACATCATCTTCTTCTGGGTCGCACGCATGATCATGGCGACCTTGTACTTCACCAAGCGCGTGCCGTTCCGCGAGGTCTACATCAACGCCATCGTGCGCGATGCCGAAGGCCAGAAGATGTCGAAGTCGAAGGGCAATACGATCGACCCGCTCGACCTCATCGACGGTATCGACCTCGAGTCGCTGGTCAGGAAATCGACGGCCTCGCTGCTGATTCCGCAGGTGCGCGAAAAAGTCGAGAAGCGCATCCGCAAGGATTATCCGAACGGCATCTCGCCGGTCGGGGCCGACGCGCTGCGCTTCACGTTCGCGGCGCTCGCGACGTACGGCCGCACGATCAATTTCGATCTCAAGCGCGCCGACGGCTACCGGAACTTCTGCAACAAACTGTGGAACGCAGCGCGCTTCGTGCTGCTCAATTGCGGGGATTCGGGATTCGCGGTTCGGGATTCGTCGGCCGCGCACACTTCGACGACGGACGCCGAGAAGTGGATCGTGACGCGGCTCCGGCACACGCTGGCCGAGGTCGAGGCGCATTTCGCGACGTATCGCTTCGACCTGCTCGCGCAGGCGCTTTACGAGTTCACCTGGAACGAGTTCTGCGACTGGTTCGTCGAGCTCTCCAAGCCGGCACTGAACGGCAGCGACGCGGCGGCGGCTGCGTCGACGCGGCGCACGCTGGTCGTGGTGCTCGAAGCGCTGCTGCGGGCGCTGCACCCCATCATTCCGTTCATCACCGAGGAGATCTGGCAGGAGTTGATGCGGTCTTCCGGCGCGCCGAACGCACAAGGCGTGCAGGACGAAAGCATCCTGCTGCAGCCCTATCCGCGCGCAACGGACCTCGCTGCCGATCCGGCGGCCGAAGCCGAGATCGAATGGCTGAAGGCCGTGCTGACGCAGGTGCGCCGCATCCGCAGCGAGATGAACATCGCGCCGAGCCGCGCGATACCGCTGCTGTTTGCCGGCGGCGACGCGAGCGATCGCGCGCGCGCCGCAAAGTTCGCGCAGCAGATCGAATTCCTTGCGCGCACCGAATCGCAGCGCTGGCTCGATTCCGGCGAAGCCGAGCCGGCCGCGGCAGCCGCGATCATCGGTAAGTTGAAACTCCTGATTCCGCTCGCAGGGCTCATCGATATCGAAGCGGAAAAGGCGCGGCTCGCGAAGGAGATCAGGCGCATCGAAGGCGAGATCGAAAAGTCGAACGCGAAGCTCGGCCGGTTCGGGCCGAACACGCCAGCGGCCGTGGTCGAGCAGGAGAAGCAGCGCCTCGTCGATTTCCGGCGCACGCTCGACGGTTTGCGCGGTCAGCTCGGGAAGCTTTGAGCCCGCGCGTCACGTATGCGTCAGCGGACCGAGGCTCACGCTATGCAAGCACGGTGGGGCTCGGCCCAACTTTCCGGAACGCGCCCCCGCCCTACGGCTCGATCAGCTCCATCGCCATCACGACTGCGTCCTCCCGGCCGCGCTTGGCGGGATAGTAGTTCGGCCTGCGGCCGATCTCGTTGAATCCCATCGCCTCGTACAGCGCCATGGCGCCGGTGTTCGAGGGCCGCACTTCGAGAAAGACGCGCTCGGCGTGATGCCAGCGCGCGAGATCGAGCAGGCGCATCACGATGCGGCGCCCGTGGCCGCGACGCTGCTCCTCCGGCGCGACGCAGACGTTCAGGATGTGCGCTTCGCGCGCCGCCGCCGACAGGACGCCGTAGCCGACGATCTCAGCCGGGCGCGCGAGCACCCAGCACTCGTAGCCGGCGCGCAGGCAGTCCCCGAAGATGCCGTGTGTCCACGGAAACGCGTAGGCGGACATCTCGATCGCGGCGACGGCGTCGAGATCCTCGGCGCGCATCGGGCGGAACGTCGGGAACGGCTCCTTGAGGATCGCGACCACGGCTGTCGGCGCCTTCGTTGCGGGGCTCGTCGTCGGCCGGCGAATCCGGCCCGTCGGGCTCTCTATGACGTCCGTCGCCGCCGATGTCAACTCAGCCCGTCGGCGCGTTCAGACCGCGGATCGCCCGCCTGATTTCGCCCCAGAGCGCACGCTTGGCGGCGACGCTGCCGCGCATGGATGAGGGCTCGGCCGCGGCGACCCACTGCAGAGCCTTCTGGCGCCCGACCGGGAGGGCAGCGCCGGCTTCTCGGGCGAGGGCCTCGCCGAACACGATGACGCCGGCTGCGCCCTCGAGCGCGCCGGCATCGACGGCGTCCGGAATCACGGCGTCGATCCGCGCCAACGCGAGCGCGCGCGCAACCTGCGCGAGCAGCGTCTTCGCGCCTTCGCTTTCGCAGCGCGCGAGCAGCACCATGCGAGGACGACCTCCGCCGCCGGCGCGCTTGGGTTCCGGATGCGGGTCCGGTGCCGATGCGGCGACGGCAGCGCCGCCCTCCGCACCGCGGGCCCGCGGCACGTAGACGTCGATCTCCATCTCGGCCAGCCGCCGCAGGCGAGCGTCATCCAGCACGGGCCTGCCCCTGCCTGCGCAAGTCGTCGTAGAACTCGGCGAAAACGCGGTCGAGCGCCACGCCGTAGGCGTCCACGGTGGCCTTCATGTCGTTGCCCCCGGCCGGGATTTCCGCGCGGTAATAGTCGTCGAGCATCGGAAGGCCCTGTTCGTCATCGGCGCGCAGCTTCAGCGCGACCGTCGCCGTGTAGCCACCGGCACCGTCGGGCGCGCGGTCGAAGCGCAGGATGATGCCGCTGATGCGCACGGCGGGACGGCTCGCAGGCAGCTGGTCGGTCACGTGCCCCGCGATCTTCGCGTCGCGCAGCTGCACGATCAGCCGCCGCTGAAGCACGCGCGTAGGAGGATCGGTCCAGAGCTGGTAGTGATACTGCCGCAACTGCTGCGCGCCGGGATCGAGCGCGTAGATCAGCGCCTGGTCGCCGTAGAGGCCATCGGCCGCGAAGGCCTCGACGACGACGTCGCCGAACAGCGGCGCCGGCGCTTCCTGCAGGGTTTGTGGCCGCGGCAAACGGTAATACGTGAAATCGGGCACCGTCGGCGGGCTGCAAGCCGACACGGCGAACGCGGCGATCAGAGCCGCCGCACGTGTGATGAGCCGAAGCGCGGTCATTGCGGTTCTTCCTCGCTCTTGCCCGTCTCGGTCGGGTCGGCCTTCGGCGCCAGGATCAGCCGGTTCGGGTGCGCGCGGATCTCTCGGCTGAACTCGTCCAGGTTGCGGCTCGCCGATTCGAGATGATGGGTGATGACGTCCATGCGCGAGGACAGCGCGCCGAGCACGCTCGCGAGATCCTGCACCGAATTGCGCAGATCCGGCCGGTTCTCCTTGGCGATGGCACCCATCTCGCCGAGCGCGTCGTCGAGCGTCTCGCGCGTCTTGCGCAGCTCGGTGCTGAGTTTGCTGACTTCGCCGAGAATCGTGGCGACCTCGGCGCGGTTCGCCGGCTTCAGCACATCGTTGAGCGCGGCCGAAGCGGCGTTGAGCTTGTCGAGCAGCACGCGCGACTGATCGAGGATCGCGGGCGTCTTTTCGTCGATCGCGCCGGTGATCGAGTCGACGCGCTGGGAGAGCGTGCGGATCAGCGGCGTGATCTGCGTGCGCGCAAGCTCGCTGACCTGTCCGGCCAGCTCGTTCATGGCCGCGAAAATGTCGGCGCCCTCGACGCCTTTCAGCTCGCCGCCGGGTGGCAGCATCTCGCGGCTGGAACCTTCGCTGATGCCGACCGACACGTCGGCCAGAAGGCCCGTCGACTGGAGATGCGCCGGGCTGTCCTTCGGGATGGGCCAGTCGCGCCGGATCGCGAGATCGACCTTGTAGCGCGTGCCGTCGGCGGTGCGTTCGGGCGTGATGCCATCGACCTGGCCGACGCGATAGCCCTGATAGAACACGGGCGCGCCGTAGCGAAGCCCGGTCACGTTGCGGTAGCGCACGACGTAGCCGGTCGTCGCGCCGCTCCGGCCCGTGATCAGCGCGAGGCCGACGAGCAGCAGCACGATCGCCGCGAGGACGACCGCACCGACCAGCGTGTAGTTGACCGTATCGCGTCTCAATCTGCTCCCCCGAGCGCCGACTTTATCAGGCCTCTTCCTCCGTGAGGCGCCTGAGGTACGCATCCGCATCGACGTGGATCTCGCGCGGCCTCCGGTTCAGGAGGTCCTGGATGCGCTCGTTGTCGGCTGCGCGCACCGCGGCCACGCTGCCCGTCATCAGGATCTCACCCTGATCGAGCACGGTGATCGTGTCGGCGATCTTGAACGCGCTTTCAAGCTCGTGCGTGACGACCACGATCGTCATGCGCAGCGCGTCGCGCAGGCGCAGGATCAGCTCGTCGAGCTCGGCCGAGACGACGGGATCCAGCCCCGCCGAAGGCTCGTCGAAGAACAGGAGCTTCGGATCCATCGCGATGGCGCGCGCGAGCGCCGCGCGCTTGACCATGCCGCCCGAGAGCTGGCTCGGCATCAGGTCCTGGAATCCGCCGAGGTTGACCACTTCAAGCTTGAGCCGGCTCATGATGCGGATCGTCGACGGATCGAGCTTCGTGTGCTCGCGGAGCGGCAAGGCGACGTTTTCGCCGACGGTGAGCGAGGTCAGGAGCGCTCCGCCCTGGAACGACACACCGATGCGGCGGCGCACGTCGAGCAATTCGCGCTCGCTCGCCCGGCCGAGATCCACGCCGAGCAGCTTCACAGTGCCGCGCGCCGGGCGCTGCAGGCCGAGCAGGTGACGCAACAGCGTGGACTTGCCCGATCCCGAGCCGCCCATGATCACGCGGATCTCGCCCGGCTCGACGGAGAAATCGATGCTGTGCAGCACGCGCCGACGGCCGTACCAGGCTTCGAGGTTCCTGACTTCGATGAGCGGGCTAACCGGGTGCGCGGCCGTGTTCATGGCATCGCTCCCAGACCCCGCTTCTTCGTCCGCGCGCAGGGGACCTGGTGCCATTCTTGTGCAAGAGCGGAGTCGCTGGGTCCCCGCGTTCGCGGGGACGACGAGAATGTGTGTATTCGCGACCCGATCATCGGTTCAGGAAAAAACTGAACACCATGTCCGCCACGATGATCCAGCAGATCGACAGCACGACCGCCCGCGTCGTCGCACGGCCGACGCCTTCGGCGCCGCCGCTGACGGAAAATCCGGTGCTGACGCCGATCAGCGTGATCAGCACCGCGAACACGGCGCTCTTGGCGAGCCCCTGCCAGATGTCACCCGGCGCGAGCAATGAGAGCGTCTGCAGGATGTAGGCCGTCGGCGTCACGTTGAGCGCGGGCGCGCTGTAGACCGCGGCGCCGAAGATCGCGATCGCGTTGGCGAAGATCGTGAGCGCGGGCAGCATGACCAGCATCGCGATCAGTGCCGGCGCGACGAGATAACGCACGGGCTCGATGCCCATGACGGCCAGTGCGTCGACTTCCTGCGAAACCGTCATCGAGCCGATGCGTGCCGCCAGCGCCGAGCCCGAGCGGCCCGCGACGAGGATCGCCGTGATCAGCGCGCCGAACTCGCGCGTGACCGACTTCGCCACCGCGAGCACGACCTGCGACTGCGCGCCGAACTCGCTAAGCGCCGCGATGAACTGGATGCCGAGCATGAGCCCGACCGTCATCGACAGCAGAGCGACGATCGGCAGCGCGTCGGCGCCGATTTCGCGCATCTGCCGCACGATCGCCGAGACGCGCACCGGCTGACCTTCGCGCCAGCCCACGAGGCTGAGCCGCAACGCATCAGCCAGCAGCACCGTCGCGTAGCCGAGCCCGCCGAGCGCGCCGAGGCTCGCGCGGCCGAGGCTCGCCAGCGGTCGTGCCACCGAAGCCATCAGGCCGCCGTCGCCGCCGCTGCGGCGGGATCCGCCACGATCAGGAACACGCGGTCGAGCCTCGCGAGCTCGAGCACGGCGCGCACGGCATCGCTGACCGCGACCAGCGCGAAACGGCTGCCACGTGCCCGTGCGCTCTGGAAACCTTCGACCAGCGCGGCGATGCCCGATGAATCGATGTAGCTGACCTGGGAGAGCTCGACACCGACCACGGGGTGCGTCTCCAGCGCAGCCAGCACCGCCTGGCGCACCTGCTGCGACCATGAAAGATCGACCTCGCCGCTGAGGCGGATCAGCATGACGCCGTCGATCGTTTCGCTTGCGATGCCGCTCATGGTGTTCCTTCGTGCATGCGGTAGCCGGACCGTAAGCCGAACCCCATCAGGCGAATCCCTTGTCCTCGATGCGCTTGCGCAGCACCAGCCTGTTGCCGCAGCGCGCCGAGGCGGGCTCGACGTGCCAAGTATCCATCACCGTGTCGATCAGCGCGATGCCGAGGCCGCCGGCTCGGCACTCTCCGAGCGGCTTCGGGCGCATGCGGCCGGGATCGACGCAGGGCGCATCGTCGGTCAGCTCGAAGCTCAGCACGTCGTCCGTCCGGCTGACGCGAAGTCCGATGCCGCCCGCGCCTTCCTCGCCGTAGGCGTGGCGGATGATGTTCGTGCAGGCTTCGTCGACGGCGAGCACCAGGCGGTCGCGCAGCGCGGGCTCGACGCCAAGCTGGTCGAGCAGCCTGCGCAGCGCGTTGCGCATCTCGCGCAGGCACTCCGCGCGCGCCGGCATGTGATGCTCGAGCAGGACCTGCGCGTCGTGGCGGCGCGGCTTCTCGACCAGCAGCAGCGTCGTGTCGTCGACCAGCTTGAGGTGCTTGAGATCGGACAGCAGCGCGCGCAGGCGCGCTTCGGGCGCGGTCGTCGCGTGGCGCGCGATCAGCTCGCGCACGCCCGCGCTGCCGAGGCGAAGGCCCTCGCGATTGCGCACGTCGGTCGCACCGTCGGAAAACGCGTACAGCGTGCCGCCGTTGAGCTCGATCTCGTGCTGCTCGAACGCGATGCCGGCGACGATGCCGAGCGGCGGCCCGCCTGACGCGTATTCGGTGAACGCGCCGCGACGGTAGACCAGCACCGGCGGGAAGCCGGCGCCGGCGATCTGCACGTTCGTCGCCTCGCGGTCGCAGTAGCCGACCAGCGCGCAGACGAAGCGGCCGTCGTGCGTGGTCTCGCAAAGCTCGTCGTTGGCGCGGGCCAGCCAGGCGCCGGGTGCGATGCCGTCCTTGCCGGCCCAGCGCAAGAGGCTCGCCGCACGGATCATCAGCAGTGCCGCGTCCAGGCCCTTGCCGGACACGTCGCCGGCGACGAAGCCGATGCGGCCATCGGCAAGCTCGAAATAATCGTAGAAGTCGCCCGAGATCTCGTGCGCCGGCAGGTTCACGCCGAGCACCGGGAACGCATCGCGCCGCCGCTTGGGCAGCAGCGATTTCTGCAGCTTTCGCGCGAGCTCGAACTCGCGCTTCATGCGTTGCTGCTCGATCACGTCGCTGGCCATGCGCGCGTTGTTGATCGCGAGCGCGGTCGGCGCGGCGATCAGGCGCAGCATCTCGGCGTCCTCGGCGCCGAATGGCCTGCCGTCGCGACGGTTGACCAGCTCGATGGCACCGATCGGTCCCGCCGCCGTCGCAAGCGGCGCGCAGAGAAGGCTGCGGGTGACGAAGCCGCTGCCCTCGTCGCCGGCGCGCCAGACACGTTCGTCCGTGGCGGCGTCCGTGACGATCTGCGTCGCGTTCTCGGCGACGGCGAGACCGACCACGCCCTGCCCTAGGGCGAGGCGAATGCCGGTCATGTCCACGGGGCCGACGCAGATGCGGCACTCGAGCACGCGCGTCGCCGGATCGAGCAGGAACAGCGAAGCGCCTTCGGCCTGCATGAAATCCGCGACGCGGTTGATCGCCTCGGGCAGCGTCTTGCGCAGGTCGAGCGAGACGGCGAACGCCTGCGAGAGATCGGCGAGGAACGCGAGCGTGCGCGCGGCGTCCGTCGCGGGTGCCGCCGCGGCCGGAGTCGCCGAGCGGCGCGCGAGCGTCATGGCTCCCTGCGCTCGACGCTGCGCGAGGCGCGCCGGCCGCGATGGCGGATGCGCCCAGCCAGCGTCATCACCGGGCCCGAGACGACGTAGAGCGCCGCGATGCCGAACAGAACGAGCGGCGTGTTGATCGCGAGCGCCACCAGGATCAGCACGACGGCCGGAATCCAGATGAACGGCACACGATCCGACTTCGGCCAGGCCTTGAAGCTGAAATAACGCACGCGGCTCACCATCAGGAGTCCGCTGATGACTGCGATGAATGGCGTGACGTACTGCACGTCGAAGCCGTCGAAGCCGAAACTCTCGGTCGCCCAGACGAAGGACATGCAGAGCCCCGCCGCGGCGGGGCTGGCCAGTCCCTGGAAATACCGCTTGTCGGCGACACCGACCTGCGTGTTGAAACGCGCCAGCCGAAGCGCCGCGCAGGCCGCATAGATGAATGCCGCGGCCCAGCCGATCTTGCCCGGCGTCGAGCCGTATTCCTTCAGCGAAGCCAGCGACCAGGTGTAGAGCACCAGGGCCGGCGCGAGCCCGAAGCTGACCATGTCCGACAGCGAGTCGTACTGCACACCGAACTCGCTCTGCGTGCCGGTGAGGCGCGCCACGCGCCCATCGAGGCCATCGAGGATGCCAGCGACGAACACGGCGATCGCCGCTTCGACGAAGCGGCCGCCGATGGCGGCGACGATCGCGTAGAACCCCGCGAACATCGCGCCCGTGGTGAACAGGTTGGGCAGCAGATAGATGCCGCGAGGCGGCTTGCGCGCGCTGGCCGGGGACGGGTCCATGCCGGTGAATCCACCGTGAAATACCGTGAGAAGAGTGTACCTGATCGCTGTTTTGTGGCGATTTTCCTTGTGTCATGAAGCGTCTGGTGCTATCCAGTGCGCCACGACCGAGGCGCAGCCCCGAGCGCCGAGCCGCGTAGCCGCGGAGGACCATCATGAAAGCCCGACTGCTCCTGCTGGCGGTACTGCTCGCCGCCGTTCCGGCGACCGCCGGCCAGGTCTATTCCTGGACCGACGCGAACGGAACCAAGCATTTTTCCGATTCGCCGCCGCCGCCGAGCGTGAACGCCCAGAAGATCAAGCCGCGCGGCGCCGGCGTCGCGTCAGAGGAAAGCGCGGCACCCGAGCCCGTCGCCACCGCGACGGCCAAGGCTGATACGCCCGCGACGCCCGGCTCGACCGCCGCCAAGCCGCTCGTCGACAGTCCCGAGAACCGCGCCAAGCAGTGTCAGATGGCGCGCTCGAATCTCGCGCTGCTGCAGAGCAATTTCCAGGTCAGCGCCCCGGCCGGGGATGACGGCAAGGCGGCGGTGCTCGACGAAGCCGGCCGGCGCCAGGCCGTCGAGCGGGCCGCCGATCAGGTCGCGTTCTACTGCAAATGACGGCGGTTTCGCGCCGTGACGCACGCGCGGTTTGAACCGGCGGCCGCGCACGGGCGCGCCGGTGTCGTTGCGCTGATCCTTCTCGCGCTCGCCGCAGCGGGCGCCGCCTGGTGGTACTTCGCGCCGGCCTCGATGCCGGGCTGGCTGGCGCGCGCCGTCCCTCACTCGCCGAAGCTCGGACCGCCGCTCTACAAGTGGCGCGACGACAAAGGCCGGCTGCACGTCACCGACACGCCACCCTCCGACCGGCCTTACGAGACCGTCCGCTACGATCCGAACACGAACGTCGTGCCGAGCGCAGGTGGAAAACCCTGATCCTTTTCGGCCGCCTTGCGTTGCGCGCACGTCGGTCGGCGCATCCGCTCGTCCCAGCTGCGCTGAATGGTGCCGCGGCGCCTGCTCGACGCGGGGTGCTCTGATCCTGCTGCTAGAATCCGCGGCCCCCGATTTTTCCGAGCCCGTCCGATGCGCCTTTCGCGTTTCCACCTCGCGACCGTCAAGGAAGTTCCGGCCGACGCCGAGATCGTCAGCCATCAGCTGATGCTGCGCGCGGGCATGCTGCGCAAGCTCGCCGCCGGCATCTACACCTGGAGCCCGCTCGGCCTGATCGTGCTGAAGAAGGTGGAAGCCATCGTGCGCGAAGAGATGAATCGCGCCGGGGCGATCGAGCTGCTGATGCCGTCGATCCAGCCGAAGGAGCTCTGGGACGAGACCGGGCGCTGGGAGAAATTCGGCGGCCAGCTGCTGAAGATCAGGGACCGCAAGGACGCCTGGTACTGCTACGGACCGACACACGAGGAAGTCATCACCGATTTCGCGCGCAACGAGCTCAGAAGCTACAAGCAGCTGCCGATCAACTTCTACCAGATCCAGACCAAGTTCCG